>CAYRNR010000115.1:0-28677 GCA_964425605.1 uncultured Rickettsiales bacterium | reverse complement strand
CGACGAGGGGATCGCCACTCGGGGGCTGCTCGTGCGTCACCTGGTGATGCCCGGCGACCTGGCCGGGACCGATCGGACGATGGAGTTCATCGCCCAGGAGCTGTCCACCGAGACCTACGTCAACCTGATGGATCAGTACCGCCCGTGCGCGGGGGCGGGGCGATTCCCGGAGCTGTGCCGGCGGGTCACCGGCGACGAGATGGTCGAGGCACGGCGGGCGGCGAGGATGGCGGGGCTGACGCGGCTGGACGATCGCGTGAACTTGCCCTGGTTCTGAGGATCAGGGGGTGTAGAGCACGGCCTGGTTCGCGGCCTCGCAGCCGCCCTTGTGGCCGCCTACCAGCAACACGGAGCCGTCGTCGAGCACCGCGCCCTGCAGGGCGTTGACGGCCTGCGGGAGCACCAGGCCCTCGGCGATGGTGAACGTGGGGGTGTCACCCTCGTTGAAGAACTCGCAGTCGTTGCGGTAGATGCTGCCGTCGTAGCCGCCGCAGACGAGCACGCGGCCCTCGTCGGGGAGTCGCAGGACCAGCGGCATCAGACGCGGGTGGATCATGTCGATGACGTCCGTCGAGACGAATTCGCCATCGATCTGTTCGAGGATCTCTGCCGTGTCGACGACGGAGTCCACCTCGTCGGGCAGGGAGCAGACCGACGGGACGAAGGTGTGTTCGGCGTCGGTCCCGCCGACCACGAGGATGCGATCGCCGTTGTGACCGGGGATCACGACGACGCCGTGGCCCGCGCGGCCCTCCTGCAGGACGCCGTCACCGCGCGCGTAGCTGTTGTCCGAGGCGGTGTACGTGTCGCAACCGTCCTGGGCGTAGAGGTTGCTCAGCCCGGTGTCGTATCCACCGCAGAACACCGTCACGTCGGGCCCCCAGGCCACAGCGGAGTGCAGCCAGCGGTTGTTCAGCACCGTGAGGGTCTCCATCACCCCGCTGGCCGGATCGAGGGACTCGACCTTGTTGGAGAAGTTGATGCTGCCGGTGATGTTCTCGTACTCCTCGACGCCACCGATGAACACGATCTTGCCGTCGCCGCCCGCGTTGCCCAGGGCGGTCGCCGTGCCCATGAACCTCGACGAGAGCAGGTTCTCGTTCTGGGACGTGTACGACCCCGTCGCTGGATCCCAGATGTGATACAGGTCGGTGATTCCTTCGAAATCGGAGATGGTCTCGGCCCCGGCCGCGACGAGGATCTGGCCCGCGAGGTCGCCCTCGCGGATCATGGCGGCGCCGAAGCCGGACACGGGCGGCGCATCGTCGACGGGCTCGAGGGTGTAGCCCCCGGTGGGGGTGGTGGCCAGCCGGCTGATGGGCGCGTATCCCTCCCCGGTCTCTCCGCCGATGACCACGGCGCCGCCGTCGTCCACGGCGAACACCGCGTGGCCCATCCTCGGGTCGCCGGAGCCGCCGTCCAGCTGCAGGAAAGCCCCGTGGCGCCGGAACAGCACCCAGACCTCGATGGCCTCCTCCTCGCCGGGCACGTCCACGGGCTCGCTCTGGCCAGACGCGATCACGTCGTTGCCCACGAGCCCCTCGGCCAGGAAGACCACGGATTCGCCGCGCTCGATATCCTCCATCACCAGCGCCGACTCCGAGTCGAACCAGTCCCAGCTGGAGATCTCCTCCTTGCCGTTGGAGTAGTGCAGCGTGACGCGGAGGGTGTCGATGTCGTCGATCAGCGTGTCGTCGCCGGCCAGGTTGAGGTGCAGCGTCACACCGAAGGGGTCGTAGATGATCTCGGGCTCCACCTGCCCCTGACAGGAGACGAGCAACAGACCTGCGACCCACGGCAAGACGCGAAGCATGGAATCCTCCACCCCGGCGAAGCCAGGCTCGCACAGTATCCATTGTCCGCGCCCCCGTGAAAACCCCCCCATTCGCCCGAGAGGATTGCCGCCGCCCCTGGCGCGCGCAGTTTGTTCCTCGTAGCATGTTGGGATGCCCGAGACCGAAGCCAGCTCGAACATGGTCCACGCCGCCTATTCGGACACCGGCATGGTGCGCGAGGTCAACGAGGACGCGTACGGGTCCGAGGAGGTCGGACACGGGTGGCTGTTCGTGGTGGCCGACGGCATGGGGGGGCACCAGAGCGGGGACGTGGCGAGCCGCCTGGCGGTCAAGTCGATCCTCGACAGCTTCCGCAACTCCACGGCCATCGATCCCTCGCGGCGGCTGCTGGAATCCCTGGCCACGGCGCACGAGCGGATCATGGCGCGCCAGGGGGATTCCACCGGGCGCGCGCGGATGGGCACCACGGTCGTGGCCCTGTACGTCACCCCGGGGGTGGCCCACTACGCGTGGGTCGGCGACAGCCGCATCTACCTGGTCCGCGACGGCCAGATCAGCGCCATCACCCGCGACCACACCGTCGGCCGGGAGCTGGTGGACCGCGGCCTCTCCACACCGGCAGAGGTGCTGGAGAACCCCGACGCGCACAAGCTCTCGCGCGCCCTGGGCATGGATCAGCAGTGGGAGCCCGAGTGCGCTCCCAACCCCCTGGCCACCGAGCCCGGCGACATGTTGCTGATGTGCTCCGACGGCCTCTACCGGATGGTGCCGGAGGGGGACGCCCTGTCGCTGCTGCTGGCCAACGAGCCGGTGGAGGCGGCCATCCGCCTGGTGGAGCTGGCCAACGAGCGGGGCGGCAAGGACAACGTCACGGTGCAGGTGGTGCACGTGGGCTCCCGCGAAGCCGCGGTGGAGGCGGCCGCGCGGGAGGGGTACATCGGCTCGCTGACCACCGAGCTCCAGGCGCTGGTCACCTCCGACACCCTGGAGGGGCCGCCGGTCACCGAGAAGCTCGGGCCCGGGGACACGCTGGAGAGCCGGCCCGTGGGCGCGGACTCCGACGCCACGGACCTGCCGGACTCGGTCGCCCTGGCCCCGGAAGAGAGCGCCGTGGGCCTGGCGGCCCGCCTGAAGGCGTCGAGCGACGGTGACGAGGCGTCCGTGGAGACCCCGGCGCCCGCGGAGGCGTCATCGGTGGACGAACCGTCGGTGGACGAGCCCTCGGCGGACGAGCTCGGGCGCGACTCCGAGGACGACCCCACCGAGCGCATCGATCCACAGCTGGCCGCCGCCATCGTGGACGCAGCGCGCAAGCGCAGCGAGCCCACCGAACGCCTCGGCCCCGGGGACACCATTCGCACCCGGCCGGTCGGAGAGGCCGCAAACGAGCAGATCGCAGCCGCGCCCGCGCCGCCCGTGGCCCGGGCCGCCTCCCTGCCCACGGGACCCGGCGCGCCTCCTCCGCCCTCCCAGGAGATTCCGCCCGACAGGCCCCCGGTGGCGGTGCAGGAGCCCGTGCGCGTCGCCCGCATCCAGTCGAAGAAGCGCGGTCCCAACAAGGTGATCCTCCTCGCGGGTGCCGGGATAGGGCTGCTCTTCGCGGTGCTGCTCGTGGCCCTGCTGGTGACCGCCGCAGGGTTCCTGCTGCCCAAGGGATCGTCCTCGCGGCGCGACGTCGAGGCGTCGCCCCTGGTGCCCGCGGACGCCGTGGTCGGCGCCCGGTCCCCCACCGTGCAGGCCGCGGCCGATGCCATCCGCGCCTTGCCCGAGGGGGAGCAGTGCGACCGGCAGTACGGCCTGCTGCGCGACCACACCGAGGCCCTCTCCGCCGACGCCTACACCCTGCAGGACCTCTCCGGCCGCGTGTATCGGTGCTTCGACGGCCAGGCGTTGAGGGCGGTCCAGGCATTCGAGGCGTCCCCCGGAGCGTCGAACCGCAAGGCGGCCGCGGCCGAGATCGGCCACGCCCGGCGTTTCCTGGAACCGCCATCGCGCGCCGACAACACCCTCAAGACCCTGTCCGCCGCCGTGGCAGCGGATCTGGGCGCCGACGAGATCGGGCGGCGCCTGGCCGAGCTCGAACGCTGGGAGTCGCTGGTGCAACAGTGAGGGGCCGAACCGTCACTCGGCGGTCGACCTCGAACCCGGTCCTGGTACAATCGTCGCGGCCGCTGCACAGCCCGGCGGCGCGGAGGGACATCCCATGATCCGACTGAGCTGGTTGCTGGCCCTGGGCCTGGTCCTCGTGCCCACGACGGCCCTCGCCGTGGACGCGGACGGAGACGGCGAGGACAGCGTGGACACGGGCGGCGAGGACTGCAACGACCTCGACGCCAGCGTCAACACGCAGGCCGACGAGGTGTGCAACGGCAGGGACGACGACTGCGACGGAGACACCGACGAGGGCTTCGACGCGGACGCCGACGGGTACAGCACCTGCGGCGGCGACTGCGACGACGCCGACGACGCCCTCAACCCGGGCGCGGCCGAGGTCTGCGACGACGCGGACAACGACTGCGACGGCGAGGTGGACGAGGGCTTCGACGGTGACGCCGACGGCTTCAAGGCCTGCGGGGACACGGCCGACTGCAACGACTCGGACGCCGCGGTCTTCCCCGGCGGGACCGAGGTCTGCAACGGCCGCGACGACAACTGCGACGGCGTGGTGGACGAGGAGCTGGACTGCGGCGGTGACATTGTGGACGGCGACGCCGTCGCCGCCGGGGAGAAGGATGTGGCTGGAGGCTGCGGCTGCCGCGCCGACGCCGCCACCGCGACCCCCTCGCTGATGGCCCTCGCGCTGGGCGCGCTGCTCCTGATCCGCCGACGCGTCTAGGCCGCGCCCCCCCTACAGCTTCTTCGGGTCTATCCAGGACCCGGCCACGTACACCAGCTTGTCGCCCGGTCTGAGCGCCGTCTCCGGCGAGGGGTTGACCTGCACGCCGTGGTCCGGCCCCGGGGTCTCCACGGCGATGATCGTGGCGTTGTGCCGGGTCTTCATCTCCGCGAACAGGTCGCCGATGGTGCGGCCGGTCCAGGAGTCGGGGACGGGCAGCTTGAAGAACTGGTTGCCGTACCGCGAGGTCAGCAGCTCGCGGATGGTGGCCATGAGCCCGCGGTTTCGCGAGGCGACCCCCAGCAGGCGGCCCGTGTGGCGGTCGGCGACCAGCACCTCCTCGACGCCCGCCATGCGCAGGTACGCCTCGTTGTCCGGGTTGAGGAGCTCGACCACCACGAACGCCTCGCTGTTGAGCTTCTCGATCACCAGGGCGGTGAGCACCGACCGCGCGTCGCGGTCCTGGTCCGAGAGGTTGGTCAGCTTGTCCGGGACGATGATCGCCATGCCCATGCGGTCGACGCCCGCGCGGCGCAACACCTCGACCCGCGTGTGGTCGCCACGCAGGAAGTACACCCGGTCGGGCGTGGCCCCGGCCGAGGCCAGGTCGGGCTCGTTGGCCTGCTCCGAGACCACCACGATGCCGGCGGCGCGGATGGCGGGATCCACCTGGAGCTCGGCGATGAGCCCGGCGCTGCCCCGTTTCCAGCCGCACAGCAGGACGTGCCCCTCCAGATCCTCGATCTCCATGTTGATCTCCTCCGTCCGGTCGCCGAGGACGCGGATCACAAGGGCGGTGAACGTACCGGTGAACATGGCGAAGATGGTCACCCCGCCCAGCATCACCACCAGCTGCACCACCTTGCCGCCGCCGGTGCTCGCCTCGCCCCCGATGGGCTCGCCCGCGATCAGCGAGAGCACCGCCCACCAGATGGACTGCTCGAAGGAGCCGAACGACGCGTTGGTGTGCCCCTCGAGGATGGTCATCGCCAGCGCGCCCACGAGCACGAAGGTGATGATGGCGAAGAGCACCACCATGTACCCCTCGAGGCCCCGGCGGAACAGCCCGGTGAACCGGGTCACGCGGCGGTCGAGCATCACTCCGAAGCGGAACAGGCGCAGCAGGCGCAGCAGGCGCAGGATGCGGAATGCGCGCATCAGCGGCAGGATGGCGAGGATGTCGATCCAGTAGGTGCGGAAGAACCGCGCCTTGGACGGCGCCACCACGAACCGGACGGTCAGCTCCACCGCGAACAGGCCGGTGAAGACGTCGCCGATCCGGGACAGCACGTCCCGCGCGTGGCTCGGCTCGAGCAGGATCTCCAGGACGATGCCCACCACCGAGGCCAGGATCAGCAGCATCACCACCAGATCCGTCACCGGATGATGGATGAACCGCCGCAGCCGCGTGAGGCCGGCGGACCGACCGTTCAGGGGGCCGTTGCTCATGGTCGCAGTATGGCGGGCGGGAGTGGGTTCTGGGAAGGGGGCGCCTCCCTTGACAGGTGTGTCCCCAGGGGGGACGATGCGTTGTTCCGAGCACCCCATCGAGGAGAGAATCCATGTCCGATATCACGCCCAAAGTGATCTTCGAGCAGAAGCTGCCCGAGAAGCTCAACGCCAGCCCCGAGAAGGTCGAGGGCATGGTCGCGAACTACATCTTCGACATCACCGGCGACACCGGTGGCAAGTGGACGCTGAACTGCGACGGCAGCGCCGCGGTCGTCACCGAGGGTGAGCAGGGCGAGGCCCAGTGCACCATCACCATGACCGACACCGACTTCGTGGCGATGATGGGCGGCGAGCTCAACCCGATGATGGCCTTCTCCATGGGCAAGCTGCGGGTCGCCGGCGACATCGGCCTGGCCATCAAGATCCAGGGGTTGCTGACCTGACGGGAGCCTTCCAGCCCCTGAGCGGGGTCCACGTCCTGGACCTCACCCGCCTCCTGCCCGGACCGTTCTGCACCTGGGTGCTGTCGGCCCTCGGCGCTCACGTGCTGCGCCTCGAGGCGCCCGGAGTGGGCGACTACACCCGCGCCTGGCCCCCGATGATCGGCGCCCACGGCGCCATGTTCCACGTCCTCAATCGCGGCAAGCGGTCCCTCTCGCTGGACCTGCGCAAGCCGGAGGGGAGGGATGTCTTCCACCGCCTCCTGCCCCGGTACGACGTGTTGCTGGAGGGGTTCCGGCCGGGGACGCTGGCCCGCATGGGCCTCGAACCGGCGGACCTGCTGGCCGAACACCCCCGGCTCGTGGGCTGCTCCATCAGCGGGTACGGCCAGGACGGTCCCAGAGCCCACCGGGCCGGTCACGACCTGAACTACGAGGCCCTGTCCGGCATGCTGTGGCTCACCGGCCCCGGTGGGGGTGACCCCGTGATCCCCGGCATCCCGGTGGCCGACCTGAGCGGCGCGCTGCACGCGGCCCTGGCCGTCGCGGCGGCCCTGTTCCAGCGGGAGCGGGTCGGCGAGGGGATCTGGGTGGACGTGTCCATGACCGAGGCCCTGGCCTCCATGGTGGCGCCGCTGGAGGCGCTGCGAGGGTTCTCGGCGGACGTGGATCGCGGGGCCACCATGCTCACCGGCGGGCTGGCCCAGTACGGCGTCTACCGTACCCGGGACGGGGGGCACCTGGCCGTGGCCGCGCTGGAGCCGAAGTTCTGGCTGCAGGTCTGCCAGGCCCTCGAGCGGCCCCAGTGGGCCGACCTGATGCCCCTGCCGGATCCGCGGCACGACGAGGTGCGGGAGGAACTCGCCGAGCTCATCGCCTCTCGCAGCCGCTCCGAGTGGGAGGCCGTGTTCGCGGCGTGCGACGCATGCGTCGAGCCCGTCCTGTCGCCATCTGAGGCCGCCGCCGACGCCCACGCGCTGGCGCGGGGAACCGTGGAGTCCGAGGGAGACGTGGCCTGGTGCCGGGCTCCGCTTGGGAGCCCCGCCCAGGGAGCGCCTCCGGCCGTGGGCGAGCACTCGGCGGCGCTGTTGACCGAGATCGGGTACAGTTACGACGAGATCGACGGGTTGCGGGGCCGGGGAGTGGTGGGCTGATGTCGGGCGAAGAGGTCTACTTCGAGTTCGGACTCCCCGAGCTGGCGATGCTGGCCCTGGTCCTGGTGGGCGTGTACTCCATCGCCGAGACCATCGGCTGGGTCTCCAGGAAGCAGAAGGCCCGCCTGGCACGCGTCCGCGCCGCGGAGAAGGCTGCGCGCGAGGCGACCGAAGAGAGCGAGCCCGAGTCGGCTTGACCCCCCCCGGTTCGTGTCTATTGTAAACGGAACGTACCACCCACGATGCGGACGATTCGCATGACGTGGAGCCCATACGAGCTGAATCTGACGGAGCGAACGTGAGCCGTATACAGACCCTGCCGATGCTGGCCATCCGGAACACGGTGATCTTCCCGGTGCTGGCCTTCCCCATCAACGTCGGTCGCGAGAAGTCGCTGGAGAGCGTGAACACGGCCATGGACGGCGAACGCCTCCTGGGCATCGTGGCCCAGAAGGACGGCGCCGTGGAGGATCCGGACGGCGACGAGCTGTACACCGTCGGGACGATGGTCAAGATCCTCAAGTCGGTGAAGATGCCGGGCAACAAGCTCAACGTCATCATCCAGGGGCTCAACCGATTCCGCATCCTGGAGTACACCCAGACCGAGCCGTACCTCGAGGCGCGCATCGAGCTGCTGGAGGAGGAGACCCTCAGCGGCGTCGAGGTGGAGGCGCTGTTGCTCAACCTGCGCGAGCAGGCCCAGAAGATCATCGAGCTCAGCCCCCACATCCCGTCCGAGGCCAGCTTCCTGGTCCGGTCCATCGACAACCCCGGCATCCTGTCGGACATCGTCGCGTCGAACCTGAGCATCGGCGTGGACGAGAAGCAGGACCTGCTGGAGACCCTGGTGGTGCGCGAGCGGCTCGAGAAGGTCATCGCGCTGATCGCCAAGGAGGTCCAGGTTCTCGAGCTGTCCAACAAGATCCAGTCCGAGGTGAAGGGCGAGATGGACAAGGCCCAGCGGGAGTACTTCCTGCGCGAGCAGATGAAGGCCATCCAGAAGGAGCTGGGCGAGGTGGACGAGCGGCAGGAGGAGTTCGACGATCTCCAGCGCGCCATCAAGCAGGCGCGGATGCCCGCCGATACGGAGAAGATCGCGCTCAAGGAGTTCAAGCGGATGAGCCGCATGAGCCCCGGCGCCGCCGAGTACACCGTCAGCCGCACCTACCTGGACTGGCTCATCGAGCTGCCGTGGGACAAGAGCACCACGGACAACATGGACATCGACCGCGCGGGCGTGATCCTCGACGAGGACCACTACGACCTGGCCAAGGTCAAGCAGCGCATCCTCGAGTACCTGGCCGTGCGCAAGCTCAAGTCGGACATGAAGGGCCCGATCCTCTGTCTGGTGGGCCCCCCCGGCGTCGGCAAGACCTCCCTGGGACGCTCCGTGGCGCGCGCCCTGGGCCGCGAGTTCTATCGCCTGAGCCTGGGCGGCGTGCGCGACGAGGCCGAGATCCGCGGCCACCGCCGCACCTACATCGGCTCGTTGCCCGGCAAGATCATCAAGGGGATCAAGAAGGCCGGCTCCAACAACCCGGTGTTCATGCTCGACGAGGTGGACAAGCTGGGGATGGACTACCGCGGCGATCCCTCCAGCGCCCTGCTCGAGGTGCTGGACCCGGAGCAGAACGACTCCTTCGCCGACCACTACCTCGACGTGCCCTTCGACCTGAGCAAGGTGATGTTCATCACCACGGCCAACCTCAAGGAGCCCATCCCGCCGCCGCTGCTCGACCGCATGGAGGTGCTGGATCTCCCCGGGTACACCGAGGAGGAGAAGATCCACATCGCCCGCAAGTTCCTCATCCCGGAGAACCTCGAGGCCCACGGCCTGACCGAGGATCACCTGGAGTTCGAGCTGGAGGCGATCCAGCAGATCATCGGCAGCTACACCCGCGAGGCGGGCGTGCGCAATCTCAAGCGCGAGCTGGCCTCGGTCTGTCGGTCCGTGGCCAAGGACGTGGCTTCGGGCAAGGAGGACAAGGTCTCGGTGGACCTGGAGAAGGTCGAGGAGATCCTCGGACCCATCAAGTTCTACCAGGAGGTCGCCGAGCGCACCGCCCACAGCGGCGTGGCCACCGGCCTGGCCTGGACCCCGGCGGGCGGAGACCTGCTGTTCATCGAGGCCACCCGCATGAAGGGCAACGGCAAGATGATCCTCACCGGCCGCCTCGGCGACGTGATGAAGGAGTCTGCCCAGGCCGCCATGAGCTTCGTGCGGTCCCGCGCCGAGCAGCTGGGGATCCCCGACGAGGTCTTCGAAAAGGAGGACATCCACATCCACGTGCCGTCGGGCGCGATCCCCAAGGACGGCCCCTCTGCGGGCGTGACCATGATGACCGCCCTGGCCAGCCTGCTCACGGACTCCCAGGTGGACCACGAGCTCGCCATGACCGGCGAGATCACGCTTCGCGGCACGGTGCTGCCCGTCGGCGGGATCAAGGAGAAGATCCTCGCGGCCCACCGCGCCGGCATCAAGCGCGTGGTCATGCCCGAGAAGTGTCGCAAGGACCTCTACGAGATCAGCGACGACATCCAGACCGACCTCGAGTTCGTCTTCGTCAACCAGATGACCGAGGTGCTCCAGTACGCCCTGGGCGAGGACATCCTCGAGCGCGGCAAGAAGCTCGAGCGCAAGCGCAAGGCCGCCGAGGCCCGCCGCCGGCGCGCCGCCAAGAAGAAGGCCGAAGCCGAGGCCGCAGCCACAAACTGATCCCGGGAGCCGGCGTGACCCGAAGCCTCGCCGAGTATCGCCGCGATCTGGGCTTCCACCTGTCGCGCCGCCTCAACCACCCCTTCGTCAAGCCCGACTGGGTGTCGTACATGGCGACCCTGCGGTGCAACCTCACCTGCACCATGTGCCGCACCTGCTACGACAACCCCGTGGAGATGACCCGCGAGGAGACCTTCTCGCTCATCGACCAGGTGGCCGAGTGGGGCGTCAACATCTTCAACGTGCTCGGCGGCGAGCCGTTCATGCGCAAGGACATCCTCGAGATCCTCGCGCACTCCCACCACCGCGGGCTGGTCACCTCGGTGACCACCAACGGGACGCTGATCAACGAACGCCGCGCCCGCGCGCTGGCGCCGTTGAACATGGTGCACTTCAACGTGTCCCTGGACGGCCTCGCCGACACCAACGACGCCATCCGCGGCAAGGGGGTGTTCGACAAGGCCTGTCAGTTCATCGCCCGCATCTCCGAGCTCGACCGCGAGGAGGCCGCGCGCCGGGACGAGCTCGGCCTGCCCTGGTGGCCGCGCCAGGTCACGCTGAACACCCTGGCACACGCCCAGAACCTCCACCAGCTGATCCCCCTGTTCGAGCAGATCCGTGACCTCGGCGGCACCGGCGTCCAGGTCCTGGCCCTGTTCGAGCACGGCCCGGAGTCCAAGGACTCGCCCATGTGGATCGGCCCGGACGAGCTGCCGCGCTTCGACGCCGCCATCGACGGCATCCTGCGCTGGTTCGAGGACGAGGCCGGCGACTTCCGCCTGGTCAACCCGCCCGAGGACCTGCAGAACTTCAAGCGGTACTACCGCGGCCAGCTCCGCCCCCTCGACGCGCCGTGCTACAACGGCTTCAAGGAGCTGTACGTCAACCCCGACGGCAAGGTGCTGATGTGTGACAGCAAGCTGGACTTCCTCGCGGACAGCGCCGGGGACGCGCGCCACACCCCGGTCCGCGAGATCTGGACCTCGCGCAAGGCCCGCGCCATGCGCCGCAAGGTCATCGATTGCCAGCACGCCTGCACCCAGGACTGCTACCGCCGTCGCGAGTCGGACAGCGTCCGCGTCATCGCCCGCGGCGCATCGCGTGTGTTGATGGACGACCTGAAGAGGCGCCGCGCCGAGCGCCGCGAGCGGGAGGACAGCTGACCGTGCAACCCGTGGACCTCCCCGGCTCCTACCTCGTCCTCGATCTGGGCAACGCCTGCCCCCTGCGCTGCGCCCACTGCATCCAGAGCGAGCCCGAGAAGCACCGTCACTTCGATCTGTGGGGCCAGATGGACCCCCACCTCGCCTACGAGCTCCTCGACGAGCTCGAGCGGGAGGGCCGCCGCTTCCACGCCCTGATCCTGTTCTGGCTCGGCGAGCCCCTGCTCCACCCCGACTTCCTGACCATCTACCAGCGCGCCGCCGAGGCCGCCGCCGCCGGTGTGTTCAACCGCATCGAGGTCCACACCAACGCCGTCCGCCTCACCCCGGAGATCGGCGAGGCCGTGGTTCAGTGCCGCGGGGTCCAGCAGCGCTGGCACTTCTCCCTCGACGCGGTCAGCCCGGCTGCCTACCGCGTCGTCAAGGGCCGCGAACTCTACCCCCAGGTCGAGGCCGCCGTCCGCCTCTTCCTCGAGCAGCGCCACGCCGCCCGCAACCCCGACCTCGAGGTCGCCTTCCAGTTCATCCCCCAGACCGGCAACACCCACGAGGCCGTCGACTTCGTCCACCACTGGCGCGGCGTCCTCGCCGGCATGGGCCAGATCCTCGACGTCCACGGCCGCAACATCCCCGAGGGCGCCGGCGACTGCGTCTTCTTCCGCCAGCTCGACGCCCTCGATCCCCGCAAGCAGGACGCCGCCAACCGGCGCTACGACCGCGTCCTGCGCCGCGTCGGCGTCGAGGAGACGCCTACCCTGCGGGCGCGCGCCGTGAACCGCGCCAAGGGGCTCGTCCCCGACCGACTCCGCCCGTCCGGCCAGAAAACCGGCCCCGTCACCTGCGCCTGCCCCTTCCTCGCCACCATCGTCCACTGGAACGGCCAGGTCACCGTGTGTACGCGCGATTCCCAGCTCTCCCTGTCCCCGGGAACCCTCGCCGATTCGTCGTTCCACGACATCTGGTGGGAGAACGATTCCATGCGACAGCTGCGGGATGCGCACCTGCGCGGGGACGCCGGCGGGTTGTGCGATGGGTGTCCGATCCCGAGATCGGCGAACTACACGGGGCTGGCCGAGGAGGACCTGCAGCGGTATCTGGAGGCGCGGGACGGGTAGAGGGGGATTCGGTGCTATCGTCGGGATCGAGGAGGGATCGCGATGAGATGGGAGCTTCTGGTTCTGTTTGCAGCGCTGGGATTGCTGATCGGGGGGTGCGGCGCAACGGCGGGGGACGACGACGTGGTGGCCGATGACGACGACGTCACGGCCGACGACGACGACGTCACGGCCGGCGACGACGACGACGTGGGGGACGACGACAGCAGCGGAGACGACGACGTCGGGGACGACGACACGGAGTCGTTCGTGACGCCGGGTCGGGTGGCGGTGGGGGTGGAGCACTCGTGTCTGCTGGACGCCGGGGGGGAGGTGACCTGCTGGGGGGACGAGTCGGCGGGGCAGTGTGCGGTGCCGGCGGGGCCTTTCACCTGGATCACGGCGGGGGGCGACCATGGGTGCGGGCTGCGGCCTGACGGGTCGATCGCGTGCTGGGGGGCGGACGAGGACGGGCAGGCGGCGGCGCCGGCCGGGGAGTACGTGGCGGTGGACGCGGGGGTGCACCACACGTGCGCGATCCGCGCGGACGACGCGACGGTGGACTGCTGGGGCTGCGGGACGTTCAACGACGACGGACAGTGCACGGACATCAACGCGCCGTCGACGGCGGTGGGTGCGGGCAGCTTCCACACCTGTGCGCTGGGCGAGGATGGGGTGACCCGGTGCCAGGGGTGCGAGAGCCTGGACTACGGGCAGTGCAGGCCCCCGGAGGAGACGCTGGCACAGCTGGCGGTGGGGACGAACCACAACTGTGGTCTCGCCGAGGACGGGGCCACGCTGTGCTGGGGAGGCGGGGATCCGTACAACTACGGGCAGACCACGCCCCCGGGTGATCTGCTGGTGTTCGTGACGGCGGGGTCGACGCACACGTGCGGGATCCGCATGGACGGCTCGGCCGTCTGCTGGGGGTGTACGCCGGCGGACTGGGACATGGGCCAGTGCGAGCCCAGGGCGGGCCCCTTCGTGGACCTGGCGGCCGGGCCGTACCACAACTGTGGGCTGAGGCAGGACGGTGTGGTCGAGTGCTGGGGCTGCGGCAGCGGGCCGTTCGACTCGGGGCAGTGCACGCCTCCGTAGGGCGAGCGGCACCCGCGCGTTCCGCGTGAGAGTTCGTGGCTCCATTTGGTATCCTGAGCGGCACAGCATCTTCTGGGGAGGGAAGCTCGTGGAGATCCTTCGCTTCGTGGGCCCAGGAATCGTTCTCCTGCTCTGGGGAACCGCCGCCGGCTGCTCGAACGGCGGCGACGAGCCCGGCGGCACGCAGAATGCGGCGTCCATGGTGGAGCCGGGAGACTTCGACGGGGCGGACGGCCGCGAGGCACCGCTGGCTGTGCAGACCCACCTGCACGGCTCGTTGAGCGAGTTCACCGCTACCATGGCGTACCACACGGCCCAGGCGGAGCTGTACGACATCGACGTGTTGTGGTGGTCGGATCATGACCTGCGCACGCTGATGATCAACCGGCCCCCGGGCTTCGACTTCGACGAGGGATCGTTGACCGCGGACGTGGAGCTGCTGACCCAGACGCGGACCCACGGGCTGTTCTTGCAGGACAACGGCGTGCACGAGCTGGCCAGCAGGGTGCGCAGCGGCGGCCCGGAAGGGTCGACCCACTACTGGGAGCTGACCGCGGAGGCGGCCGACCCGGTATCCGCGTGGGAGTCGGTGGGCTTCCGCTACCAGGTGCTCGGCGCCACCTGCGAGCGCATGCCCCTGCTGTCGGGGCTTGCGCTGGGGCTGAAAGTCAGGCCGAACGCGGCCGTCCACGAGGACTGGCGGTTCCTCGTCTCCGTGGAGCTGAGCAACAACCTCGACGGCGAGCCGTACCGGATCACGTACTTCATCGCGGCCGAGGATCTGACGGCCCAGTCGTCACCGACGCACCTGTACGTACCCGTCGAGGCCCTCGGTGTGCGGGAGTGGAACGAGATCACCCTGGCGCTGGCGGACGACGCGGCGGCCTTCGACGAGCAGGACGACCTGTCGGCGCTCCACTACGACCTGGAGCTGTGGGTGCGATCGGGGGTGCGCGCCAAGGTGGACATCGACGAGTTCGCGTTCCTCTGGGACCTGGAGGGCGACGACCTCAGGGACTACCAGCAGGAGGTGCTCGACCAGCGGTACAGCTTCGGTGGGATCACCCACTATGTGGGCCAGGAGATCACGGGCGTCGAAGAGCGGCGACACGTCAATCCGCTCGGTGCGGCGCCGACACCGTTCGTCGACTACGCTGCCGGAGCGCCGGTCGCCCTGGAGGACGCGGTCGAGCACGTGCACGATCACGGCCACTTGGCGCTGTGTGATCACCCGTTCGGCACCGACCTGGGCGTGTCGGTGGAGGCGAGCCAGGCCGCCGAGGAGGCGCTGGCGATGGCCGAGACCTGGATCGCCCACGACGCGTGGTCGTGCGACGCCGTCGAGGTGGGCTACCGCGCGCGGTACGTGGATCTGGCTCATCACCTGATGTTCTGGGACACCCTCGCCGACGCGGGGTACGTGCTCACGGGAATCGGCTCGAGCGACAACCACTGGACGGCCGATGCCGCCGACTTCGCCAATCCCATGGTCACCTGGGTCTTCCTCGACACGCCGTCCCGTGGCGCCATCACCGAGGAGATCGCCGGCGGCCGGGTGTTCTTCGGCGATCCGGTGCCGTTCGCCGGCCAGCAGGCGCTGCTCGATCTATGGTCCGAGGAGGGAGCCGTGATGGGCCAGGTCCTCGACACCGAGCACGATCAGGTGGTGCACGTCGAGACGGGATACGTGGAGCCCGGGTGGCGCCTCCGGCTGGTGGTGGACGGCGAGGTCTTCGAGACAAGGGAGCTCTCGGGAGATGTGCGCGACAGCCAGTTCGTGGTGCCGCGAGAGGAGCACCACCAGGTTCGTGCGGAGCTCTTCACCGCGGATGGCGTCGTCCTGCTTGCATCCAATCCCCTCTACTTGACGCGATCCGGCGACCCGCGGTTCGCCGGGCGGGACCTCGGCGACCGGCTGGTCAGCCCCTGAGCGCGACGCGGTTCAGCTGTCCCAGGGGCCGGCGCTGCCGGGCCCGCTACCAGATGAACGCGGTCCGTAGCTGCAGCGTGTAGATGTTCGAGAGTCGCTGGGCGATGGCGGGGTTCGCGTCGAGGTCCTCGGCGGAGTACGACGAGAGCAGCGCCTGCTGCAGGCGGCGGTTGGCCTTGAGGTAGCCGAACTCCAGGGCCACGTCGATGTGGTCCTCGAGGAAGTGGAGATGGACCGCGGTGTCGAGCTCCACGCCGAGGGCGCGGTTCTCGATGACGAGGCCCTTCTCCTCCCAGGTGCCGTTGACCAGCTTGTCGTCGCCGATCTCGTCGTCGAGCAGCGGCAAGATGGCGTTGCCGCCGGCGCGGTCGGCCCAGGCCGCCAGGACGCCGAAGCGGATGTCGAACATGTCGATGGGGTGGAGGATGACGCGGGGGAACAGGTAGACGCTGTTGTAGACGCCGCCCTGGGCGAACAGCGGGGCGTACTGGGGATCGTCGGCGTAGGCCTCGGAGGTGAGCTTGGGCAGCACCTGCTTGTAGAGGATCAGGCCGACGTTGTGGTCGGGGTGCAGCTGGCGGCCGGTGTAGACGGGATCGAGGAGGTCGGGGTCGCCCGTGGCGCCGCCCACCTCGGCCTTGATGGTGAAGATGTCGTGGTCGTAGCCGGCGCGGATGGCCCAGCCGGTGATGTTCGCGGCCTTGCAGCTGGACTCGTCGCCGAACTCCCAGGTGCCGTCGAGGATGGCGGAGCGATCACACTCGTGGTCGTCGAAGATGTCGCCCTTGGGGGCGATGGCCTTGGACGTGCCCATGATCTTGTAGCCCTCGGCCTCGACGAAGATGCCCAGGAACTTCCAGTCCAGGTAGCCGTCGACGATCCACACGTCCGACGCCGACTCGTTCTGCCAGCGGTGCACGGCGTACACGCCCGCCGTGAGGTCCATGGTGTGCCGGGGACCGACCTGCCAGTCCTCCTGCTTGAACACCGACACCAGGATCAGCTCGTTGACGTCGTCGCCGCTGTCGCTGAGCCAGATGGGGTTGTTGCGGTAGCCGAACTCGTAGTCGTCGGACAGGAACGTGGCCTCGTCGGGGTACTCGTCGCAGCCCGACTCGTTGGAGGGATCGCCGTCGGTGCACGCGAAGTTCGAGCGGTATCGCTCCGCGGACGACTCCACGAGCTTGTCGTACCCGATGGCGATGATCCACGGGTACTGCTCCGGCCCCCTGGGCTCGGCGCCCGAGATGCCGGTGACGATGCCGCGGACCAGGTCGATGGGCCGCGTCGCGAAGATGATCCGGTCGTAGGTGGACCCGCCGAGGTTGTCGCCGAAGTCGTCGTCGAACCCGTCCCCGTCGTTGGCCAGCAGCCCCATGCCCCAGTTGCTGGGCTGGCGGCCGATGCGCAGCAGACCGAACTTGGTGGTCCACTCCACCCACAGCCGCCGCAGCTCCACCGCGTCCACCGTGTCGCCGTCGGGCTGCGTGGTGCTCGGGTTGGCCGCGAACACCGGCGTCGCCGCCAGGTTCTCGTTGTCGCCCCACACCACGTTGTCGAGGATGTCGATGCTCGACTTGACCATCACCGTCTCGCCGATGTGGATCTCCGGCTCGAACCGGCCGCGCATCGTCATGTAGAAGGTCTTGTGCGGCTCCTCGTACGGCAGCGCCCAGGAGGAACCGCGTGCGTTCGGCATCTCCTTGTCGAACAGGTTCCAGGTCCAGTTGCCCCGAGCCCAGTAGAACCCGTGCAGGTCGAAGCTCACGGGGGTCTCTGCGGCCGCGGTCGAGGCGCCAGCCAGGGTGAGCAGGGCGATCAGCGTACAGATCAGTCGTGACATGGGATGCTCCCCGTCGAGTTTGGGGGATCATACCGGGTTTCCAGAAGGGGAGGGGGAACCGAGGGCAGCGCAGGTGGCGTCTGGCGCTGAGCACGGGTAGGGGGATGCGCTGTGGACGGTGCCGACGACGACGGATCTGGGAAAAGGGGAAGGGACGAGGAGCGCCTGCGACGTACACAACTCCCGGTCTGGCCCGCCAGAGCCCGAGTTTCGTCCCTCCCCTCCCACCTCTTCCCTCCCCCCCAAGGCCTCCCCCCTTCGTCTTCGTCGTCGTCGCTGTGGACATGTGGAAAGGACGCGCAGCGTGCTTTCCAGGGCCTGTGGTCTCTGTGGGCGGGCGCCAGCCCGTCCACAGAATCCACGGGGCGGCATGTCCATAGCGAATCCCTACCCACGGTCCGGAAAGGCCGACGCAGAAGTGGAAGTGGAGGTGGAAGTGGAAGGGGTAGCTGGAGCGGGAGCGGGAGCGGGAGCGGGAGCGGAGTCTAGTCGTCGTAGCAGCTGGCCGGGTAGGGCACCATCTCGGCGTTGGCGATGTTCACCGAGTTGGGCACCACGAAGACCTTGGCCTCGGCGAGCATGCAGCGGCCGTCGACCTCTTCCTGGGGGCACGCGGGCATGCCGGCGTCGAGGACGCCCCAGAGCTGCATGGTCCAGGAGCCGGGGGGCACGTCGATGCCACCGAAGATGCCGTCCTCGCTGGTGTAGGGCTGGTCGCGGTCGGGGAGCTCCTCGACGAAGTAGCGGATGTAGACGTCCTCGGCCTTGTTGCCGTCGTCGTCGACCACCAGGACCTGCGCACCCTCGACGGCCTCGCCGTCGCAGCCGTAGAAACGACCGGCCGCGATGCCCTTGGCCTCGTCGGGCTGGATGGCCAGGGACAGGGGGATGATCTGGTAGGTGGCGTAGCTGACGGAGATCGCCTCGAAGTTGTTCCACTCGGGATCGCCGACCGGGGCGAGCACGTTGCCCATCTGGTAGGTGGGCATGGTCTCGGGGGGCTCCCACTCGGTCCAGACCTTGTAGGCGAAGGGCGCGCAGGAGGTGACGGTGCCGTCGTCGATGGTGATGGCGCCGGTGTGGTCGGTGCCGTCGCTGAACTCGAACGTGGCGTTGCCCTCGTCGCTGGGGTCGTTGTCGGACCACAGCAGCATCTTGGCGCCGGCGATGGCGTCATCGTCGCTGAAGTCCAGCACGTAGGCGAAGATCTGGGAGCTGTCCACGCCGGGGAGCGGCGGATCGAGGTTCTCGCCGAGGCAGGACAGGTCGCCGATGACCGGCTCGGTGACGGTCAGCTCGTGGCGGTAGTCGTCGTCGTCGGAGACGTCGTCGTCGTCGGCCACGTCGTCATCGTCGTCGTCGGCCACGTCGTCGTCGTCGTCGTCGGCCGCGTCGTCGTCGTCCTCGCCGCCGCGACAGGCCGGGACCGTCGCCAGGGCGGAGGCGGCGAGCAGGGCCACCAGGATCGCGAGCAGTCGGTGCAGCTTGTCCATCTGTTCTTCCCTCGTGTTTCCAAGTACTTGAAATTACTTGAGATATTTGTTGTTTCCGGTGCACAGAATAGTGCAGGACCCCACGTGTGTCAAGGGTCGAATCCGCCCTTATCCCGTGGATTTCACTTCGTTTTCTGACCGTTCCTCGATCTGTGATAGAAGACGTTCTCCGAGGGAGAAATCGCCATGACCCGAATCGCTCCGGCCCTGCTGGTCCTCCTGTTGATCCCCGCGTCGAGCGCGCGCGCGGAGATCCCCATGCCCACGTTCCCGGAGTGTGGGGAGGCGGATCGGCCCGACCTGTGCCCCGACGACCTGCAGGAGTGGTGGCCCATGCTGTCCTACGTCCGCGACGAGTGGATCGACAGCGTGCGCCCCGAGGAGCACGCGATGGGCACGGGTTGCTGGGCGGACCGCGCCTGGCGCACGACCACGGGCCGGACGGACGTGGTCATCGCGGTGCTGGATTCCGGCGCCATGTGGGACTACGACAACCTGCTGCGCAAGAACTACCTGCACGCACCGGAGCTGCCCGTGCCGGAGGGCGCGGCCGCCCACGACGCCAACGGAGACGGTGTGTTCAACATCGTCGACTACGAGGGCGACTCGCGGGTCGATGCCACCGCAGGGGTGGACGCCGCGGACCACATGCTCGATCCGTCGGACCTGATCGCGACCTTCAGCGACGGCGTGGACGACGACGGCAACGGCTACATCGACGACATCAGCGGCTGGGACTTCTTCTGGAACGACAACGATCCCTACGACGACACGCGCTTCGACCACGGATCGTGGGAGGCGGAGCTGGCTCTGGCCGAGGGCAACGACGGGGACAACGACATCGGCGCCTGCCCGAACTGCATGCTGCTCAACGTCCGCGTCGGCGACAGCTTCGTGTGCGACACCACCAACTTCGCCAACGGCGTGCTGTACGCGGTGGACATGGGCGCCGAGGTCATCATCGAGGCCCTGGGCACGCTGAACAACACGACCCAGAGCATCGAGGCCATCGACTACGCGTGGGACAACGACGTCATCATCCTGGCCTCGGCCGCGGACGAGGCCGCGTTCCACCAGAACTACCCGGCCAACAACCACCACATGGTGTGCACCCACTCCATCATCCACGACGCGGCCGACGAGGAGGACTCGACCACCTTCCTCAACTTCGCCAACTGCACCAACTACGGCGGCCGGCTCGTGCTGTCCGTGGGGACCTGGGGTTGCTCCTCGGCCGCGGTGGGCATCGGCGGCGGTGTGGCCGGCCTGGTCGTCTCCCGGGCCCGCGACGTCGGCCTCGACCCGCCGCTGAGCGCGTCGGAGACCTACCAGATCCTCGTGGCCTCGGCGGACGACATCGACGTGGAGGAGTCCTGGACCGATCCGGAGAAGTACCCCTCCAAGGCGGGCTGGGATCCCCACTTCGGCTACGGCCGGATGAACGCCTACACCGCCGTGCAGATGGTGAGCCCGGACACCATCCCGCCCGAGGTGGACCTGCTCACCCCCGACTGGTTCCAGAGCATCGATCCCGGCGCCCAGACCGAGATGGAGGTGACCGGGATCGTGGACGCGCGCCGCGCGAGCTCCTACGGGTACTCGCTGCAGTACGCCGTGGGCATCCACCCGGACGAGGGCGACTTCGTCGAGTTCGCCTCGGCCAGCGGTCAGTCGTCGCCCACCGACGGCGTGCTCGGTACGCTGGACCTGTCCACCGTGCCGCTGGACCCCGCCGCTCCCTTCGAGGCGTACACCCTCGAGGACGACGACTGGACCAAGTACCTCAAGCTCAACTCGTGGACCGTGACCCTGCGGCTGGTCGCCACGGACGACCTGGGCAACCGCGGCGAGATGCGCAAGGTGATCTACCTGCACCGCGATCCGGACCTGCTCCCGGGCTTCCCCTTCCGCACGGTCGCCTCGATGGAGTCCTCCCCCGTGGCCGTGGACCTGGACGGCGACGGCCGGGACGAGGTCTTCTACGTCACCGCCGACGGCTACGTCTTCGCCGCCGACGTGACCGCGGATGGCCTCACGACGCGGGACGGCTGGCCAAAGACGCTGGCCCTGCAGGACGAGGCCGATCCCGCCCACGCGGACAACCACGTGGATCAGCCTGCCTGGGCCTCGGGCGCGGTCAGCGCCGACGCGCGTCACACCGTGATGGGCACCCCGGCCTTCGGTGACCTGGACGGCGACGGCGCGCTCGAGGTGGTCGTCGCCACGATGAACGGCCAGATCGCCGCGTGGAACCATGACGGCACGGTCCTCGACGGGTTCCCGATCCTGCTCCCCATGGACACGATCCCCTACACCGCGCCCGGCTTCGAGCTGGACTACGGCGTGTTCGCCGCGCCCGTGCTCGAGGACATCGACGGCGACGGCGCCCTGGAGATCATCGCCGCGGCCATGGACCAGCACGTGCACGTCTACCGCGCCGACGGAACCGTCCAGCCCGGCTGGCCCGTGCTGTTGCGCCACGTCAACCAGATGGACGAGTCCGAGGGCAAGCGCATCATCACGACCCCCGCCGTGGGTGACGTGGACGGCGACGGCGAGATGGACATCGTCTGCGGGACCAACGAGGAGCCCGGCAGCTCCACCCGCTACTCCGTGGCCTACGCAGTGCACGCGGACGGCAACGACCACGAGGGCGGCGCCTACCACGAGGGCTATCCGATCTACGCTCGCGGTGCCTACAACGGCGACCTACTGCCCTACGTGGGCGAGGGCGCCCCGGCGTGCCCGGCCCTGGCCGACATGGACGGCGACGGCTCGCTGGAGCTGGCCTTCTTCTCCATCGGGGACTCGGGCTACATCTACAACGGCGACGGCACCGAGTACCTGTCCCTGAGCAACTTCGCCAGCGACTTCGGCTCGGGCAGCAACACCCGTGAGGAGGCCTTCTCCATCGCCTCGATCAACTCCCCCACGTTCGCCGACATGGACGGCGACGGCACCCTCGATCTGGCCATGGGCAGCGTGGGCTGGGCCTTTGCCGAGGGGCAGCTCGACGGGGGGCGCCGCCACGATCACGACCACATGATCAGCGTCTGGGACGGCACCGACGGCTCCTTCTTCAAGGGGTTCCCGCAGCGCATGGAGGACATGCAGTTCTTCATGAACCCGGCCGTGGCCGACCTCGACGGGGACGGCCGCCCCGAGGTCATCAACGGCTCCGGCGGCTTCATGCTGCACGCGTTCAACACCGACGGCGAGGAGCCCGAAGGCTGGCCCAAGTTCACCGGCCAGTGGCTGCTGGGCTCCCCCGGCCTCGGCGACGTGGATGGCGACGGCTACCTCGACCTCGTCTCGGGCACGCGCAACGGCTGGATCTACGCCTGGACGACCCCCGTCGCCACCGCGGACGCCGGAATCCAGTGGGCCAACATGCACCACGACCTGCGCAACACGCGCAACTACCACACGCCGTTGCCGGTGTACGCGCCTCCGTCCGCCGGGGACGACGACGACAGCGCGGGCGAAGCCGCCGGCGACGACGGCTGTGAGTGCACCGTCCAGGATCGGGACGGCGGCCAGTGGCTGCCGATCCTCGCCCTGCTGCTCGCTCTGGCCCGTCGCCGCCTCGGCTGATCCTGGGGATTCCGTTGCAGGTGGAGCGCCCGGCTACCGCTTGATTCCGATCCCGATCACCGAGAGACCTGGCAAGGGAAGGTGCTTCTCGAGCCGACCGTGGACCGGCACCAGCATGTCGTAGGCCTTGAGCATCGCCCGGTTCATCTCCCGACGCCCCAGCACCCGCGCCGAGGCCAGCCAGCCCAGCGCGCCGAAGGCGTTGAAGTCCATCATTCGCTCCATCGACAGACCGGCGTCCTCCATCTTGCGGCGCAGCTCCCTGGAGCTGTAGCGGCGGCAATGGCCCAGCTCCCGGTCCATCGCGCTGAACAGTGCGCGGTGTTGAGGAACCAGCACGATCAACCGGCCCCCTGGCTCGAGCACGCCGATCATCCGCCGCAGCGCCGCCTCGTCGTCCTCCACGTGCTCGAGCACGTTGAGGCACAGCACGGTGTCGTACCTGCGCTGCAGCGCCGCGAAGTCCTCGTCGGAGGTCAGATCGAGCCTGGCCACGTCCACCACCTCGAAATGGCGGAAACCCTGGTGCAGGAGCCGCAGGTACTGATCGTCGTTGTCACTCAGCGTCAGCCGCTCGAGCTTGGGCAGCTGGCGTGAGATGTTGGCGATCCCGGACCCCACCTCGAGGATGCGCTGCCCCAGGAAGGGCTCGATGGTCTCGACCATCCACTCCGTCAAACGCCGGGCCCCGGACAGCGAATTCAGGATGTCGTGGCCATAACGTTCGTCGAAGCAGTCGTCGATGGCCCAGTACTTGAGGATCACGCCGACGGCCTCGGCGCCGTCGCGCCAGCCGATCTTCTTGCCCTCGGCGTAGGAGCGGCCGTGGTAGTTGATCGGCACCTCGTAGACCACGCAGTTCCGCTTGGCCACCTTGGCGGTGATCTCTGGCTCGATGCCGAAGCGCCGCGATCGGATGGGGATGGTGCGGAGGATGTCGGCGCGGAAGACCTTGTAGCAGGTCTCCATGTCCGTCAGGTTCAGCCCGGTCGTGGCGTTGGACAGGTGGGTCAGGAAGCTGTTTCCCAGTGAGTGGTGGTAGTTGAGCACGCGCCGGGACGAGCGGCTGGCGAAGCGCGAGCCGTACACCACGTCCGCGTGCCCCCGGAGGATCGGCTCGAGCAGGTTCGCGTAGTCCGCCGGGTCGTACTCCAGGTCCGAGTCCTGGATCAGGGCGATGTCACCGCGCATCTCCTCGACAGCGCGCGCGATGGCCGCCCCCTTGCCCTGGTTCAGCGGCTGCCGGAAGACCCGGATCACGTCGGGATGGGCCTCGGCCAGCTCCGCCAGGATGGCCTCGGTGCCGTCGGTGGACCCGTCGTCCACCATCACGAGCTCCCGCTCCAGTCCCTCCGGCAACGGCGCGTCGAGCACCCGCTTCGCGATCCGGCGTACGAATGCCCGCTCGTTGTAGACGGGCATCAACACCGACAGCAGCCTGCTCTCCATCCGGTTCCCCTCTGGTCCGCGGCGGAACCGCCCGACAGTAGCGCAGGGGTGTGGCTTGCAGCAAGCGGCGACGGCCGCGGTTCGGGCGCTACCTCAGGACCTCCAGGTCCTCCAGCCCGTACACCCTGAGCACGTGGTCCGCGATCCAGTCCCGGTCCCGCTCGCCGATCCGGCGGGGCGCGCCCAGGTAGACCATCAGCATGGCGTCGGTCGCCGTGTCCGGATCGGCCGCGCGCAGGGAACGCGCCTCGCTCCACCAGTACGCGTAGAACCCGTCCGCGCGCTCACCCAGGGCCTGCAGCGCGAGCTCCAGGTTGGCGGCGTGGGCGCCGGTGATCAGGTCTTCGTCGTCCACCGCGAACTCCAGCGGGTCGGCGGTCACCCCCTCGGCGGGATGGGCCGCGTTGCTGTGGTCGGAGGTCTGACGGCTGCTGACGAAGACGCGGTCCTCTTCCAGACCCGGTCCCCACCGGCCGGTGGAGGTCGCCCGCAGCTCCACGGTGCAGGTGCGCGTCCAGTGGTGGATGTCGTAGTGGAGCGTCTCGACCACGTCCTCGAACAGCAGCGGCGGCGTGGCCTCGAGCTGGTCCTGCACCGCGTCGCGCTCGATCCTGGCCTCCTCGTCGCGCTCGACCAGCAGCTCGAGCTGGTACCGGGCACCGTCGCACGCGGCGCGGAGCGCGCGGTGGTCCTCGGCGGCGCCCTCGTCCAGCCCGAGCAGCTCGTCCAGGCGCTGCTGCAGCGCGTCGATCTCCCGGCGGGCCTTGCGGGTGAGGACTCCCGCGGACTCGATCTCCTGGATCCGGTAGCGGATCGCCTGGATCTCCTCCCAGAGGGGGCGCATGACCTCGGCCTCGTGGTTCCCGAGTTCGGCTGACGTGCGTTCGAGGGCGCCCCGCGCACCGGCGAGCTCCACGGCCAGCGCGTCGATCTCCCGCTGGAGGATGTCGCCGCGCTCCAGCAGGATCGTGTAGCCGGGGTTGTCCTCGCTGGTCTGGCCCGCCACGTAGTCGTGGGCGGCGCGCGTGATCTCGTCCGCGGACTCGCACGTGGCCTTGCCGGGCTGCACCGACCAGCTGAACCAGGCCCCGGCGCCGTCGGGGACCACGCGGGCTCCGGGCAACGCCTCGATACCCTGCTCGACCGCCTCGGGGGTCCACCCGGTGGCCTGTCCCTCGATCCGTATCTGGACGGTGAAGGTCCCGCGAGACCGGAGCTCCGCTGCGAGACGGCGCGCCCGCGCCAGATCGGTCTCCCGTCCCGCGACCTGGTGGGCGGTCGCCAGCAGGACCGACGCGGCCCCGATGCGTTGATCCTCCTGCAGCGCCGCGGCCCGCCCGGCGAGATCATCGGCCCAGGCGCCGCGCACCACCACCGCGCGAGCCTCCACGTCGTCGACGAGATCGGGCTCGAAGGTGTCCACGAAGCTCAGCTGCTCGAGGGCCTCGGCGTACTGGTTTCGCGCGAGCAGGTCCTCGGCGCGGTCGAAGAAGTACGAGCGAAGCCGGTCGTAGGCCTCGTGCAGGAACGCCGCTGTGGGGAACAGCGCCCCTAGCCGATCGGCGAACGGGTACGCCTGCTCCATCGCGCCGGCCTCGATCAGCTGGTCCAGGGCGGCGCGCATCGCGTCCTGGACCTCGCCGCGCAGGCGCGGGATCCCTTCATGGTCCGCGACCAGCCCGGCGGCGAATGCCGCGTGGTCCATCGCCTCCTCGTACTGCTCGCGGGACAGGGCGCGGCGACCGTCGCCGATCGCGTCGTGCAGCGCAGGGGTGCGCACGGCGTCCAGGCCCAGCTGCGCGTCGATGGAGTCGGGCTTGCGCTGGAGCGCGTTGCGGTACTCGACCACGGCCTCGCGCCAGTGCTCCGCCTCCACGTGCCGCTCGGCTCGTTTCATCGCCCGGCGGTAGCCGCACCCCGACAGCGTCGCGCCCAGCACGATCACTACGAGCACCAGGACCGGGATACGGGACCGCATTTCAGCTTCTCTCGAAACGGGTACGTATCGAACTTGCACCGCGAGCGCGCGGCTGTCGATTACACCGCGGCTACTCGGGGAACTCCCACGCCAGCAGATCGGTCAGCGTGGTCACCACCATCGACGCGATCTGGGGCCCCACCGAGTTGGTCTCCTCGTAGTGGTCCCCATCGGCCTCGGACAGGTAGGGGAGGGGGCCCAGCTCGTAGTTGTAGTCCGGGATGATGTACCCCAGCTCGTCGTTGGCCAGACCGATGAACATCTTGTACTCGCCGTCCATCAGGTCGGCGATGTAGGGCGGTCCGGGGGCCAGGGCGAGGTCGGGCGGGTTGGTCTGCCCCTCGTCGATGAGGTCCTGCAGCGGCCCGGTGTGGCTGCCGTCGTATCCGCCGATCGCGAGCTCCGGCAGCATCTCGCCGGGGATGGTGGCGATCTCGATGGGGCCGAGCTCGATGACGCCCACCTCGGTGATCGCGGTGGGCATGTTGTCCTCGTCGATGAACCCGTCGGGATCGTCGATCTCGAAGAAGAACAGGTCCCGGTCCAGCACGTCCATGTTCAGGTACAGCCAGTACCCCTGGTTCTCCACCAGCACGCCCAGCTCCTTGAACCGGAACCGCAGCTCAGGTGCCTCGAGCGCCTCGCCCTCCATCAGCGAGTTGATCGCGAAGTACGCCAGGTAGTCGCCCTGCGCCTGCACCATCTCGAAGCTGTAGTCCGTCCACTGGGTGCCGAACAGGTCGAACGGATCGGTCCCCAGGGGGGTCATCATGCCGCCGCACGTGCCCTGGACGTACACGCTGGTCCCGCCGAAGCCGGGCAGCAGCCCGTCGGGCGTCTGCACGCCGTTCTCCAGGCCCTCGCGCAGGTAGTGGGGGAAGCCGCTGGTCAGGATCGTCTCGTCGATCATCACCTCGGGGTGGTTCGGCCAGTTGACCAGCGTCGCGATCGTGTTCGCGCCACCCTCCTCGGTGAACATCAGCGAGAAGAGCCGCTCGTCGGTGATGTTGGGGTCCCGGTGGTCGTCGTTGAAGTTGTTGATGCCCTGACCCTCGCAGTCCGCGTGCTGGATGTCGTACTGGGCCACGGTCACGTCCACCGCCACCTGGTTCGCCGCCGCCTCTTCCAGCACCTGGATCGCCGCCTCCTCCACCTGCGGCCAGTACCACTCCACGATCCCCGTCGTGTTCAGGGACGGCCCCCAGATCCCCAGCGTGTCCGGCGCCTGGTGCGTGTGCGTGCTCGACCACACGAGGTAGTCGATCCCGGTCGTGCCCCGCACCGCGTCCTCGATCGCCTTGATCGGCTTGCGCGGGTAGCCCACCAGATCCGCCGACGCGATGGCGATCGACGTGTTTCCCTGGGTCAGGACGACGACCCGGATCCACACGTCGTCGTGGATCTCCTTCAGCGCCCGGCCCTGGGAGCTCCCCGCGAGCCAGATCGCCTGGAACACGCCGTCGCCTTCACCCTCGTCGGCCGCCGTGTACCCATCGTCCCCCGGGCACAGCTGGTCACACCCGCAGTCGTTGTACGTGTCCCCCTGCGACACCCCGTACTCGTCGTTCTCGTTGATGTCGTTCCACGTCTCCCAGCACAGCGGCGTGATGGAGATCGACGCGGCACCGGCGTACAGCGTCAGGTCCTCGCTGGCCTCGCAGATCCCCGACGGGTCACCCGGGCAGAAGACCGTGGGATAGTGCTCGACATCGGGCGCCGAGTCGTCGTCCGCGACGTCGTCGTCGCCCGTCGAGTCGTCGTCGTCGCCGTTGCAGCCGAACAGCAGCGCCAGCGCCAGCAGGATCGCCGCGTGCCAGTGGATCGCGTTCATTGGAGGGCCTCCCGTTGGGGGGGGATTGTATCGGAACAGAGGAGGAGGGGGGAAAAGGGGGGGAAAAGGGACGTACGCAACTAATCAACTAATCCAACCCCTCGCCGTTGCGTACCCTTTGACTCCGCAGATGCCCATCGAGTCTCTGATGTCCGATGTGGCTGGATTAGTTGATTAGTTGCGTACGTCCCCTTTCTTCACTCCACCTCCACCCCCTCCAGCGCCTCGCGCTCCCTCTTCACGTACATCACCTTCTCCTGCGTGTACGTCACCAGCCCGGGCGCGGCGCCCTTGACCTTGCGCACGTACTTGACGCGGGTCCAGGCCACTTCGGCGGTGTCGCCTTCCCGGAACCCGGAATGCGCGAGGGCCAGCTGGGCTGCGGCCCGCATGACCGCCGGCTCCGGAACGGTGCCGTCGCACGGGATGACCACGTGGGCGCCGGGGCGGCCCACCACGTGCAGCCAGATGTCGCGGCCGCGGGCGTGGCGGAAGGTCAGGGTGTCGTTGTCGGCGCCGGAGCGGCCGACGAGGATCTCGTGGCCGGCGGCGGTCCTGTACCTGCGGAAGGGGAGGCGCTCCTCCGGCTTGCCGCGGCGCGCGCCGCGCTGCTGGGGCCGCCAGCGTCGGGGGAGGCCCTCGATGATCGTGTCGATCTCCGCGAGGTCACCGGCGGCCTCGAGGCGGTCGAGCGTGGCCGCCGCCTCCGCGAGCTCGGCCTCGGTCCGCTCGAGCTCCTCCATGGCACGGAAGGTGCCGCGCTCCATCCTGCGCGCGCCTTTATATAGACGTTCTATCTGATCGCGCGGA
>CAYRNR010000114.1:0-28878 GCA_964425605.1 uncultured Rickettsiales bacterium | reverse complement strand
TGGACAACGACTGCGACGGCGCCATCGACGAGCTGCCCGACGGCGACGGCGACGGCTTCACCGAGTGCGACGACTGCGACGACACCAACATCGACGTCTACCCTGGCGCGCCCGAGATCTGCGACGGCATCCAGGACAACGACTGCGACGGCATCGCCGATCCCTTCGAGGTGGACAACGACATCGACGGCTTCACCGAATGCACCGGCGACTGCGACGACTACGACCCCACCGCCTACCCCGGCGGCCTCGAGGTCTGCGACGGCGTGGACAACGACTGCAACGGCATCGTCGACGACGTGGACCTGGACCTGGACGGCTTCTTCTCCGGCGACTGCGGCGGGGACGACTGCGACGACCTCGACGCGTTGATCAACCCCGACGCCGAGGAGATCCCCTACAACGGCATCGACGAGGACTGCTCCGGCGACGACCTGATGGACGTGGACGGCGACGGCTTCGACGCGTGGTTCATGGGCGGCGACGACTGCAACGACATGGACGAGGACGTCAACCCGGACGGCGTGGAGGTCTGCAACGGCATCGACGACGACTGCGACACCGTGGTGGACGAGGGCACCGAGTGCGCCGACGACGACGGCGACGGCTTCACCGAGCTCGGCGGCGACTGCGACGACGCCGACGCCGGCATGTTCCCCGGAGCGGTGGAGGTCTGCGACTACGCGGACCAGGACTGCGACGGCGTGGTGGACGAGGACACCGAGTGTTACGACGACGACGGCGACGGCTGGACCGAGAACGACGGCGACTGCAACGACGCCGACGCCGCGGTCTACCCTGGCGCGCTGGAGATCTGCGACGGCGTGGACAACGACTGCAACCCGGCCACGGCCGTGGACGCGGGCACCGACTGCTTCGACGACGACGGTGACGGCTACGCCGAGGGGGGCGGCGACTGCGACGACGCCAACCCCGACGCCTACCCCGGGGCCCCCGAGGTGTGTGACGGCATCGACAACGACTGCGATCCCCTCACCGAGATCGACGAGGGCACCGAGTGCTACGACGACGACGGCGACGGCATGACCGAGCTCGAGGGCGACTGCAACGACGCCGACGCCAACGTCTTCCCCGGCAACCCCGAGATCGAGGACGGGGTGGACAACGACTGCGACGGCGTGGTGGACGACGGCGTGCACGCCACCGACGACGACGGCGACGGCTACACCGAGGAGGGCGACGACTGCGACGACGACAACGCCACGGTCTACCCCGGCGCCCCCGAGGTGTGTGACGGCATCGACAACGACTGCGACCCGCTCACCGACATCGACGAGGGCACCGAGTGCTACGACGACGACGGCGACGGCGTCACCGAGGACGACGGCGACTGCAACGACGCCGACGACAACGTCTACCCGGGCAACACCGAGGAGCTCGACGGGGTGGACAACGACTGCGACGGCGAGGTGGACGAGGACCTCGACAGCAACGACGACGACGGCGACGGTTACGCCGAGGACGAGGGCGACTGCGACGACGACGACGCGGGCACCTACCCCGGCGCGGAAGAGGTCGCCGACGGCGCGGACAACGACTGCGACGGCCTCGTGGACGAGGGCACCGACAACTTCGACGACGACGAGGACGGCTGGTCCGAGAACGACGGCGACTGCGACGACGGCGACCCCTTCGTCAGCCCCGAGAGCGAGGAGCTGTGCGACGACCTGGTGGACAACGACTGCGACGGCGCCATCGACGAGGACTGCGACGAGGACGTGCCGACCGACGACGACGACTCGGCCGAGCCCAGCGGCTGCGAGTGCGAGTCCAACATGACCGGCGCCTCCGCGGCCAGCGGCTGGGCCACCTTGCTCGGCGGCCTGCTCTGGTTCGCCTGGAGGCGCCGCTGAGCCCCTCCCCGAGCTGACCTCCCGTGACCCTCCCCCTGCCCGAGTCCCCCACCCGTGCCGAGATCCAGTCGCTGCTGGACCGCTGGCAGCATCCGTTCTCCGACCGCTGGCTGGATCGACAGATCGAGCAAGACAGGCTCGCCTTCACCGGCGATCCCCCCCGCTGCCGTGGCGACGAGCTGTGGCGGCTGCTGCTGACCCAGGAGTGCGACAAGCTCTACAACCAGGCCTGGTGCGCCCTGGACCAGATCCAGTCCGCGGACGATCCCGAGAGCGTCACCCTCCTCGCCATGGACGACCTGCCGTCTGCCGTGGAGCAGGCCTGGGCCCTCGCCCCCGAGCTCGCCATCGAGCACCTCGGCCTGCTGGGCCAGCACAACCCCCGCCGCGTCGAGGTCATGCTCGCCGATCTGGGCGCTGGCACCCCGCGTGAGCCCGCCGAGCGCGCGGAGTGCCTCGCGTTCTGGGAGGACAACGCCGACGGGATCACCGACTACCGGCGCAGGCTGTACCGGGCGGTGCGGGAGATGCTGTAGGGCGGGTGCGGGTGCGGGCTTCTACGGCATGTACTCCGGATGCTGGATCGGCGCGTCGGTGGGCTCGAAGCAATCGATGTCGATCTGCACGCCCACGTGGTCCGACGGCCAGCACACGGCGTCGGGGGAGGGACCGCAGGTGTCCACGAAGGGGTTGGGCTCGTCGGCGAACAGCCGGGTGGCCACGCCGTCGCCGTCGTCGTCGCCGGGGCCGTCGAGGACGCACATGTCTGCCGAGGGCCCGGACAGGAAGACGTGATCGGTGCGCGCGGTCGTGCCGAGCTCAGGGGACTCCAGATCCGTCAGGTCCAGGTGCTCGCGGCCCGAGGTGCAGCCCACGCCGGTGTCGGGATCACACTCGGGGTTGCCCGCGTCGAGGTAGACGTCGATCCAGTGGTGGCCAGTGAGGAGTTGGTGGGAGTAGCTGTCGGCGGGCTCGCGGAAGTCACCGGCCACCACGGCGATCTCCGCGGTGTGCTCGCGCGTGCGCTGCCACACCTGCACCGCCTGGCAGTCGCGCAGGGTCTGGGCGCCCTCCTCGGTGCACTCGTCCGGACAGTCCACGCACGGATCCGGGCCGCCCTCGGCGCTCGGGGCCAGCTGGGTGGTGAAGACGTCGAGGTCGCCCACGGGGTGGTCCAGCCGGGCGTGCAGCAGGTGCCGGGTGCCGCCGTGCAGGTCCAGCAGGTTGACCTCGTCGGCGGGGTAGCGGCTGAGCATCGCCTCGTCGGCGTCGCCCCAGGTCTCGCCGCCGTGGATCAGCGCGTAGGTGAAGTCGCACGGGTCGTCCAGCCGCGCCTCGAGCAGTGCCGCGGAGGCCTCGTTGATCTGCTGCAGGGCCACCACGTCGGGGCAGCCGCGCTCCTCGATCCAGTCCATGAGCAGGTCCACGCGCTCGGTGAGCCGACAGTCGTCGTCACACAGGGCGCCGTCGAGCAGGTGGATCGAGGCCACGGTCACCGAGTACCGTTCGGGGGGCGTCACCTCGGCGTTGCAGGCCAGCAGGAGCGTGAGGATCGTCAAGGGAAGTGCGCGTTGAGACATGGTGCCTAGGATGGCGCCAACGACCCTTGCCGTCCATATCCGGCCCGTCGGAGGTACATTCTGTCCATGAGCAAAGTCTTCCTCGTCCCGATCTCCAGCGATGAGCCACCGCAGCGTCAGCAGCTGGCCATCGACCGTCTCTGGACCGCCGCAGGGTTCGACGCGGTGCTCCAGCCCCAGGACCTGGCCGCCCTGAAGCTGCACGTGGGCGAACCGGGCACCCGCACGTTCGTCTCGCCGTCCATCGCCGCGGCCATCGTGGGCAAGATGGCCGCGACCGGCGCCCAGCCGTTCCTCACGGACACGGCGGTCCTGTACAGGAGCCGCCGCGACAACGCGGTCAACCACGCCAAGGTGGTGGTGGACCACGGCTTCGGCGCCGAGGCGGTGGGCGCGCCCTTCATCCCGGCAGACGGCCTCGTGGGCACCGACGAGATCCACGTGCCCGTGGACGGCACCCACTACCGCGAGGCCGCCATCGCCTCGGGCATCATCCACGCCCGCTCGCTGATCGTGCTGACCCACGCCACGGGCCACCTGGTCACCGGGCTGGGGGGGGCGCTGAAGAACCTGGGCATGGGCTGCGCGTCGAAGAAGGGCAAGCTGCGCATGCACCACAACCACCACCCGCGCGTGGACGAGGACGTCTGTATCGCCTGCGGCGAGTGCGCCCAGTGGTGCCCCTCCGACGCCCTCACCGTCGGCGAGACCGCGGTCCTGGACGAGCAGGCCTGTATCGGCTGCGGCGAGTGCGTGGCCGTGTGCCGGGTCTGCGCGCTGGCCTTCGGGTGGGGCGTGGTGGGCCCGGAGCTGCAAGAACGTATCGTCGAGCACGCCGCAGCAGTGGTGAACCACCGGCCCGGCCGCATCGGCTACTTCACCGTGGCCCAGAACATCACCAAGGACTGCGACTGCATGGGCAAGGCCCAGCCCGGGCTGCTGCCCGACATCGGCATCCTGGCCTCGCGCGACCCCGTGGCCATCGACCAGGCCGTGCTGACGTTGGTGCGCCAGCGCGCCGGCCAGAGCCTGGAGTCCCTGTCGTACCCCCAGCTCGACGCCACCGCGCAGATCCGGCACGGCGTGGCCATGGGGCTGGGCGAGGCCGAGGTGGAGCTGGAGACCCTGGACATCTGAGGGAGGCACGGACATGAGATGGACACTGCTCGTAGCCCTGGCCCTGGCGTTGACCGCGGCCCAGGGCTGCACGGACGAGGACGTGGACGACGACGACGCCGCGGACGACGACAGCGGCGACGACGACGACAGCGGCGCCGGCGACGACGACGACAGCAGCGCCGGCGACGACGACGACAGCGCCGGCGACGACGACGACAGCGCTGGCGATGACGACGACGATACCGTGGCCTGCGACACCCGCATCCCCCAGGACGCGGCCACCTTGCAGGCCGCGGTGGACGCGGCGGGGTTCGGCGACGTGCTGTGCGCCGATCCCGGCGTCTACCCCGGAGCCCTCGACTTCGGCGGCAAGGTGGTGCAGCTGATCGGCCTGGGGGGCTCTGCCGGGACCACCATCGACGGCAACCAGGCGGGGACCGTGGTGACGTTTGCCAGCGGTGAGTCCTCCTCCACGCTGTTGCAGGGGTTCACGGTCACCGACGGCTTCGCGACCTCGGGCGGCGGCGTGCGGATCGAGGGGGCCTCGCCCACCCTGGTGGACGTGGTGGTGTCCTCGAACGTGGCCTACAACCACGGCGGCGGACTCTACATCACGTCCGGCGCCCCCACCCTCGAGAACGTGGTGATCCAGGGCAACCGCGCCGACGGCGAGGGGGGCGGCGTGTACGTCACCGGCGCCACGCTGACCATGTCCAACTCGGTGGTCGCGGACAACACCGTGATGAGCTACGGCGGCGGCCTGACGCTGCAGTCCTCGTCGGCGGTGCTCGACCACCTGCTCGTCGTGGGCAACACAGCGGAGCGCGACGGCGGCGGGGTGTTCATGAACACGTCGTCGGCGGACGTGTCCAACGTGGCGCTGCTGGGCAACACGGCCGGCGGCCTGGACGCCGACGGCGGCGGCATCTATCTGCTGCAGTCGTCGCCGAACCTCACCAGCGTGACCCTGGCGGGGAACGTGGCGTCGGGCTGCGGTGGCGGTCTGTACCTGTTCCAGGCCTCGCCGGCGTTGCTGGGGGTGATCCTCGAGCGCAACGAGGCGGCCTCTGGCGGCGGCGTGTGCAACGACCCGGGCCTGCCGGGCTATCCATCCATCGCGTTCAGCAGCGCCTGGGAGAATACCCCCGACGCGTACTCGGGGATGACCGATCCCACCGGCGCCAACGGCAACACCGCCGCCACGGCCAACTTCAACCAGACCGTCCTGCCCGACCCCATGGACTGGGACGTCCACCTGGGCGAGACGTCCGCGCTCATCGACGCGGGCTCGCCGTCTCTGGACGATCCCGACGGGTCGCGGTCGGACATGGGCGCCTTCGGAGGGCCGGCCGCGGGCGAGTGGGACCTGGACCTGGACGGCTACCCGTCGTGGTGGCAGCCCGGGGAGTACGACGTCGGAACCTACCCGGGCCAGGGGTGGGACTGCGACGACCTGGACGCGTCGGTCCACCCGGGCAACGGATGCTGAACACCGCGCCCCTGGCGGTGGGGCAGGAGGTGCTGGTCCCGCGCCCGCTGCAGGTCTGGGACCTGGGCCGGGTGATCGAGGACGACGGCGCCGGGCACGTCAAGGTCCGCGTGGGCGGCACCGAGCGCTGGATGGCCATCGAGGAGATCGTGGCGGTGGTCCGTCCCAAGGAGCTGGATCGGGGGGATCGGGTCTACGCCGTGACGCCCCGTGGCTGGGAGGGGCGGTGGGTGGGACGCAGCCACCGCGACGATGTCCGCCTCAAGAACCCACACCCGCGCTTCCAGGGGCCCCTGTTCGACCGGCGGACGTCCCTGGACGATCTGCGTCAGCCCCTGCGACCCGAGGACCGCGTGGATCGGGAGGTGGCCGCGTCCCTGGCGCACCGGGTGCGCAGCGATCCCCTGGGATTCCTGATCTCCATGCTGCCGCTGGTGATGCTGGTCAGCGTCGCCGCGGTGCTCGCGGCTATCGTGCTGCGCTTCTGGTACGCCGCCGGCGGTTGAGGCCCCAGCCGATCAGCGCGAGGCCGGCCAGCGGGAATCCCCGGTTCGTCGCGGTCGAGGAGCACTGGCAGCCCCCTGATCCGTCGTCGAGGGCCGCGTCGTCGTCGTCGTCGCCCATCGTGTCGTCGTCGTCGTCGTCGCCGACTTCGTCCGAGTCGTCATCGTCGTCGTCGCCGTGTTCGACGTTGATGTCGGCTCGCTCGGAGATCCAGTCCGCGTAGACGTCCGGCCGGATCTGATAACCCCCTCCGCCCACACAGACCTGCCCCTTGGAGCGGTGTCCGAAGAGCGCGGACAGCACGCCCACGACCCACCATCGCCCCTGCTGCTCGTACAGCGCCGGTCCGCCCGAGTCGCCGAAGCACGCGTTGGTACCGGCGGTGTAGTGGAAGAACACGTCCTCGTCGAAGGCGTAGATCTGCACCTCGGTCTTCATCTTGGTGCCGGAGTCGTACAGGCCGTCCTCGGTGATGCCGTAGCCCACCAGGGTCACGAAGCGCCCCTCCCAGTCCCCGGGGGTCATCGTGTCCACCTGGACGAACTGGGGGACCTCCTCGGCGGCCTGCTCCAGGTAGACCAGGCCGATGTCCGCGTTGCTGCCGTTCCAGCCGGGGTTGGACTCCGCGTCCACCACGGCGATGCCCCCCTCCAGCGGCTCCTCGCCCCCAGCGCCGGTGTAGAAGCGCACGTCGGCGCCCGGCGAGGTGAGGATGTGGTCCACGCAGTGGGCCGCCGTCAGCACGGTGACCTCGTCGACCAGGGCGCCGGTACAGAACGCGCCGCCGGCGTCGGTCAGGGCACCCACCGCCGGGAAGTCCGACGTGGGGTCGCCGTTCCAGATGGCCTCCTCGGCGGTGGAGGAGTCCATCAGCGGGGGTGCGCACCCCCAGGTCCACAGCAGCATCGTCGCCAGGGCGAGGGTTGATCTCATGGGAGCCTCCTGCGCAGGCTAGGATTGTACCTCCCCGGGTCAGGAGCCGATGCACGAACAGTCCTTTGCCCCGCTGTTGATCGTCGTCGGCGCGGCTGTGGTGACCGGCGTGCTGATGCCGCGGCTGCAGATCCTGCGCATCCCGCTGGTGGTGGGGGAGATCCTCATCGGCGTCGCGCTGGGCGTCAGCGGGGTGGGCCTGATCCCCGAGGAGCCCGATCCGTGGCTCGAGCTGCTGTCGTTGTTCGGGTTCGCGTTCCTGATGTTCCTGTCGGGGCTGGAGATCGACCTGCGGGCGCTGTCGGTGGGCCCCCCGCAAGGGGGCGGCGCGGCCCGTCACGGCAAGGACGACGCCGGGTTGCGGCGCCTGCTGGTGCTGACGTTCTCCATGTTCGGCGCCACGCTGGTCACGTCGCTGATCCTGTCCCAGGCCCTGGTGATGTTCGGCTACCTGGAGTCGCCGTACATCATGGCGTTGATCATGAGCACCACCTCGGTGGGGCTGGTGATGCCGCTGCTCAAGGAGCGCGGTGAAGGGGAGGGGACCTTCGGCCAGACCCTGATCCTCGCGGCGGTGGTCGCGGACTTCGCCACCATGCTGCTGATCACCGTGGTGGTGACGTTCTACGAGGCCGGTCGCGCCACGGTGGACGCGCTGGTCATCGGCACGCTGTTTCTGTTGTTCTTCGGCGTGCTGTGGATCGGCAAGCGGCTGCTGCGCCGCGAGGCCACCCTGGTGCGGCGCCTGGCGTTCACCGCGCCGCGCACCGCCGAGCTGCCCGTGCGCGCGGCCATGACGCTGATGCTGGGGTTCGTGGTGTTCTCCCAGGTCATCGGCACCGAGATCATCCTCGGCGCGTTCCTGGCGGGCACGGCCATCAGCTCGCTGAGCCGCAAGTCGGTGCACGGGCTGCTGGGGATGAAGCTCGACGCCATCGGGTTCGGGTTCTTCATCCCCATCTTCTTCATCATGGTGGGCGCCCGGTTCGACCTGCGCTCCCTGATCCAGGACCGCGCCGGGCTCGCGCTGGTGCCGTTGCTGATCGTCTTCGCGTTCGCGGTCAAGGTGATCCCCAGCCTGCTGCTCTCGCGCTTCTTCGGCCGCCGCAACGCCCTCGCGGGCGGGTTCTTGCTGTCCTCGCGGCTGTCGCTGGTGATCGCCGCGTCCGCCATCGGGCTGCGGCTGGGTGTCATCACCCCCCAGATCAACAGCGCGATCATCCTCGTGGCCATCCTCACGTGCGTGTTCTCCCCGATCCTGTACGCGAAGCTGCGCGGCGACCGCAGCGAGAGCGAGCAGCGGCGCCCCGTGCGGCTGGATCGCGTCCTCGGCAGCGCCCTGGCCCGGACGGGCGGCGGCCCGGAGCTCCAGCTCCAGCTCGTCCAGGTCCAGGCCGAGCACTTCTCGTTCCTGGTGGGCCACTCCCTGGCCGACGCGAAGCTGCGCGGGCGCACCGGCCTGACGCTGATCGCCGTGCTACAGGCCGACGGCGTCATCGTCGACAACCCCGGCGCCGACCTGCGGGTGGGCCACGGCGACGCCCTGTACCTCATCGGCACCGAGGAACAGGTGCGCCAGATGGAGGACCTCGGCGAACCGGAGTGACCTCGGCTTGGCGCGATGCGGCGCTTGTGTCACTCTGTAGAGGAGGGGAACGCGCGGGTGGGCCGCGAGGCGGCGCTCGCGAGCCCATGATTCGAACAGCATCGCGAACCACGATCGGGGGGTCGATCCGTGTCTATTCGAGAGCGAAGAGTCTGGGGCAAGAGGCCGAAACACACGGAGGCGCGCGATCTCGAGACCGAAGTGGAGCAAGGGTCGACGGTCGAGCTCGCGTGGCAACCCGTCGCAGCCACCCTGGAGGTGCTCGCGGGACCGGATCAGGGGCAGCTGTACCTGCTGGACTCGCACGGCGTGGTGATTGGCCGGGATCCCAGCTGTGACGTGGTGCTGGCCGACCGCACCATCTCGCGCCGGCACGCCCAGGTGGTCGCCTCGCAGGGGGTGTTCTACCTCAGGGACCTCGACAGCCCCAACGGCACCTACCTCGACGACCGCCGGATCGGTCGCGTATCCCAGCTGGAGTCCCACTGCCGTGTCCGGCTCGGGCGACACACGTCGATGGACTTCACCGTCGTCGACGCCATGGGCCTGGACAACATCTACCGGCGCTTCGAGGATCAGGCGCGCCTGAAGGTGCAGGTGGAGCACGGCCGCCAGCTCTCCGAGCAGGCCCGCTTGCTCGAGGCGACCGTGGCCGACCTGGAGCTCTTCGCGCGCGCGGCAGCGCACGATCTGGCGTCTCCCCTGGTGGGGATCGGCCTGAACCTGGAGGTCATGCTCGCCGACGCACGCGATTCCCTGGACGACGAGCAGCTCGGCGCCCTCGAGGACGCCGTCGACAGCGTCCGCGTGCTGAGCCGACGGCTCTCCGATCTCTCGTCGTACGCGCGGCTCCGGGAGGAGGTCGGGGCGGTCGAGACGGTGGATCTGGACAGGGCGCTGGAGGATGTCCTCGCCGGGCTCGCCCCCAAGATCGAGGAGGGCGGGGTCACCGTCGAGGCCGGCGCCCTGCCCATGGTGAAGGGGAACGGGGCGCTGCTGGAGCTGTTGCTGCACAACGTGCTCGACAACGCCGTCAAGTTTCGCAGCCAGGACGATCCGATGGTGCGCATCCGCGCGACCGAGCGCGGGGAGCGCTGGGAGATCACGGTGGAGGACAACGGCATCGGTATTCCCGTGGACAAGCGTGCCGAGGCCTTCTTGCCGTTCACCCGGCTACACCCGGTGGAGCGATCCGGCGGATCGGGGATGGGGCTGGCCATCGCCCGCCGGATCGTGCGCATGCACCGCGGGAAGATCGGGGTGATGTCCGGGTACGAGCGGGGCACGACGGTGTACATCCTGCTGCCGGGCACCGAGTCCCGGACGACCCTGACGTTCGATCCGGACTGGGGATCCCTGCACTCGGGTGACACCGACTGAACATCCAGGGAACCAAACGCCTCCGACGCGGTCCAAGGGTTTGTACGGCGGAAATCGCCGGCGCCCCGAAAACCCCGAGGAGGCCGACATGATCACCCACCTTTCCAGGCTGCTCGCCCCCACCGTGGCCGCGGCGACCCTGCTGCTGGCGTCCACCGCCGCCGCTTCCACCTGCGGCGTCGTACCCCTGGCCCCGGAGGCCGGCGTGCCCGAAGACGTGGCCGCCGAGCTGACCGGCGAGGTGGCCGACGCGCTGCGCGCCGGCATGTTGTGCGACGTGGTCGAGGAGCTGGCCGCCGGCGAGATCCCCCACGACGCCAACGAGGCCGAGGCGGATCGGTTCGCCGCGGCCAACGGCTTCGATCTGCTGATCTTCGGGACCGTGGGCGCAGCGGACGGTCCGGACGTGTACTGGACCGAGCTGATGGCCTTCGACGCCGACACCGGCGCGTTCGAGGCCCCGGTCGCAGGCGACGTGGCCGCGGCCACGGCCCGTGGCGACCTCGCGCCCATGGTCACCGAGCTGCTGCTGGGACCGGCGCCCATCGAGCCGGAGCCTGAGATCGTCGAGATGGCGGTCGAGGAGGACTGCGCGGACGAGGCCGGCGGCGCGGTCCGCGCCTCCCGCGACATGGACCGCTCCCGGCGCGAGCACAAGAAAGGCATCCGGCAGCCCAGCCTCTCGGTCACCGCCGGCGCAGTGGCCCCGGCCCCCGGGCAGATGTCACCCTACGACGATCCCTCACTGAACTACTGGCCCGGCCACAACACCGAGGGCTACGACCACCTCACCGACAACCCGTTCCTCGGCGTGGGCCCGAACCCGCTGTCCACCTTCTCCATCGACGTGGACACGGCGTCGTACGCCAACGTCCGGCGTTTCCTGGACCAGGGCTCGCTGCCACCCGCGGACGCCGTGCGCATCGAGGAGCTGATCAACTACTTCAACTACGACTACGACGCGCCCACGGGCGACGACCCCTTCGCCACCCACATGGAGATCGCGGGCTGCCCCTGGGCCCCGGATCACCGCCTCGCCCGCATCGGCCTCAAGGGCATGCAGATCGCCGAGGAGGACCGCCCGCCGAGCAACCTGGTGTTCCTGCTCGACGTGTCCGGTTCCATGTCCTCGCACAACAAGCTGCCCCTGCTCAAGGAGGCCATGAAGCTGCTGACGAACCAGCTGGGCGAGAACGACCACATCGCCATCGTGGTCTACGCCGGCGCGGCGGGCATGGTGCTGCCGTCCACCGCGTGCGACGACGACCAGGCCATCCTCGAGGCGCTGGACCGGCTCCAGGCTGGCGGCTCCACCGCGGGCGGCGCCGGCATCCAGCTGGCCTACGAGACCGCCACCGCGAACTTCATCGACGGCGGCATCAACCGCGTCATCCTCGCCACCGACGGCGACTTCAACGTGGGCACCACCGACCGCGGCTCCCTGGTGCGGATGATCGAGGAGAAAGCCAAGACCGGCGTCTTCTTGACCGTGCTGGGCTTCGGCATGGGCAACATCAAGGACTCGACGCTGGAGCAGCTGGCCGACAAGGGCAACGGCAACTACGCGTACATCGACACCATCGACGAGGCCCGCAAGGTGCTGGTCGAGGAGATGGGCGGCACCCTGGTGACCATCGCCAAGGACGTCAAGATCCAGGTCGAGTTCAACCCCGCCGAGGTCGCTGCCTACCGCCTGATCGGCTACGAGAACCGCCTGCTGGCCGCCGAGGACTTCAACGACGACACCAAGGACGCCGGCGAGATCGGCGCGGGTCACACGGTCACCGCCCTGTACGAGATCGTTCCGGTGGGCGTGGAGATCGACCTCCCGGACGTGGACGAGCTCAAGTACCAGCGCCCGTCCGACCCGGTCCGTGGTCCCTCCGACGACGAGCTGCTGACGCTGAAGCTGCGCTACAAGCAGCCCGACGGCGACACCTCCAAGCTGCTGGTCTTCCCGGTCACCGACGACGGCCACAGCTACGTCGCGGCCTCGGACGACTTCAAGTTCGCTGCAGCGGTGGCCGGCTACGGCATGCTGCTGCGGGACTCCCCTCACCGCGGCTCCACGACCTTCCCAGGCGTCATCGAACTCGCCGGCGAGGGCCTGGGCGAGGACCGCCACGGCTACCGGGCCCAGTTCATCGAGCTCGCCCGCAAGGCCGCCCAGCTCAAGGCCGCCGCGCAGTAGGACTCACTCCTCGGCCAGCGCCACCAGCGCCTCGTCCCTCACCCGCATCGTCAGCCACTCCCCCATCATGCTGGCCCCCATACGTTCGTAGAACCCGATGGCCGGCTCGTTCCAGTCCAGCACCTGCAGCACCAGCCGCGTGCCCCCTTCGCGCAGGGTCACCTGGGCGAGGTGCTTCATCAGCGCCCGGCCGATCCCCTCTCCGCGGTGCTCCGGGCGAACGAAGATGTCCTCCAGGTACACGCCGATCCGCCCGTCCCAGGTGGAGTAGTTGAAGAAGTAGAACGCCATGCCGGCGACCGCCCCGTCCAGCTCGGCCATGCTCACGTGGAACCGTGGGTTCTCCCCGAACCCGTCCCGCAACAGGTCGGCCTCGGTGGTCACCACCGCGTCGGGGTCGCGTTCGTAGGTGGCGAGTTCGCGGATCAGGGCCAGGATCTCGGGGACGTCGCTCTCGGTCGCTCTGCGCAGCTGCAGCATCGTCGAATGCCTCCACTGGGCCCTATCATGCCGGAACCTGGCCTCTGTTATCTTGCGGGGCAGAAGGAGACGCCTCCATGAGAGCTTGTCTGTGGGTGGGGCTGGCGGGATTGGCGCTGTGGGGATGCTCGGACGACTGGGACGGCGGCGACGACGACACCACGGCGGCCGACGACGACGTGGCGGCCGACGACGACACCGGCGACACCACGGCGCAGGACGGGTATCCGAAGATCAACGTGCTGCAGTGGGGCGGCGGCTCGCCAGCGTGGTACGCCGAGTTCGACTGGGTGATGTCGTCCAACTCGGTCGGCGCGGCCGAGGCCAAGGCGATCAACCCGGACCTTCTGTTCTCGTTCACCCTGGACTTCAATCAGTTGCCCGCTGCCACCGGGAACCCCGACGAGTGGAAGGTGCGCAACGCCGAAGGCGACTTCGTCGAGGCCTACGGCGAAGGCAGCTACCTCGGCGACACCACCGACCACTGCGGGCTGTACGAGGGCCAGACCTACCGCGAGTGGATCGTCCAGTGGGCCCTGGACCGCGACTGGGACGTGCTCGACGGGATCAACAGCGACGGGATGTGGGGGGAGATCAACTGGATCGAACCCATCGACGCGGACCGCGACGGGGATCACGACAGCGCGGATGACGACGCCTGGCGGGACGGCCGTCTGGCCCTGTTCGCGGAGCTGCGCGCGGCGCTGGGCGACGACCGGCTGATCACCATGTGGGCCGGGCACACCGAGACGTTCTGGGATCAGGGGGGGGTGAGCCTCAACGGCGTGGGAGCCGAGAAGTTCCACGTGTTCTCGTCGTGGCAGGGGTTCTTCGACGACTACGCCTACTGGGCCGACCACGGCCGCGAGCCCCACGCGTTCTACGTCAACAACCATTACCAGGGGGACCCGACGGACGGCTCGTGGTCGCGCGAGAACTTCCGCTTCATGCGCTACGGGCTGGCCGCGACGCTGTTGCACGACGGGTACTACGGCTACGAGGACGGCGAGGGCTGCCAGGGCGCTCACAGCGCCAACGAGCACAGCTGGTATCGCTACTACGACGAGTACGACGTGCCGCTGGGCCAGCCCCTGGCCGGGTACGCCGAGATCGCCCCCGAGGTGTTCTGCCGCTTCTTCGGCGGCGGCGCGATGATCCTCAACGCCAGCACCGGCGACTTCGAGGTCACAGAGGTGGATCTCCAGACCGCCGCGGCGTCCCTGGGGCTGGCCTGGGACGAGATCGCGGGGGAGGGGGGGCACTTCTACCGGTTCGCCGGCCAGCAGAATCCCACCTACAACGACGGCTCGCTGTTCACGTCGATCGAGCTGCCCAGCGAGGAGAACTGGGCCGGGTACGAGGGCCCGACGCGCCGCGGCGACGGGATATTGCTGGTCAAGCAGCCCGATCGGGTGGTCTCGGCCGCGGTGATCATCGACACGATGACCTTCGTGACCTCTCCGTCGTCCGACAACGCCGTCCTCGACGGGTTCGACGGCACGTGCGGGGAGTACAACTCGATCATCGGGTTCCGCACCGGGTACTCGTACTGCAGCGACGTCAACCCGTACCACGGCTACGCAGAGTCCGGCGCGGGCGACGGGCACACGGCCACCTTCTCGGCTTCGCTGGTGCACGAGGGCTCCTACCGCGTGTACGAGTACCACCCGCTGATGGACGCGTACGATGTGCCCCACACGGTGATCCATGCGGACGGCCAGGACGTGGTGCAGGTGGACCAGCGCACCGACGCCGAGCAATGGAATCTGCTGGGCACCTTCCGGTTCACCCCTCAGGCGCCTGCTCAGGTGATCGTGTCGGACGTGGCGGCGGGGAGCACCGTGGCCGCCGACGCGATCCGGTTCGAGTGGGCCGGTTGAGGGCGGAGCTGGCCGCCTGCGGCTACGCCCTGGACGGTCGGATCAGGGATAGGCGCGCGGCTTGCCCGGGACGCCCAGCGGCACCTCGTACATCTTCGCCGCGGTGATATCGAGCACGTACAGGTGGTCGGTCGACCACCCGCCGATCCCGGACCCCCACTGCATGTTCGGGATCCAGTCCGTGTCCGCGCTGAAGTCGATCAGCGGGACCCGGTCGGCCCCGTCGGGGGAGATCCGCCAGACCTTCGCGGCCAGGTACTCGCAGACGTAGATGTTGCCGCAGGCGTCCACGCCCATGCCGTCGAGCATGCCGTTGCCCAGGTTCTCCACCAGCAGCTCGGCCTCGCCGGGGTTGCCGTCGTCGTCGAACTGTAGCGCGTGGATGGTGCCCCAGCCGAAGCTGCCGATGTACAAGGTGCGGTAGTCGGGGCTGAAGGTCACGCCGTTGGGGGCCTGGAGCCCCTCGGCCACCATGTCGAACTCGCCGCTGTACGGATCGATGCGGCGTACCCGGTTCCCCTCCTGCTCGGCCACGTACACCATGCCGTCGAGATCCACCTCGATGCCGTTGGCGTAGAGCAGGCCGCTGGCGATGGGCGTCTTCGAGCCGGTCTCGTCCACGCGGAACATCGTGCCGCTGGACACGTCGGCGTACACCACGTCGCCGCTGGGCAGGGCGCGCAGGCCCGCGATGAATCCCCCGGCGTTGGGCGCGAAGATCGAGAAGTCGCCGTCGTAGGTGGACTTCATCAGGTTGCCGTTGTCCGCGCCGATCACGTGGCCCTGGTCGTCGAAGGCCATGTCCTCGGTGGCGCGTGGGCCGAACACGATGCCGTAGGTGAACGGGCCCTCGGGCAGCGCGTCGCAGTCGTGGGCGGGTTCGGCCGTGTCGTCGTCGTCCGCAGCGGCGGAGTCGTCGTCCCCGCACGGCATCTCGGCCGGCTCGAGGGGCAGCAGCCCGCTGCCGAGGCACGCCGGCATCATCAGCGCGAGCAGCAGCGTCAGCGCGCGCATCTCAGGGCTCCTCGTTGACGGCCTGGCCGGTCATGGTGTCGCCGTCGATGTCCCAGTAGCCGTACGACGAGTAGCCGTAGCCGTCCCACCAGAAGTCGATGTGGGAGCCGTCCACGTCGGCGTAGTACCAGGGGTACCAGTACGGCTGTCCCTGGTAGCTGAAGTACAGCAGCAGCATGGAGTAGCTCGACGAGTACCCCATGGAGTAGGTGTCGTCGGCGAACAGCACGTAGCAGCTCGCGGAGCACGCGCCGGCCACCGACACCGTGGTGTACGTCACGTCGAAGGCGTAGTCGCAGTTCTCGCAAGGTACCGTGGACGGGCCGCCAGCGAGGCTCTGCACCTGTCGGAACTCGTTGGCGCCGATCTGGATGGTGGCCACCCCCGGCGGGCCCTCGTCGAGGCCGTCGCTGGGCACCACCGTGCAGGTCCACTCCTGGCCCTGGCCCGTGTACTCGCCCGGGACCGTGTCGGTGCCGAGGTTCGTGGGCGATCCGTGGACGCTCCACGAGTACGCGTAGGACACCTCGTCGCCGTCGGGATCGGCGGAGGGCTGCGCGATCACACAGGCCAGATCGTCCGCGCTGGTGGGCTCGGCGGGTTCGATGGTGACCGTCGGCGCGGCAGGGGGCTGGTTGGTGCCGTCGTGATCGTCGTCGTCGTCGTCGCCGCAAGGCGCCGAGGCGCCGGGGAACACCATCTGGCCCGGGCCGCACGCCGTCAGCGCCAGCGACATCGAGGCGAGGACCGCGAGGGAGCGAAGGGACATCGGCTTCCTTTCCGGCCCTGTACACTACCGGTTGCACCGTGAGTTGGGTAGACGACTTCGTCGTGTCCCGGAGGGCGAACATGTCGCGATACGTTCTGTTGCTGGCCGCGGTCCTGGCCCCGATCCTGCCGGCCAGTGCGCAGCAGTTCAGCTTCGCCGTGGTGGGCGACACCCAGAACTCCGGCACGCTCAACCACGACGTCTTCCCGCAGATCATCGAGGACATCGACGCCCTGGATCCGGCGTTCTCGCTGTTCTGCGGCGATCTCATCGGTGGGTTCTGGGACATCGGCACGCACCAGGCCGCCTGGGAGGAGTGGGTCACCGTGGCCTCGGCGCTGGACGGGGAGATCTACGCGGTGCCCGGCAACCACGACTTCTTCCCCGGCGCGTCGGTGCCCGCGGCCTGGCTCGAGACCTTCCACTGGCTGCCCACGGCCAACAGCCCACCCGGTGAGGAGGGCATGTCGTACCACTTCGACTACCTGGACACGCGGGTGATCAGCGTGCTCAGCGACTCCGCGGGCGGCCAGACCCTGCCGGACATGGCCTGGCTGCAGGGCGTGCTCGACGATCCGGACACCCTCGCCGCCGAGCACGTGTTCGTGTTCTCGCACCACCCGGTGAGCTTCAGCGAGGTCGAGCCCCTGGGGAACACCGGCAGCCCGTTCTGGCAGTCGCTGCTCGGCGCGGGCGTGGACGCGTTCTTCGCGGGCCACTGGCACCGCTACCAGCCCAGCCAGCTCGGCAACGGCGGGGACACCTGGGAGGCCATCGTCGGTACCGGCGGCGGGCCGGAATACGACCCCACGCGCCCGTACCAGCAGCTCCACGGCTTCTTGTTGGTGACCGTGGACGGCGCCACCGCCACGGCCCAGTTCTTCGGCGACGCCGACGAGGACGGCCACTACGACGACGTGATGGACGAGTTCGTCATCGCCCAGCCCGGCCCGGCCCCGCGCGGGCTCGTGGCCCGTTACTCCTTCGACGACGAGACCGCCTCGGACTCGGCGCCCGCGCCCCTGGGGCGGTCGGTGCACGGGGCGTTCATGAACGACGCGGCGGTGGTGGACGATCCCCAGCGGGGGCCATCGCTGCAGCTCGACGGCGACCTCGACGGCGTGGAGGCGGGCGCCATCGGCGACCACGTGCTGTCCATCAACGGCGACGTGTCCCTGTCGTTCTGGGCGCGCGCGACCGAGGCGGGTTCGGGGGACTGGGGCGGGGCCATGCTGGCCTATGGCACCTGCGACTACTACTGCGAGGACGAGGAGACCAACTACTCGTACTGGATCAGCCTCGTGCAGGGCGATCACCTGATGGCCTTCTGGGAGTACGAGGACGGCACCAACGTCACCGTCACCTCCACCGAGCCCGTACCTGGCGGCGCGGCGGACACCTGGCACCACTTCGCCGTGGTCCGGGACACGGGGGAGCAGCGGGTGTACTTCTACGTCGACGGGGTGGATCTGGGCGATCCCGTGCCCTACGACCGCGAGCCCACCGGCGGCGGCCGCGGCATGCTCTACATCGGCCGCGACGTGCGCGGCTCGGACGGCTACGAGTTCGCCGGGAGGATCGACGAGGTCTGCATCTACGACGTGCTGCTGGAGCTGGGCAGCATCGAGGAGCTGGCCGGGGGCGCAGACTGCGAGTTGCACCCCGATGACGTCGACGATGACGACGACGACAGCGCGGATGACGACGACGCGACCCCGGGCGACGACGACGACGGGGACGACGACACGACCAGCGACGACGACGACGACGGCTGGCCCGGCCGCCAGGACGACGACGACACCGAGGATGGCTGTGGCTGTCGCGTGGGCCCAAACGGGCGTCCGGTCGCTGTCGGTGGGCTCCTGCTCGCGGCGGGGCTGCTGGCCCTGCGGCGGCGTCGCTGAGCCGGTGGTGTCGTCGTGACCACCCCCTCGTACTCACCCGGACTGCACGATCTGGGCGGCGGCTGCCACGCCTGGCTGCAGCCCGACGGGGCGGTGGGCCTGAGCAACGCAGGCCTCGTGGTCAGCCAGGGCGAGTCACTGCTCGTGGACACCCTGTACGACCTGCCGCGCACCGGCGCGATGCTCAGCGCCATGGCGGCCGCGGACCCCGCCGCAGCGACCATCGACACCCTGGTGATGACCCACGGCAACGGGGATCACTGCTACGGGAATCGCCTCGTCGACGACGCCGAGATCGTGGCCACCGCCGCCGCGGCCGAGGAGATGACCGCGGTCCCGCCGTCGATGATGTACCGCAACCTGGCCCTGGCCCGGCTGATGACGTCGCTGCCGTCGTGGATCAGTCGTGTTCGCGTGGGCCCGGACGGCGCCACCGCCGCACAGCTCGGCCGGTTCCTGCTGGATTCGTTCGGCCGGTTCGAGTTTCGCGACGTGGAGCTGGCCCTGCCCACGACGCTGGTGTCGGGGCGGTCGATCCGAAGGGTGGGCGACCTCGATGTGGAGCTGATCGAGGTGGGCCCCGCCCACACGCGCGGCGATCTGGTGGTGCACGTGCCCGACGCGGGCGTCGTGTTCGCCGGCGACATCGTCTTTTCAGGGGTGCATCCCCTGATGTGGACAGGCCCGGTGACCCGCTGGATCGAGGCGTGCGACACCATCGAGGCGCTGGGCCCCCGCGTGGTGGTGCCGGGGCACGGTCCGGTGGGGGACCTGTCGGACGTCGCCGCGATGCGCCAGTACTGGATCTGGCTCGAACGCGAGGCGCGGCAGCGTCACGCAGCGGGCCTGTCGTCCATGGCTGCGGCCCGCGACATCCACCTGGGCCCCTACGCGGGTTGGAGCGAGCCCGAGCGCCTCGTCGCGAGCGTCGACACCCTCTATCGCGAGTTCGACGGGATTGCGCGAGTCCCTCCCGCGCGCACGTCGATGTCCCGGATCGCGGCGCTGCGCGAACACAAGCAAAGCCACAGCTAGTTCGTGGAGTACTGCTCGACCGCCAGCTCCACCACGTCGCTGATCGCGGTCTCCATGTCCGAAGGCTGGTTCACCGCGGAGTAGGTCCCGCTGCCGGTTCGCGCGGTGGACCAGAAGAAGCCGTCGGCGAACGCGTCCGTCAGCGCGGCGTCCACGAGGATCGTGTGGGTCCGCACCGACTGCACGCCGTCGTGCAGCGCGTTGAAGTCGTTGTTGATGGCGTAGTGGGCCACGTCGTCCAGCAGGGTCTGATCGGCCTCCTCCTCCGGGGTCGCACAGAGGTAGATGTCGTCCACGAAGATCTCGTTGGCCGCGCCGCTGTCCTCGAGTCCGCCGATGCCGTTGCCGATGACGATGGCGTGGATGGCCGTGCTGGGTTCGACGAAGGGCATGGCGTCCCAGTCCAGCAGCGCGGGATCGGGGTCGGCGTTCGTGACGTGGTTGTCCAGGGTGTAGGCGTACGCGCTGGCGATGGTGCGGGCCTGCACGTCCGCGGCCACGGCCGAGAGGTCGTCGGCGAGTTCGGCCGGGGTCCGGCCGAACGCACTGATGGGGAGCCAGTGGTTCTCCAGTGTGTCGGTGCCCACCACGGCGAAGTCCATCTGGGGAGGGGCCGCGTCGGCGGCGGCCGCGATGGCCCCGGCCACCACCTCCCACCGCGTCGGCTCGGCAGGGTCCTCGGCCCAGTGCTCGGCCATGGACTCGTCGCGCTCGACCACGATCAGCACCCGGGGGAAGTCCGGCAGGTCCGGGACCGTGTCGTCGTCGTCCCCGGTCCCGCTGTCGTCGTCGGCCGCGTCGTCGTCGGCCGCGTCGTCATCGTCGTCTGCCTGGCTGTCATCGTCGTCTGGCTGGCTGTCGTCGTCCGCCTGGCTGTCGTCGTCGGGATCGTCGCCAGGGCAGCCCAGGAGCAACAGGCTCAGAACACACAGCAGCGAGAGCGGACGCATGGATGTCCTCACGGGGTGCCTCCGAGCTGCGCGGCAAAGGTGTCGAACGCCGCGAGACGTGGGCATCCCCGGATCAGGAAATCGGTCTGACCCGCCGGGATCGCCAGGGCGAAGCTCCCGCTGCCCATCGTCCGGGTGTCGGCGTGGATCGAGGTCTCGGACTCCATCTCGCGGACGCGTCGCCACAGCTCTTCCACCTGCTCGACGGCGAGTTCGCCGCTGCGCGGCGCCCCGCCGCTGTAGGTACCGCTCGAGCTGGTCTCGGGGGTGACGGGGGTGGTCTCGAAGTGGGCGGTGGGGTCGCCGGCGTCCTGCCACAGGCGCGTGACGTTGCCGCTGCCATCCGCGTAGCGGACGCTCCATGGGGTCGCGGGCACGGCGGTCTCCTGGACCGGCGCGGCCGCAGGGGCCTGCTCCGGTGGTGGGGGAGGGACATCGCACGCCGCGGCGCTTCCCACGGCAAGGGCGAGGGCGATCGACAGCGGAAGGATCTTGTTCACGGCGTCCTCTCCAGGGGTTTGTCAGAAGGTGTGATCACAGCGCCGGATCGACGCGATCTCCAGCGAGACCACGTTCCCGTGATCCACCTGCACGAGCTCGCGGCGGTACCGCGACAGGCGCAGGGTCTCGTACGGGCCGCGGTCGAGCAGATACTGCCCCACGATCGCCGCGGGCACCGTGAGCGATCCCGTGTCCGCGGTCTCGCACAGGACCATGGGACCCTGGCCGGCATGGGGCGCGGCCACCATCTCCCAGCGCACGACGCTCGCGGGCCCCGCAGGGGTCCAGGTGATCGTCAGGTCCTCCTCGCCGGACAGGGCCATGTCGCAGTCCAGGGCGGGCTCGAGGGCGTCCACGGCCACCGCGCTGACCTCGAACGCCGGGGTCTCGTTGCCCTCGGCCGACAGGGTGACCGTGTCCCCGCCGTCGAACAGGTCCTCGGGGCAGCACTCCCAGTCCACCATGTAGAACCCGCTGGCCCCGGGCGTGATCGTCAGGGCCTCCTTCAATCCGGCCACCGTCATCACCCCGGCGTCGCGGTACACGGGCCACGGCTCGCACGTGTCCTCTGCGGAGCAGTACTCGTCGAACTCGCACGGCGGGTCGCAGAAACCCGGCACCAGCCCCCCCATGTAGGTGCAATCCCCCTCGACCATCGTGGGCATGAGCCCGTAGGGTCCCCAGACCACCCCCAGCTCGTTGCCCGGGAAGGGCTGGTCGTAGATCCCCCAGGGCCACACGAACGCCCAGGGCTCGCCGCCCGATCCGTCGCTGACGATCTCCTGGATCAGGACGCCGCCTACCAGGGGACCGTCCGCGGGCGAAGCGTCGTCGTCGTCGTCGGCCACGGCGCTCGAGTCGTCGTCGTCGGGCCCCTCGCCCGGGCAGGACGCAGCGCACGGCATCATGAGCGCGAGCAACCACGGCAGGCATCGAGTCATGGCTCCAGTCTGTCGCGGGTGGTGCGCCGCGTCCAGGCGCGAAAGCGCCTCCCTCGGGGTGCCTTGGGTGCGCTAGCATGGTCGAACTGGAGGCGCGCCATGCACCCTGTCCCGACCGTGAATCCGTTGCTGCACGACATCCGCTCGTTTCTGCAGACCCACGACCACCCGGTCCCCCCGTGGAGTCCGGTCGAGACCCCGCTGGCCGCGCTGTACCGGCTGCTGCGCGGCCGCCAGGGCGACGACGCCCTGTGGAACGATCTCACGACACTCACCCGGACCGTGGCGGAGTCCAGGCTCCGGTCCGACGGCGCGCTGGCCCGCGCCGACGTGGACGACCTGCTGGCCGAGCTCCGCCACACCCTGGGCCGCGACGAGGAAGCCGTCCCCCTGCGCCGCTGGGCAGCCACCGCCCCCCTCGCCGCCCTGTCCGGCCTCCTGCTCCTGGGCGCGGCCATGGGTTGCACCACGCCGGCCAACGACGATGACGATGACGACTCGACCTTCCAGCAGAGCATCTGCACCGAGGCCATCGAGAACGACATCCCCGCGTCAGAGGCCGACGTGTTCTGTCAGATCGTCGACATCATCGAGTCCTCGTCGGCCAACGACGCCATCCGCGAGCAGCTCATGGAGTGCCTGCCCGAGCTGTCCGCCGAGCAGCGCCAGGAGCTCCTCGACGCGTTCCTCACCGCCAGCGGGGAGGAGCTTGCCGACCTGCTGGAGCAGACCGCCTACTCGGGCGAATGGTGCGGTACCGGCGACGACGACGACGACACCGTCAACGATCACTGAGCGCGCCTGTGCGCGTCAGAACACCCCGGCCAGCCCGATGCCCATCGGTCCCGCGGTGGGCCACACCCGCGAACATCGGCGCCCCCCCCGGCCATCGGCCATCTCCACCAGCCCGCTGATCAGCATCACCATCCCCACCGTCTGCACGACGGACATCAGACACAGGTAGCCACCGACCACCCAGGTCAGCGGATGCGCCTCGACGATCTGGACGCCAGTGAGTGCCGGCCCGATCCCGGGGAGCAGGAGCGCGCAGTACAGCCTCAGGTCGTCGTCGGTCTTGTTCCTGGAGCCGATCAGCATCGCCGTGGACACCGTGACCGGCAGCCCGTAGGACACCCCGAATATGAAGGCCCCCACCGTCGCGCGCTCCTCGGCCCTGGACGCCTCCGCCGGAAGCGCCCCACCCAACGCCAAGCACACCCATCCCATGAACACGATCTGTCGTAAGGACATCTTCACTCCGCCGACGCGCAAGGCTCAGCTCGAGCAGATCCCGTGCCAGATCAGCGGGCGTTCTCGATGAAGAACGCGCGGCGTGTCATCGCCAGCGGTAACCCCAGCAGCACCGCGAACGCCGTGTTGATGCCCACGTTGGGCATCACGCCGTGCCAAGCGGACAGCGAACTGTCCAGGACGAACCAGAGGGCCAGGGCCGCCACGAGGGTGTTCCAGCTCCACGCCTCTCGGCGTGCGAACGGCACCCGCACCAGGCCCATCACGACCACCCCCCAGCCCACCATCGTGGCCCCGAGCACGCCGTAGATCCACGCCTGGAACGCCGTCGCCTCCCCGCTCATCTGGGTGAAGAACGCGGGATCCACGTACTGGTTGACCAGCCAGTCCGCGGCCCTCGACTGGTTGAACAGCGCCAGCGCCACGCCGGAGAACACCAGCGCCCACGACGCGACCTCCAGCCAGCGCCTCCAGAAATCGAATCCGCGCATCACACCCTCCTCGCGCGAGATGGCCCCCCCGCGTGGGTAGGTGCCCGCTGGCAGCCAAAGGGTTCGATCGGCGGGTCGATTGGGCTATGGTCGTTCCAGGAGGTGCGTATGCGAGCCTGTGTCGACTGTGGCGCGGAGGTCACCCGCAGCGAGCTGCTCGAGTGCCCGCAGTGCGGCGGCGTGGTCGCGACGCGGGCGGATGCAGACTTCAGCGAGACCGCCTGGTTCAAGGTGGGCGACGACGTCCAGAAGATCCTGGAGAGCACCGACGACAACCTCGACGTCGGGGGCCTGGACGACGAGTACGTCAGCAGCACGCCCGCAGATACCGAGACGCGTCGCCAGTATTCGCTGGACCACGTGCCCAAGGCCGAGGAGAAGGAGTAGGCCTCGAAGGCGTGTCGAATTGTCGTCGTCTCTCGGCGGTGATAGACGGAGTCAGATGGACTATCGGGTTCGATCGCTCGTCTCCGAGGATCTCGAGGAGTTCCGGCAGCACTTCCAGCGTCATCGAGGGGAGTCCGGCCGCGGCGAACCCCACTTCATGCCCTTTGCGCCAGGTGATCCGCATGGGCCCACGGGCCTGCGGCCCGAGCGTCTGGAGCTATCCCTGAGCGAGCGCAGCTGGCAGCGTTGGTTCGTGGCGCGCCCACCGGGCTCCGACGAGATCATCGGCCACGCGAACCTCGAGGGCGATGGGCTGAAGGTCGGCTTGCATCGCTGCGAGCTCGGCATCGGGGTCGAGCGACCCCATCGCGGCCACGGAGTGGGGCGCGTGTTACTGCAGACGGCGCTCGATTTCGCCCGGCAACAAGCCACCCTGCGCTGGGTGGACCTCCGGGTGTTCGGCCAGAACACCGCGGGGCAGCGACTGTACGGCCGGATGGGGTTCGTCGAGATCGGGCGGATCGCCGATCGCTTCCGCATCGAGGGCGAGTCCATCGACGACGTCCTCATGACCCTGGATGTCACCTCGTAGAGGTCCCGCAGACAGGCCGGGAGGTGCCCGCGGCCGCTGGGACCTGTCACACCTCTGTCAGGGCGTCTACTGCAACGTGCAGGCGAGCACGCAGCCGCTCTCCTCGTAGAGGTCCGCGGGCGTGTTGCCCCCCATGGTGTTGTAGCAGGCGTCCAGCGCCACGTCCGCCGAGTCGCAGTGGATGCCGTGAGCGGCGTTGTCCTGGATCGTGTTGCCGGTGATCGCACCGTGGATGATCCCCTCCAGCTTGATGCCCGCGGCCGATCCCTGGGACAGGGCTGGGTTGTCCACGACCTGAACCGTGGAGTCCCGAAGCTGAAGGTTGTGGCCCGCCGAGCCGGCCAGCTCACAGCCGGTGATGGAGAGGTCGGAGCCAGCCGCGGTCAGCCCAGGGCCCGTCCCGTTGGCGACCACGAGCCCGGAGACCGTGCCGGTCACCGTGTCGAGGGACACCGACGCGTACCCGTTGTCCACGCCGTCGATCGTGTTGGCCCCGTCCATCTGCAGCTCGATCCCCGAGGCGTATACTGCGCTGCCAGCCAACGTGGTGAAGCTGTTGTCCCGCACCTCGACCACGGCGTCGTCCGCCGTCGCGTCGGCCAGATACAGGCCGTACCCGGTGGTCGAGTCGATCTGGTTGTCCTCGAAGACCGTCGTGCCCGCGAGATTCGACGAGTACAGCGCCGCGTACACGTCCGTGAAAAGGTTGTTCGCCATGGTCAGGTCGCCGATCTGGGAGGCCGCGTCTGCGCTGTCGAGGTGGATGGCGTAGGTCAGGTCCTCGAACGAGCTGTCGCGGATCTCGCCAAACCCGTAGACCGCGTAGATCCCGTAGTTCGAGTCCCCCCGGAACGTCGTGCCCTCGACCTGCACGTCGGTGTCGTACAGCTCCAGCGCCCAGTCGTCGTTGTCGAGGAAGTGGCTGTCGGTGAAGCTGCACTGGGAGTCGGAGAACATGGCGCCGTGGGCGTAGTACAGCGGCCAGCCGTCCTCCCAGTACTCGGGGGGGATCCCCTGGTGGCCGTTGCGGATGATGGTGTCGACGAAGTCCACGGCCGACGTGCGCACGTCCACGCCGCAGATGGCCGTGTTGTTGACCAGCAGCCCCTCGAAGGTCCCGCTCGATCCGCTGATCAAGATCCCCCACACGCCGGTCTCGGAGACCTCGTCGTCCGTCGAGACGAACTCGCTGTCGAGCACGTAGATCCCGACCACGTCCACGTCCGACACCTCGTTCTCCGACAGGACCAGCTCGTCGATGTCCCACAGATTCAGGCCGAACCCGTCGGTGTAGCCGCCGTCGGTGACCTCACCACCCCAGGTGATGCCCTGGATCACGTTGCCCGAGACCTCGGCCGTGTCCAACTCGGTGAGGAGTACGCCGTGCAGGGCCACGTCCGTGATGGTGTTGTCGGCGAGCACCGCGGACCCGCCCGCCGGGGTCTCCCCCCAGAAGGGGTACTGCACCCAGATGCCGATCTGGCCGTACCCGCTGACCTCGTTGTCGCGGATCTCGAAGGTGCCGTCGTCGGCGCCCACGGCGACTCCGCAGGTATCGGCGCCCGGATCCGTGGCGTGGAGAGTGTTGCCGGTGATGGTGGCGTCCTGGTCGACCAGGAGGATGCCGAACAGGGGAACCTCCTCGAAGACGCAGCCGGTGACCGAACTGGCGGCTCCGGCGATGCCGGCGATGCCGTTGGCGCAGTTCTCCACCGTGGTGTTGGCGACCTCGAGGTCGGAGTCGATACCGTAGATGCCCACCCGCGTGCAGGCGGAGATGACCGCGTCGGTGACGGTGACGGTGCTGTCGTCGGCGAAGATGCAGGTGCCGTCGAAGTCGTCGGAGGTGGGCTGAGGGACGACCGAGTCGAACTCGCTGGAGAGGATCGTCGCGTCGGAGGACCTCAGGAGGACACCGTAGCCGGTGAGGTCCGTGAAGGTGCAGTCGGTGATCTCGACGGTCGAGGCCTGGGCGTCGATGGCAGCGTAGGGGTGATCGCGGAAATCGACCTGCGCGACCTGGAGCTGGCTGTGGTCGGCCGAGATGGCCGTCTGGCCGCTGGACTCGAGGCCGAGGTCCTGGAGAAGGACCCCCGTGCTGGCCTGGACGACCACTGCGTTGCGGGTGCTGTCGATGGTGAGGCCGGACAAGGAGACGCCGGAGGCGTCCTCGATGGTGACGGTCATCTCGTTGACGGCGCCGGTGAGGGTCGAGTCGCCCACGCCCTGGCCCTGGATGGAGAGGGACTTCCCGATACGCACGGAGCCCTCGAAGGTGCCCTCACACAGTTCGATGGAGTCGCCCTCGCCGGCGGTGTCGATCGCGTCCTGGAGGTGGGCGAAGCCCGGCTGTTCGTCGTTGACGGTGATACACCCCGACTCGTAGGTGACGGTGTCGTCGTCGCCGGTATCGTCGTCGCCGGCGTCGTCGTCCTGGCTCTCGGTGGGGCAGCCCACCAGCACCAAGGCCAGCAGCAGAGGTGCTCGCGGGGAGGGGCTCGGCATGGCTCGCTCCGTTCCTGCAGGGTTCGGCTGGGACTGCGTGGACCTCATGGGAACCTTACAGGAACGGATCGTGATCGTCACAACGAGGAGCCAGCCTGCTACATAGGACGCCGCGTTCGTGGCCGGGAGATGTGGCCGCAGCCGAACGTGTATCCTTGCGATGCAGGAGGATGTGGTGAGCCGGGTTCACAGTGTCGATGCCATGCGCGCCCTGGCTGTCGCCGCGATCGTCATCATGCACACGACCCCGTTCAAGGGGAGCCATGATGAGGTCTCGACACTCCCGTACATCATCGTCAATCAACTCACGCGATTTGCCGTCCCCTTCTTTTTTGTAGCATCGGGTTTCTTCTGGGCCAGCAAGGTGCGAAGAGGCGCCGGACCCATGCCGGCAGCCCACGCATCGGCGAAGCGCATCGCCGCCGTTCTCGTCTTCTGGTGCATCGTCTATCTACTGCCGCTCAACGTCACCTCGGTCATCGAACACGGCGTCCTGGGCCCGGTGAAGACCGTGTACAGGAATCTATCGAGGATGCTCGAGGACCCAGTTGCGCTGGCATTTCAGGGCACCGAGGTGCACCTGTGGTTCCTGATCAGCCTCGCGCTGGCCGTGTACATCAGCGCCGTCTTCATGAAGTACCGGCAATTTCCACTCCTGGCGGTCGCCTCCGCCCTGCTCTTCATCGTCGGGGCACTGGCCAAGTCCTACAGCGCCACGCCCATCGGCCTGGAGCTGGAGTTCAACACGAGGAACGGGCCCTTCTTCGGGCTGATCTTCTTCGTGACCGGCATCTGGTTCGCCAGGAGAACGCCAAGCCCGCGGTGGCTGTATCTCGGCGCTGGCGTCATGTTGGCAGGCGCCGCCGGGCAATTTGTTGAGACGATCTACATCATGAGAGCGTTCGAAGTCCCCCCCACCCACGACTACGTTTTCTGTACCTATCTCTTCGGAGCCGGGAGCGCTCTGGTGGCGCTGTCGAATCACTCGATACTACGCAACGGTCTTCTGGAGAACATGGGCAGATGGGCTCTGGGACTCTATGCGGTTCACCTGATCTTCTTGAGATGGTTCGAGCCGTTCGACCTGGAGTATCGAAGCATGGCGTGGGATGCCTGCTATGCGGTATCGGTGCTCGTGCTGTCGTGTGCGGCGATCTTCTCGATGAGTAGGATTCCGAGGCTCAGGCGGTTCTTGCAGTAGAGAGGATACGGGGCCAGGAGGATGGGTGCGGCGTTGGCCACGTGCTATCCTCCCCGCCCGCAATGACCTGTACTCCGCGCCGCCCCGAGATCCTCGCCCCCGCTGGCACGCCCGCCAAGCTACGGACAGCGCTGCGCTTCGGCGCGGACGCCGTCTACCTGGGCCTGAAGCAGTTCTCCCTGCGCAGCCACGCGGGCAATTTCGAAGTCGACGAGCTGGAGTGGGCGCTCTCCTACGCGCACGAGCGTGGGCGGCGCGTCTACGTGACGGTGAACATCCAGCCCTTCGACAGCGACCTCGG
>CAYRNR010000113.1:0-28934 GCA_964425605.1 uncultured Rickettsiales bacterium | reverse complement strand
GGCTCATCAGCGCCATGGTCGTGCCCTCCATCGTCCGGGTCTGGTTGGCCAGCCCCGTGGCGATGGCGACGCCCAGCATGCCGTGGGCGATCCGCCCCCTCATCGGCGTGGTGGACGCGAACACCTCGTTGGTGTGCAGCGGGTTGAAGTCACCGGACACGCCGGCGAAGGCCATGATGTCCGCCTCGGTGATCGTCCGCGAGGCGGTCCACAGCTCGTACCCGTCGGTCCAGTCCTCGAAGTACATTCCCTGGAACTCGTAAGCCATCGTATTTCCTCCCGTTCCCGCCGCCTTCGGCGAGACCGTCGTTTGCTCAGTCGGGATCCCCGATCCCCTTCATCGCCCGGTACACCCGCTCGCGGGTCATGGGCAGGCGCGTCATCCTCACGCCCGCGGCCTGCTTCACCGCGTTGGCCAGCGCCGACATGGTCGGGACCAGGCCCATCTCGCCGATGCCCTTGGCGCCGAAGGGGCCGTGGGGATCGTAGGTGTCGACGAAGTGCACCTCGGTCTCGGGCATCTCCAGCGTGGTGGGCATGCGGTAGTCGAGGAACGTGGTGTTGAGCAGCTTGCCCTGGTCCAGCAGCAGCTCCTCGGTGAGACCGTACCCCAGGCCCATGGCCGCGCCACCCTCGATCTGTCCGGTGGCGGCCAGGGGGTTGATCACCTGGCCCGCGTCGTGGACGGCCACCAGCTTGATCACGGTGACCTCGCCCGTGTCCGGGTCCACCTTCACCTCGGCGGCCTGGGCTCCGAAGCCGTAGGTGACCGAGATGTTGCCGTAGTAGCGCCGGTCCATCATCTGGTTGGGGGGATCGTAGAAGGCCTCGCCCACCACGCCGCTGCCGCCGGGCCGGAAGTGCATCTTGCGCACGCACGTGGAGATGGGCACCGCCTTGTCCGGGTCCGCCTTCACGAACACCATCCGGTCGCGGATGTCGAGGTCCTCGGCCGGGGTCTCGAGCAGTCCAGCGGCGAAGTCGAGGATCTTGGTCTTGGCCTCGCGCGCGGCGAGCAGCGCCGAGTTGCCGCCGATGAAGGTGGTGCGGCTGGCGTGGCAGCCCACGTCCCACGGCTTGACGTCGGTGTCGGTGTTGATGACCGACACGTCCTCGTGCAGCACGCCGAGCTCCTCGGCCACGATCAGGGACATGGCCGTCTCCGACCCCTGACCGATCTCGGTGGTGCCGGAGATCAGCGTGACCTTGCCGAAGTCGTCCACCTTGACGATGGAGCCGCAGCCGTCACTGCGGTAGATGCGCGCGCCGCCGCCGACGTTGATGGTCGAGGCGATGCCGATGCCGTGGTTGGGAGGCAGCTCGCGTCCCCAGCCGATGGCCTCGGCGGCCTTGGTCAGGCAGTCCTTGTGGCCACAGGAGCTGATCTTCAACCCCTGGGGGGTCTCGGTGTCGGGATCGTTGGCGTTGAGCAGCCGGATCGCCACCTTGTCCATGCCCAGCCGCTCGGCGAGCTCGTCGAGCATGGACTCGAGGATGAACGTGGACTGGGGGTTACCGTAGCCGCGGATGGCGCCGCTGTACGGGTTGTTGGTGTAGACCATCCGCGCCCGCATCTTGGCGTTGGGGACGCGGTACAGCGAGGCGATGGTCTCGAGCTTGACCACCGGGGTGCCCACGCCCCACGAGACGTAGGCGCCGATGTCGCACAGGTAGTCCACCTCCACCGCCAGGATCTTGCCCTCGCGGGTCACCCCCATGCGGGACTTGACCACCGAGGGCTGGCGCGTCGTGCAGACCCGCAGCTCCTCTTGACGGGTGTTGGTGATCTTCACCGGCCGGCCGGTCTCGCGAGCCAGCAGCACGGTGATCATGTCCAGGGTGTGGGTGTCCAGGCCCTTGCCGAAGCTGCCGCCGATGGTGGGCTGGATCACGCGGACCTTGCTGCCCGGGATCTTGAAGGCGTCGGCGAAGTCCTTCGCCATCAGGAACGGCACCTGGTTGGGGGTCCAGACCGTCAGCCGCCCCTCGTGGTCCCACGCGGCCATGCAGCCGCTGGGGGCCATCTGCCCCGGGGAGTGGAAGGGCAGCCGGATGTCCATCTCGATGACCTCGTCGCTCGCGGCGAAGCCATCCTCCACGTTCCCGTGCTCGTAGTCGTACTTGGTGAACAGGTTGCGCCGGCCCTCGTGCAGCACGGGCGCGCCCTCGGCCAGGGAGTCCGCGGCGGTGAACACGCCGGGCAGCTCCTCGTACTCGACCTCGATGAGCTTGCACGCAGCCCGGGCCTGCTGCTCGGTGTCGGCGGCCACGGCGGCCACCTCGTCGAAGTGGCAGCGCACCAGCTCCTTCTTCAGCGGCGAGTTGTCCTTGCCGAAGCCGAAGACCACGTCCGCCGCGTCCGCGCCGGTGAGCACGGCCTTGACGCCCGGGGCGGCCAGGGCCTTCGAGGTGTCGATGGAGACGATCTTGGCCCGGGAGATCCCGGAGCGCAGGATCGCCCCGTGCAGCATCAGCGGCTGGCTCAGGTCCTGCAGGTACCTGGCCGCGCCCACGGCCTTGGGCAGCACGTCCTTCTTGACCGTGGACTTGCCCACGTTGACGAAGTTGCGGTCGCCGCTCATGACGCCACCCCCTCGCGCATCGTGCGCGCCGCGTCATGGATGGCCTGCTTGATCTTCACGTAGCCGGTGCAGCGGCACAGGTTGCCCTCGAAGGTCTCGCTGATCTCCTCGTCGGTGGGATCGGGGTGGGTGCGCAGGAAGGCCCGGGCGGTCATCAGGAAGCCCGGCGTGCAGTAGCCGCACTGGATGGCGCCGGCGTCGATGAAGGCGCGCTGGATGACGTCGAGCTGCTCGGGCATGACGCCCTCGGCGAGGCCCTCCACCGTGGTGATCTCGCAGCCGTCGGCCTCGGCGGCCAGCATCAGGCAGGAGTTGACGGAGCGGCCGTCCACCTCCACCACGCAGCTGCCGCAGTCGCCGGTGCCGCAGCCGTACTTGGTCCCGGTGAGGTCGAGGTCCTCGCGCAGGACCGCGAGCAACATCCGGTTGGGCGGCACCTCCAGGGTGTGGAGGGAGCCGTTGACGGTCAGGCTGATCTTCATGCGGCACCCCCTGCCAGCGCCTCGAGGCCGCGCCGCGTCAGGTTGTGGACCATCTCGGTGCGGTACCAGGCGGTGGCCCGCACGTCGTCGATGGGCTTCGCGTCGCCCGCGGCAGCCTTCGCCGCGGCGGCGATGGTCCCGGCGTCCAGCTTCGAGCCGACCAGCGCGGCCTCGGCCGCGGCGCTGCGCAACGGCGTGGCCGCCACGGCGCCCAGGGAGATCCGCGCGTCGGTGACGGTTCCGTCGTCCGCCAGGGTCAGCAGAAGGCACGACGAGGCCAGCGCCAGGTCCGCGTTGCGGCGGTTGGCCAGCCGCTCGTACCGCCCCAGGCCTGTCTGGTTCGGGATGCGCAGCGCGCGGGCCACGTCGTTCGGTCCCAGACAGCTCTCGCGGGGGCCGGTGAACCAGTCGCCCACGTCCACCCACCGCTCGCCGGCCGGTCCGGCCACCGCCACCTCGGCGCCCAGCACCAGCAGCGGACCCGCGGTGTCCGCGGCGGGCGAGGCGTTGCAGATGTTGCCCAGCACCGTCGCGCGGTTGCGGATGTTGGTGTTGGCCATGCGCCGCACAGCGTCCACCAGCAGCGGCACCCGCTGGGCCAGCAGGTCACTCTCCAGCACCTCGGCCAGGGTGACGCGCGCGCCCAGGGTCACGCCGTCGTCGTCGGCGTCGATGCGGTCCAGCCCCTCGACGTCGCGCAGGCTGACCACCGAGCCGATCTGGGGGCTCTCGAGCTTGTACCGCACCAGCAGGTCCGTGCCCCCGGCCAGCACCACGGCGGGCTGGGGTCCCTGCTGCAACATCTCCACCGCCTCGTCCACGGTGGTGGGTCGGTGATAGGTGAAAGGTGTCACGCGTCCTCCTCGGGGCTCAGGAGCCCTTGGCCATCTCCACGCCCCGGCCGTAGGCCCAGACGTTGGCTTCACGGAACTGTGGCTTGCCGAACGCCGCGACGGTCGCGCCCAGGTCCTCGTCGCCGAAGGGCAGCCACCCCAGGGCGGCCGCGTGGCCCAGCATCAGCTGGTTGAGCGACTTGTACCAGCGCTTCGTCGCCACCTCGGCCAGGGCGTCGATGACCCGGTACTCGATCCCGTGGTCCTCGAAGTACGCCACCACCTCGGGGCGCAGCGTCGCGTCCGGGGCGTTGAACAGGGCCCGGCCGCCGGGCCGCACGAAGTCCAGGTTTCGATACCCTTCGACGTCGTTGAACGCCAGCAGGACGTCTGCTGCGCCCTTGCGCACCAGCGGCGCCGAGAACTCGCCCACCTTCCAGTGGGAGACCACCGATCCGCCGCGCTGGCTCATACCGTGGGTCTCCGAGCCGATGACCCGCATGCCCACGTTGGTGGCGGTGCGCGACAGCACCGAGGCCGCCGTCACCACGCCCTGACCACCCACGCCTGCGATGAGGAACTGACCGTAGCGCTCACTCATCTCTAGTACTCCTCCACCGCGACGAAGGCCGCTTTGGGGCAGCACGGCACGCAGGTGCCGCACTCCACGCACAGGCTCTTGTCGATGGCCACGTAGCGCTCCTTCTTCTTCGGCGCGTCGGCGTTGCGCGGCACGATGGCCGGGCACTCGAAGTGGGTCACGCACAGGTAGCAGCCGTTGCACTGATCCCGCTCGAACTCCATGCGGACGATGGGCTTCTGCCGCGAGTATAGGGCGCACGGATGCCGGGCGATGATCACCGCCACGCCGCCGTCCTCGGCCCGCGCGTACGCGTCGGCCTGGCGCAGGGTTTCGGTGAAGTCCTCGTAGTCGTAGGGATCGACCACCTTCAGGAAGTCGACCCCACAGCCCTTGACCACCCGCTCCAGGGGGATCTTCGTACCCGGACGCCCGCTGGCGGTGCCCCCGGTACCCGGTGTGGGCTGCATGCCGGTCATGGCGGTGATGTCGTTGTCGAGGATGACCAGCACGATGGGAGCGCGGTTGTACACCGCGTTGATCAGGCCGGCAGGACCCGAGTGGTAGAAGGTCGAGTCCCCCATGGTGCCGACCACGGGCTGGTGCTTGCCGTCGAGGGCGTAGGCCTGCCAGAAGCCGCTGGCCATGGTGATGCCGGCGCCCATGTCCACGCAGGTGTCCACCGCCTCGAGGTTGGTGCCGAGGGTGTAACAACCGATGTCGCTGGTGTAGATGGACTTGCGCCCCTTGAACACCTTGCGGATGGCGTGGAACGCGGCGCGGTGGCCGCAGCCGGGGCACAGGGTCGGCGGCCGCACGGTCAGCCCGAGCTGGCCCATGGTCTGCTCGGCGGTGGCCCGCGAGGGCACGTCCACGTCGAGCCCGGCCTCGTTGAAGATCGGCACGATGGCCTCGGCCTGGCGCTCCGGGGTCAGCTCCCCGAAGTTGGGCACGTGCCCGGACAGGCGGCCCACCACGTTCGTGCGGTTCGGGATCAGGGTCTCGATCAGCGCATCGGGCTCCTCGAGCACCAGCACGCGGTCCACGGACTCCATGAACCGGCTCACCAGCCCCTCGGGGAACGGGAAAGCCACACCCAGCTTGAGCACCGGCACCTTCTCGCGCAGGCCCACCTCGTCGAGCCACTCCACCAGGTTGGCGTACAGCACGCCGCCGGCGATGACCCCCAGCGGCGCCGGCCCCAGGTTCTCGATGCGGTTGAACGGCTCGTACGACCCGAGCTCCTCGGCCATGGCCGCGAGCTTGTCGTTGAGCTCACCGTGGAGGATGCGCCGGAAGCGCGGGGTGGCGGCCCAGCGCTCGGTGTTCCGCTCGAAGTTCGCGTCGGGGTAGTCCGAGGCCACCTCGCGGAACTCGATGGACTGCACCGCGTGGCAGACGCGGATGGCGGGGCGCACCAGCACCGGGATCTGGTGCTTCTCGCTGAGTTCGAACGCCGCGGCGATCATGTCGCGACCCTCGTCCGGGTCCGACGGATCGAAGACCGGCACCTTGGCGAAGTGGGCGAACAGCCGCGTGTCCTGCTCGGTCTGCGACGAGTGGGGCCCGGGGTCGTCGGCCGAGATGATCACCATCCCCCCCTTGAGCCCCATGTAGGCCGCGCTGAGCAGGGAGTCGGCGGCCACGTTGAGCCCCACCTGCTTCATGATCACGGCCGAACGTTTGCCCGTCCACGCCGCGGCCAAGGCGTTGTCGAACGCCACCTTTTCGTTGACCGACCACTCGGAGTAGACGTTCACCCCCTCCATCTGCGCGAATCGCGGGATGGCCGGGAGGATCTCGCTGCTGGGGGTGCCGGGATAGGAGTACGCCGCCTGGCACCCCGCCTCGACGAGGCCACGGGCCAGTACGAGGTTGCCAAGGAGGGTTTCGATTCGTCTTTCGCTCATCGACGCGCCTCGTCCGGGGGTGAGATTCGTGCTGGGAAGATACTTATTACAGGGCGCGGGCGAGGGTGGCAAGGCGCGGCGCGTAGCGCCGGGAGACGGGGAGGCGGGGTCGCGGGTCAGCGGCGGCGGATTCCCAGCACCAGGACCAGCGCTCCCAGAGCCATGGCCCATGCTGGCGAGGCGCGGTGCGTGTCGCTCAAGGAGCAATCGCCCCGCAGCTCGACGGCATGCACGTGCCAGCAATCCTGGACCGTGACCTCGAGGAATGCCCAGATGCTCTGGTCCGTAGTGACGTCCGTCACCTTGCAATAGATGGAGTACGCATCGACCTGCTCCGCTGCCACCCAGGTGACGCACGGGCCGTCGCTATCGCCCTCGAAGCTTCCCCCGCCGGCGTTCCAGTCGAACACGACCGCGGCGTCGGGACCGGCCGCGACGGTGAGGCAGAAGCCCACCTCCTGCCCGGGCTCGGCCACGACCACGTCGGCCTGGATCCCGCCGACCAGGTACATGGGCGTGGTCGCGCCGACGCAGTCCTCGTCCGTCTCGCCGTCGCAGTCGTTGTCCTTGGCATCGCACCACTCGATGCCACCGTGGTAGACCTCGGGATCGCCGTCGTCGCAGTCGCCCATGGCCTCGGTGAGCCCGTCATGGTCGTCGTCGACGAAGTCGGTCCCCTCGTCGATGAGGCCGTCGCAGTCGTTGTCCATGTAGTCGGCCTGCTCGAAGGCGTGGGGGTAGGTCAACGCGTCGTCGTCGTCGCAGTCGCCTTCGGCCTCGGACAGCCCATCGCCGTCGTCGTCGCTGTTGGTGGTGTTTTCGTCCACGACCCAGTCGCAGTTGTTGTCCACGCCGTCGGGTAGCTCCAGCGCCGAGGGGTAGCTGGTGGGGTCCGTGTCGTCACAATCGCCGTTGCCCGGGGAATACCCGTCCCCGTCCTCGTCGTCCGCGGAGAAGGGGTATTCGATGCTCACCACCGTGGTGAGGCACGCGCTCTCGTTGTACACGTCGGTGCAGCACAGGGTCAGCGTGTGGTAGCCCTGCGCATTCCCGAAATTCGACTCGTCGATGTCGATGACGAAATGCACCTGGGAAGCCACGGGGTCGGACGTCTCCTGCTCGACGACCCCCAGCCGGTTGGACTCCAGCGTGCAGAACAGGCCGGTGTCGGGCTGCTCGGCGTCCCAGGCCTGGGTCAGCAGCTCGAGGTCCTGGTCCAGGTCGAAGACCGTGGGCTCGGTGGGCTCGATCAAAGCGATCTCGGGCGGCGAGTTGCTGATGCTGCCCGGGGAGTTGGCGCTGAGGCTGACCGCGTGGCTGACGCTCGGCTCCCCGTCGATCTCCACGAGGATCAATCCGATCGCATGGTCCCCGTCCGAGGTGAACTGCACCGCGACCTCACCCGCGGCGCCCGGGGGGATGGGGGCGTCGGGCTGTGACACGACCTCGAAGGGGCCGGTGTCCACGATCACCGCGAGGACGTCCACTTCGACCTCGCCCAGGTTCTGGATCTCCACGATCTCCTCGACGGTCGTACCGCTGGGCACATGACCAAAATCCACCCAGTTCGGCGTGACGTCGGCCGCAGGCGCCTCCACGCTGGAGTCGCCGTGGAGCACCACGAGGCGGTACGCCTCATCCATGTCATTGCTGAACAGACCGATGGAGGCGTATGAATCCGCCGCGGCCGCGGGGGCATACGTGATGGTCATCTCCTCGTAGGTCCGCGGCGCGATCTTGATCGCCGCGGTCCCCGGCTCCTCGCCGGGGAGACGAGTCCAGGTCGCCTCCAGCGTGAACGGTTCGTGGGAGCCCTCGTGGCTCACCTCGGGGACCTGGGACAGCACGAGCTCGAAGTCCCCGGTGTTGTGCACTTCCACGACGCGCGTGGCCGAACTGCCCACGGGAACCTGCCCGAACTCCACCAGGCGCTGAGACACGTGGATGTCCTGGGCGAACTGCCCCCCCTCGTCCACGGGGTGGCACGAAGCGAGCCCGAAGGCCATCGCGACGACAAGGACAAAGGACGGACGCATGGACGTACCCTCCGCGGACGGATCGCGGTCAGTACTGCGGCCAACTACTCGGAATTTTTCGTGATTCACGACTACCCCCTCTTGGGTACAACCTAGCAGCGGTGTCGTGGATGGGTCAACGGAAAGGCACCTCACCTGACGCAGCGTCCGGATCAGAACATCTCCCCTGACCACAGCAGATCCAGAAAGTCGGGGATGGGCAGGATCAGGATGCCATCCTCGGTGAGCCGTGGCCGGGGTTCGGTGCAGACGAGGATGCGGCGCCTGAACGAGAAGTTCGGCTCTTGCGCCATGGCACGCAGCGGCTTGAGGTGCTTGGAGGTCACGTTCTCGGTGGACTTGACCTCGATGGCAGCGAGTTCTTTGCCGTCGATCTCGACGACGAAGTCGACCTCGATCCGGGACTGGGTTCGCCAGAAGAACAACGAACACTCCTGACGATGCATGGTGTCGAGGTAGGCGCGGAGTTCGTTGTGGACGAGTTGCTCGAGGGCTGTGCCGAACTCCAGGGTGTGGTCGGCGACGTCCCAACGATTCATCAGCGCGTGGAAGACGCCGGTGTCGAAGAAGTAGAACTTGGGCGAGGCCACGGACTTGCGTTTGAGGCCGCAGCGATAGGGCATCAGCCTCTCGCCGATCAGGGTGTCCTCGAGGATCTCGTAGTAGGACACGATGGTCGGCGCGGATACGCCCACGTCGGAGGCGAGGGACTGGTAGACGACCTGCTCGGCGTTGGTCGTCGCCGCTGCGGAGAGAAACCTCGAGAACGTGGCCAGGGAACGCGTCAACGCCTCGTTGCGAATCTCCTCCTGCAGGTAGAGTCCGACGTAGTCCATCAGGTCGGAGCGGCGGTCGTCGGACAGCAATATCGACGGTAGGCCTCCCCACTGCAGAGCAGCCCTCCACGTCAGGTCGGTGGCCGTTCGCTCCGGGGCGCGGATGGGATGGAAACGGACGCGTCTGGCTCTCCCGCCCAGCAGATTGACACCCGACCGAAGGAGCTTGCGTGCGCTGCTTCCGGTCAACACGAACCGATCATCAGGGTGACGCTCGATGTGCCGGTGGACCTCGTCGAGCAGCGCAGGGACCTTCTGGATCTCATCGACCACAACCAGCAGGGGTCCGGCCGCGCCCGATGGATGTAAGGCACGGTGTGCAGCGATGAGTTCAGGCAGGCGATAGGGGCTGACGATCAGCTGTTGCTGGACCCGCGTGTCCAGCAAGTCGACGTACATCGCGTCCGGAAACCGTGACTTGAGATACGTCGTCTTCCCGGTCTGCCTCGGACCGAACAGGAAGAGGCTCTTGCTATCGAGGATGGCACGGAGGTCCAGGGTTCTCTCGAACATGGCCAGAGCATACCACGAAAACCGTCGAATCCTGAAGCCGCGCTTTAGAATTCAGCCTAATTCACAGGCTCCTGTTTAGTATTCGGCGTGTGTAGATCAGGCCACGACACCGTCTTCTCGCAATCCCCCGATGGCCTCATCGGACAGCCCCGCCTCGCCGAGCACCGCGTCGGTGTCCTGTCCATACGTCGGCGGGAACGGCAGCTCGTTGTCGCAGCTCCCCAGGTGCTCGGTGTCGTGGCTCGACGGGGCGACGGGGATGCGCTCGCCGTCGGGGCGGACGGTGTACAGCAGGTGGGGTTCGATGGCCCGGTGCTCGAGCACGTCGGCGGTCCGCAGGATACGGGCGTGGATCAGGCGGGCCGAGGCGAACAGGCCGGCGAGGTCGTCGGTGGAGATGTGGCGGGTGATGGCGCCGATCTCGGCGACCAGGGCCTCGCGGCGATCGCGGCGGCCGGAGTTGGTCTCGTACTCGGGTCGATCCAGGGCGGCGAAGGGCTGCAGGCCGCACATGGACTTCCACTGGAGATCGTTGCCCACGGCCAGACTGATGTACCCGTCGGCGGTGGGGAACACGTCTACCGGTGTGAAGATCGGGTGGAGGTTGCCCGTTCGAGTGACGGAGGCGGGATCGTGCCCCAGGGACGCCAGGGACATCTTGGTGACCAGCCACGAGGCGCTGGCGCGGATCATGGACACGTCGATGCGTCGCCCCTTGCCGCTGCGCTCGCGCTGGTACAGGGCCTTGTAGATCCGAGCGTAGGCCTCGTCGCCGGCCTTGAGGTCCACCAGGGGCACTCCGCAGACCATGGGGGCGCCGTCGGGCTCGCCGGTGAGGTCCATGTAGGCCACCTCGGCCTGCAGGGCCGGATCGTAGCCGGGCACCACGGGGAACTCGGGGCCGTGGGCGCTCAGGCCGACCCAGATCAGCTCGGGCCGCGCCGCCGACAGGGTCTGGTAGTCGATGCCCAGCGCCACGTACTGCTTCGGCAGCAGGTTCACGGCGAAGACGTCCACCTCGAGTTCCACGAGCAGCTTGCGAAGCAATTCCTGCCCGCGGGGTTCCTTGAGGTTGAGGGTGATGGCCTCCTTGCCCAGGTTGGGCGGGACGAAGTAGGAGCGGCGGTCGGCCTCGCCGTAGTCCTCCCCGGCGTAGCGGTTGGGGTCGCCGGGGTTCCTGCTGCCGGGGCGGGGCGTGGACTCGATGCGGATGACCCGCCACCCCTCCTGGACGAAACGCTGGGTGCAGTAGGGCAGGGCCAGCGCCTGCTCCAGGGCCAGGATGGTTCCTCGGTGTTCGGCCATCTTCTCCTCCGGGGGGGTCGCCCGTTTCTTGACGCGACGCGGACACGATGTCGCACACGAACCCGGTATCATGGACAATGGAGCTGAAATGTGCACGTCGCACGAACAGGGGAGCGCCCATGCGACCTAGTCTTCCTACCCTCCGTCACCTGCTGGCCGGCGCGCTGCTGTGCCTGATGGCAGGCTGCCCGGATCCTGCCACCCTCACCGACTCCTACCTCGCCCAGGGACCTGGCGACGTGGACATGCTGTGGGTCATCGACAGCTCGGGTTCCATGGTGAACATCCAGGGTCAGCTGGACCGCAACTTCCAGTCCTTCGTGGACGTGCTGCCGGAGACGTCCACCACGCAGATGGCCATCACCACCAGCCAGGCGTGGAACTGCCTGCACCATGATCCGGCCGTGGCCGGCTGCGACGACAGCGTGGGCACGGCGGGGCGCTACCGCCGCCACCTCGAGGACGGCACCTTCCTCAGCTCCAACGCCCTGATGGATCCGTCCGACGAGGACGACCAGGTCACCTTCCAGGCGCTGGCCCACGTGGGCGCCTACGGGACGGGCTTCGAGCGGCCGCTGCAGGCGGTGCTGATGGCCGTGTGCGAGTCCGTGGATCTGGGCGGCAAAAGCGACTTCGATCCCGACCGCGACAACCTCGAGGACAACTTCCCCGACGGCTGCCGCGGCGACGAGTTCCCCAACGACCACCCCTACCACGATCCCTGCCACTGCCTGCCCAAGCAGGTGGACGAGCCCAACCCCGACGATCCCGACCTCCCCGAGCCGGTTGCGCTGCACGGTTCCAACTTCGGCATGCTGCGAGGGGACAACCCGCTGCACATCGTCATCGTCACCAACGAGGGCGACGGCACCAGCGAGCTGGAGAACTTCGGCGGCGGCGCCTGCGAGGGAGACACCGGCGACGAGCTGTGCGAGTGCCGGCTCGACCACTACCTGGACCTGATCCAGATGGTGGTGCCCGACATCCGCGTCTCGGTCATCGGCCCGGGCCAGGGGCCCTACGTGCCCGAGGACATCCAGTACGCCTGCAACCCCGACGACAGCTGCGGCGTGGACTTCTTCTTCAACTCCGTGGACTGGACCGACGGCTCGTTCTCGCCCATCCAGGAGTACGACGAGGCCACCGGCGATTGCCTGGAGGCCGATCTGGCGCCGGCCCTGGCCGACCTGGTCCTCGCCCACCCGGCCATCGAGTGGTTCGTGCTGTCGGCGGTGCCGGTCCTCGAGACAGTGGTGGTGACGGTGGACGACGACGTCATCCCGAAGCACGAGGAGGGCAGCACCTGCGTCGAGGGCGGCGTCACCTCGGGCGGCTGGACCTACGGCGGCGAGGTGCGCGGCATCAGCATCGTCGGCGACTGCACGGCCTACTCGTCGGCCACGGTCAAGATCACCTACGAGTCCGCGGGACCGCTGCTGGTCATGTAGCGGCGAGCGCGGCCAGACGAAGAAACGGCGCGGCGAGCGCTCGTTCGTGCCGCTGGCGCCAAGGCCCCTCCCCCTCCGCGAGCACCCTCAGACGTCCGCCCGGCTTGCCGTTGATCTCGATCAGCCAGGGAGCCCCGCCCGGGTCCAGGACCCAGTCCATCCCCAGCTCGAGCATCGCCGGCGCGTCCTCCCCCGCCGCATCCTCCATCGCCCGGACCACGTCCATCTCCAGCGCGTCGAGGCGCTCCTCGATCCCGGCGATGTCGTCCAGCCGCCGGGCCAGCGAGCCCACGGGCAACGCCGACGCGCCGCGGGCCACGTTGACCACCGGATCCCCCTCGCTCACCCGCGCGACCCGCCCCGCCGCGCGCCAGGTCCCGTCCACCTCCCGCTGCACGAGCCCGCGGATGCACACGCCGCTGTAGGGCCCCGGCGGGGGAGACACCGCGCGCTGGAGGATCGCGGGGCCGTCCGCGTGCGCGGGCAGGGGATCACCGGGCTCCACCCGCGCGACCCCGCGGCCAAAGGAGCCGAACCGGGGCTTGCAGAAAGCCGTCCCCCAGGACTGCAAGCACAGCTCGAAGCGATCCGCGTCGGTCTCCACCTCCGGTACGGGCAGCCCGGCGGCGGCCAGGAGCTGCAGGCTCTCGCCCTTGTCCAGGGCCAGGCGGTTGGTCCCCGGCGGGTTGCCCACCGGGACGCGGCGTCGCTGCAGCGCCTGCAGCAGGGCCCCGAAGCGCTCCGGATACCGGGCGGGCAGCCGGTTGTAGACGGCGGCGAGGTCGTGGGGGCCGCTGGGGCGCCACCGCCCGTCGCGGGGTACCCAGCCGCGAATCCGGGCGCCAGCGGCGGTGACCTCCGCGGCTGCGGGATCGGCCACGATCACCCGGATGCCCCGCTCCCGGAGCAGGTCCGCGGCGCGACCGAAGTCCGCATCCACGGGGGTCCGATCCCCGGTCTCCGGGTCCAGCGGCATCAACGCTGCGACGGTCTGAGGCACGTTCAGGTCGCTCCAGAAATCCCTTGCCAACCCAGACCGTATCAGACATACAGCATCCTCTACGTATCTGGAGATGGGGTTTCAGCACGTGCCAAAGCCAAGCGAAGTTCTGATGCGGACACACCTGCTCGACGAGTTCGAGGAGAGCCTGGACTGGGCCTACGCGCCCGAGGAGGGGGAGGACCCCTTCGCCGACCTGCCCGGGGTCTGGCTGGACGAGCTGCAGGAGCTGCACGACGAGGACAAGCCGGTGGTGGTCCTGGACCCCAGGGTCTTCTACTCGGACTCCAACTCCGCCCCCCTGCTCGACGAGTTGCTGTTCGTCCACCACACCACGCGCGGCTGGGTCGTTCCCGACGAGATCGAATCCTGATCCTCTGTTGTTTCGAGCACTTCCGACCCACTCCCTGACCTGTATCTACAACTGAACCAGCGCCGCCTGAGGCGCGCCAGCGCGACCAGGGCGAGGGCCAGATAGGCCGCCGCCGAGGTGCCCGCGCCGGACGCCCGGCAACCGCAGCCATCGTCGCTGGGATCCGTCACGTGGGGGTGAGGCCCCAGATCGTCGTCGCCGTCGTCGTCGTCGCCGTCGTCGTCGTCGTCGTCGTCGTCGCCCGTGTCCCACACGGGGGGGTCGTAGTCGGGGATCAGGTAGTCCAGGGCATCCCCCATCACCGCCAGCCGCTCGGACTCGCCCAGGATGGTCTCGAAGGGGAAGCCGAGGTAGACCAGATCGGGCCCCACCAGGGCCGCGGGGAGCCCGGGATCCCCGTCGTAGTACATCGCCGGCTCACCTCCGGCGAGGATGTCGAGCACGTCGGGATAGCGCACGTCATAGGCGTCGGACAGGCCGTCGTCGAACGCCAGCGGGCCCAGGCCGGCGAAGATGCCGCCAGGCTCCGGCTCCACCTCGTAGGTGTCGGCGTCGTCCGCGGCCAGGGCGGCCAGCAGGGTGTCGGCGTAGAACGCGATGTCGTCCTCGTCACCCCGCTCGTACAGGTCCCAGCCGATCTCGGCGCCGCTGACGAACAGGCGACCGCCGCCAGCCATGTGGGCCTCCACCCAGGCCTGCTCGGCGTCCGAGAACGACTCGTCCTCGGTGCCCTCGTTGCCCGCGCCCCAGACCACCAGCAGGTAGTCCCCGACCAGCCCCTCGGCCACCGCAGCCGAGTCCACGGAGTCCGCGGGCAGCCCCAGCTCCGCCAGCGCCACGAGGTGCTCCACGGAGAAGTCGAAGCGGTTCATGTGCTCCAGGTCCATGTGCGTGACCTCACCGACACTGCCGCCGGCGTCGCGGTACAGCAGCATGGTGCGGTCCTGGCGGTCGAACCCGTCCACGTACAGGATGCGGGTGTCGGCGGGCGAGGGCACCGCGCCGAGGACCCGCGCAGAGAAGGACTCGCCGCCGGCGTTGACCGAGGTCACCCGCACGAACACGGCGTCGTACCCGGAGAGCCCCTCGATCAGGGCCTCGGTGCCCTGGACGTCGACGCCGTCGTCGAAGGACCGGCCGTCGAGGGACAGGTACACCCGGTAGCTGTCGGCGGGATCACCCAGGGGCGCCCCGCTGGGCGGGGCCTGCCAGGTGACGCGGACCACCCCCGGGGAGTCGGTCTTCACCTGCACGTGGGTCGGCGGCTCGGGCGGGTAGGTGAGATCCACGCCGTCGCGCCAGGCGAAGTAGTCGATCATCCCGTGCATCATCGCCCGCGAGGTGTCCTGGCGGAACAGGGGGTGCTTGAGCAGGGCCGTGTCGTCCTCGTTGTCGTGGAAGGCCAGCTCGATCAGCGCGGCGGGCATCTCGTCGTTGTTCGAGGGGTTCACCTCGGCGAAGTAGGCCACGCGCACGCCGCGGTCGGACCAGTCGGCCTGCCACCGGGCGGTGATGGCGTCCACGAGGTTGTCCTGGACGAACTGAGCGAACTCCTCGCTGCCCTCCACGCCGGTGAAGCCGCACGACTCGCCTGGGGCGCAGGGGCCGTAGATGTAGGTGCTCGTCCCCTGGCCGCCGCCCGCGTTGGAGTGCCACGAGAAGTACAGGGCGTCCTCCCCGTCCTCGTGCTCCCAGTCCGCGAACCGGGACCGGGACGACGGATCGTAGCCGTCGCCGTCGGAGTAGGGGTCGTACACGGAGGTGGGGGCCCCGGCGAACTGGGTGTAGTAGATGGCCGCCTCCTCCCAGCGCTCGTGGCCGCTGGTGGTCCCCCCGCGGCCCACGTCCCCCACGCCGCCGCCGAACCGCACCGCGTCCGCCGCGACGGCTGCGGAGGAGTCCGTCGAGTCGTTGAGCAGCTCCACCGAGCCGCGGGCGGCGTCCGAGCCCGCCTCGAACCAGAATCGGCCCACGTACACCCAGGTGGAGCCGTGCCGGCGCTGGTCCACGTACACGTCCGTGTCCCCGCCCGGGTGATGGACCACGTAGTGGGCGTCGGGCGCCGAGCCGCTGTCCTGGGGATAGCTCACGTACACGTTGTAGCGGCCGTCCTCGGGGATCTCGGGGGTCCAGCTCGCCGTCGCCGTGGCCGCGGCCGCGGTGGCCGCCTGGCGCGCGCCGCCGAGTTCGAAGGGATCCACGCCGTACGCGTAGGGGGCCTGGTCCGCGGCGAACCCGTCGTCGGGGGAGTCCGCCCAGGCGCCGGTCTCGGCGTACCCCGGGTCCCGGTCGTCCACCACCACCATCGCGTCCTGGAGGTCCGACTCGCGCAGGGTGACCACCTGGGCGCCGGCGTTGAGCAGGTAGCGCATCAGGTACTGGTTCATGCCCTCGGGGTTGTGGAAGTCCTCGACGGTGTCGAAGAGGTTGGGCCGCTGGGTCAGCCAGCTCTCGTAGCTCTCGTGCCAGTACCAGCCGTGGCACTGGGACAGGTAGATGGTCTTGCCGCTCAGGGCACCCGTGCCCTGGCCGGGGTGGTCCACCGACGGGTAGCCCGGCGGCAGAGGAGGCCCCTTGTCCGCCACCGGCTCGGCATCGAACAGCTCGGGCAGGGAGCGCATCACCCCGTCGTCGTCGGGCAGGCGGATGGCGACCCCGCGCACGCCATCGCCCAGGGCGTGGTCCACGGCCCAGACCAGCTCGTCCACCTGGGCGTGGCCCACGGGGGAACCGGGCACCAGGTCCACCCGGAGCACGTCGCCGTCGCGTTCGGCCGCGACCACGGTGGCGCCCGGGGCGAAGTGACCCGACGTCTCGAGGGCCGCCTGGAGCCGGTCCACGTCGGAGGAGGCCGCCGCTGCCGTGGCCACGAGGGCCGGCAGGAGGCCGGAGACGACCAGATGTGGGATCCTCATGAAGGCGGTCTATCACCACGGTCGCCGAGTGGCCAGGCTGGTGTTACGCTGAGGACATGGGCGACGAGGCCCCCCCGCAGTCACCGCCCGATCTCGGCCTCGATCGCCGGTACGCGCACCTGTCCGCGGCCGCGGGCGCGACAGCTCGCATCATCGAGTCCCTGTCCAAGACCTCCCGGGCCCTGCGCTTCTACGCCCCCAACAACCAGGCCCTTCAAGTATTCGTCCGGGAGCTGTACGACCTCTTCGACGACTACTTCGGCGTCCACCTCGATCTCACGCTGAAGATCCGGCCCGAGGAGCTGTTGTTCGCATCCACCGGAGAGGTGGTCTACCACGACGACGACCGCGAGAACGGGTTCCCGTTCAAGCTCTATCGCGACGGGATCCGGGTGTTGAGCCTCCGCCGCGGCCTCTCCCACGACGAGATCATGCGCATCCAGCGCATCCTCTCCATGCGGTCCCTGGGCAAGATGGTGGAGGAGGACGTCGCGACCCAGCTGTGGCGCATCCGCAGCGCGCACATCCAGTTCAAGCAGGTGCGGGGGTTCGTCGACGCGTCCCAGGAGGTGGCCGACATCCCCCTGGAGGACACGGAGGACCTGGAGTCCTACACCCTGTCCGATCTCGGCTCCCTGGACATGGAGGAACCCTCCCGCCTGACCAACGTCACCGAGGTCGGGGGGGGGCGCTGGTTCAACGAGTGGCGCCCCCTGGAGGGGACCGACGAGGACGACGAACCCACGCACGGCACGATCAGCGAGGCCCAGCGCGCACCGTTCGGCAGCGAGCAGGCCTTCGCGCCCGGAGCCATCCTCGCTCACGTGGTGACGCGCTACCTCGACGCGGGCCTGTCGGGGGTGCCGGATGCGCCGCGCCCCGAGGAGCTCAAGACCTTGCTCGAGGAGGCCCGCTACAGCCTCCTCGTGTCCGGCGAGATCAAGCCGCTCCTCCAGGTGGTCAAGGTCCTCGCGGATCGCCTCAAGGCGCTTCCCCTGGACCACCCTTGGAGGGGGGTGCTGGGGGCCTTCATCCTGGAGGGCGGCGGGCGATCCACGGTGCGCCTCCTGCTGGGCGCCGTCGGCCAGAAGACCGCGGATCCGCGGCAGGTCATCCCCCTGCTGCAGTCCATCGAGACCCTCGAGCTGACCTGGATGGCCGAGTCGCTGGCCGACATCCACGATCCGGGCGGGCGGCTCGAGGTGGCGCGGACCGTGGTCTACCTGCTGTGGCCGGACCAGGACGCCCTGGCCACGCTGGGCTCCGCGTGCTCGGCGCCCGGCCAGGAGTCCCTGGTGCAGGCGCTGCTCCAGCGCGGCTACGCCGAGGTCCAGGCGGTCCTGCTGGATGTCTTCGAGGGCGCCGAGCCCGGCACCCAGGGGATCATCGCCGACGCCGCCCTCGAGCATGCCTCACGCGATGGGCTCGGAAGACTCGCTCGCCTGGCCCTGCAGAGCCCGGTCGACGTCATCCGCGAGCGGGGCCTGCGCATGACCCTGCGTGCCGACAACCCGCGCCTGCTCAAGCTGATCGAGGCCCTGGTGGATCCAGCGGCCCTGCTGGAGATGTCGCGGGGGACCGCCGCCAGGGCCCTGGCCACCTGGGTCCAGCTGCCCGGACGCGAGAAGATGGAGCGACTCGAGCGCGGGGCGCGCCCCGTCCGCCTCGACATCTCCCGCAAGCAAGAGGAGCTGCGTATTCGCCACATGCTCGCCGTGATCGAGCTGGGCACACCCCGCGCCCAGCGGCTCGTCGAGGAGTGGCGTGGCAAGGGCAGCCGCGCCTACCAGAAGGCGCTGGAGGACGCGCGGATGCACGCGTCGATCCGGGGGCGAACGTGAGCTGGGATCCCAACCAGAGCGGCCCGGCCCCGTGGGAGTCGGCGGACGACGCGACGGCCGCCGAGGAGAGCCCAGCGGCCGCGGTCGCCGAGCCCGCCGAGCCCGCCGCCGAAGAGGGGTTCCAGGACCGCCCCCCGGCGGACGCCGATCCCCTCCTCCGCATCCGCGAGGAGCAGGAGTCCGAGGAGATCCAGCAGCTGCGCGAACAGGGGCGCATCGCCATCAACCTCCTGTCGCAGCTGGTGCGCAACTACCAGCTGTACGCCGCCGACAACGCCATCTTCGAACGCCCGCTGGTCGAACTCCACACCCAGCTGTTGAGCCTGTTCGACCGTCTAGGGGAGGTTCGGCTCGTCGTGGTGGAGGGTCAGCCCTACGTGGGGGTGTTGCGCATCCGCATCGATCCCTCGACGGCGTCGGCGGTCCACTTCCTCGGGGACTGGCTCGAGCGTACCGGCCTGGGGGGCTGGGGCTTTGGCAGACCCACCTCTCCCCAGGCGCTCGGTGCATTCCTGGCCCTGGTGGCGAGGACGCGTTTCCAGGGCCCCGATCCCGTCGCCTACGCGCGGACGTGGCTGAGCAGCGTCGGCTTCGACTGGATGGACCCGATCCCACCCCAGCGCTACCGCGAAGAGGGCGAGGAGATCCTGGAGGCGTCGGGAGGGATGGCCCGCGCCAACCAGGTCTTCGAGAACGGGGTCGCCGCGGCGAGGGGGTTCTTCGGCATGCTCCGCAGGACCGGCGTCGGCTCGGTCCTCGACGCCCGCAAGGCCATCCAGTTCGTGGTGGACATGGCCATCGAGGAGCAGGGCACCAGCCTGGCGCTGGGGATGATGGCCGAGCTGGGTGACCCCCTGCTGACCCATTCCATGCACGTGGCCAACCTGTCGGTGGCCGTGGGCCAGGAGCTGGGCGTCCCACGCCACCAGCTCGCCGAGCTCGGCCTGTGCGGGCTACTGCACGACACCGGACTGAGCGAGCTGCCGCAGGATCTCGACGGGGACGCCGCGCCCACCCTGGACGGGGCCCGGGTCGCCGATCACCCCGTCCACGGGTTCCGGCTCCAGCTGCGCCAGAAGGGCTACCATCCGGGGCGCCTGCTCCGGGCCGTGGTCAGCCTCGAACACCACATGGAGTACGACGGAAACCGCCCCGAAGTCTGGGATGATCCCTCCAGGCCCGTCCACCCGTTCAGCCGTATCGTGGCCGTGGCCGAGGCCTACGACACGCTGCTCACCGCCACGGACCAGCGCGCGGCCATGCAGCCCGCGCGCGCCCTCACCGAGGTGTGGCGGGGACGGAAGAGCCGCTTCGATCCGGTGGCCGTCCAGGCGCTCGTGAACGTCATGGGACGGTACCCGGTGGGGTCGACGCTCAAGCTCAGCGATGGCTCCATCGGCGTGGTGACCGCCCGCGGCGACGGCCCCGACGGATTCGACCGCCCAGCGGTCCGGATCGTCCATGCGGGCGATCGGCTGCGGGCCGGAGAGGACGCGCGGTTGGAAACGATCCCGGCGGAGGAGGTCCGCGTGATCGGCGACGTGGATCCCGCCCTCCTGGAGCTCGACGTGCTGAACGTGCTGCTCCAACCCAGGGATCAAGGGAAGGTCGACGGGGAGGGTGGCGACGTGACCAGGGGCACGTCCGAGTAGGGATCGTGGCGCCCGGCAAAGGCGTCTTCCCCCCGCTGCGCCAGTTCGTCGAACCCCGCGAGACACAGCTCCGGCGCCCCGGGGTTCGCGCGGTGACTGAACGTCCCCAGCACGTGCTCGTACTGAGCCCTGGAGAGCCCGAAAGCGTACGCTGCCGTGGCGTCGAGGATCGCGCGCAGCCGCCAGCGCTCCTCTGGCGCCGCGACGGCCGGCCAGGTCCCCTCGGGGCAGGGCTCGCGCCAGCGGTCGCCCATCTGCTCCCGCCACAGCGCCGCGTACCCGCGGTGATTGCACGTCAGCCGAACGGCGGTGTGGACCACCAGGAGCCGCAAGGAGCCGCTTCCCAGGTCGGGCAGCGCGGTGTGACGCAGGATGAACAGGTTGATGTTGGCCGAGGCCCGGAGACGAACCAGGAAGTCCACGGGGTGCGTGTTGGCCAGCGCCGCGAGCTCCAGGGCCTCGCTGTCGGGGCGGCGCCAGGGGTGGGCCTCCACGGGCGCGGAGTTGCCGCACAGGCTCCCCGGCGGCAGGAAGCAGAAGATGCAGGTGCGCTCGTTGGTGGCGCTGGCCACGGCCCGGAACGCCAGGCGATAGTGGCGCGCCGCCCGCGTCCAGCGCGGTCGATCGGCCACGCGGCCGGCGTGGACCAGATACCGCGGCGGCGCCCCCCACCGATCGTCGAACTGGTGGAAGGTCTTCCCCTCGTGCAGGACCAGGTAGCCCAGCTCCCGCAGCTCCGCGGCTCGTCGCGGGTCACGGGGGTCATCCCCCCCGGCGAGTTCGTCTCCCGCAGGGGTGAACCGGCCGGCGTCGTGGGTCATGTGCAGGGCGCTGGACAGCCGGATATCCCGCTCGTCGCACACCCGCCCCAGCGAGGGCGTGCCCTCGTAGCAGGCCTCGGCGACCTGCTGATCTCGCCCGGACCGCAGCTCCGGGAACACGCAGTGGTCCCCCCCGGCACGCAGCAGGAACTCCGGGGTGTAGCGCAGGGTCGGCTCCTGGCGACGAAGCCACGCCAGGTCGAGGAGGTGGAAGGCGCAGCGGAACGCGCGGGTCCCCGAGCCGTCTCGCCGCGCCAGGATCGCGTCGAACTTGAAGCTCCTGTGGATGTCGAACAGGCCGCTGCGGTTGTCGAAGGAGTAGCAGACCCGCAGCGCCATGCGGCGCAGGTACAGCTGCCGGACTCCCGCGGCCGAGGCGTTGGTGTGGAATGCCGACGGCACCAGCAACCCCACCTCGCCGCCCTCGCGCACGAGGTAGGCGCAACGCTCCATGAACAGCTTCCACAGGTCGGGATCGCCGCCGGTGCTGCGGTTGCCCACCCGCGCGCGCTGCCAGCGGAACAGACGCCGATGAACGCGCCGCTGGCGCGCGAGGGCCTCGGCGTAGTCCTGCCGCCGGGCCGCCACCTCGCCACGCTCGTCCTGGAGCCGCTGGACGTCCCGGCGCTCGAGGCGCGTGGGCGCGTCGAGAACGCGCAGGTCCAGCCCCGCGTAGAACTCCTTCGCGCGGGGTCTCAGCGCCTCCCACGGCGGGTTGCCGACCACGGCGTCGAACCCACCGGCCCGGCCGAACACCTCGGCGAACTCCACCTCGAACGGCACCGCCTCGGCGCCGGCCGCGGCCGCGGCTCGGAGGATCTCGCGCTCGCCGAGGATCGGCTGCAGGGGCTGGCCCTCGAGGGCCGCTAGCACCAGCGCCTCGTACGCGTCGTCGTCCCCGCTGCCGAGCGCCACGAGGCCGCTGAAGACGCGGGCCACCGTGCGCCAGCGGTCCGCCGACTCCGGCGCTCCGATGGCCTCTGCCAGCCGCTGGGCCCCCTCGACCGCGTGTCCGGACAGGGGGCGGGTGCCCAGGTCCCGCACCGTGGGTCCGAGGAGCGAGTCGCCGCGAACCAGCTTGCCCGCCATGAAGTCACGGGGCAGCTCGCCATCGCCGCACAGGTCCCACAGGGCCAACCGGGACAGCTCCAGGGCCAGGGGATCCCGGTCGGCACCGTGCAGACAGCGCTCGGCGATCCGGCGTCTGGCCCGTCGCAGCTCCGCGCCGTCCTCGGGCAGCTCCGCTGCGCGCGGTCCCAGCAGCGCGTCGGCGAGGCGTCTGCACGCCTCGGTCAGGAAGTGCCCCGAGCCGGTGGCAGGGTCGAGGACACGGAGGTCCAGCACGGCCTCCCCCCGCGCCCCCTCCAGGGCTGGATCGAGGGCCCCGCTCACGAGGAAGGACACCAGATCCCGGGGGGTGTAGTAGGCACCCGACTGCTTGCGGGCCAGCCCCACGAAGGTGAAGAAGCGGCCAGCCTCGATCGCCTGCACGCGGCGGACGTTGCCCGCGGCGGCCGTCGACGCCATGGAGGCCGGCACCACCGCCTCGAGCCGCCCCCGCTGCATGCGGACCATGGGTTCGGTGGCGATGCCCGGCTGCAGGTCGATCAGCCCCTCGTAGACCCAACCCAGGTCCATCGCGGGCAGCGCCGGCCTGGGATCGGCGAACAGATCGGAGGCCAGGGCCCGTAGCAGCGCCGGCCTCGACTCGAGGGCCGGGCCGAGGACATCACCCCCGGCCGGAAGATCTTCGAGGAGATCGAGCGCCACGCCCGCGGACACGCGGGGGACACGGGCGGCGAGCAGCCTGAACGCCAGGGCCAGGGCGCCGCGCCACAGATCCGTCGCCTGGTCGCCGCTCACCCCTTCGTCGAGCAGGGCCTGGACGAGGCCCTCCACCGACCGCTTCACGCGTCGCTGGAGCACGGCCAGATCGGAGGGAGGAGCGGTCACGTCGCGGGTGCCGACCCCGGTCTCAGGCCCACGGGACCTCCTGGCTCGAGCTCCCCGGCGGGGAGCTGGAGGGCCCCTGCTCCAGCCGCAGCGCAGCGCGGCGGCGGACCTCCTCGCTGGGATCCTTGCACGCCTTCTCCAGCAGGGAACGCGCCCCGGCGTCGTCGAGGGTCGCCAGCGCCTCCACCGCCATGAGCCGGTGCTCTTCGCTGTACGGTGGGCGCCGCAGGATCCGCGACCGGGTGGTCAACACCTTGCCCAGGAACTCGGTCGATTCCGCGCCCAGGTGACGCGCCAGCGCCGAGATCGCGACCCGCTCGATGCGGTCCGGCGCCACCCCGGAGGTCAGCATCCGGTCGAGCTCGGCCAGGGAGACGGCTCGATCCCCCTCGAGCTCCCGGGCGAGGAGGGCCTCGAACGCCTCGGGCACGATGATCTTGCCCCCGAACAGGACCCGGCGCAGCGCGGCGCGGATCTCCTCGGACTCTGCGGTGGCCAGCCCCTCGGCCACGGCCGCGAGCACCCGGTAGTCGAGATCGCTGTCGAGGAGGGAGAGCAGCTCCTTCTCGAAGGCGGGGGCGGCCACCTGGACGAGCACCTCCACGAGGTTGCGGGTGAAGTACCACGGGTTGTGGTCGGCGTTCCGCAGCTCGCGAAGCAGCGGGATCATCGACCGGGGGGCGCGCGCACCCGCGTCCCGCTCCAGCTGCCCCAGATCGGTCAGCGCGGCCACCACCGCCAGACGGACGCCCTGATCCAGGGAGGACCGCAGGATCTCCAGCAGCGGCAGGACCGCCTCGGGTCCGAGGCGGCGCAGCAGCTCCCGGGCCGCGGCCTGGTCGGCGTCGTCACTGGACTGCAGCTGCTCGACGACCACGGGCATCACGCGCGGGCCCGCGAGCGCGGCGAGCGAGGACTCGGCCCGAATGCGGCAGTCCGGGGTGAGGGCGTCGTCGTGGGCGGCAGCGGCGATGGCCGCCAGACCGGCGATGGCGTCGGCCCGCTGAGGTGATCCCAGCATGTCCGGGATCAGCTCCTCCATGACGGCGATGGAGGCGTGGAACGACTCGGTGTCCTCCTCGGGTCGCAGCCGATCCACCAGGGTCCGGAGGACCTCGGAGCGCTGCCTCTCCCTCTCGGTCAGGCTCGCCAGGACCCGTTCCTGGATCCGCTGTTCGAGGGAACCCGCGGCCGCCGGATCCGCCAGGAACTCCCCCACCGCGTCGGGGACCAGCGCGCTGACCATGCCCGCTGCGTGCTGCAGCAGCGTCTCCTTCAACGGCCCCAGGTCCTCGGTGTTGAGGGTGCTCTCGAGGGCCTCCGAGATCTCCTCGAGCCGATCCTCGAGGTCCTCGGTGCCGTCGAGGGCCGCCCCGGGATCGAACTGGCTGTCCATGTAGTCCGCGACCAGGTCCTCCAGCGTCTCGGAGTCGAGGACCTGGCTGAGGTCGATGCGGCTCCAGTCGATGGCATCCGGATCCACCGCGCCGGCCCCGGGATCGGTGGCGTCCGCCATCTCCCGGCGTATCAGCTCGAGCAGCTCACCGCGCAGGTTCGACGGGTCCAGCCCCTCGTCCAGGGCCAGGCGACCGTCCTGCAGCGCATTCCGCACCATACCCTCGAGGTCCACCGCGTCCAGCGCCTCCTCCAGGTAGACCTCGAGCTCCTCGGTTCGGGCGCCGCGGACGCGGACGTTGAGGCGCAGGTTCTCGGTCTCGAGCACGTCGGGGATGCCGCCTACGAACGACTCGCGCGCGTCGCGAGGCTGGGTGGACGAGAGCCAGCCGAACAGCCGCAGGAGCTCGACGGGTTTCACGTCCGGGGTGACCTGCAGGTTGGTCAGGCCCCGCTCTCGCAGCCACGCCGCGACCCTGGCGCACGTATCGCGCTCGGGGCGGTCCTCGAACAGCACCTCGCCGTTGGCCCGCAGCATGGTCTCCCGGGCGTCGAGGAGCACGCTGCCGTGGGCTCGCGCTGCCGCCGCCAGGTGTTCGCCGACCCGTTCGGCCACCTCCACCACCACGCCGTGGCCCTGCGGGTAGACGCGCAGGTTGGTGATCAGAGCCCGGAGGTGCCGGCCGATGCCGGCGAGCTCGTCCTGCTCCACAGGGGAGAGCTGGCTGAGATCGACGAGGTATTTCGCAGGCATGCTCCCCCTCTCCTCGGACCGCTCGATCGTAGGAGGCGCCGCAGAGGGGATCAAGGGCTTTGCCCTTCCCCTCCTCGGGGGCCCGGGCGGCGTGCTAGCATCCCCCCACGCACTCCACCGGGGCTGGATCGCCGGCCGACCGGGAGGGGAAGGAGGCTCCATGACCCCGCTACTCACCGCTGGCCTGCTGAGCGTCTCGCTGATGTTGACCGCGCCCGCGGACGATCCCACGGCGGAGCAACCCGTGGAAGAACAGCCCGCCGCCGAGGAGGGCGCGGCCGAGGCCGCACCCGAGGGTGAGCCCGCCGCGCCGGCCGAGCCCGTCGGGTACGAGGCCACGGTGGAGTTGACCAACGGTTCGGTCCTGCGCGGCCGCATCGTCGACGAGAACCTCGACGGCATCACCATCGTCCTCGAGGGGATGGCCGCGGCCCCGGTCGTGGTGGCGCGCTCGAGCATCGCCCGGGTCCTGATGGGCGCCGACGCGGAGATCGCGCCGCCGCCGACGGTCGTGGTGGAGACAGTGGCGACCGCGGCCGAGGCGGCCCCGGCCGAGCCCCCGCCCACCCCCGCCGAGGTGGGACGCGGCATCGGCTTCGGGTTCAACTTCGGCCTGGGGCTGGGCTACGGGGACACCACCAACCTGGTGCCGGACACCGAGGGGGGCTCGGGCGCGCACTTCGACCTCGAGCTGCCGGGCTTCGAGCTGCGCCTGTTCCCCGACGATCGCTTCTCGCTGGACTTCCTGTTCAAGTTCGGCAACGCCGCGGCGCTGCAGGGACCGTCGAACTACGGCTGGTACTACGGCTTCAACGAGATCGAGGTCATGCTGTTCTCGCTGTACTTCCACTTCCACACCCCCTCCGTTGCCATCGACGAGGGCTCCGCGGTGAACCTCGCACTCGCACCGGGCGTCGCCCTCGGTGGGGCGAGGTGGTACGGCTCGCCCTGGTGGGGCCAGATCGGCGCCTCGATGCGCATCGGCGCGGACTTCACCAGCGCCGACGGGGTGATGGGGTTCGGGGTCTACGCCCGGCCGGGTGTCTCGATGCTCGTCTTCGACGGGTACAGCGAGCCGTCCAGGGCCGCAGAGGTTCTCGTGGAGCTCACCTGGACCTGGTACGCGCCGCGCGCCCCGGGCATGTAGGGGCGTTCCCAGGGGGTTCGGGGGGGCTCACCAGCGCAGCAGCATGCCGGCCACCGACAGGCCCGCGCCCGTGCCAGCGAGGCCCACCAGGTCACCGCGCTTCAGTCGATCGTCCCGGTGTGCCGAAGCCAGGGCCATGGGCAACGACGCGGCCACGCAGTTGCCGGTCTCGCCGATGATGTTGACCACCTTGTCCTCGTCGAAGCCGTAGCGCATGACCGCCTCCACGGCGGGCCCCGAGGCCTGGTGGGGCACCATCAGATCCACGTCCTGGGGGGTGTAGCCCGACTCCTGGAACAGCCGCTTGAACATCACCGCCACGCGGCGACGGGCCATCTTGTACACGGCCAGGCCGTCCATGTGGAACAGGTTGTCGGCGGGCACGGTGCGCGGATCGTCGGGGTGCAGGCGCGTGCCGCCGCCGCGGACCTCGGTCCAGGACGCCCCCTCGGGGAAGGTGGCCATCTTCCACGCGATGATCTCGCTGGGTTCGCCCTCGGGGGTCGGCTCCAGCACCACGGCGGCCGCGCCGTCGCCCAGCAACGCCGCGCTCTCGGGCTCGTCGAAGTTGCGGCCCCGCGTGCCCTGGTCCGACGACACGATCAGGATGCGCTGGTACACGCCGCTGTGGATCATGGCCGAGGCGGTGTTCAGGGCCACGACGAAGGACAGACAGGTGGCGTGGATGCTGTACGACGGGATGCCGGAGAACCCCATGGCCTGCTGGATGTACGTCGAGGTGTCGGGGATCACCTGGAACCCGACGCCCGAGGCGTTGAGGATCAGATCGGGGGGTGGCCCGTCGCCGAGGGCGTCGAGCCCGGCGCGCGCGGCCATGGCGGGCATGTCCTCGTCGGAGACGTGGCGGTGGCGCACGCCGGTGTGCTTGAGGATCCAGTCCTCCTCCACACCGATACGAGGGGCCAGCTCGGCGGCGGTCTCGACCGCGGGGGGGATGAACAGCCCGGTTGAGACGATCTTCGCTCGCATGCGAGCTCCGTTTCCTCCGCCCCGTGTCGCCGGGGCGGCGAAGATGACGACCCCGCAAGCTCCCGGCGGTTAAGCCGACCCCCTGACAGACGACGCATGATAGCCGGGATCAGGGACATCGTCGAGTTGGGCTCGGGCCCCGTTCTTGGAGTACGATGACCCCAACAGGAGTGACCGTCGGTGCAACTCGTGCTCCCGAGATCCCGAACCTGGCTGGTCGTCGGCGCCCTGCTGTGGGCCCTGGGCGGCTGCTACCCCGACGAGGCCGACGACGACGCAACGGCCGGCGACGACGACGCAACGGCCGGCGACGACGACGACGCGACCCCGGCGGACGACGACGACACGACCGCCGGGGACGACGACACCGATCCCCAGGGTGATCAGGATCACGACGGGTACTCCCCGGCCGACGGCGACTGCGACGACAACGATCCCAGCCTCAACCTCGACGACACCGACGGCGACGGCTACACCACCTGCGACGGGGACTGCGACGATGCCGACGCAGCGCTCCAGCTCGACGACACCGACGGCGACGGGCACACCACCTGCGATGGCGACTGCGACGACCACGAGGACGCGATCTACCCGGGCGCCGAGGACGTGTGCGACGGCTTCGACAACGACTGCGACGGCGAGGTCAACGAGGACACGCCCGCGGCGGGCGATGCGTACGAACCCAACGACGTGGCCGGAGCCGAGCTCGGCGACCTGACCGACGCCCAGCAGACCGTCGAGGGCTACCTGTCCGTGCCCGGCGACGTGGACCGCTTCCGCTTCGAGGTGGACGACCGCTTCTTGCACGACTTCTACGTGGACGCCGAGCTGACGTCCGGGCCCGCCAGCGTGGACCTGGCGCTGGAGCTGATCAAGGTCCAGGACGCCTGGAACAACTACGTGGGTTCCACCGTGGACACGTCGGACAGCGGCGGGGCGGGCGAGGGCGAGTCCGTACGCATGGACGGCACCTGGGACAACGACGCCGGGCTCTACGAGGTGGCGGTGACCTCGACGTCCGGCTCCAGCTGCGAGACCCCTTTCGTCCTCGTCATCGACTGCGGTGGTTGAACCAGTAGACCATTCCTCGATAGGCTGTCTCTCCACCCCCTGAGGAGAGACTTCCATGAACTTCGAGCCCACCGAAGAACAGCGCCTGATCGTGGAGACCGTCAAGCGATTCAGCGAGCGGGAGGTGATCCCGTTCGCCGAGCAGATCGACGTCGAAGATCGGTTCCCCGACGGCATCTGGAAGAAGATGGGCGATGTGGGCCTGCTGGGCATCGGCATCCCCGAGGAGTACGGCGGGATCGGCGGCGATCTGATGACCGCCGTGCTGGCCATCCAGGCCCTCAGCGGCTCTGCGGGGCTGGCGCTCTCCTACGGGGCCCACCTCAACCTGTGCGCCCACAACATCCTGCGCACGGCGAGCAACGAACAGCGCGCGAAGTACCTGCCGGGGCTGGCCTCGGGCGACCTGATCGGCGCCATGGCCCTGACCGAGCCCGAGGCGGGCTCCGACGCCACGTCCATCCGCACCACCGCGGTGCGCGACGGCGACCACTACG
>CAYRNR010000112.1:0-29314 GCA_964425605.1 uncultured Rickettsiales bacterium | reverse complement strand
GTCCACCTCGTCCGGGTGCAGGTCGCCGTCGCAGTCGTTGTCGATGTAGTCGCAGTCCACCTCGGCGGCGCCGGGGTTGACGCCCGCATCGGCATCGTCGCAGTCGCCCTCGCACTCGTCGTACCCGTCGCCGTCGTCGTCCACCTCGTCCGGGTGCAGGTCGCCGTCGCAGTCGTTGTCGATGTCGTCACAGTCCGCCTCGACGGCGCCGGGGTTCACGTTCGCGTCGGCGTCGTCGCAGTCGTCGCCGCCGCACGCGTCGTCGAGGTAGCCGTCGCCGTCCGCGTCGGGGCAGCACACGGGGTTGGCGGCGCCCGGGGTCCCCAGATCGCCGTCGCCGTAGGCCGCCACCGCACCGCACCAGGCGTCTGGATCGTCGTTGAGGCCGGTGTCGTAGAGGTCGACGCTCAGGGACATGGCCTCGCCGGCCTCGTCGGGCCAGTCGGGATCGTCGTAGGCGACCTGGTCGAGCTCGTCACCGCCGAAGGTGAGGATGATCTCGTCCTCGCCGTTGCCGATGTCGAAGGTGCCGGTCCAGACGTGGTCGGGGGTCAGGCCGCCGTTGACGCCGGGATCGCCGTTCTTGGCGAGGACGGCATAGCCGCCGGCGGTGACCGGTAGGCTGGTGTCCACGGTGAACAGGTTGGATCCGAGGTCCGAGACCTCCATCCCCATCAGCTCCATGTCCACGCCGGTGTTGTTGTAGACCTCGAACCACTCGCCGACGGAGTCGTTGACCGCGGCGGGGTCCTTCATGATCTCGGTGATGATCAGGGCCTCGGCGGGCAGGGCGCCGTCGTCGACCAGACCGTCGCAGTCATTGTCCACGCCGTCGTGGGCCTCGGCCGCGCCCGGGTTCACCGCGGCGTCCCCGTCCTCGCAGTCCACCTCGACGCCGTTGGCGCAGTCGAGCACGCCGTTGACGCCGTAGCCGTCGCCGTCCTGGTCGTCGCAGGCCGGACGCACGTCCCAGTAGAAGTACACGTCGGTCCCGTCGTTGCCCGGCACGGTCACCTCGAAGGTGTTGCCGTAGGCGGTGGGTCCGTAGCACACGACCTCGAAGCTCACCTCGGTGTCGGCGCCGTACACGGCCCCGGGGATCACGCCGAGGAAGCGGTCGTTGTTCCCGTCGGCGCCGTCGTAGGGCATGGCCACCGCGGTCTGCGTGCCGAAGCCGTCGGTGCTGTAGTACAGGTCACAGCCGTTGCCGTACACGGCGGGGAAGACCTCGGCCAGCACCTGGTGGTCCACGCCGTCGTCGGCGACCTCGGCGCCCACGGCTGCGCCGTTGGTGCGTCCCAGGGTCACCTGGGAGAAGTCGTCCATCCGCTCGGAGACGATGTCGCCGACGAAGACGTCGCCGCCGTCGATGTTCCCCCAGAAGTATTCCGCCCCGCCCGCGTCCTCGACGAACTGGGCGTTCGCGGGACCGGCCGCCAGCAGCGCAGCGGCCGCGACGAGGGTGAACAGTGGGGAGGTCTTCAGCCAGGTACCGAGGGATGCGTGCATGGTGGTCATTCTCCTGTACGCGTACTTCTTCACCGAAGCGCAGCGGGGATTCTACCAGAGACGGCCGCCATCGACCGGGACCGCAGCGGGTCAGATCACGCGACGGACCGAGTCGATGAGGGTGCCGTCGAGCCACTTGACCACCGCCACCACCTCGTCACCGAGGCCGGGCGGTGCCACGGTGCCGGACTCCGCCTCGGCGGCGGCCTTGATGTCGCGCAGCTCCATCAGCGGCAGACCGGCGCCAGCCACCGCAGCGCGCAGGTCCTCGCGCCGCGGGTGGATGGCGATGCCCCGCTCGGTGACCACCACGTCGATGAGCTGGCCCGGGCCGCACAGGGTGGTGACCCGGTCCACCAGGATCGAGCCCTTCCGCCGCGCGCTGGGCACGGTGAGGATGGTGCACTTGGCGCTCAGGCACTGCTGCCAGCCCCCCACGCCGTGCAGCAGCATGCCGTCGGAGTGGGTGGCCACGTTGGCGTTGAAGTCCACGTCCACCTCGGTGGCGCCGAGGAACACGGCGTCCACCAGCCCCATGAAGTCGCCCTTGGCGTGGAAGTCGTAGCTGGTGAAGGCGCTGGTGGGCACGTGCCGCGGGTCGTCGCGCAACGACTCGATGCCGTCCATGTCGAAGCTCTGGCCGTCGAGCACGTAGTCCACCAGGCCCTCGCGCAACATCTGCACCGTCTGGAAGGTGGAGCCCGCCTGGACGAACCTCGCGCGGATGCCCGCGGACTTCATGGCGTCGATGAGGTAGCCGTTGATGGCCAGGGCCACGGAGCTGGCGCCGGCCTGGAAGCTCCACCCGTCGCGCAGGATGCCCGCCGCGCGGACGAACTCGGCCGCCAGAGACGCGATGCGTAACCGCGTCGGGTCCTCGGTGATGCGGGTGGTGCCGAACACGATCTTTGCGGGGTCCCCCACCCTCTCGGTCTGGACCACGTAGTCCACGAACTTGCCGTCGATCTCCCACGGGATGCACGGGAACTCGACGAGGTGATCGGTGATCACGGCGACGCGATCCGCGTACTGCGCGTCGGGCTTGGAGAACCCCAGGGGGCCGCAGCGGTTGGGGCCGCCCACGCCGTTGGCGTTGCCGAAACAGTCCGCGGCCGGCGCGGCGATGACGGCCAGGTCGATGTGCCGCTCGCCCCCTTTCACCGCCAGGGACCGCCCGCCGTGGGACCGCACCACGCCGGTGCCCCGCATGTTCCCCCTCGACACCCACGCCCCCAGCGTGCCGTTGAGGCCCGCCTCCACGTGGTGGACCGTGCCGCGCTCCATGTGGCCGATGATCGGCTCGTGGCACGGGAAGACCGAGCTGGGGAACCAGACCAGGTCCTTCAGGCCGAGGTCCGCGGCGGCGGCGAACAGGGCGTTGGCCACGAGATCGCCGTTGCGGAAGTGGTGGTGGGTGGACAGGCACATGCCGTCGCGGATGCCCGCCCGGACGAGCACCTCGCGCAGGTCGGCGACGCGCTTGTCCCCGTCGGCCGGGTAGTCCACGGCGGTGCGGATCGGCGGGGCCACGTGGCAGCCCTCGGGGCGGTACGCGCGGACCCCCTGGTACGGCACCTCGGGTCGTCCGTTGACCTCGGTGGGGACGGGGCGGCCGGCGGCGTTCGGGACCAGTTCCATGGGCTCGTCTCCTGGGGACTGCGATTCGGGTGCAAAGAGTACCGCAAGCGGGGTAGACGCGGTGCAGATCCATCCCTATCATGCCCCCCGTTTTCACAGAGGATGGCGTAGCCATGGCAGCCAAGAAGAAACGCCGGTTCCGCATCGAATTCTACGAGCCGTACTGCAAGGGGTGCGCGATCTGTTCGGAGATGTGTCCGACGGACGTGCTCAAGATCGGCAGTCGACTGGGTCCGCTGGGGTACTTCCTCGCGGAGGTCGAGGACGCCGAGGCCTGCAACGGCTGTCGCTACTGCGAGGTGGCCTGCCCCGACATGGCCATCACCGTGCTGGAGGTCGACCCATGACCCACTGCACTGCCGCCGACTGGCCCGAGGCACGCCGCAGGCTGCTGGGGCGCTACTCGGGCACGAGCCAGTTCGTCCAGGGCGACGTGGCCGTGGCCATCGGCGCCGTCTTCGCGGGCTGCGACTTCTTCGGCGCCTACCCCATCACCCCCGCCTCGGAGATCGCGGAGAACATGGCGAACCTGCTGCCCCACGCCGGCGGCAAGTTCGTGCAGTTCGAGGACGAGCTCGCCAGCATCTCCGGCATCATCGGGGCGGCCTGGGCCGGATCGCGGTCCATGACCGCCACCAGCGGCCCGGGGTTCTCGCTGATGCAGGAGAACATCGGCTACGCGGTGATGACCGAGACGCCCACCGTCATCGTGGACGTCCAGCGCTCCGGTCCCTCCACCGGCCAGGCCACCCTGCCGGCCCAGGGGGACTTCTACCAGGCGCGCTGGGGCACCCACGGCGACCACGAGGCCATCGCCCTGTCGCCCTGGTCCGCCCAGGAGAGCTTCGACCTGACCATCGAGGCGTTCAACCTGGCCGAGCGCTTCCGCCAGCCGGTGATGCTGCTGTCCGACGGGGAGACCGGGCACTCGCGCGAGCGCGTCCAGTTCCCCGCGCTGACGGACGTGCCGGTCGTCGAGCGCCGGATCGTGAAGGAGGCCACGAACGCCTTCGGCCCCGAGACCGTGCCGCCCATGGTGCGCTTCGGCGACGGGACCCGCGTCCACGTCACCGGCTCGACCCACACCGAGGACGGCACCCGCAAGGCCACCCAGCCGCCCATCCACGACGCCCTGATCCGTCGCGTCGTGGGCAAGATCGCCGACGCCCGCGAGGAGCTGACGCGGCTGCACACGGTGCTCGACGGCGGCGAGAAGGTGGTGGTGATCACCCACGGTATCAGCGCCCGGCCGGCCTTCCGCGCCGTACAGCGGCTCCGCGACGAGGGCCACGCCGTGGGCCTGATCCGGCTGGTGGGGCTGTGGCCCTTCCCCGGACCCACCCTGGCGAAGCTGTGCGCCGGCGCCGACGCGGTGGTCGTGCCCGAGATGAACCTGGGCCAGCTCAACCGCGAGGTGGAGCGCTTCGTGGACTGCCCAGTGATCAGCCAGACCAAGATCGGCGGGCACGTGTTCCACGCCCGTGAGATCGCGGACGCGGCGCTGGCCGCCATGGGGAGGAGCTGATGAGCGATCCCGTCAAGCAACCCCTGCTGCGCTACCTGCGCCAGGAGATCCTGCCCACCACGTTCTGCGCCGGCTGCGGCGGCGGCACCGTGCTCAACTGCTTCACCCACGCCGTGGACGGCATGGGGCTGGACGTGGACAACATGGTGGCCGTGACGGGCATCGGCTGCTCGTCGTGGATCCCCAGCCCCTACTTCAAGGTGGACACCCTGCACACCACCCACGGCCGGGCCATCGCCTTCGCCACGGGCGTCAAGGTGGCCCGCCCCGAGCTGAACGTGGTGGTCATCGCCGGCGACGGTGACCTGTCCGGCATCGGCGGCAACCACCTGATCCACGCGGCGCGGCGCAACATCGGCCTCAAGGTGTTCCTGGTCAACAACTTCATCTACGGCATGACCGGCGGCCAGGTGGCCCCGACCACGCCCACCGGCCTGAGCACGGCGACCACGCCCTACGGCAACCCCGAGCCCCCCCTGCGGATCACCGAGCTGGTGGCCGCGGCGGGCGCGGACTTCGCCGCGCGCTGGACCACGTACCACGTCAACCAGCTGATCAAGGCGATGAAGACCGCCCTGGCCCGGCCCGGTTTCGCGTTCGTGGAGATCGTGTCGCAGTGTCCGACGTCGTATGGGAAGTTCTCCAAGCAGCGTCAGGCCTCCACGGCCTTGCGCTACTACAAGGAGAACTCGGTGCGGTTCAAGAAGGCCCGGGACATGTCCGACGAGGAGATCGAGGGCAAGTACGTCATCGGCACCCACCAGGACAAGCAGCGGCCCGAGTTCGCCCAGATGCTCGAGGAACTCGCCCAGGCGAAGATGGCGGAGGGAGCATGAAGGTACGTATGGCCGGATACGGCGGGCAGGGCCAGGTCACGGCCGGCATCCTGCTGGGCCACGCCGCTGTGAACGAGGGGCGCAACGCCCTGCAGACCCAGTCCTACGGCTCGGCCACGCGGGGTGGATTGACCACCTGTGACGTGGCCATCGCCGACGGGGACATCCACGAGGTCAACCCCGAGCAGTTCGACGTGCTCGTGGCCTTCTCCCAGGAGGCCTACGACACCTACCTCCCCCTGCTGGCCGACGGCGGCGTGCTCGTCTACGAGGCCGACCTGGTCACCCTGGACGGCGCGCTGGATCAGCAGGCCGTGGGGGCGCCGACCACGCGCATGGCCAAGGAGGAGATGGGCAAGCAGATCTGCGCCAACGTGGTGATGCTGGGCGTCCTGGTGGGGGCCGTCGAGGAGCTCGTGGCGGTGGACGCGGTTCAGAAGGCCCTGCGCGAGCAGCTGGCCCCCCGGATCGTCGAGTTCAACCTCGAGGCGCTCAACCTCGGCGTCGAGCGCGGCCGCGCAGAAGCACGAGGCTGAGCAACAGCCCAAGGATCGGCAGGGGCGTCGAGCCCGCGGACGCCGAACACTCACACCCCGAAGACAGGCCCACGTCGTCCGTGTCGTCGTCCGCTGGCGTGGCGTCGTCGTCGTCGTCCACGTCGTCGTCGTCGTCGCCGGCGCAGTCGGGATCGTCCTCGTCGATGGCGCCGTCGCAGTCGTTGTCCATCTCGTCGAAGCAGTCCTCGTCCGCGTCCGGGTGGACCGCCGCGTCGCCGTCGTCGCAGTCCTCGCCGCCGCAATCCGCGGGCGAGAACCCGTCGCCGTCGTCGTCCACGTCGTCCACGGTCCCGTCGCAGTCGTTGTCGATCCCGTCGCACAGCTCGAGGCTGCCCGGGTAGGCCTCGGCCGAGGCGTCGTCGCAGTCCCCGTCGCACGGGGAGTATCCGTCCCCGTCGCCATCGCCGGGGTTCATCGCCGCGTCCGTGTCGTCGCAGTCCCCGTCGCACGAGGACCACCCGTCGCCGTCGCCGTCGTCGAGGTTCATCGCCGCGTCGTCGTCGTCGCAGTCGCCCGCACAGGTGGTCCAGCCATCTCCGTCCGCGTCGGTGAGGTTGAGGGAGGCGTCGGTGTCGTCGCAGTCCCCCTCGCAGACCATCCACTCGTCCGCGTCCTCGTCGGCCTCGTCCAGGGGGAGGTCGCCGTCGCAGTCGTCGTCCTTGCCGTCGCAGATCTCCACGGCGCCGGGGTGGACGTTGGCGTCGTTGTTGTCGCAGTCCCCCTGGCACGCGTTGATCCCGTCGCCGTCCAGGTCCACGTCCACGTCCTCGTCGACCACGCCGTCGCAGTCGTTGTCGAGCAGGTCGCACTGCTCCGGAGCGCCGGGGTAGGTCCAGGAGTCGTCGTCGTCGCAGTCGTCCTCGCAGGTGTCGACCCCGTCGCCGTCCAGATCGTCGAGGTTGAGCGCGGCGTCGCCGTCGTCACAGTCCCCGTCGCAGGTGGTCCAGCCGTCGCCGTCCACGTCCTCGAGGTTCAACGTGGCGTCGGCGTCGTCGCAGTCCCCGTCGCAGGTGTCGGCGCCGTCGCCGTCCGCGTCGTCGAGGTTGAGCGTCGGATCGCCGTCGTCACAGTCCCCGTCGCACGGGGACCAGCCGTCCGCGTCCAGATCGTCGGGGTTCATCGCCGGATCGGCGTCGTCGCAGTCCCCCTCGCACGGGGACCAGCCGTCTGCGTCCAGGTCGTCCAGGTTCATCGCCGGGTCGTGGTCGTCGCAGTCGCCGTCGCAGGTGGTCCACCCGTCGCCGTCCGCGTCGTTGAGGTCCAGATCGGGGTCCGTGTCGTCGCAGTCCCCCTCGCACACGGTCCAGCCGTCGCCGTCCTCGTCCGGCTCGTCGGGCGTGCCGACGTCGCAGTCCTCGTCGATGCCGGTGCAGATGACCTCGACGGCGGCGGGCGACTGGCTCGCGTTCGCGTCGTTGCAGTCCCCGGCGCACGGGCTGTAGCCGTCGCCGTCCGCGTCCGTGTCGTACGCCGGGAGGTAGCCGTTGCAGTCGTTGTCCAGCCCGTCGCAGGCCTCGACAGCGCCGGGGTGGACCGAGGCATCGGTGTCGTCGCAGTCCCCGGCGAGGGCGCCGTAGTCCGCAGGCTGATCACAGTCCACGAGGGTATCGAGGGGATCGCCGTAGCCGTCGCCGTCCGAGTCGCGGTACCACGTCGCGGCGTCCACGGCGTCGGCGCCGTCCACGGTGCCGTCGCAGTCGTCGTCCACGCCGTTGCACAGCTCCGTGGCCCCGGGGTTCACCCCGCCGTCCGAGTCGTCACAGTCCCCGGCGCAAGCCATCCAGCCGTCCCCGTCGCCGTCGGCCTCGTCGGCGGGCACCGCGCCGTCGCAGTCGTCGTCCGCGCCGTTACAGGCCTCGGTGGCGTCGGGGTTCACCGCGCCGTCGGTGTCGTCGCAGTCCCCCGCGCAGACCATCCAGCCGTCTGCGTCGCCGTCGGCCTCGTCGGCGGGCACCGCGCCGTCGCAGTCGTCGTCCGCGCCGTTGCAGGCCTCGATCGCGCCCGGGTAGACCTGGTCGTCCGCGTCGTCGCAGTCGCCGTCGCAGGTGTCGACCCCGTCGCCGTCCGCGTCGTCGAGGTTGAGCGCGGGATCCGCGTCGTCGCAGTCCCCGGCGCACTCGAACCAGCCGTCGCCGTCCTGGTCCAGCTCCCACGTGGCGATCACGCCGTTGCAGTTGTTGTCCACGCCGTCGCACAGCTCCGGTGCGTTGGGGTAGCTGATCGGATCCCCGTCGTCGCAGTCCGCGCACAGGGGCGAGCCGTCCCCATCGCCGTCCATCTCGTCGGCCGGGAGGAGTCCGTCGCAGTCGTTGTCGTGTCCGTCGCAGATCTCCGCGGCGCCCGGGTAGGTGTCCGCGAGGTCGTCGTCGCAGTCCCCCTCGCAGCCCATCACGCCGTCCCCGTCCGCGTCGAGTTCGTCCTGCGGGATCACGCCGTTGCAGTTGTTGTCCTTGCCGTCGCAGATCTCCGCGGCGTCGGGGTACACCAGCGGATCGGTGTCGTCGCAGTCCTCGGTGTCCCCCAGGGGGCAGGTGTACACGCCGGGGTCGCCGTAGCCGTCGCCGTCGCCGTCGTTGCACGTGGGCACGCCGAGGATCAGGTAGGCGTGGCCGGCCTCGTCCGCGGCGTGACTGCTCCGGGGAGCTCCGATGAGCAGATCGTCGAAACCGTCGCCGTCCACGTCGCCGGCTCCGGCCATCCGGCGGCCTGAGTTGTCGTCCGCGGACTCGCCCAGGAGGGAGCCCTCCGCCGACGTCAACGGCGTGTCCATGGCCCAGCCGGTGGCCGCGCCGCGGAACAGGTAGCTCTGCCCTGCGCCGCTCGCGGACTCGTCGTTGAAGGGCGCCCCGACGAGGAAGTCGTCGTAGCCGTCCGCGTCGAGATCCCCGATCCCCGCGAGACCGTATCCGGCCTGGTCCCCCGCCATCTCCCCCAGGAAGGAGGCGTCGGCGTTGGCCAGGGAGGTGTCCATGCTCCACCCGCTGTCGGCGCCGAAGATCAGGTAGGCCTGGCCCGCCTCGTACGCGGCGTCGCCGTCGTGGGGCGCGCCCACGAGCAGGTCGTCGTAGCCGTCGCCGTCCACGTCGCCCGCCCCCGCCACCGTGAACCCCGCCCACGCGTCCTCGTCCTCGCCGAGGAACGACGCGTCGGCGCTGGACAGTGACGCGCCCGTGGCCCAGCCCGCCGCGCGACCGAAGAGCAGGTAGGCCTGGCCCGCCTCGTCGCCTCCGTCGTCGTTGCCGGGCGCGCCGACGAGCAGGTCGTCGTACCCGTCCCCGTTCACGTCGCCCGCCACGGCCAGCCCCCAGCTGGCCTCGTCGTCGCCGTCCTCGCCCAGGTACGACGCGTCGGCCGCGGAGAGATCGGTGTCCATGGACCACCCGACCTCCTGGCCGAACACCACGTAGACGCGTCCCGCCGAGAAGGGGTACTGGAACACTCCCTGCGCGCCGATGACGAGGTCGCCGAGGCCGTCGCCGTCGAGGTCCCCGCCAGCGACGGTCCACCCGGCCGCGTCCGAGCCGGACTCCCCGAGGAACGAGGCGTCGGCCGTGGCCAGCGAGACGCCGTGGACCCAGCCGGTCTCCCGGCCCAGCACGAGGTACGCCTGGCCCGCCCACACGTCCGACTCGGAGTTGTACGGCGCGCCCACGAGGAAGTCGTCGTACCCGTCGCCGTCCACGTCCCCCACCCCGGCCACGGCCGAGCCCGCCTCGTCCATCACGTCCTCGCCCTGGAACGAGGCATCCGACGCTGCGAGGGAGACGTTCATCGACCAGCCGGCGTCGTCCCCGAGGATCAGGTAGGCCTCCCCGGTCCCAAGCGAGATGCCGAACGGATCGAACACCACGGGCGCACCCACGAGCAGGTCGTCGTGGCCGTCGCCGTTGACATCACCAGCAGAGGCGAGGCCCCAGCCCGCCCAGTCGTCGGCCCGCTCCCCGAGGAAGGAGGCGTCCGACGAGGACAGGGACGTGTCCATGGTCCAGGCCTGGACGCCGCCGGGCGTCCAGCCCGCGCACACGACCGCGATCGAGATGGCGAAAACACGGCTTCTCATGCCGTTCCTCCCGTGAAAGCTCTCTTCCTAGGATACGACAATCTGGCCGCGGACGCGGTCGCGCGCGAGGTGGGGATTCAGGAGCGGCGGCGGCGGCCCAGCAGCGCCGCGAACAGGAGCAGGGCGAGGGGGCCGTCTGACGGGACCGCGCCGGCAGCGGAGCTGCATTCACAGCCGTCGTCGTCGTCCCCCATGGAGGTGTCGTCGTCCCCTTCCCCGCCCGTGTCGTCGTCGTCACCGGCGCTGTCGTCGTCGTCGCCGCCGCACTCGGCGTCGTCCACGTCCACGTCCCCGTCGCAGTCGTTGTCCACGTCGTCGTCGCACACCTCGTCAGCCTCCGGGTGGACGTCGGCGTCGGCGTCGTCGCAGTCCTCGCCGCCGCACCCGAAGAAGCCGTCCCCGTCCGCGTCCACGTCGTCCACGACGCCGCTGCAGTCGTTGTCCGCGCCGTCGCACACCTCGTCGCCGCCCGGCAGGGCCGTGTCGTCGTCGTCGTCGCAGTCGCCGTCGCAGCTCGAGAACCCGTCGCCGTCGGCGTCGTCGGGGTTCAGCGCTGCGTCGCCGTCGTCGCAGTCCCCCTCGCAGCTCATCCAGCCGTCGCCGTCGTCGTCCTCCTCGTCGGCGGGCAGGGCGCCGTCGCAGTCGTCGTCCACGCCGTTGCACGCCTCGCTGGCGTCGGGGTTCACGTCCGGGTCCGTGTCGTCACAGTCCCCCTGGCAGGGGTTGAAGCCGTCCCCGTCCTGATCCACCTCCACGTCCTCGTCCACCACGCCGTCGCAGTCGTCGTCCACGCCGTTGCACTGCTCTGGCGCCCCCGGGTACGCGCCCGGATCCGCGTCGTCGCAGTCGCCGTCGCAGATCAGGAAGCCGTCCTCGTCCACGTCGACCTCGTCGGCGGGGAGGATCCCGTCGCAGTCGTTGTCGCGGCCGTCGCAGGCCTCGGTTTGACCGGGGTAGACCGCCGAAGCCGTGTCGTCGCAGTCCCCCTGGCAGATGCTGTACCCATCCTGGTCCAGATCGCCGTCCTCGTCGGTGACCGGATCGCAGTCGTTGTCGAGGCCGTCGCACACCTCGTCCAGACCCGGGGCGCGGTCCGCGTCCGCGTCGTCGCAGTCCCCGTCGCAGATGGACGCGCCGTCGCCGTCCTCGTCGCCGTTCTCGTCGGTGGTGGGATCGCAGTCGTCGTCCAGACCGCCGTTGCACTCCTCGTCGGCCCCCGGGTGGATGGCCGGGGAGAAGTCGTGACAGTCGCCGTCGCAGCCGGAGTAGCCGTCCCCGTCGTTGTCGGCCGGGCTCACCGCCGGGTTGGAGTCGTCGCAGTCCCCGCCGCACTCGGTGTACCCGTCGCCGTCGGCGTCCGGATCGTCCAGCGTCGCCGCGCTGCAGTCGTTGTCGATGCCGTCGCAGGCGGTCTCCATCATCGCCGGATTCACCGCGGCGTCCGAGTCGTCGCAGTCCCCTCCGCACAGGGAGAAGCCGTCGCCGTCGGCGTCGGCCTCACCCGCGGCCGGGACGCCGTCGCAATCGTCGTCGAGGCCGTTGCACGACTCGGGCGCGTCCGGATACACGGCCGGATCGGTGTCGTCGCAGTCCCCGTCGCAGACCATCACGCCGTCCCCGTCCAGGTCCTCCTCGCCGGCTGCGGAGCCGTCGCAGTCGTTGTCCACGCCGTCGCACAGCTCCACGGCGCCGGGGTACCGGCTGGCGTCGGCGTCGTCGCAGTCGCCGCCGCACAGGGCGACGCCATCGCCGTCCGCGTCCCGCTCGTTGTTGGGCACGATGCCGTCGCAGTCGGTGTCGATGCCGTCGCAGCCCTCGCTGGCGTAGGGGTGGATCGAGGGATCGAGGTCGTTGCAGTCGCCGGCGCAGGGCTCGAAGCCGTCGCCGTCCGCGTCGAAGGTCGTGTACTCGTCCACGCCCCCGTCGCAGTCGTTGTCCACGCCGTCGCACTGCTCCGGGGCGCCGGTGTAGGTCGTCGGATCCCCATCGTCGCAGTCGCCGCCGCACGGGGTCACGCCGTCGCCGTCCGCGTCCGCGTCCAGGGGCTCGATCCCGCCGTCGCAGTCGTTGTCCGGGTTGCCGTCGCAGATCTCCGGGGCGCCGGGGTAGACGGCCGCGTCCGAGTCGTCGCAGTCGTCGCCGCCGCAGGTGCCGTCGGTGTAGCCGTCACCGTCCGCGTCCGGGCAACACAGGGGGTTGATCAACCCCGGTGTCCCGTGATCGCCACCCAGCAGCTCGTACTGGGGCCACGCGTGGGTCGCGCACCACGCTGCCCCCGCATCGTTGAGGGACACGTCGTAGGAGGCCGGGTCCAGGGAGATGGACGCCCCCACCGGATCGGGCCACGACAGGGCCGCGTCGTAGGCCAGGGAGTCCAGGGTCGCGCCGTCGTGCTCGACCAGGATCACGTCGTCGACGTTCGCCAGGCCGAAGGACGCGGCCGGGTATTCGTAGTGGACGACCACGCCGCCGTTGGTGTTCCAGTCGGCGTTGGTCCCGAGGACGGCGTGGGCGAAGGGGCCCACGAGGACGTCGAGGTCGACGGTGAAGGAGTCGGTGCCGTTGTCGTGGAAGCGCATCCCCACGAGGTTCATCAGCACGGCCGTGCTGTTGTAGACCTCGATCCACTCCCCGGACGGATCGGGGACCGCCGCGGGATCGTGCATCACCTCGGTGAGGATCAGGGCGCCGGTGGGGAGCACGCCCTCGTCCACGAGACCGTCGCAGTCGTCGTCGAGGCCGTTGTGGGACTCGGCGGCCGCGGGGTTGCGGTAGGCGTCGGCGTCTGCGCAGTCACCCTCGCAGGTGGTCCAGCCGTCGCCGTCGGCGTCGAACCCCTCGTCCACGGCACCATCGCAGCTGTCGTCCACGCCGTTACAGACCTCGGGGGCGCCCGGGTGAATGGCGGGATCCGAGTCGTCGCAGTCGGAGGCGTCCAGCACGTACCCCGGCGGGGTGCCGCAGTCGAGCAGCGGGGACGCCGGGTCGCCGAAGGAGTCGCCGTCGGCGTCCTCGTACCAGGCGGTCGCGTCCAGCGCGTCCTCGTCCACGTCTCCGTCGCAGTCGTTGTCCACGCCGTCGCAGGACTCCGGGTAGCCCGGGTAGATCAGCGGATCCGAATCGTCGCAGTCCTCGGCCGCGCCCGCGGGACAGGTGTGCGCGCCGGGATCGCCGTACCCGTCGCCGTCCAGATCCACGCAGATCGGCGTCCCGAGCCAGAGATAGGTCTGGCCCGCGTCGGCGCCGGCCTCGCCGTTGCCGATGGCGCCGATGACGAACTCGCCGGTGCCGTCCGCGTTGAGGTCGCCCGCGCCCGCGAGGCTCCACCCCGACCAGTCGAGATCGGTCTCACCGAGGAACGAGGCGCCCGAGACGGTCAGGGACTCGTCCTGGGCCCAGCCCAGCTCCTGGCCGAAGACCAGGTAGGTCTGCCCCGCGTACGATCCCGCCTGGTCGTTGCCGAAGGCGCCGACGAGGAAGTCGTCGAAGCCGTCGCCGTTCACGTCCTGCGCCCCAGCGACGGCCGAGCCGGACAGGTCGTTGGCGACCTCACCGAGGTAGGAGGCGTCGGCGGTACTCAGCGCCGCGTCGAGGGCCCAACCGGAGGGCCGCCCCAGCACCAGGTAGGTCTGCCCCGCCCCGGTGCCCGACTCGTCGTTGCCGTAGGCGCCGACGAGGAGATCGTCGTAGCCGTCGCCGTTGACGTCGCCGGCGCCGGCCAGCGCGTTGCCCGCGCGGTCGTCCGCGGCCTCACCGAGGAACGAGGCGTCCGCCGAGGCCAGGCTGACGCCGGTCGCCCAGCCGCCCGCGCGCCCGAAGATCACGTAGGCCTGGCCCGCGGCCGTCCCCCCCTCGTCGTTCCCGTATGCGCCGACGAGGAAGTCGTCCCGGCCGTCGCCGTCGAGGTCGCCCGCAGGGGCCAGGGCGCTGCCGGAGTAGTCCAGGGAGGCCTCGCCGTGGAACGACGCGTCGGCCGACGAGACGCTGTCGCCGAAGATCCAGCCCGCGGGGCGGCCCAGGAACAGGAAGGTCGCGCCGGCGTAGCTCCCGTTGTCGTGCCCGGCCGCGCAGACGAGGAAGTCCCCGCGCCCGTCGCCGTCCACGTCCCCGGCCGCGGACACGCCGAAGCCCACCTCGTCCTGGTCCAGGTCCCCCGTGAAGGAGGCGTCCGCCATGATCAGGTCCTCGTCCAGGACCCAGCCCGTCTCGCGGCCGAAGACCAGGTAGGCCTGGCCCGCGCCGTCCCCGCCGTCGTCGTTGTAGGGGGCGCCGATCAGCAGGTCGTCGAGGCCGTCGCCGTTCACGTCGCCCGCGCCGGCGACGCTGTGGCCGGCCTGGTCCTCCGCGAACACCCCCAGGAACGAGGCGTCGGCGCCCGCGAGGCCCACGTCGCGTGACCAGCCGTCGAGCCGGCCCAGCACCAGGTAGGCCTGGCCCGCGTCCAGGTCGGCGTCGTCGCTGCCCGGCGCACCCAGAACGAGATCCTCCAGGCCGTCGCCGTTCACGTCACCTGCACCGCACAGGGCGTACCCGGCTCGATCGTCGACGGCCTCCCCCAGGAAGGAGGCGTCCGAGCTGGTCGCCGGCGTGTCCGGACTCCAGGCCCGCGCAGGCTGGAGGAAGGTCGCGGCGAGAAGGAAGGTCCCCAGAACGAAATGACGCTGCATGGCTACCTCGACATGGACCGATACGTCCTGATGATACCCGCACCCCGGGGGGGCCGCCAAGGATGGCCCCCCCGGGCGGGCAACCCATCGAAAAGCTGCCGCGCCTTGGCATCGGGCCCGCGAGGCGAGGTACAGTGCGGCGCCTGGAGGTGACGTTGGCGGGGATCGACCACGCCGTGGTGATCGGGGCAGGGGTCGGCGGGCTGTCGTGCGCGGCGCGGCTGGCCACGGCGGGCGTGCGCGTGACCGTCCTGGAGGGGAACGCGCGCGTCGGCGGCAAGGTGGGCGGCGATCGGTGGGACGGGTTCACCGTGGACTTCGCCCCCCACCTGTTCTCCGTGGGCAGCGCCGGCGAGCTCGCGCGGGTCTGCCGGATGCTCGACGAGCCCCAGCGCTTCGTGGTCCGCAACCCGGTGGCCCGCGTGCGCCTGGGTTCGAGGGAGTTCGCCTTCCCCGGCCGGTTCGACTCCCCACGGGACGCCGCGTCCCTCGTCCTGCGCGCGGGCATCCGCCCGACGCAGCTTGTGGGCGCGGGACGCCACTTCCTCCAGATGGCCATGGGCGCGCCGGACCTCGAGCGACGCGGCGAGGACACGACCCTGCAGCGGTGGGTCTCGCGCTACACGGACGACCCCACCTACCACACGCTGATCAACCTGTTCTCGATCCTGGCCTTCGTGCTGCCCTACGACGTGACGAGCGCCTCGGAGATGGCGCGCTGCATGAGCCGTCTCGTCCGTGGACCGGGGATCGGGTATCCGGAGGGCGGCTGCCTGGGGTTGGTGGAGGCCATCACCCGCGGAGTACGCCGCGCCGGGGCGCAGGTCGAGCTGAACCGGCCGGTGGATCGCATCGAGACCCAGCGCGGGCGCGTGCGCGCGGTGTGGTGCCGCGGCGAGCGGGTGGCCACGGACGCCGTGTTCAGCAACGCGGGCGTGCGGCGGACCGTGGATCTGGTGGGCGAGGAGGCCGTCGGCAGCGGGTACGCGCGGCGCGCCCGGGGCCTGGTGGACTCCATGGCCGGGGTGATGATCCGGTACACGCTGGACACCGAGGTGATCGACAGCCCGGTGCTGTTCGCCATGCCCAAGACCCCGGCCGCGGACGTGGCGCGCCGCATCGGCGAGGGGCGGATCGTGGACGCGGGGATGGGGTACTACGCCACCGTGCCGACCCACTTCGATCCGGGGCTGGCGCCTCCCGGCGGTCAGATCGTCATCGCGGGGACGGCGTTCTACCCGGAGGTCCCAGGCCGGGCCGGGCTGGAGCGGATGCTGCTGGGGCTCGAGCGGCGGCTGGAGAATCTCTACCCACGCTTCGCCGACGCCATCATCCGCCGCGAACCCACGACCCAGGTCCACGTGGCCGCGGCCAGCGGCAGGCGGGTCAGCGGCGAGGCCGTGGGGGTCGCCCAGATCCCTGATCAGGTGGGCGCGGGGAGGCCGGCGAGGCGCACGCCGATCCGCGGTCTCTACGTGGTCGGCGCGGACACGGCCCAGGGCGCCATCGGTACCGAGCTCGCGGCCATGAGCGGGCTGGCGGCGGCCGAGGAGGCCATCGATCGATCCTGACGCGGCGCTACTGAGCCACGTCCTCCGCGCCCAGGACCAGGTGATCGCGAACCACGTCGGCGAGGAGCCGCCGGTCCGCGTCGGCGATGCGGCTGAAGCGCAGGCCCACCTGGAAGTCGTCGCCGTCCTCCAGCGAGCGCACCCACACCACGTCCGCCAGGGCGGTGATGGGCGGCGCGTTGAGGGCGGGGGGCAGGTCGATCTCCACCTGGACAGAGGCCCCGCGGGACGCGCGGTAGGGCATTCGCACCGCCATGCCCGACGCGGAGACGTTGAGGGCCTCCCCGTTGACGAAGGCCATCCCGCCACCGGCGACGATGCGCACGGGGAGGGGGACGTGGCTGCGAGGATCCCAGCGGCGGTCCTCCACGGACTCCTCGCGGGAGGCGGCGGCGGCGTCGATCGCGGGCGGGGTGAGGTCGGGCTCGGGGATCGGCCTCTCCACGGGCTTCTCGACCGGCTTCTCGACCGGCTTCTCGACCGGCTTCTCGACCGGCTTCTCGACCGGCTTCTCGATCGGCTTCTCGATGGGTGTGGCCGACAGCTTGTGTCGCGCCGCGCGCAGCGCGAGGGCGAAGTCACGGCAGGACTTGAACCGGCGGCCCGGCTTCTTGGCCAGGGACTTCATCACCGCCCGCTCAATCGCCGGCGGCACGTCGGAGACCACGTCCGACAGGGGCGGCGGCATGCGCTCGATCTGCCAGTTCAGCACCTCCTTGACCGAACGCGCGTTGACGAAGGGGTGGCGGCCCGCGAGCAGCTCGTACAGGGTCATCCCGAGGGAGTAGATGTCCGCGCGGGCGTCGGTGTAGAGGCCCTGGGCCTGCTCGGGCGCCATGTAGGCCGGAGAGCCGGCGACCTTGCCGCCGGTGAGGCGGTTGCGGTCCTCCATCATCCGGGCCACGCCGAAGTCCATGATCAGGGCCTCGCCCGCGGGCGTGATCTGGATGTTCTGGGGTTTGAGGTCCAGGTGGACGATCCCCATGCTGTGGGCGTAGGCCGCGCCCCTCAGGAACTGCCGGGCGTATCCATAGGCCTCCCGGGGCTCCATCGGACCGCAGCGTTGCTCGGCGATGTTCTTGAGCGACAGGCCCCGCAGCAGGCGCAGCACCAGCAGCAGCTTGCCCTCGATGCGCAGCAGGTCGTAGACCCGCACGATGTTCACGTGCTCGAGGCGCGCGTGGATGCGGGCCTCGCGCAGGATCTGCTTCATCCGTCCCGGGCTCGACAGGAACGACTCACTGATCACCTTGACGGCCACGTCGCGCCGCAGGTGCAGGTCGTGAGCGCGGTACACCTCGGAGGACGCGCCCTCGCCCACGCATTCCTCGAACCGATACCGCTTGAGGGTCGTCCCGGTCAGCGAGCCTGCTTCAGCCATGGATTCGTCCGCCTTCGAGCGCGTCGGTGTCTCTTGCCGACCGTCGCACCCGGACAACAGTGGTTAAAAGAGGGCCTCGGGTCAAGGGTAGCGCCGCCGCACGAGGCTCGTCAGGAGCAGCGCCGCCAGCGCGACGGAGCCCGAGATCCCCGGTCCGGACGCCGAGCACTCGCACCCGCCGCCGCCGTCGCCCGAGTCGTCGTCCCCGGGCTCGGAGTCGTCGTCGCCCTCGCCCGCGCTGTCGTCGTCGTCCGCTCCGGCGCTGTCGTCGTCATCGGCGGGCCACTCGAACTCGTCGCCGCAGGGCTGCTCCGTGGCGAGGGGGCTCACGCACCAGTTCAGCTTCTCGCCGATGAAGGTGACCTCCTCGCAGGTCCATCCCGGGGGGCACTCGGTCTCGTCGAGGCAGAACTCCGAGCAGTAGCCCTCGTAGACGTAGGGGTGGATGTGGCACACGGCGCCAGCGCAGTTGTTCCAGTGCGCGTCGCAGCAGCCCCCCAGCTCGTCGTACACCTCCTCGCACACCCGGCGACCGAGCTCCTCGATCTCGCGGCAACGGTGGGACTGGTAGGGGTGCGCGGGGCAGTCCTCGTCCACCTCGCACTCGTCCCCGGTGCCCGGGTACAGCGAACAGATGCCCCACTTGTCGTCCCAGGACAGGTAGCCGCCCGCGGCGGAGACGTAGCCCCAGAACATGGTCGCCTCGATCATCTCGTCGTTGTGATCCAGCCCGAAGATGTGTCCGATCTCGTGGACCAGGACGGCCTGCACGTCCAGGATCTTGGTGGCCAGGTAGGGGTTGCTCTCCTCGGTGGCCCAGGTGATGTACTCGCCGTTGAGCATCAGGTTGACGTCGACGATGCGCTCCTCGAAGGGATCGATCTGGATGGCCGTGGCGCCGGCCATGTCCTCGGAGCCGACCCACGCCTCCTCGACCCACTGGATCTGCACGACGCCGTCGTCGGGCACCACCTCGTCCACCCACCCCCGGTACTCGTACTCCAGCGAGGTGCACGCCACCTGGGTCCAGGCGTCCAGCGCGGCGAGCACGACCTCCTCGGTGCCGTCCATGCCCAGATCGTCGCTCCCCGGGGAGACCAGCTCGATGGGGACGGGGAGCTGGTCCTCGGCCCACCAGACGGTGTTCGCGGTGTAGGCCATGGACTGCGCCGGGACCAGCGCGGCCGCCAGCGCCAACAGCCACATCGACGGGTTCATGGATCACCTCCAGCGGGGTCGGGGGCCAGCTCAGTCACAGGTCTGCAGGATGTAGTAGCCCTGCGGTCCCGGCGCCGAGACCAGCAGCTCCTCGCGCACGGTGCCCCCCAGATCCAGCGCCGTGGGGCGGCACTCGCCGCCGAGCTCCATCAACATCATCTCGTAGCCGAGGAACGTCCCGGTGCCGTCGTTGACCAGGAAGGTCAGCGCGCCGTCCGAGCACAACACGATCTCGGGGAGGTCGTCGCCCGTGACGTCGATCCCCGCCCCGAACCGGCTGCCCGGGGGGATCTCCACCAGCGCGGGGGCCGCGAAGGAGCTGCCTCCCAGGTTCAGCGCCACCTCGACGTTGCCGTCGGAGAGCACGGCCACGAGGTCGTCGAGGCCGTCCCCGTCCACGTCCGCCGGGAGGCCCAGCTCGCCGCCGCCCGCGCCGCCGATCTGGCCGATGGCGGTGAACGTCCCGTCCCCGTCCCCCTGCATCGCGGCCACACCGCCGGCGCTGGACGAGACCACGAGATCGGGCCAGCTGTCGCCGTCGAAGTCGGCCACGGTCACGTCCCAGGGCACCACCGGCGGGGTGAACGCCGCCAGCGCCGTGAACCCCCCGATGCCGTCCCCCAGCACCACGTCCAGGGCGGCGCCCGCGAGGTCCACGAGGATCAGATCCGGCGACCCGCTGGCGTCCACGTCTGCGACCGCACCCCACGCTGGCGTGCCCGTGCACGGGATGTCCCCGCCAGCGCCGAACACCCCGGAACCGTCGTTGGCGTACCAGCGCATCGGGCAGCCGGTCTGGCGGGTGATCGCCACGTCGGGATCACCGTCGCCGTCGAAGTCCCCGCCGAAGACCCCCAGGGCGTCGCCCACGCCCACCACCTGGCTCGACGAGGCGATGGTCCCGCTCCAGTCCCCGTGCAGGATGTGCAGGCCCAGCTGGTACGAGGCGATGGCCACGTCGGTGACGCCGAGACCGCGGTAGTCCCCGGGCGACACCGGGGCGTAGGTGAACGGCTCGGACACGAGCACCGGCGGGATCAGCTGGATCGGGGCGTCGTCGGGCGCGGAGGAGCAGTCCTGGTCGATGCCGTCGCCGCACCAGTCGAAGGATCCCGGGAAGATCTCGGGGTCCGTGTCGTCGCAGTCCAGCTCGGCGATCCACCCGTCCCCGTCCCCGTCCACGCTCCCCGTGTCGTCGTCGTCGTCCGCGTCGTCGTCGTCGTCGTCGTCCGCGGTGATGTCGTCGTCGTCCCCGGCGGTGGTGTCGTCGTCACCGGCGCCCGAATCGTCGTCGTCATCCGCGGTCCGGTCGCAGCCAGGGGACGCGGCGAAGGCGAGGGCGGACACGACGAGAAGCAACCGGGTGAGTGGGGCCATGGTGACGCCTCCGGATCGCGACGATACCACACCGCCCCCCCTCCTCCCGGCACCGTCCGGGGGCCGTCCCTCGATAGAGACGTCCATGATGAACCCCTTGGAGGTTGCCCCGGCACCCTGCTTTAATGGCGTTGGAGGACGTTGCGATGACGCGTGTTTCGGCCCTGTCGGTGCTCGTAGCGGTGAGCCTGTCGCTGGGATGCAACGAGTACCAGCTCAGCGGCAGCGAGTACTACGAGACCTTCATGCAGACCCCTTCGGTCGCCGTGGACATCCTGTTCGTGGTGGACAACTCGCCGTCGATGGTCCACGAACACGCGGCCGTGGTCCAGGGCTTCGGCTCGTTCATCGGCGAGGTGATGGAGAGCGAGTCCGATTTCCAGATCGGGGTCATCACCACCGACATGGAGACCCACGAGGGGGGCATGCTGCTGGGCGATCCCGCGTGGATCAGCACCACCGATCCCGACTACGGCCAGGCGTTCATGGACAAGATCGAGACCGTGGGCATCGAGGGTTCCGGGTTCGAGAAGGGGCTGCAGGCCGCCAAGCAGGCTCTGTTCGACTCCCCTGCCGGGTTCGGAGACACGGAGAACGAGGGATTCCTGCGGTGGGACGCCGACCTCGCCATCGTGGCCGTCAGCGACGAGAACGACTGCTCGGACGAGGGCGGCCTCCCCGCCGGCTCCGACCAGGAGGCCTGCTACAACCACGCGGACATGCTCGTGCCGGTGGTCAACTACATCGACGGCTTCCGCAACCTCAAGACCGAGTCCCGCAACGTCACCTTCTCCGCCATCGTCGGCCCCCCGGTCACCGACGGCTGCGAGGACACCAAGTACGGCCTGCGCTACCTGACCGTGGCGTCGAACCTGGGCGGACTCAAGGGGGACATCTGCCAGACGGACTGGGCGGAGATGATGGGGGACGTCGGGCTCATCGCCACCGGCGTCAACACCTGGTTCGCCCTCTCCCACTACCCCGATCCGGACACCATCGAGGTCACGGTGGACGAGGTGACGGTGGCGCCGGATCCCGACGAGATCGACGGCTGGACCTACGTGGTCGAGGACAACGGCGTGTACTTCTGGGGGGACTCGATCCCGCCGCGCGACTCCGAGGTCGTCATCCACTACTGGACCACATCGCAGGGGAACGACTGATCCGGTTGTGATCGCGCGCTCGCGGGTGCGAAGATTGGGCCATGCGTAGAGCTGTCCTGCTGGCCCCGGTGTTCCTCGCCCTGGCCACGGGCTGCCCCGGCACCACCGAGCCCGAGGTCATCTACGACCCCTTCGACGGCGCCATCCACATCCGCACGCCCCTCAACCAGGACGTCTTCGAGGTGGTCGAGCGGCTCGAGTTCATCTTCTACTACACCGGGGATCAGCCCCAGAGCTACGTGCTGTACCCGCCGTTCGGCGAGCACCCGCTGGACGACCTGGCCCGCGCCGAGGCGGGGGACGTGCGGCTGGAGGTGCTGGGCAAGCGGTCGGATCCGGCCGCCAGCGACGGGTGGGAGCTCGTGGCGAGCGGCGAGGCCACCGACTTCGAGGTCGGGCCGGACATGGACATCGAGGTGTTCCTGGCGCTCAAGGGGCAGCTGGGGCTGTTGCCGGGCGGTCTGGCGGCGGCCCGGAGCGGCGGCGCCGCGGTGCTGATGCCGGACGAGCGCGTACTGGTGGTCGGCGGGCTGGGCGCCGACGGCCCCGTGCAGGGATTCGAGACCCTGGCCGTGGACCGCGCGACCCTCGAATCGGCGGATGGGATCGTGGGTCAGGCCCACGGCGAGGAGCCCAGGGTGGGGCTGACCGCGTTCCTCGTGGAGGGCACGAGCTCCGACCTGGAGGGCCGCGTGGTGGTCGTCGGCGGCGACGCCGACTGCGTCGTCCACCACTGTTTTCCCGTGAGCGAACCGGCGCGCGACGTTCTGGTCTTCGACGCCCAGAGCGACACCTTCGAGGTCCTCGACACCCTGCAAAGTGGCGTCATCGGTGGCAAACCCGTCGCCGTCGGCGGGGGACGTTTTGCCGTCGTGGGCGGTATCGACGGCAGCGACGCGTACCACACCGAACCCCTCGTCTTCGACGCCGCGAGCGGTGATGTCTCCCCCGGGGGGGTGTCGGCGGGTGAGCGGGAGCAGCACACCGTCACCCACCTCGGGGCTCCAGGTGAGGACGTCCTGATCGCCGGCGGCGTCGGGATCGCCTTCACCGGCATCGAGCTGCTGAACACCGCCCAGACCTGGACGGCGGGACAGAATGCGTACAGTACCGGGACCCTCGAGGAGGCCCGGATGCGCCATACGGCGACGCGGCTCCAGGACGGCACGGTCCTGGTCGTCGGCGGCGCCACCTCCAGCGGGGGCCAGGAGGGGGACTGGGAGTCGCCTGGAGTGGCGCTCGCGTCCGCCGAGCTCTATGCGCCCGGATCGGGAAAATTCGATTCGCTGGGGCCCATGCTCAACCACGCCCGCCAGCGCCACGTGGCCGTGCCCGTGGGGAGCGGCGCCGAGCAGATCCTGTTCTGCGGCGGCGTGGAGACCGCGTACGATCCCGACACCAGCACCGGCGGTGCCCCGGTGTCCACGTGCGAACTGTACGACACCGAAACAGGCATCTTCACCGCCTTGCAGGGCCCGCCCCTGGAGCCGGGCGGTGAAGGCATGATGGCGATCGCCCTCGACGACGGCCGCGCCCTGCTCTTCGGCGGGCTCGCGCTGGGCGAACCCCGCGGCGAGATCTACCTCTACACGCCCTGATCGACGGAAGGCGACCTGCACGGGAGCGAGATGAACGAGGCGTCGAGCAGTGAACGGCCGTGCCCCCTCCCTTGGCACCGATCCCGCATGAGCACGCGCCCGTGACCATCTCGGCCCGAATGCCCGTCTGTCGCCCCAGGTTGGCCTGGGTGATTCCCGTGGCGCTCACGCTGCTCGGTACGCCGTCGGTTGCCCAGGAGACTACCGGAGACGAACTCGGCGAGGTGGCGGTTCCCGCGACGCCGGTGGTGGTGCCGCCCCGCCTCGACGAGGTCCTGGTGCTGCCGTACCCGGTGGATGCGCCCCGGGGTGACGGCACCGTGGAGGTCCGGGTCCGGCTCGCCATCGACGAGGCCGGCGAGTTCGTGGCCGCCGAGGTGGAGCAGGGCGCCGGTGATCCCTTCGATCGCATGGCGCTGGACACCGTCCGGCACGCCAGCTTCACCCCCGCGACCGTAAACGGCGTGCCCACCGGCGTCACCATCGTGGTGCCCGTTCGCTTCGTGCTCCCCCCTCCCCTGCCGCCACCGCCGGACACGGGGGTGCTGGTGGGCAAGGTCCGCGAGGCCGGCTCACGCAAGCTGCTGCCCGGCATCCAGCTGAGCCTGGCGCCCCTCGAGGGCGCCGAACCACCGGCGGGGGACGCGCCGGAGCCCGTGTTGACCGATCGCGAGGGTGGGTTCCGGTTCCTCGACGTGCCGGTCGGCCAGTGGCAGGTCACCCTGAGCGGGCCGGGAATCCGAACGGCGCAGTTCGAGGAGCCGGTGGAGGAGGACCTGCTCCGCCAGGTGGTCTACAAGGTGATGCCCTCGCACACCGAGTCCCGCACCGTGGTCCGCGCGCGGCGTGGGCCGCCGTCCTCGGCGGAGAGGATCGTCGAGGGGCAGTGGATCCGCGGTAGCGCGGGCTCCTCGGGAGGCTTCCTGCGCATCCTGGAGAGCGAGGCCCCCGTGGCGCCGACGCCGGTGCTGCCCACCGGCCTGATGCCCGGCGCGCCCATGATCCGCGGCATGGAGGGCGCCGACAGCGTCGTCCTGGTGGACGGCGTCGAGACCCCCCTGCTCTACCACTTCGGCCTGCTCACGACGGTCGTGGCCGGTGACCTGATCGACCACGTCCGGCTCGACCCGTCGGGATCGGGCGTCCAGCACGGGGACCACATCGGCGGCCTGGTGGACGTGACCCTGCGCCCCCCGCGCACGGATCGGTTCGGGGGCATCGTCGACATCAGCCCCATCGACGCGATGGTCATCCTCGAGACCCCCTTCGGCAGACCCGTCTCCGGGTTCCTCGGCGTGCGCCGCAGCTACGTGGACCTCTACCTGGGCAAGCTGCTCCCCGACGACATGCCGACCGAGGTCACCGCCATGCCCGTGTACGCGGACGTGACCGGCATGATCAACATCGAGCCCGGCCGCGGCCACCGGATCTCCGCCAAGGTCATCGCCAGCTCGGACAAGATGTCCATGTCCCAGTCCGATGGAGACGAGGTGGCCGTGACCGCCGCCCTGGAGTCGGGGTTCACCCTGATCCACGGCCTGTGGCAGACGCCGCCGGCCGAACCGGTCGTGGGCAGCCTCTCGGTGGCCTACGAGCAGATCAAGAGCAGCTACACCGCGTTCCCCGACCTCTACCTCGACACCCGCGAGAAGCGCGTCGACGTCCGCGGCACCCTGGACTTCGCGCTCTCGCCCAAGGCGCGGCTTGAGACCGGCGTCGACTATCGCCACCGCATCCTGGAGTACGAGGAGAACTTCTTCGCGCTGCCGCGCGAGGACGAGCCCGGGCTGATCAACCCCTACGCCACCAGCCCCGACCTGGAGCGCCACGAATCGCCCATGAACGAGCTCGGGGCCTTCGTGGCCCTGCCGCTGCGTCCCAGCGCCGCGGTGAGGGTCACGCCGGGACTGCGCGCGCAGTTCTGGAATCCGGACGACGCCGGGCTCGCCCGGGCCATGGACGTCCCGGCCACTCGCACCTCCCTGGACCCGCGGATCTGGACCTCTCTTCGTGTCACACCAAAATGGCGCGTCCAGGGGGCGCTGGGGTTGTACCACCAGGTGCCTTCCCTCGAGGATCTGGTCCAGGCCGGCGACAGCGTCCTCGAGCCCGAGGCCGCGGTGCGCGGTACCGGCGGCGCCACCTGGTCGCCCATCCCGGCCCTCGATCTCGGCCTGGACCTCTACGCCGCCGGCCTGTGGGACCTCGTCGTGGCGCACAGCGGGCTGTACGACGAGGCGCTCATGGGCTCCCTGGCCGAGACCCAGAGCGAGGGCGCCCAGCTGCTGACCAACGAGGGGGTCGGCTTCACCGCGGGTGCCGAGCTGACCCTGCGCTGGCACCCCAACGAGAACGTCGACTGCCTCGTCGCGTACGCCGCGTCGCGCAGCATGCGGCGGGACACCGAGGACGAGGCCTGGCGCCTCTATCAGTTCGACCGTCCCCACCAGCTCACCCTCGCCGGGCAGGTCCGGCTCCCGCACGAGTGGAGCTTCGGGTTGCGGTTCCGGCTGGCGTCGGGGGCGCCGGACACCCCCATCTGGGACGTGGTCTACCTGGCGGATCTCGGCGGGTACGTGCCCCGCTGGGGGCTCCCGTACTCCGAGCGCCTCGGTCCCTTCCACCAGCTCGACTGGCGCGTCCAGAAGATCTTCCGGGCGAAGTCCTTCGTGCTGATGGTCTACCTGGACGTGGAGAACACCTACTTCGCCCAGCGCGACGACGTGCTCATCTACAACCGTGACTTCTCCGAGCGGCTCACCTTCGCGATGATCCCGCTGTTCCGGCTCGGGTTGAGGACGGAGTTCTGATGACGAGAACCCTGCGATGGTCGATCTTCGCGGCCTGGCTCCTCGCCGCGGCCGGGTGCGACACCGAGAACGATCACACCTTCGTCGTCGATGAGCTGAGCATCCTGTCGGTGCAGATGCAGCCCTCCGAGCTCGTGTTCAACCTCGAGGAGCTGGAGATGCTCCCCATCACCGTGTTCCCCAATGTCCATCTGTACATGCGCGCCCTGGCCGTGAACCCCGAGCACCTGGGCGGTCAGGACGCCATCGAGGGCCTGCAGTGGTCCATCGGCGATCCGCCCGTCGAGGGCAGCGTCCCCATCGTCACGAGCGAGCCGGAGATCACCTTCGCCGGCGACACGCTCTACCCCGCGCTGGAGTTCTTCGGCGAGAGCGTCGAGCACTACACCCCCGCCAAGCTCGCCGAGACCTTGCGCGAGGGGGATCTGAAGGTCCCCGTCGTCGTCACGGCCATCACCGCCGACGACTCCGCCACCGCCGTGAAGCTGCTGACCATCCGCGGGGTCGAGGGCTGGGACGAGATCCCCAACGAGAACCCCTCGGCCGAGGGCCTGGGCGTGGGCGAGCGCGACTGGACCTCGTCGCAGCTGGACAACCTCGTGGACACGGTGGTCACGCCGGCGCCCCCGGCCGTCGGCCGTCAGGCCGAGTTCGACATCACCGTCGACCCCGACGACGACGGCAAGGACGGGGACGTGGAGTCCACCATGTACACCACGGCCGGACACATCTACTGGAGCGCCAACAGCATGCGCACGTGGAACCTCACCACCCCGGGTGACGACTACGTCGGCGACAGCTTCCGCGTCTACGTCGTGTTGCGCGATCCCGACGGCGCCCAGTCGTGGCTGACCATCGAGCAGTCACTGCTCTACTGATAGGATGTCGTGACGAGGAGAAGACGATGACCCTGCTTCGGATGCTGGTGCTGGCCCTGCTGATCCTCTTCGTCGGCTGCGATCCGTCCGTCTCCCTGGACGACGACACCGTGGCCGGCGACGACGACGACGACGCGGCGCCCGTCGACGCCGACGGCGACGGCCACGACGCCGACGAGGACTGCGACGACGACGATCCCACCGTCCATCCCGGCGCGGAGGACATCCCCTACGACGACATCGACCAGGACTGCGACGGCGCCGACCTCACCGACGTGGACGGCGACGGCCACGACGCCGAGGAGGTCGGCGGAGACGACTGCGACGACGAGGACGACACCGTCCACCCCGGCGCCCCGGAGGAGTGCGACGACGTGGATCACGACTGCGACGGCGAGACCCGCGAGGATGGCGACGGCGACGGCTACGACGTCTGCGAGGACTGCTGGGACGAGGACCCCGACACCTATCCCGGCGCCGACGAGTACTGCGACGGCCACGACAACGACTGCGACGGCCTGCTCCCCTCCGACGAGCTCGACGAGGACGGCGACGGCCACATGGTCTGCGCCGGGGACTGCGACGACGACGACGCCGACACCTACACCGGCGCCCCCGAGACCTGCGACGGCGTCGACAACGACTGCGACGGCACCATCCCCGACGACGAGACGGACAACGACGGCGACGGGTACTCCGAGTGCGCCGGCGACTGCGACGACACCGATGCCGACTCCAACCCCGCCGCCCCGGAGCTGTGCGACGGCCACGACAACAACTGCAACGGCGTCGTGCCCGCGGACGAGGACGACACCGACGGCGACGGCCAGTGGGCCTGCGACGGGGACTGCGACGACACCGATCCCACCGTCCACGGCGGCGCCACCGAGATCTGCGACGGCGTCGACCAGGACTGCAACGGCATCGCCGACGACGGCGACGCCGACGGCGACGGCGCCAACGTCTGCGACGACTGCGACGACTCCGATCCGGCCCTCGATCAGTCCGACGCCGACGCCGACGGAGTCACCACCTGCGACGGCGACTGCAACGACCTCAACGCCGACACCTACCCCGGAGCCACCGAGATCTGCGACGGCGACGACAACGACTGCGACGGTGTCTGGTCCATCGACGAGGTGGACGCCGACGGCGACGGCGACCGTCCCTGCGCCACCGACTGCGACGACACCGAACCCACGGTCTACGGCGGCGCCCCCGAGATCTGCGACGGCCTCGACAACAACTGCAACGGCGTCGTGCCCGAAGACGAGGACGACGACGACGGCGACGGCTACCGCGTCTGCGGCAACGACTGCGACGACACCGACTCCTCCATCCACCCCGGCGCCACCGAGGCCTGCAACGGCATCGACGACGACTGCAGCGGCTCACCCGGCGCCACCGAAGCCGACGCCGACGGCGACGGCTACATGCAGTGCGCCGGCGACTGCGACGACGGCGACGTCGTCACCCACCCCGGCGCCTTCGACATCCCCAGCGACACCGTGGACCAGGACTGCTCCGGCGGCGACGAGCCCGGCCTCGGCGATCACTGCTTCAACGACGACAGCGCCCTGCGCGTCCCCGGCGACGGCGACTACACCCTCGAGTGGAACGACGACAGCTACGCCAACCACTTCTACGACGACATCGAGTTCAACGGCCTCGCCGGCTGGACCGTCTCCATCACCATGTACGCCCAGTACGTCCACTACCTCGACCCCTACCTCGAGCTCTACGACACCAGCTGCCAGTACCTCGCCGAGGACGACAACAGCGGCGGCGGCACCGACGCCCTCATCGAGTACACCCTCCCCGCCGACGGCACCTACACCCTCACCCCGTCCTCCGCCCATCCATGGCAGATGGGCACCTACGGCATCGAGATCGGCTTCGCCAACGAGCCCATCGACTTCGGTGATCATTGCGAGGAGGACACCTGGACCACCCCCTTCGGCGCCTGGTCCGGTGACTTCGGCGGTTCATGGAGCCTCAGCTCCAGCTACGACGACGAGGACGGCCCCCGCGGGTACGGCTACTACCTCGACGACGTCGAGCTCATCGCCCGCGGCGGCGACCTCATCGACGTCCGGATGTGGTCCGACGACTTCGACGCCTACCTCATCCTCCTCGACGACTCATGCGCCATCGTCGCCCAGGACGACAACAGCTACGGCGGCACCCACCCCCGCATCACCTACACCGCCCCCACCAGCGGCATCTACACCCTCGTCTTCACCAGCGCCCAGCAGTGGAGCACGGGCACCTTCGACTACTACGTCGACTGGCCGTGATGCGCCGGGGGCTCGAATGGATCGTGGTGGGAGGAGAGGCAGAACAAAAAAAAGGGGAAGGTTGACGCCTTCCCCTGGTCGATACCGAGTCCCGTGTTCCCCTTCGAAGTTCGAATCGCGTGCGCTGGATGTCCGCCTACCGATGTTGGCCTCTCCGTTCCGTCCGTGTCCGTCTCCTAGCAGCCCGTTGATTTTCCCTCGTCAGGGATATCCAGCGCGGATCGGGTGA
>CAYRNR010000111.1:0-30170 GCA_964425605.1 uncultured Rickettsiales bacterium | reverse complement strand
CGTACACGTCCTGGACCACCTCGCAGCCCACGTCGTGCTCGCCGAAGTCCCACACGGGCGGGTCGATGAAGATCGACGGGGCGATGCCGGCACCGTTGAGGGTCACCTCCGCGTCCCCATTGGCCGGGTCGTCGTTGATGATGTGCAGTACGCCGCTGTCCTCGCCGTCCCCCATGGACGTGAACCCGACGGTCACGACCTTCTCCTCCCCGGGGCTGAGGATGAACGTCTCCTCGTCGGTGATCAGCTCGAAGTTCACCGGCGCCTCGAGCTGGAACTCGTAGACCTCCAGGTCCACCGGCCCCACGCTCGTGATGGTGACGTCCTGGTACAGCTGGGACCCCGTCTCCATGATCCCGAAGTTGATGTCCAGGGGGTCCACCTCGATGGCCGGGAGCTGCTCCTCCGGCGCCACATGAAGCTCCTGGTCGCTGCAGGCGAGTCCCACCCACGCAGCCGCGACCAGCAACAGGACCGTGATATCGAATCTCATCGACGCCTCCTCGCCTCCGTTTCACAGCATATCAGCCGGTGTCCACCGGGCAACAGAACGGCGTCGAGGCATGGTGAACCGTATGGTGAACAGGGGCGACGTGCGCGGATGGGGAGGAACGCGTGCGGGCGTGCGAGGTGCACGCGAGGGCGGGCCACAGGATGTTCGCCTGTCCTGCGAAGCGCCTACTCGCATAAAATCGGAGCTGGGATGGGTTTCTGTCATCTCCGAATCGTCCTCCTCGGCAGCCTGTTCCTGGCAAGCTGCGACAGCGTGGACAGGCTCGTCTACCCCTTGGGCGCCGACGACGTCGACCAGGACGGGGACGGGTTCGTCCGCGCCGAGGACTGCGACGACACCGATCCCCTCGTCAACCCCGCCGCCTACGAGATCTGCAACGGCCTCGACGACAACTGCAACGGGCTGATCGGGGACTACGAGCTGGACCTCGATGGGGACGGATGGCGCCCCTGTGACGGCGACTGCGAGGGAGACGATCCAGCCAGCCACCCCGGCGCCGAGGAGGTGTGCGACGGCATCGACAACGACTGCGACGGCATGATCCCCTACGAGCTGGACCTGGATCTCGACGGCTGGATGCCTTGCGAGGGGGACTGCGACGACCACGAAGAGGACACCTACCCCGGCGCATACGAACGCTGCGATGGCCTGGACAACGACTGCGACGGGGTCCTGGGTGTTGATGAGCTGGACGAGGACGCGGACGGCTGGCTGGCCTGCGACGACTGCGACGACCACGACGGCCAGATCTCCCCTGGCGCCGAGGAACTGTGCGGCAACGGCGTCGACGACGACTGCAGCGGAGAACCCGACGACCGGGACGCCGATGGCGACAGCTTCCTCGATCCTGCTTGCGGCGGGACCGACTGCGTGGATGACGATCCGTACATCCATCCCAACGCGGCGGAGGTCTGCGACGGCGTCGACAACAACTGCGACGGGGCGCTCGATCCGGAGGAAGTGGACGCCGACGGGGACGGGAACATGTTCTGCGAGGGGGACTGCGACGACCAGGATCCGACCGTCACCAACTGGGACCACGACTTCGACGGCTTCAGCACCTGCCGCGGCGACTGCAATGACCAGAACTCCACCGTCTTCCCGGGCGCGCCGGAGCTATGCGACGGGCTCGACAACGACTGCGACGGCGTGAAGAGGCTCGCCGAACGCGACTACGACGGAGACGGCAACATCCTGTGCGAGGGGGACTGCGACGACCACGATCCCGCAGTCTCGGCCGACGATCGCGACGGCGATGGGATCTCCGGGTGTGATGGGGACTGCGATGACCTGGATCCAGCGCGTTTCCCAGGCAATCTAGAGACCTGCGACGGTCAGGACAACGACTGCGACGACACCACGGACGAATTCGTCGACGACGACGGCGACGGAGCCGCGGAATGCGACGGGGACTGTGACGACACGGATCCACTCATGACGCCCCGGGACGACGACATGGATGGCTCGACCGTCTGCGATGGCGACTGCGACGACGGCGATCCCGACGTGGAGGTCCTCGACCAGGACGCCGACCTCTTCAGCACATGTGAAGGCGACTGCGACGACGGCGATCCGAACACCTTCCCCGGTGCTTTCGATGGTTGCGACGACGAGGTGGACAACGACTGCGACGGGATCGCTCTCGAGCCGGGATTCGTGAAGATCGTCGCCGGGACCAACCACGCGTGCGGGCTCACATGCGAGGGCGAGGTCCAGTGCTGGGGAGGCAACATCTGGCAACAGTCGAACCCGCCAGCGGGATCGTTCACCGACATCGCCGCCGGGATGTACACGAGCTGCGGCCTCCTGGAGGACGGCACGCTTGAGTGCTGGGGCTGGAACACCCATGGCCAGGCCACACCCCCTGCTGGCGAGTTCATCGACGTGGGCTGTGGCGAGTTGTTCTGCTGCGGCCGGCGCGTGGACAGGACCGTCGAATGCTGGGGGGACAACATGTACGGCCCGGACTACACACCCGGAGCCCCAATGCTGGCCATGTCCGTTGGAGACGAAATCATGTGCGCTCTAGACGAGCGCGGCGCGGTTTCGTGCATGAGCTGGCTCTGGTGGCCCCCCCCCGCCGACGAGGGGTACGTCTCGATCACCTCGGGGAACAACTTCACCTGCGTCAGGGATCCAGCAGACGAGGCCGTGTGCTTCGGGACGCGATCCGAGATCGTGGATTCGGTGCCGTCGGGCCCGATGCACGTCCTCGACGCGGGCATCTACCACGCCTGCGGTGTGAGGGACACGGGAGATGCAGTGTGCTGGGGGACCTTCTACCACGCCGAGGGATTGCCGCCCGACGAAGAGTTCACCGCGCTGGGGCTAGGGTGGATGTTCAGCTGCGGGGTCGCGGTCGACGGAACAACCCACTGCTGGGGGCACAACGACGTCGGCCAGTGCAACCCGCCCTGAGCAGGCGTGCCTACTGCAGCCTGCCCAGCGCGTGGGTCGCCAGCCGCACCACCTCGGAGTCCGCGTCGGACTCGATGCAGGCCTCGAGCGCAGCGACGGCCTCTTCGCCGCCGGTCTTGCCCAGCGCCATGGCGGCCTTGCGGCGCACCTGCGGGTCGGGATCGGTGGTCAAGGCGGCGCTCAGGGCTGCCGAGGCGCTCGGATCGTGCAGCCAGCCCAGGGCCTGGGCGGATACCGCACGGACGGCGCCGTCCTCGTCGCCTTGCAGCGCTTCGAGGAGGGCGGGGGCCGCGGTGGGATCCTTGCGCTCACCCACGGAGCCGGCGGCTGCCGCGCGGACCTGGGGGTCCTCGGCGTCGCGCAGGGCGGTCACGAGCTGGGCCGTGGCCGCAGGATCAGTGGCCGCGGCGAGCACGTCACCGGCGGTGAACTGGACGTCGATGGACTCGTCGTGGAGCATCACCCAGCCCAGCGCCTCGGTGGCGCGGGGGTCGCGGATGTTGTGGAGCATCTCCACGGCCGCGGCGCGGCGGTCGGCGGCGGGCTCGGTCCACACGGCGCGTTCGATCAGCAGCGGCGTGTACACGGAGTCGCGGTCCACCGTGTCGCCGCGGTAGCGCAGGCCGCCGCGCGCGGTGGGCATGGGCTCGACCGCGAGGAACGCCTCGTACGTCGTCCGGTGCTCGATCCAGCCGATGCAGGCCATGGCCGCGGCGCGCTCGCGCCACGAATCGCCACGTTCGGCCAGGGACTTCAGCTCGGTCACGGCGGCGGGGCCGCGCGCGACCACGCCGTCGCGGGTGGTGGTATAGGTGGCCACGTCGTCCACCGTCGCCATCTGGGCGACGGCCTCGGCGACGGGCACGGTGCTGGCCTGCCGGGCGTTCGCGCCGAACGCGAGCACGCACAGCCCCACGGCGATCATCGACATCGTGGACTTCGTCGGGAACAGCTTCATCACTCCACCTCCCACCAGTAGATGTCGGACCGCGGTGTCCGCAGGATGTTGGTGCCGCAATGCACCTCGCCCCACATCAGGTGGTACGTCTCCCAGTTGTCCAGGAAGTGCATCTCGAGCCCCTCGATCATGTTCTCCTCCATGTAGGCGATGAACGGATCGCGGTAGGTGTTGAGCAGGCCGTTGCCGTTGATGTCCTCACCCTCGTCGAGCATCCAGTTGCCGTTGGCGTCCTCCTCGGTGTCGAGCACGCCGTTGAGGTTGATGTCCTCGCCATCGTCGAGCACGCCGTTGCCGTTGGCGTCCTCGTCGGTGTCCATCCAGCCGTCGCCGTCGAGGTCCTCGCCCTGGTCCAGCGCGCCGTTGCCGTTGCGGTCCTCGTCGTAGGTGCGGAAGAAGGGGTCGGCGATGAGCAGGTGCTCGTTGTACACGGCGAGGTTGGTCATGCCCGGCACCATGGCCAGGCCACCCCAGTTGGTGCGCTCCCACACGCCGGGGATCAGGAACACGTCGTCGTCGGTGAGCCCGAACTCGGCCTTCACGATCTCGAGGATGGGCTGCATGTACTCCACGTCGAGCTCGTCGTTGTAGTCCGGCAGGGTGCTCTCCAGGATCTCGCCGACGGTTGCGAAGCCGTGGTCGGCGGCGAACCTGGGGAGGGCCATGTCGGGGTCCACCGACGACAAGATGTTCCGCGCCAGCTGCCAGTCGGTCCACCCGAGCTTGAAGCCCTTCTCCGAGTTGGGATCGGGCAAGAAGAGCATGAACTCGTCCACGTGGCCCACGGCCAGCCAGCACGAGTCGAACTCCACGGGCGACTGGACCGCCTGGAAGTCGAGGAAGTCGCGCAGCCCCTGGACGATCTGACGGGCGCCCGCGCCGCTCTCGCGGCCGCCATAGTAGATGCGCCCGAAGGGGTACTCCGTGCCGTCCACCGTCACCGGCGGCGAGCACTCGAGGTTGCCGAACGAGTCCACCGAATCGGCATAGCCCGTGCCGCGCTCGGTCACGTGGCCGAAGTCGGGACCGAGCAGCACGTCTTCGGGATAGGCGTCGAGCCACTGGCTACCCGTGGTGCGGTTCGAGTCCAGCACCAGGTCCATCGGCCCGGCCGGGGTCTGCTGGTAGCCGAACTCGATCTCGTCCTGGAGCCACACGTCCCAGCCGTACTGGTAGACCGAGGTCTCGGTCATGTTCTCGTCGCCGATGGCGTCGCGGATGCCGTCGCGCATCAGCTTGTTGCTGCCGTTCATCACGTACAGGTGCCGCGCCTCGTCGAGGTGGTTGAACATCATGAAGGGCGGCGTGCTGATGGCCACGGTGTCCGAGGCCATGGCCCCGTCGAAGCCGTCGGCGTACACGCTCGCGGTCAGCGTGACGTTGAAGTGGAAGTCCAGGGCGTCGAGCTCGAGCTCGAACTCGCCCTCTGGCGTGCCCAGGTCCACCTCGGTCACGGCGTCCTCACCCGCCTTGCCCAGCACCACGGCGCCCTCGTGGAAGACGCGCACGTAGTCCACGTCGCCGGCCAGCGTCAGCACCACCCAGCTTCCGGCCGGGAACGCGCCCGCGTCGCCCGGGCCCACCAGGGCCAGCGACAGGTCGTTCTCCTCGGCGCAGATCTCGCCGTCGTCGCAGTCCAGGACCGAGTCGGTGTTGTCGTCGTCGATGTTGACGAACAGCACGGCCCCGGGGACCTCCTCCTCCAGTGCGTCCTCGTCCTCGGTCGCGTCCACGGCCCCGCTGAGGTCGCTGTCCACGTCCAGGTCCACGGCGAAGTCGCCCATGGAGGTGTCGTCGTCGTCGCCGACGGTGCTGTCGTCGTCATCGTCGTCGTCGTCGCCAGGGCAACCGACGACGCCCACTACCATCAGCAGCGCCAGGCACAGCCCGAGCAGCCACTTCAACTCTTGTGCGGTACGAGTCACTCCACCTCCTACCAGGGTTTGGATTGACGCACGTCGTGCGCGCGAACTGTTCACCCGGTGCTCCGGGCGGACCCGAGTGTAGCTGATGAGCCACCACGACGCGGACATTCTTGGCCGATGGGATCTTTGTTGACACGCGCTTGGCCAGCGGCAATAGTTTGATTAGTCAATCAATCTTTTGGGGACGTCATGACGAACGGACACGAGAAGCGATCCCGGGCCACCCGCAAGCGACTGCTGGACGCGGCCGAGGTCCTCTTCGTCGAGCGCGGCTACCACGGCACCTCCCTGGGCTCCATCGGCCGCGGGGCCGGGGTGAACACCAGCCTCATCGCCCACCACTTCGGCTCCAAGGCTGGCCTGTGGCAGGCCACGTTCCAGCGCTTGATGGCGCGCTACTTCGAGCGCCAGCTCGCGCGCCTCGAGGGTGCGGACGGGCGGGGCATCGATCTGCTGGACGAGTCCATGCGCGCGTATTTCGACTTCCTGGCGGGCAGCCCGCAGACCGTGCGCGCAAAGGCGTGGCTGTTCCTGGAGGGGGATCGCAAGCCGTCCGACGCCACCCTGACCGTGGTCGAGCACGGCCTGAAGCGGCTCCGCCAGGGCCAGGAGCTCGGTCTGATCCGCGGTGACCTCCCCGCCGAGTTCATCTGGGCCTCGTTCGTCGCCCTGGCCGAGGGCTGGTTCCTCATGCGCGAGGAGTACGCCGACGTGTTCCAGCCGGTCCTCCGGGAGGACCAATCACTCGACGAGGCGTTTGGCGAGGCCATGGTGGCCCTGCTCATGGGCGGGGTCGTCCCGCGGGAGGAATCATGAAGCACCATCGATCTGCGCTGCGAATGTGGGCGGCCCTGCTGCTCCTGGGAGGGCTCGCGGCTGCCGCCGCACCGGTGAGCGCCGACGACCGCGCCACCGTGGTGCTCACCGTCGAGGGCCTGAAGTCCAGCGAGGGCAAGCTCCAGGTGGGGCTCTACCGGGAGGACGGCTTCCCCTCCAAGGGCAGCGAGATCGTCGGCACCACCGTGGACGCGAAGGCCGGCGACATGACGGTGCGCCTCGGCGGCGTCGAGCCCGGCAGGTACGCGGCCGCCGCCTTCCACGACCTCGACGGTGACGGTGAGCTGGACCGCGCCTGGTACGGGCTCCCCAAGGAGCCCTACGGCTTCTCCGGCGGCGCCACCCGGCCCGACTACGCCGACGCCGAGGTCGAGGTCACCGGCGAGACCCGCGTCACGGTGACCCTGCGGGGTGGGCCATGAGCGACCCCTACGACGCCATCGTGATCGGATCGGGCCTGGGCGGCCTGACCGCCGCGGCGCTGAGCGCCCGCGCCGGCGCCCGCGTCCTGGTCCTCGAGCAGCACACCCTGCTGGGCGGCGCGGCCACCGTGTTCCAGCGCAAGGGGCTGCAGGTCGAGGTGGGGCTCCACGAGCTCGACGGGCTGGACGAAGGCGACATCAAGCGCAACCTGTGGCTGGAGCTGGAGCTGGACGAACACCTGGAGTTCGTGCCCGTGCCCCAGTTCTACGCGGTCCACCACGACGCCCTCCCCGGGGGCCGGTTCGTGATGCCCGATGGCCGCGACGCCGCCCTGGCCGCGGCGACCGAGGCGTTCCCCGCCCACGCCGCGGCGCTGCGCACGTACTTCGACACCCTCGAGGGGCTGCGCCGCAAGCTCCGGGTGCTCACCGACAACGAGCATTCGATCCCGTGGTGGATTCTCAACGGCCCGATCTTCCCGCTGCGGTTCTGGCCCGTGCTGCGCCACGGACGCACCACGGTGGGCCAGTTCATGCAGCAGCTGTTCGGCGACGACGAGGCGGTCAAGATCGCCCTGTGTCCCAACCTCAGCTACTACTCCGACACCCCGGAGATGTCCCTGGTGTTCTTCGCCGGCGGCCAGGCCTCGTACCACCACGGTGGGTACTACGTGAAGGGGGGCTCCCAGGCCCTGAGCGACCAGCTGGCCCAGCAGGTGCGTGATCGAGGCGGCGACACCCTGACCGGCCGCCCTGCGACCCGCATCCTGGTCGAGGGCGGCAAGGTCGCCGGGGTGATCCACTGCAATCGCAAGGGCGAGGACGCCCAGGAGGTCCGGGCGCCGCTGGTGTTCGGCAACGCCTCGCCACCGCAGCTGGCCAGCATGCTGCCCGACGAACAGCGCGCCGGGTTCGTGGCCCGGTACGCCAGCTTGCGCCCCTCCACGTCCCTGTGGTCCCTCTACCTCGGGTTCGACCGCGATCCCACCGAGCTCGGCATGGACCACTACTCGTCGTTCTTCGTGCCCGGCTGGGTCGAGCGGTTCGACCAGAGCGGGGATGGCTGGAAGCTGATGGGCGAGGATCCCGGGGAGCGGCTACCCCGATACTCCGCGGTGAACTACAGTCGAATCGACCACGGGCTCGAGAGCGAGGGGCTCTCGCTGGTGGTCCTGTGCGGCACCGATCGCCTCGACAACTGGCGATCGCTGGCCGAGGCCGAGTACCGCGCCCGCAAGGAAGCCTGGAGGGAGGCCATCGTGGCCGATCTGATCCGGCGTCACCCCGGCCTGGAGCCGCACCTGAAGTACTCGGAGATGGCCACCGCGCGCACGGTCCACCGCTACCTCCGTACCCCCGGCGGGGCCGTGTACGGGTGGGCCCAGGACCCGGACCAGGCGATGCTGAAGCGGCCGTCCGCGAAGACCCCGGTATCGGGGCTGCTCCTGGCGTCGGCGTTCGCCCGCCCGGGCGGTGGGTTCACCGGCGCGATGCTCGCCGGACACCACGCCTTCTGCGCGGCCCGCAGGGTCCTCGGGGGCGACCGATGAGCCGCCACACCTGGCCCGTGATCGTGGCTGCTGTGCTCGCGGTCGCCGGTGCACCTGCCGCGGCAAAGAGGGGCGGCGACGAAGCGGCCACGGTCATCTACCACGGCGGCGTGGTCTACACCGCCGAGGCCGAGACCCCCGACGCCACCTGGTTCGCGGTCAGCGACGGGATCGTCGTGGCCCTGGGGGACGGCGACCCGCCCGCGGACCAGTGGCCCGGAGCGACCCGCGTGGATCTGGCCGGGAGGTTCGTCGCGCCGGGATTCGTGGACGCCCACATCCACTTCGTGGACGGCGGCCTGAGCCTGATCCAGACGGACCTGTCCGAGGTGCTCACCCAGGCCGGCCTCGAGGACGCCCTGGCCGCCGCCGTGGCGCAGCCCCTGGGCGGCTGGACCCTGGCGCGCAACCTGGACGTCACGGCCCTCGGCGGCGACCTGCCCGACCACGAGACCCTGCGCCCGGCCCTGGGCGACGCCCCCGCCTACGTCGCCCTCAAGGGGGGGCACCACGTCTACGTCAATCCCGCGGGCCTGGCGCGGCTCGGGATCGACGCTTCGAGCCCGGACCCCGACGGCGGACACATCGTGCGCGACGCCGACGGCGAGCCCACCGGCGTGCTGGCGGAGGCGGCCGCCTGGGACGCCCTGCGGGAGGTCTACGACCGCTTCGGCCCGGACACCATCACCCGGGCCATGCTCGCCGGTCACGACCGCGCCACGGGCTACGGCATCACGGCGATGGGCGACAACACGTTCTTCCCGGACCACGCGTCCCTGTACGAGCGGCTCATGGACAGGGGGTTGTGGAACATCCGCATCGCCGCGAGATCCTACGGACCGGCCGCCGAGACCGACTTCCTGATGAAGCCCATGGGCAAGGACGCCAAGGGCGCGCCCGGGCCCTGGCTGCAGTACTTCGGCCAGAAGTACTTCGGCGACGAGTCCCTGTCCCCCCCGGCGCTACTGGCCGGGGACACGGCCTACGCGCCCGGCGGCGAGGTCCACTACAGCCAGGCCGAGTTCCGCCGTCTGCTGCTGTTCGCCGGCCGCTCCGGCCTCGCATTCCACGTGCAGGGGCGCACCAGCGTCGAGCGTCTGACCGCCGCCCGGAGCGCCGTCCAGAACCGCCGCACCTCGAAGATGCCCGACATCCTCGATCACTGCGGCAGCTGCAGCGGCGATCTCGTGGACGCCATCCGCGAGGCGGGCTTCCGCGTCACCCTGCTGCCCGGTCAGCTGCACGAGCTGCCGGTGCTGATCGAGGCCCACGGCGAGGCCAGCTCCCGGGACATGCTGCGCTTCGCAGAGCTGTACGACGCCGGCCTCGAGCCCGCGCTCACGTCGGACTGGCCCTACGGCGCCTCGGTGACCTACCCGGACCTGGACTTCCACCACATGAGCCTGTCGCCCCTGGCGCTGGTCGCGGTGGCCGTGTCCGGCCAGACCCCCGAGGGTGAGCCCATCCCCGGCGCCGAGGCCCGCGTCATCACCGTCGAGCAGGCCATGCAGGGGATCACCCGGTACGGCGCCCGGGCCATCGGACGCCAGGACATCGGGCGACTCGCCGTGGGCACCCGCGCCGACTTCGTCGTCCTCGATGCCTCCCCCTTCGAGGTGGATCCGGTGGATCTGTATACCCTCGCGGCCCAGGCCACCTACGTGGACGGCCAGCAGGTGTACCCCACCGCTGGACCCGCGGTGGACGGCGCCGAGGTCCGCGGCCTGCACGCCCCCGTGTTCGGGTGGACGCCGTCACCGATCATCGGCTACTCGCCCACCCACGAGTTCATCCTCGGCGGCGCCCTGTTCTTCTATCCGTTCAAGGCACGGGGCACGTTCTTCTCCATGCAGATCATGGGCATGACGCGCGCCCCCGGCCTCCACGCCGAGGTGACCCTGCGCGGCAACCGCGTCGCGCCGAAGCTGAGCCTGCGGACGCAGCTGGAGTTCGACAACTGGCGCGACAACGACTTCGGGGTGGGCATCGACGCCCACGAGGACGACCTGATCGCCACCGAGCCGTTGCGCTTCGAGGCGGCCGGCGACGTGATCCTGCACCCCGTGGACGACCTCGAGGTCCAACTCGGCGGGCGGTACACCTGGTTCCAGGAGGGGGTGGAGATCGCCATCTTGCAGCGCAGCCGCGACGCCCAGCCACGGGTCACCGGCCACCACGCAGCTGCGCGGGCCGCCGTGCTCCACGACGGCCGGGACGCCATGTTCTCCCCCAGGCGCGGGGGCATGCACCAGGCCTACGTCGAGTTCTGGCCGCTGCAGGCCAGCGAGGCCGCGCCCCGGGTCCGGGTCGGCGCGGACCTGCGGAGGTTCATCCCCCTGCGCGCCCCCAACGTGATCCTCGCGCTGCGCCTCAGCGGCGGCGCCGGGTTCGGTGAGGCCGCCTACTACACGAACTACTCCCTCGGCGGCATCGATCGGCTGCGCGGGTACTACTCGTTCCGGTTCCGCGGCCACCACTTCGCCGCCGGCGCGGCCGAGCTGCGCTTCCCCATCTGGTTCTTCATCTCCGGCGTCGTGTTCGGCGAGGCAGGGCGCGTGTGGGTGGACGACCTTCAGACACGGCGGCCGCTGGCCACCACCGCCGGGGTGGGACTGCGCATCGCCCTGCCCCCCGACTTCGTCAAGAAGCTGCGCTTCGACGTGGGCTTCTCGCCGGACCAGTGGGGGATCTTCTTCGCCTTCGACGAAGCCTTCTAGACGTCGCGATAACGCACGAGGGTGCCGTCCGGGGCCCGCAACAGGACGCAGCCGTCCTCGCACCGTAGCGGCGAATCGGGCGCCAGGATCACCTTCCCGTGCCCGCCCGGCGTGTCCACGGCGAACCTGGGCACGCCCAGCCCGGCGATGCGGCCCTGGAGCTGGCCCACGAGCCGTTGCCCCACCGCCAGCGGCGTGCGGAAGTGGGCCGTCCCCTCCACGGGATCGCACTGGTGCAGGTAGTAGGGCCGCACGCGCGCCGCGAGCAATCCCCGGCACAGGGCCTCGAGCACCTCGAGGGTGTCGTTGACGCCGGCGAGCAGCACGGCCTGGTTGTCCACCGGGACCCCGGCGTCCACCAGCCGGCCGCACGCAGCGACGGACTCGCCGGTGAGCTCTCGCGGGTGATCGAAGTGGGTGACCACCCAGCACGGCGCGTGGCTGCGCAACATCGCGGCGAGGTCGCCGGTGACCCGCGACGGCAGCACCACGGGGATGCGCGTGTCCACCCGCACGCCCTGCACGTGCTCGACGCGGCGCACGGCCGTGAGGACCGCGTCCAGCTGCGCGTCGGACAGCATCAGGGGATCACCCCCCGAGAGGATCACCTCGCGCACGCCCGGGTGGGCGCCCAGGTACGCGACGACGTCTTCGATCCACGCCTCCCCGCGGTCGCCCACGTCCCGGCCCACCAGCCTCCGGCGCATGCAGAACCGGCAGTGGCTCGCGCACCGCCCGGTGACCAGCAGCAGCACGCGGTCGGGGTAGCGGTGGACGAGGCCCGGCACGTCGGTGGCCCCCTCCTCGCCCATGGGATCCAGGCTCAGCCCCGCGCCGAGGTCGTCCTCTCGGGGATCGGGGACCACCATCGCGGCGATGGGATCGCGGGGATCGTCGGGGTCGATCAGCGCGGCGTAGTCGCGTGGAATCTTCTGCGGCGGGCTGTGCGCGGCCACCGGCTCAGAGAACGACCAGGATGTTGGTGAACAGCACGAACAGCAGCAGCAGCACCGCGCCCTCGAGGAAGCTCACCTTGCGGTCCATCAGGATGATGTAGATGACCAGGAACGACGCGACCGAGGCCACCACCAGGAACAGCGCCAGCGCGCCGGAGAACACCAGCGGCGACACCAGGGCGGTGATGCCGATGATGCCCAGCAGGTCGAAGACGTTGGACCCCAGCACCTCGCCGAACAGGCCGTCGAAGCGCTTCTTGCGCACCAGGGCGATGCCCGTGGCGATCTCCGGCACCGAGGTGCCGATGGCCAGCACGGTGGTGGAGAGCTTGACGCTGGAGATGCCCACGATGTCCGCGGAGTTGATCAGGGAGTCGATGATGGTCTTGCCCGAGGTCAGCAAGCAGACCAGCGCCACGGCCAGCGCGCCGAGCAGGGCGACCAGCGGGACACGGGGCCCGTCCACGGACTCCGGCGCGGGCTCCGGCGTCTTGACGGTGCTCGCGCCCACGCCCGCGCCGTTGTTCTTGGACTGCATCAGCACGTACCGCAGGTAGACCCCCAGCAGCACCAGCAGCAGCACGCCCTCGAACCGCGAGATCACGCCGTCGTACAGCGAACCCGCGGAGATGAAGACGCCGCCGGCGAACGCCGGGATCTGGGTACCCAGCACGTGGCGGTGCACGTGCATCACCGTGCCCGCGAGCAGCGCGCACACGCCGAGCCCGAGCAGGGTGTTGGCGATCACCGTGCCGAGGACGTTCCCCAGCAGCATGTCGGGGCGGTCGGCCAGGGCGGCGCCCACGCACGAGAACAGCTCGGGCGCCGACGTGCCGATGGCCACGATGAGCACGCCCGTGCCGAGCTGGGAGATGTGCAGCCGCTCCCCCACCTCCATGGCCACGTCGGTGAACACGTCGGCGGAGCGGACCAGCACGATCAGGGACAGCAAGAAGACGCCCAGCTCCAGGAACACCCCCTGGACGGCGCCCCGGGCAAAGGACAACCCCACCACGGCGGCGAGGAACACCAGGTTGATCAGGGTCGCGGTGGCGACCTTGCGTCCGTTCACCTGGTAGGCGTCTGACATGGGTGTGCGGGACCCTTCCTCGCCTGGGGGCGTGGGAGCGGCGCGTACATTAACATCTCGTTCACCCACCATCCACAACGCAGCGCCTCAACGGCTCACGTCTCCCCAGCTACTTGCGGCTGGCATCCACCGGCAGGTGTGACTACGATCCATGCAATCCCAACGCGGAGGATTCCATGACAGCCCGAACACGGACGCTTGGCGGACTGTTCCTCGTCGTCGCCCTGGCTGCGGCCCCGGTGCGCGCCCAGGAGGCGCCCCAGCTCGACCTGCAGCACTTCCAGCCCCACGGCGATCGCCTGGGGTGGTTCGTGACCAACTCCGCGGACACGCTGGAGCTGTGGCAGCCGTCCTTCGGCGCCTGGTTCAGCTACGCCCGCCATCCGTTCAGCTACTACCGCGGCGACACGCGCGAGGAGGCGGTGGTCAGCGACCTGATGACCCTGGACCTCCAGGGCGCCATCGGGTTCGGCATGGCCGACATCGCCCTCGACATCCCCATCCACCTGATGGTGGGCGGCGAGGGGCGCGACGCCTGGAGCGGCGCGGTGGATGGGGCGGCCTTCGGCGACATGCGGCTCACCCCCAAGGTGCGGTTCCTCGACCCCGAGGAGCACGGCTTCACCCTCGGTGTGGTGGCGCCCATCAGCCTGCCCACGGGCAACGCCGACAAGTTCGTGGGCATGCGTACGCTGTCGTTCAGCCCCATGTTCGTGGCGTCGGCCGAGCTGGGCATGTTCCGCCTCGGTGGCAACATCGGCGCGCGCCTGGCCGGCGGCGAGGAGTTCGGCGACCAGAAGGCGGGCTCGGCGTTCCTGTTCCGCATGGCCGCCAGCGTCCAGCCCCACGAGGTGGTGGAGGTGGGCGCCGAGATCTACGGCGACGTGCAGGGCAGCGCCCGCTCCAACCCCACCGAGTGGCTGCTCGGCGTGACCGTCCACCCGGTGGAGCAGCTGGACGTGATCCTCGCCGGCGGCACCGCCATGGGGCCGGGCATCGGCTCCCCGGAGGGCCGCATCGTCCTGGGCGTGGGGTACACCCCCGGATCGGCCCGCGACACCGATGAAGACGGCATCGTCGACCGCGAGGACGAGTGCCCCGAAGACCCCGAGGACATCGACCAGTTCGAGGACGCCGACGGCTGCCCCGATCCGGACAACGACAGCGACGCCATCCTCGACGTCGCCGACGCCTGCCCCAACCGCGCCGAGACCTACAACAAGTGGCAGGACGAGGACGGCTGCCCCGACCAGGTGCCGGACACCGACGGCGACGGGATCCTCGACAACGTGGACGAGTGCCCCAACCTGCCCGAGGACCCCGACGGATTCGAGGACGCCGACGGCTGCCCCGATCCGGACAACGACAAGGACGACGTCCTCGACGTGAACGACGCGTGCCCCAACGAGCCCGAGGTCTACAACAACGTCGACGACGAGGACGGCTGCCCCGACGTGGGCCGCGTGCAGCTGGACAAGGAGGAGATCCGCATCCTCGACAAGGTCCACTTCGACACCAACAAGGCGATCATCAAGAAGGAGAGCTACGACCTGCTCAACGACGTCGCCGCGGTGCTCGTGCGCTTCCCCAACATCACCCTCGTGCAGATCCAGGGGCACACCGACGACGTGGGCTCGGACAGCTACAACCTGCGGCTGAGCGAGGCCCGCGCCAAGTCGGTCGGCATGTACCTGGTCACCCAGGGCGTGGACCCGTCCCGCCTGGTGCCCAAGGGCTACGGCGAGTCCCAGCCCATCGAGGACGGCACCTCCAAGGAGGCGCGCGCCGCCAACCGCCGTGTCCAGTTCGTGATCCTCCAGCAGGACTGACCGATTCCCGGCACCCCCGACCTCCCCGACGTCTCCGTCCTCCTCCCCGTGCGCGACGCCGCGGCGACCCTCGCCGAGGCGGTGGACTGCCTGCGCGCCCAGCAGGGTGTGTCGCTGCAGGTGGTGGCCGTGGACGACGGCTCGAGCGACGACAGCCTGGCCCTGCTGCGGCAGCTGGCGATGGGCTGGCCCGCGCTGGAGGTGATCGCCGCGCCGGCCGAGGGTGTCCCCGCCGCCCTCGAACGCGCGCGCGCCGCGGCCACGTCGCCGTGGATCGGCCGGATGGACGCCGACGATCGCTGCTCGCCCCACCGATTCCGGGCGCTGCTGGACCGCGCGCACGACGCCGGCCGCCCCGCCGACGTGATCGGCAGCCGCATCGAGGGGTTCGGACACGCCAGCGCTCCCATGGACGCCTACCTGCGCTGGCAGAACGGCCTGCTGGACCACGACGATCTCGTGCGCAACCGCTTCGTCGAGTCGCCCCTGGCCCACGCCACGGCGCTGCTGCGGGCCGAGAAGCTCGCGCAGGTCGGGGGCTGGGATCCGGCGGCCGCGTGGTCCGAGGACATGGACCTGTGGTGCCGCCTGGCCGCGGCGGGCGCCCGGTTCACCAAGCTGCCCGAGGTCCTGTACCAATGGCGGCTCCACCCGACGCAGGCCACGCGGGTCGATCCCCGCTGCGCCGCCGGCGCCATGCGCGCCTGCAAGGCCCACTACCTGGCGCGGGGCCCGCTGGCCGGCCGATCCGTGGTCCTGTGGTCGGTGGGACGGACCCTGGAGCTGTGGCGAGCGGCCCTCGCCGCCGAGGGTTGCGTGGTCCGCGCCGAGGAGTTCAGCCCGCGCGCGCTCGGCCACCGGGGGTGCACCCTCCCGGCGACGGCCGCAGGCGAGGTCGTCCTCGCCGTGTACGGCGCGCCCAGCGCCCGCGAGCGCATCCGGACGCGGTTTGGTGGTGACGACGAGGATCTCTGGTTCGCTGCGTGAGCCGGCGGTGGGCCCTCGGCGGCGGGATCAGACCTCGAACCTCAGGAACTTGAGCTGCTCGGCGTTCGCGTCCGGCTCCAGCATGATCAAGCTCTCCGGCCCGTTGGTGCGGATGGCCCCGGCGCTGCCCACGTCCACGATGGTCACCGCGCCGGCGGTCGGCAGGGTGTAGATGCCGTCGTCGGGCTGGATCTGACGACACTGCTCGGGCCGCAACGGCTCGACGAAGTACACCAGCGGGCGGTGCGTGTGCCCGTGGCACAGGATGCGCGCGCCTCGTTGCTGCAGCGCCTTGCCGATGTCCTGGACGTGCAAGAAGGTGCGCGGTTCGAACAGGGTGTCCGCGCGGTTGCCCGTGGGGTAGCGGAACGCCTCGGGGTCGGGGATCGCGCCGTGGGAGAACACCACGTCGTCCACGTCCACCGTGTAGGGCCGGTTGGCGAGCCACTCCAGGTGGGTCGGCTCGAGGAGCTGCGCGTCTCGCACCACACCCTGCTGGGCCAGCACGTTCATCACCGAGAACTCCGGCGTCTTGCCGCCGGCGACCACCTCGGACAAGGCCTGGTCGTGGTTGCCCCGCAGGCAGATGGCGCCCTCGGACTCCATGAACATGGCCGTCTCGACCACGCCGACCGGATCCGAACCCATGTACCCCACGTAGTCACCGAGCATGACCAGCCGCTCGGCACCCTGGGCCTCGGCCATGGACAGGGCCTTGAGCATGGCTGGACGGCGACCGTGGATGTCACTCAGGACCGCGTAGCGCATGGGGCTCGGCTTCTCCTCCTGGGGAACGGTCATATTGGCACGCTCGGCGCCGCCGCGCCACCGGGGCCGGGGAGTCCGCCGATCAAGACCCTTCATCCCCACCGCGGCCGGTGTCATGATGGGCTCCCAACGGAGAGGACCATGGATCGACTCCCCACCGCAGCGGCCTGCATCGTGGCTACTCTGGCAACGCTGTTGCTCGGGTGCCAGCTCGGTTTCGGAGACGGCCCGGTGGACGACGACACCACCGCGGACGACGACGACTTCTCGGGCCTCGACGACGACGATGTCTCCTCGGACGACGACCAGGCAGACGACGACGACGACCAGGCGGACGACGACGACCAGGCGGACGACGACGAGGACCCCCTGGAGGGCCTGGTGTACTTCCTGGACCTTGGGAGCGACGGCTTCGAGTTCACCGAGCCCGCCGGGCTGGGGGTCCTGCTCCAGTCCCAGATCCCCAGGGACGACGGCGCCGTCTTCGCGGCCACGAACATCGCCGGCAGCTCCATCGAGATGCTGTTCGGCGCGGCCATCGTGCTCAACCCCAACGGCCACCCCGACGACTGGATCTGGGAGCAGACCGACCACGACACCTCCGAGACCGGCGGCAGCTGGTCGGGCCTGTCCTTCGACGTGGGCACGTTCGAGATGACCATCACCATCGACGCCATGGACGTGTGGTTCGGCGACGGCCAGTTCAGCGGCACCTACGCCTCCGACGGCAGCGTCGTCAGCGGCGCGCGCGTCGAGTTCAGCGTCGACACCACCCCCCTCGACGACGTGGTCGGCATGGACATCTGCTCCATGGCCACCTGCGAGAGCTGCCCCGCGGGCAGCCCCAACCCCGGCGTCAACTGCCTGCGGGTGGTGGCCGAGGGCGGCACCTGCCCGCTGCTGGACGGGCTGTACCTGGTGGAGTTCCCCTGACCATGCGCGCCGCCCTGTGGCTCCTCCTCGGCCTGGCGCTGATGACCGGCTGCCCACGGGAGCACCAGCAGGCCTGTGACGACGACGACGGCCCGGGCGATGACGACACCACCGCCGCGGACGACGATGACGACGCCACGGCCGCGGACGACGACGACGACGCCACGGCCGCGGACGACGACGACGACTCCGCGATCGGGGATGACGACGACACCAGCCCACCTCCCGAGCCACTCCCCGTCGCCATCTACGACGACACCGCCGAGGACGACGCCTCGGCCTGGGACGAGGGGCTGGCCCACATCGAGAACGCCCTGGACGAGGCCGGCCTGACCGCGGCCCGCATCACCCGGAGCGAGCTCAACGACGACCCGGCGGTCCTCGACGGCTACGGCGCCGTGATCTTCGGCGGTGGCTTCGCCTACCCCGGCTACACCCTGGGCATCAGCCCCACCGGCAAGCAGCTGCTGCGCGACTTCGTGGACGCCGGCGGCGGCTACGTGGGCATCTGCGCCGGCGCCTACTTCGCCTGCGCCGCGCTGGTGTACGAGGGCGAGTACATCGACGACGAGTCCGGCTACGACCTCGACCTGTTCGACGGCGTGTGCTTCGGCCCCGTCGCCGACATCGCCAGCTACCCCTACTGGGACATCGCCGAGGTCGCCTTCCCCGGACACACCTCCTACGAGGCCTTCTCCACCACCCCCTTCACCGCCGACGTCTGGTACGGCGGCGGCCCCTACTTCCAGTACCTGCCGTCCGGCGCCGAGATCATCGCCACCTACGACAACCCCGGCATCGAGCACCACGGCACCGGCGCAGTCCTCGTCCAGGAGTACGGGGCCGGCCACGCGGTGTTGTGGGGCCCCCACCCGGAGCTCCCGGACTGGCCCGTGGACTACAGCAACCGCACCCTGTTCGCCGAGGTGGTGCGGTGGCTGGCGACGCCACCGTAACACCCGCTCCCGCACCCGCTCCCGCCCTGCACGTTCCGTGATATCCTCCGCCACACACGGGAATCTGGGAGGAGGGACCGATGGCACATTCCAGGACGACGCTGCGCTGCACCCTCGCGCTGGCGACGGCGCTGATTCTCGCCGTGCCAGCGACGGCGGTGGCCGGGGACCGATGGTTCGGGTTCGGCTTCACCGGCGCGCTGGGGATCTACAAGGGCGCATCGGGCGATCCGACGTTCGCCTTCGACGGCGGGATCGAGTTCCGGCTCTTCCCCACCGAGAGGTTCTCGTTCGACATCAACCTCGACGTCGGGGAATCCGTCATGGCCCCGCAGGCGCGGTGCTTCTTCCACTTCCACGGCGGGGACAGCCGGGACGAGGTCTACTTCTCGGCTGGGCCGTTCTTCTCCGTCCAGGGGACCCCCACGGATCAGGTGGTGATGGAGGGCGGCGCCGCCGGGATCGGGGGACGCTTCGGCGCGGAGCTGGTCAACGACTCCGGTCTGTTCGCGATGGGCCTGTACGCGCGGCCGGCGATCTACTACACGAAGAATCCAGGAGCCGGGGTGGGCAGCCCCGAGTACGCCTACTTCGAGATGGTCTTCGACATCACCTGGATCATCTACCCGCCGGAGCCGTAGGGCGGCGCCCGCCGGTCATTCGGTACCCGCGCGAGCTTTCCAGCCTGATACAATCCCGCCATGCGCCCCCTCCTGCCCCTGCTGGGACTCCTGCTCGTCGCCTGCGCAGCGGCCACGGAACCCCTGTCGGACACCGAGCCGCTGCTCGCCGAGGCTGGCGCTCCTCCCCGCGTGCGCGCCACCTGGCCCCTGTTCGACGGCGCGTCGGCGCGGCTCGTGGACGGTCACCTGTGGCTGGGACAGGACGGCCAGGAGTGGGAGGTGGCGACCGGCGTCATCGGCACGCCAACCATCGACAGCGAAGGCACCCGGTTCGTGTACTGCCGCCAGGCCGACGGCCTCGGCCTGTCCTCCATCGAGGCGTGGGCCCGCGCCGAGGACGGGAGCTGGACCGGCCCGCGCGTCCTCGACGACCACGCGGATCGCCCGGCCATCTCCCCCGACGGCGAGCGGGTGGCGTTCGTGTCGGGGCGCACCGGCGTCGCGTCGATCTGGCTCGTCCCCTTCGCAGGCGGCGACGCTGTCCAGCTGACCAACGCCGGCCTCGAGGACAACCGCGTCCCCGGACAGCCCCCCACGAACTTCGTCGCGCCCCCCCACCAGGGGCCGCCACGCTTCGACGGCGGCGCGCTGGTCTGGGACGCCCCCGACGGCTCCCACCGGGTGGTGCTGCCGTGAGGGTCTGGCTGCTCGTCGCGCTGCTGCTCCCGGCCACCGCCGTGGCCCAGGAGTACCGCGCCCCCTGCGCCGATCACCACTGCACCCACTTCTATCCCACGGCCTACTACGACCACAGCGGCCAGGACTGGAACTGCTCGTCGCTGATGTACTCGGGCCACCGCGGCTCCGACTGGGGCGTGGGCAGCTGGACCGGCATGTACGCCGGCCGCGACCTCGTCGCCGTGGCCGACGGCACCGTCATCGCCACCAACGACGGGGAGTTCGACGAGTGCTCCACCGGCAACTGCGAGGGCGGCGGCGGGTACGGCAACTACGTCAAGCTCCAGCACGCCGACGGCAAGTACACCTACTACGCCCACATGCGGACCTGGACCGTGGCCGTCTCCACCGGCCAGAACGTCAGCTGCGGCCAGCACCTGGGCCAGGTGGGCTCGTCGGGCTACTCCACCGGCCCCCACATCCACTTCGAGGTCCGCGAGTCCAACGGCTCGTCCCAGTCCGATCCCTTCGACGGCCCCTGCTCGTACCCGCCCAGCTACTGGACCGACCAGGGCTCCCACGGCGGCGTGCCGGGCACCGACTGCGACGGCGGCGGCGGCGGCGGCACCGACGCCGACGGCGACGGATACACCACCGACGGCGGCGACTGCGACGACGGCAACGCCAGCGTTCATCCGGGCGCGCACGAGGCCCCCGACGGGCTGGACAACGACTGCGACGGCCAGGTGGACGAGGGCACGACCAACAGCGACGACGACGGCGACGGATACTCCGAGGCCGACGGCGACTGCGACGACGTCCACGACGACGTCTACCCCGGCGCACCCGAGCTCGTGGATCACGTGGACAACGACTGCGACGGACACGTGGACGAGGGCACCAACGTCCACGACGACGACGGCGACGGCTACACCGAGATGGACGGCGACTGCGACGACGACAACGTCCACACCTACCCCGGCGCCAGCGAGTACGCCGACGGCATGGACAACGACTGCGACGGCCAGGTGGACGAGGACCTCGACGACGGCGACGACGACGGCGACGGCTTCACCGAGGCCGAGGGCGACTGCGACGACAACCACGCCGACGTCTACCCCGGCGCCCCGGAGGTCCCGGATCACGTGGACAACGACTGCGACGGGCACGTGGACGAGGGCACCAACGTCCACGACGACGACGGCGACGGCTACACCGAGATGGACGGGGACTGCGACGACGGCAACGTCCACTGCTACCCCGGCGCCACCGAGATCGGCGACGGCCTCGACAACGACTGCGACGGCGAGATCGACGAGAACATGGACCCCACGGACGACGACGGTGACGGCTACTCCGAGGCCGACGGCGACTGCGACGACCGCAACCCCGAGGTCTACCCCGGCGCCCTCGAGGTGGAGGACGGCATCGACAACGACTGCGACGGGCACGTGGACTCTCCGCCCGAAGAGGGCGACGACGACGACGACGACGACGCGTGGGGAGACGACGACACCTCGCTGGAGGGGGGCGCGTCCGAGGGCTGTGACTGCGACCAGGCCGGCTCCGCGTCCCCGTGGGAGATCGCGCTGATCGGCGCCCTGGCCCTGGCGCTGCGCCGGCGCTGACGAATCCGCACGAGGGGGACCCCATGACCCGGACCTGGATCACCTTGCTCGCGCTGGGCCTCGCCGGCCTGCTCGGCTGCCCGTCGGAGGACACCGACGACGACAGCGCAGTCGTCGAGGACGACGACGACGACGCCACTGCCGGAGACGACGACGACGCCACCCCCGGGGACGACGACGACTCGCTGGAGGAGTGCGGAGATCTGGGCAGCTTCGAGGGCGGCCTCTCCCCCGCCTCGGAGATCCACGTGGCCCCCGACGGCGACGACGGCACCGGCGACGGCAGCGCGGCCCTCCCCTACGCCACGCTGGAGCGCGCCGCCGAGGACGCCACCCCGGGCGCGGCCATCCGCCTCCACCCCGGGACCTACGCCGGCGGCAACACCCTGTACGACCTCACCGGCACCGCGGCCGCCCCGATCTGGCTCGGCGGCGTGCCCGGCGAGGACCGCCCGGTGATCGAGGGCGGCGGCGAGGCACTCCACCTGGTCCGCGCCGAGTACGTCATCGTCCACGACCTCGAGGCCCGCAACAGCACCAGCAACGGCATCAACTGCGACGACGGCGGCGAATACGACGACGAGGACGCCACCCACCACCTCGTCTTGAGGGACCTGCTGCTCCACGACGTGGGCACCGGCGGCAACGAGGACTGCCTCAAGCTGTCGGGGCTGCGGGACTTCTGGGTCCACGACTCCGAGATCCACCACTGCGGCGGCGGCGGCTCCGGCAGCGCCATCGACTGCGTGGGCTGCCACCGCGGCGTGATCGCCCGCAACCACCTGCACGACCTGTCCGCCAACGCGGTCCAGGCCAAGGGCGGCACCACCGACCTGGAGATCCGCTGGAACCACATCGTCGACGCCGGCGACCGCGGCGTGAACATGGGCGGCAACACGGGCCTGACCTACTTCCGCCCCCCGGTCTCCGACTCGGCCCCCAACGCCGAGGCCCGCGACATCCGCGTCGTGGCCAACGTCATCGAGGGCTGCGAGGCCTCCCTGGCCTTTGTCGGCTGCGTCGACTGCCAGGCGGTGAACAACACGATCGTCGATCCCGAGAACTGGATCTTCCGCATCCTCCAGGAGACCGTCTCCGACGCCACCTACGAGTTCGAGCCCTGCCGCGACGCCCACGTCGCCAACAACCTGATCTGGTTCTCCGACGCGGACCTGTCGGTCCACATCAACATCGGCCCGGACACCTCGCCCGAGACCTTCGCCTTCACCACCAACTTCTGGTACGCCCACGACGATCCCGGCGCGTCCCAGCCCGACCTCCCCACCGCGGAGACCGGCGGCCTCGTCGGGCTCGACCCGGCGTTCACCACCGGCTGGCAGATCGACGCGTCCAGCCCCTCCGCGGGCGCGGGGACCCCCTGGTCCGGAGTCGTCGGTGACATGGCCGGCGCCTGTTACGCCGATCCCCCCAGCGTCGGCGCCTACGAAGCTACCTAGCGTTCAGGATCCCAGACACCTCTCGCGCCGCCGCCCGCGTGTACACGCAGTCCTCGCCTGCGACGTGCGCCTTCAGCGTCTCCCCGTCCACCACCAGCTCCTCGGGCCGCGACACGAACCCCGACGGCCCACCGGAGCCCACCTGGACCTCCTCGATCAGCCGCACCTGGTCCCCCTCGAGCCGCCACCCCCCGGTGAAGTGCACGATCCCCGACCACACGCACAGGGTGCCCGGCGGGCACGGGCTCACCAGGTCCAGCCGCACGTAGCTCCCGCCCTCGACGAAGACCAGCTCCCGCGCGTAGCTGCGCTCTCCGCACGACGCGCTCGACCACGTCCCCACGATGGAGGTCTGCGGCTGCGACGGCACGACCACCTCCTCCACCGGGGCCACCGGGTCCGGCACCACCTCCACGTCCGCGGTCGCCGCCTCCTCGCCCGCGTCCTCAGCAGCCGGATCGGGCGGACACCCACGCGCTCCAGGGAAGATCACCAGGGCCACCAGCACCAGCCAGGGGAATCCGACACGACGGGCGTTCGACGACATCGCGGGCCTCCTCGTCCGAGGAATCCACACTAGACCGTCACGGATCTTTGGGAAAGGACATGTCCCTGACGAGAGGTTCGAGCGAGAACGGTCAGGGAGGGCTCCTCATGCGTCACGCGGCTGGTCTGGGTTTCTTCGTCCTGCTCCTGGGGTGGTTCGTCCTGGGGTGCGCGGCCTTCCTCGAACACACCTCCGACGACGACGACACGGTCGGCCCCGGGGACGATGACGACACCGGCGACCCCGGAGACGATGACGACACCGAGGTCGGGGACGACGACGCAGGCCCCGGCGACGACGACGACACCGTCGAGCCCGGGGACGACGACACGACCGGCTCGGCCGGGGACGACGACACGACCGACGACTGCCCCGACGAGACCCCTCTGGAGTCCATCGATCCCTGCCCGGAGGCGTGCACGGGGGGCTGCTCGGGCTCGATCTGCACCATCGCGTGCAACCACACCAACGCCTGCAACTACGCCGCCCTGATCTGCCCGGACCACATGGCGTGCTCGATCCAGTGCCTCGGCACCCTGTCGTGCGCCTTCGCCACCATCGAATGCTCCCCCCTCGGGCCGTGCGACATCCAGTGCGACGGCACGTCGTCGTGCCAGCAGGCCTCCATGGACTGCGCGGGGCCCGACGCCTGCGGCCTCTCGTGCGGGGGCGACGCGTCGTGCCTCAGCAGCTCGTTCTCGTGCGCGGAGGGGCCGTGCGGGGCCGAGTGCACCGGCGCCACGGCGGGCAACGGGATGATCCACGGCGCCGGCCCGTCGTGTGACTACGTGGACGCCTGTCCCTGATCCCGGTCCCCTTCTTCCCGCCCATCCGGCCCGCCCCTTGCAAACCCGCCGTGCTGCGCGTCGTGGACCGATCCTGCGCTCCTCCGGAGCGCGCGATGCCGGAGACTCGCGATGTCCGTCCACGCACCTCGATTGTGTCTCGTCCTGTTGCTCGCGGCGGCCTTCCTCCCGGGGGCGTCCCTCGCCAGCGAGATCCCCCCGCAGGCCCACACGTCCAAGGCCGCGCGCTGCGCGTATGGCATCACCATGCTGTCCTCGGGCGCGGCCATGCTGCCCATCACCGTGGAGTCGATCATCGCCGGCCAGATGGAGCCCGGGGACGCTCCGGGATTCCTGGTCACCGCGGCCATGCTCGGCCTCGGCGGCATCCCCATCCTCGCCGAGGCGACCAAGCCCCTGGGCGACGACCGCCTCGCCGGCGTCCGCGCTCGCGTGCGCGTGGCCCGAGAGGGGGTCCTCCCCTACGCCATCTTCGGTTCCCTGTTCACGTCCATCGGCGTCATCGTCACCGCGGTCAAGGCGTCCAAGACCGGAGACGTGCCCGTGGACCTGAGGGTGTTCGACGTCGCCGCCGCGTGGTTCCTCGCCACCGCGGTCGGCATGACCATCGACGGCGATCTCGCCCGGAGGCAGCTCCCCGTGGAGGAGCGTCGCGAGCCGGAGCTGGCCGGTCTCGGCGCGCCGCTGTTCACCTACGGCCTGTTGCTGGTGACCCTGGTCACACCGGCGCTGCGTCTGTCGTTCCACGACGAGGGCCTCGACCTGGAGCCCACGCTGCTGCCCATGTTCACCGGGATCGGCATGTTCGCGGCCGGCCTCGCGCTGCTGATCGCCGATCGTGCGCACCGGCACCCCATCCCCTCGGCCCGCCGCCCGGCCACCGGGAGCGGCGTGCGCATGGGCTTCGCCCCCCTCGTCGACCCCACCACGGGGACCGCGGGCCTCAACCTTATTGGGCGTTTTTGAAAAAAGGCGTCACAATCTTCCGTGCGGGGACATGTTCCCTATATCGGCCGTGCGGGGGCCGCTGGGAGCATGAAAGGACGAGCACATGGGACGTACGATGGCGCTGCTGTTGGGGCTGGTCGCGCTGGTCCACCTCGGCTGTGACGAGGCGTACCTCGAGTACCACGACACGGACTCCGACGGCGCCGCCGAGCCGGTCGGCAGCTACGCAGACGACGACGACGGGGACGACGACGGCAGCGCCGCCAGCCGCGACGCCGGCATCGGCGAGGCCGTGTTCCTCCCAGCCGAGGTGGACCAGGTCTCCCAGGGCGTCTGGACCCGCCTGGCCGACTTCGTGCCCGAGGACGCCCCGGAGATCAACATCCCCGGGGTCGGGCCCGTGGACCCGGAGACCTACTTCGGCTTCCACCCCATGTCGCTGAACGTGATCGTGCTGGGGGACATGGGTACCGCCGCCGATCCCTACAGCAGTGACTTCCAGGGCGCCGCGGCCGTGGCCGGGGACGTGTACACCTCCAGCTTCAGCCTCAACGACCTGGACCTGGCCCCGGACGGCGTCTCCCTGTACGCCGGCGGCCTCGTGGACTTCACCGGCGCGGTGGAGCACGGCGGCATCGACGCGGCCGGGGACATCCTGCTCGACGCGGCTTCGGTGGACGGCGACGTGGTCGGGGGAGGTGACCTGGACGGGAGCGGGCTGGTCACCGGGGACGCCACCGTCGCGGGGCAGTTCCTCGCCGGTCTGCCCCTGACCGTGCAGGGCACCGTGACCGAGAACGCCCCCTACACGCCCGCCCTCGACCTGCCGGTCCTGGCCGTCTACATGCAGACGTTCAGCTCCGTGGTCGAGGCCAAGGCCGCGACCATCACCGCCACGGAGCAGTGGGGCGAGATCATCGTCGAGGCGCACTCCGGCATGACCGTGGTCGAGATCGACGCGGCCGACCTCGACGACGCCTGGGGCATCCGCATCGACGGCCCGTCCGACGCCCGCGTCTACATCAACGTCGCCGGCGCCACGGCCACCCTGGACAGCCTCGTGTGGACCTACACCGGCGGCGTCACCGCCCACGAGACCCTGCTCAACTACGGCGACGCCACCCAGCTGACCCTCATGGGCGGCGACCACGCGGTCAACATCCTCGCCCCCCACGCCGCCACCGAGTTCTCCATCGGCCTGATCTCCGGCAACCTCGTCGTCGCGAGCCTGGTCGGCGGCGGCCAGGTCAACGACGGCGGCTTCTGCTGCAACCCCTGGGACGACAAGTACCTCCCCTGAGCCCTCCCCGCCTCCCCTCCTCGCCGATGCGATAGACTGGTCCCCAGCAGCCTTTCAGGTGGGGACCGCCATGGACGCAGGGAAGCTCCTCGGAATCGCGACATCATGCCTCCTGGCGCTCACGGCGCTGTCGTCCGGGGCGCAGACCCAACCCCTCGACGAAGAGCCCGCTCCTGCCGCCGCCCCCCCGTCCTCCCTCCACTTCTCCCAGCTCGTCGCGCTGGCGGCCTTCCCCCTCGGCCTCCTCTCCGACTCCCGCCTCGAGGTCCGCGCCCCCATGCACCGCTCCGCGTCCATGGTCTTCCAGGACACCTACGCCGCGGTCGGGGGCCGCGCCGTGATCACCCCTGCATTCGCCAGCATCGGCCCCCGCATGACCCTGGCGCCCATCGACTTCTTCGACGTGGTGGTGATGGCGAACGCGACCGTGGTCTGGCCGTCGGACTCCGGGCTGATCCCCTACGACCACATCCTCGAGTCCACCGTCGAGGGCGACCGCAAGGACATGTTCAGATACCCGGCCCCGGGCCGCGAGGTGCTCCCCGGCGGAGGATTCGACGTCCGCGTCCAGCCCACGCTCAAGCTCAAGGTGGGCCCGGTGATCGCGTTCTCTTCGTGGGACTTCAGCTGGATCTGGCTCAACCAGCCCGGCGGCGAGGCCGGTCCGTACGTCTACGAGCCCTTCCGCGACCGGATCATCGAGTGGGACGACCTGGTGATGGAACACCAGTCGGCCATCGTCGGCGAGTTCCTCCCTGGCCAGGGCGGGCCCCTGCTGTGGGTGGGGGCCACTTACCACGACATCTGGGCCCTCGGCAGCGGCGACCGCTCCATCCAGGTGGGCCCCATCGTCGTGCTGAAGCCAAGCTACAAGGCCGGCTGGCCGCGCATCATCCTCCAGGTCAAACCCTACGTGATGGACCACGACCGCGTCGGCGGCGGCCCCCGCATCGCCCTGGCGCTCACCTGGGACGTGGACACGCCGCTGGGCAAGGCCGAATGAACCACCCGCTGGTCATGGCCGCGCTCCTGCTGGGATTCCCGGCGGTGGCGCTGGCCGCCCAGGAGCGGGTTCGATTCGTGGCCTGGCTCAGCCCGGTGATGTGCTGCTACGTCTTCGGCATCGTGCTGGCCAACCTGCCGCTGGATCTGGTGCACGATCCCACCTCGAAGACCGCCATGGAGATCGCCGTCCCCCTGGCGATCCCCCTGTTGTTGCTCTCGACCCGCTTCGGGGCCTGGCTGCGTCTCGCGCGCCGCACGGTGATCGCCTTTGCCCTGGCCCTGGTGTCGTCCATGGTCATGGCCACCCTGGCGGCGAAGTTCCTGGTGCTGCCGGGCGAGGAGTCGTGGAAGGTCGCGGGGATGCTCGTGGGCGTGTACACCGGCGGCACCCCCAACATGGCCGCCATCGGCTGGGCCCTGGACGTGGCCGACGAGACCTTCGTGCTGCTCAACGCCGTGGACATGCTGTGGGGCGGGGCGTACTTCCTGCTGCTGCTCAGCGTGGTCCCCGGGGTGTTGCGGCGGCTCCTGCCTCGATTCGCGGCCACGCCAGCCGCCCAGGCCGAGCCCGCGGCGGAAGCCCCCGGCCTCGACCTCCGCGCGCCGCGCACCTGGCTGCAGATGCTCGCCGCGCTGGGCGTGTCCGCAGCCGCGCTGGGCGGCGGTGTCGGGGTCTCGATGCTGCTCACCGGCAAGATCTCGGAGGCCGTGGTGATCATCGCCCTGTCCACCCTGGGCATCGGCGCGTCGCTGATCGGCCCCCTGCGCCGGCTCGCGGGTTCGTACGAGCTGGGCAACTACGCCATCCTGGTGTTCTGCGTGGCCATCGGCTCCCAGGCCGAGGTCACCCAGCTCATCGAGGCCGGGCCCCGCTACCTGCTCTACGTCGGCGCGGTGATGTTCGGCGCCATCGCGCTGCACCTGGCCCTGTGCGCTCTGTTCCGCGTGGACGCGGACACCGCCATCATCACCTCTACCGCCGCCATCTACGGCCCCGCCTTCATCGGCCCGGTGGCCGCGAGGCTGCGCAACCGCGAGATGGTGGTGTCCGGCATCACCGCGGGGCTGCTGGGCATCGCCCTGGGCAACTACCTGGGCCTCGCGCTGGCGTGGGCCCTCGGCCCCTGATCCTCCTCTTCTAGCCCTGGTTTCGCAGCTGCCCCTCGATGAACCGGCGCACGGAGTCCCGCCCACGATAGATCCCGTAGTGCCCCTCGCACAGCACATCGGCTCCCAGCTCGATCACCGCCTCCATGCTGTCGCGCCAGTGCGCGACGTTGGACCGGAACGCCGTGTCGAAGGGGCCGTGGATGTCCTGACCGAACAGCACCCGCTGGCCGTCCGCCTCCACGAGCGCCACCATCGACCCCGGGGTGTGGCCCGGCGTGTGGATGAGCTCGACGCGACCTCGGGAGAACTCGAGGGTGTCGTGATCGCCGGTGACACGCTGATCCACGGTCACCCGCGGTAGCGTCACCGAGTACCAGTTCGCCGCCGTCAGCGCTGGATCGCCGGACTCGATGGCGTCCGCGTCCAGATCGTGAGCGACCACCCGGCACCCTGTCTCGGCGACCACCGCGGCCACCGCGCCAATGTGATCCACGTGGGCATGGGTCAGCACCAGGGTGTGGATCCGCGCCGGATCGAGCCCGGCCGCGCGCATGTGCTCGCCGATGCCGTCCCAGCCGGGGCCGACGCCACAATCGACCAGCACCAGCTCGCCCAGATCCACGGCGTAGACCATGCAGTCACCGCCCTGCGTGAGGCCGCCGCCGCCCACGTGGAAGACCCGATCGCAGACACGCTCCATCTCACCGACCTCCGGGATTCAGGGTATCAGGCGCCGGATCGGAGTACAGTGGTGCGCGACCCGTTGAGGAGGCCCCATGACCCGCATCCATCTCGCTACCGCCCTCGCCCTGCTCGCCCTGCTCGCCCTGGCCGCGCTGCCCGCCGCGGCCGACGAGGACTCACCCGAGATCGAACCCATCAAGATCAAGGTCACGTACACGCGGTTCTACGACTACCAGATCCCGGCCGTGGTCCGACCGGCCGTGGATCCCGGCACCCAGCACAAGAAGATCCAGAGCAACTTGACGCTCTACCAGGCCGTCGCGGCCGAGGGAGCCGAGCACATGGAGCGAGGCAACCTGATCGGGGTCATGGAGAAGTTCAGCTCCAAGCTCACGCCCGAGGCCTGGCTGCTGCTGGGTGACCTGCGCCTGGCGCGGGCCAAGGACGAGCAAGAGGCGATGCTGATGACCGCCGACGCCGACTCCAACGAGATGCCCGAGCTGTACCTCCCGCCGGTCCTCGAG
>CAYRNR010000110.1:0-31040 GCA_964425605.1 uncultured Rickettsiales bacterium | reverse complement strand
CCCTGTTCCGCAGCGAGAACTACTTCCCGGCCCAGACGGCGTACGAGCGGATCGTCTCCATCGGCACGATTCACCCCCGCTACGACGACGCGGTGACCAAGCTGATCGAGCTGTTCGGGATCACCGGCGAGGTGGACCAGTTCAACTACTACTACAACAACTTCCTGCAGACGACGCGCACGGGGAACGGGCAGTCGGCCCTGCGGGTCCGGTACGCCCTCGGGCGCACCATGTACCTCCAGGGGAAGATGGACGAGGCCAAGTCCATGCTCGCCAACTTCCCCGAGGGCAGCACCTACACCCCTCAGGCCCGCTACCACTACGGCGAGATCCTGGTGAAGGAGGGGTACGAGGCGTCGTTGGCGGGTGACGATACCACGGCGTTGCAGCGGTATCAGGCGGCCATCCCGGTGTTCCAGGACGTCGTCCAGCTGCCCACCTCGACCGAGGACCAGGAGGCCGTCCTGCACCTGGCCTACCTGGCCCTGGGGGCGCTGCACTTCGAGCAGGGGCTCATCTCCGAGGCCATCGGCTTCTACCGCCAGGTTCCCCAGGAGTCGGCCCAGTTCGCGGACGCGCTCTTCCAGATGTGCTGGGCAGACATCCTCCTGGAGGACTATGCCGGGGCGCTGCGCACCATCGAGATCTTCTTGCTGGCGTTCCCGGAGGACACCCGGGAGCCCGAGCTGAAGCTGCTGATGGCCCACCTTCGAGTGAAGCTCGAGGAGTTCGACCAGGCCGTCGTGGACTACAAGCTGGTGGTGGAGGAGTACGAGGAGATCAAGCTCAGGCTGGACCACCTCGTGGGGGCCGACATCGACCCCATGGTCTACTTCAACCAGCTGGTGGACAAGTCCTACATCGTGCCCAGCGAGTACCAGGTCCCGGACCTCGCGGCGCGGATGGCCCGCCAGGACCGCCGACTCTCCCAGGCCGTGGACGTCGCGTCCTCCCTGGGACGGGAACAGCGGGAGATCGAGAGCGGTCAGGAGACGGTCGCGCGCCTCGAGGAGGCCGTCGGTGGCGGTCCGGTCGCCGGCGGGATGATGACCACGTACCGCTCGCGGCGCCTCGAGCTCGATGGACTGGACTCGCAGATCCTGATCCGGGAGAGCGACCTCGTCGAGATCGAGGCGGCCTACCTGCTGGACACCCTCGATGCAGGGGCCGCGTCCGAGGTCCGCCGGATCATCGACGAGCAGACGCGGATGGACGAGAGCGTGGCGACGGTCTCGGCCATGTACACCGATCGGACCGAGCTGCGCGAGGACGTCGAGGTCGCCGCCAAGGCCCTCGACACCGAGGCCTACAAGCTCGAGACCATGCTGGACGACGTGTTCGCGCGCGCCGCGGGGATCGAGCTGTACCTGAAGAACGAGCTGACCGAGGGGCGCAAGAGCGACGACGAGGTGCAGGGGTTCCGCCTCGAGCTGCAGACCATCCGCACCGAACTCCAGGATCAGCAGGAGCAGCTCTCCGCGATTCACGGTCGCCTCGACGGCAGGCGGATGACCGCGCTGCTCGAACCCGAGGACAGCACCGAAGAAGCCCTCCAGCGTTCGGCGGCCCGGTCGGAGATGGGCGGCGTCGTCCAGGCCCTGAGGGGCTACCGGGGCCGCGTGGCTCGCGCCGAGGCGGCGGGGTTCTTCGCGCGCATCGACACCGCCCGCGCCTCGCTGAGCTCCATGCGCGGCGAGGGGAGCACCCTCGCCTCGGATCTGGAGCGGCGCGAGCGCGAAGAGATGAGTCGGATCCGCCTGCTGCTGGACGAGGAGAAAGCCGCGCTGGTCGCCTGCGCGACGGACGCCCGCCAGTACGAGCTGGACAGCCACGTGGTCTCCGGTGAGATCGCGTCGGAGAGCTTCCGCAACGTCCAGACCGAGTTCGGGGACACGGTGATGCGCGCCGACATGGGCGCCATCGACGTCTACTGGATGCGCAAGGAAGAGATCACCGACGAGCGCGAGCGCATCCGTGACGAGCGCAACCAGATGATCAAGGAACTCCAGCGCATGTACCAGGATCTGCTGGACTTCGAGGAGTTCGAGTCCGCCGAGCTGCAAGAGGCCGACGAAGAGGAAGGGATCACCATCGAATGATCTACCGCCTCTCGATACTGGCCCTGCTGGTGTTGTCGCCCTCCCTGTGCGCCGCGCAGGTCTCGGGCGAGGACACGGGCGCCGCCTCCGATGGGGTGGAGTCCGCCAGCCCCGAGGACCTCGAAGCCTTCCGCGCGGCGTACGCGCGCTACGAAGATCGCGTGCGGGAGATGCACGACGAGATCAAGCGCGTCGTCACCCTGCGCTACGAGGAGGAGCTGGATCGCATCAAGTCCAGCTACGACTCCCAGTCTGCGGAGAAGGAGGCCGAGGAGCGCATCCAGCGGCTCGAGGCCATCGCCCAGCACGAGGAGTTCGTCCGCAAGTATCCGACCAGCCCCTACACGGCTCACCGGATCTTCCGGCTCGCCAACCTCTACCTGGACGAGACCGAGTACGCCTTCGCCGAGGCCAACGCGGCCTACCGCGAGCTCGAGGAGGAGTTCGACCGCAAGCTGGAGGCGGGCGAGCCCGTGGCCGCGTTGCCGGAGCCGCCGGGACGCAACTACGAGCGGCCGATCTCCCTGATGCAGACGCTCATCGAGCGTTTCCCCGACTACGACCACCTGGGCGCCACCTACTACCTCCTCGGCTACTGCTACTGGGACGAGCTCAGCGCACAGCAGGACGACGGCCTCGCCATGGCCACGTACCGGGAGCTGGTGGAGCGTCTCCCCAACAGCAGTTACGCGGTCAACGGCCACTTCGCCCTCGGTGAGATCCACTTCAACGAGCTGGAGTTCGAAGAGTCCATCCACCACTACTCCAAGGTGCTGGAGTTCGGTCAGACGTCGCACTTCGACCGCGCCCTGTACAAGCTCGCGTGGGCCTACTACCGGGGCGACGACCTGGGCAACGCGATCCCGCGCTTCGTGGAGCTCATCGAGTACTCCGACCAGCAGCGCACCGAAGGGGGCAAGGAGAGCGACATGCGGCCGGAGGCCGTTCGCTACCTCGCCATCTCCCTGGTGGACCAGGCCGACGACGCGGAGCGGGCGCCGATCCTTCGGGTCGAGGAGTACTTCAACGCGTCGGGCAACCAGCCCTACCAGTACGACGTGATGGTCCAGGTGGACGACGTGCTGTCGCAGCAGGCGCGGTACGACGAGGAGCTGGCCACGCTGATCCGGATCCAGGAGCTGTACCCCTTCAGCCCGGACAACCCGGAGTTCCAGAAGCGCATCATGGCGCTGCACGTCAACAAGGACAATCCGGACGTCGAGGCGTCCGTGGCGGCCCGCATCGAGCTGGTGGAACGGTTCAAGGAGGGCACCCCCTGGTGGGAGGCCAACAAGAACAATCCCGACGCCCTGCGCGCGGCCAGCCAGTACATCGAGGAGTCCCTCGGTGACGTGGCGCGGGTGTACCACGCCAACGCCCAGGCCCAGTTCACGGCTCCGGGTGAGGAGCCGGCCCGCTCCGAGTACATCAAGGCCGCGGAGGCCTACCAGGACTACCTCGACCGCTTCCCCTTCACCTCCGACGCGTACGAGACCCAGTACATGATCGCGGAGTGCTACTTCTGGGCGGCCGATTACGACACGGCCATCGCGGAGTACGACAAGCTGCGGCGGTACCCGGATCGGACCTACGAGGGCGAGACCTACGTGGCCCTCGCCACCGCGTACGAGCGCCTGATGAAGGAGCGCGAGGGCAACTACAAGGACAACCCCCTCGCCCTGGAGAACTTCGAGGTCGACCTCGGTGCGAAGCCCGAGACCATCCCCGACATCCCCATCAGCGACCTGAGGCAGAAGTACATCGCGGCCGTCGACACGCTCAACGGATACGACCCGAAGTACAAGGACATGGCTCAGATGCAGTACCGGGTCGCGGAGATCTACTACTTCCACAACAAGCTGGACGAGGCGCGCAAGCGCTTCGAGTCGATCATCGAGCGCTACCCCGCCGAGCCCTTCGCCGCCTACGCCGCCGGGTATCTGGTCAACAGCTACCACAAGACCGGCGACGTGCAGAAGGTCTTCGAGCTGTGCGAGCACTTCCTGCGTTACCCCATGCTCGGCGACGACGAGGAGCTGTGGGCGACCCGCCTGGAGACCTACGAGACCAAGCGCCGCAACGCCCAGTTCCGCCTCGCCGAGTTCGCCGCTGGCACCGACACCCGCGAGGGTGGTCGCATGTTCGAGGAGTACTACCGCGAGCACGGCGGCACCGAGAACGACGCCCTGTCGCTGTTCAACGCGGCCATCTGGTACGAGAAGTCCGGCGACACGGTCAAGGCCAACGAGCTCTACGAGGAGTTCCTCGACGAGTTCGGCGAGCACGACGACGCGCCGAGCATCTTCTTCCGCATCGCCGAGCAGTACGAGCGGACCATGGACCTGGACCGCGCCATCGACTACTACTCGCGCGTCGCCACGCTGCACCCGGACTACGAGAGCGCCCCCGACGCCTACTACAACGCCGCCTTCCTCAGCATCGGCCTGGGCCGGTACGACGACGCGGCGAAGTACTACCTGACCTACGTCAACGACTTCGAGGTCGAGGACAAGCCCGACGCCTACTGGCGCGCGGCCGAGGCCTATCGCGACGGCGGGTACGACACCAAGGCCCTCGACGCCTACCTGGAGTACAGCCGCCGTTTCCCCGAGGAGAACATCGACCGCACCATGCAGTCGCTGGTCCACCGCCTCCGCATCTACGAGGCCCAGGGCAACTCCCGGATGGCCACGCGGACCGAGGAGGAGCTGCTCGAGTACTACCACGGCATCCGCAACTCCGGCCGCCTGGGCGACCTGAGCAAGGACTCGGTGGCGGTGGCCGCCGCGCGGGCGTTCCCCGTCCTGCTGGCTCGCATCGACGAGTACGACGAGATCCGGCTGCCCAACACCCAGGATCAGGAGAAGCTCAAGCCGGTCCTCGACGAGAAGATGGCCATGGCCAAGGAGATCTCGGCGGAGGCCAGCGAGTTCCTCAACACCTATCCGGACTTCGACCACATCATGGCCAGCCTCTACATCATGGCTGACCTGTACCGGAAGTACGCGGACATGATCTACGCGTACGATCCGCCGATCCCGCCGGAGTGGCGCGGTGACGAGGACGCCGAGGCCGACTTCATGGACCTGATCGACGAGATCAAGATCGATCTGGCCGAGCCCCAGGAGATGAAGGCCATCGAGCTGTTCGAGGTGGTGTTGCAGCGCGCCCGCGAGCTCAAGCAGAACTCGCCATGGGTGGAGAGAGCCCGTCAGGCCCTGCACGAGGCGGATCCCAACACCTATCCGCTGCTCAAGCCCGACCGCATCCAGTACGGCGACTCCCCCTACGAGCCGCCCGCCGATCCCATGGCCCGCCCGGTGGAGGAGTCCTCATGAGCCTCCGTACCGCGAGCATCGCCCTGTCGCTGGTCATCGCGCTCGGAGCGATCAGCGCCTGCAAGGACCAGGTCAGCCCCACGACCTCCGGCGGTCAGACCGCCACCGAGCAGCCCGACACGGCCGCGACCAGTGATCAGACCGGCCAGGGTGAGGGTGTGGAAGGGGAGGGCGTCACCGAGGTGCCCGTGGTCACGCCCGAGCAGCTCGCCGAGCAGCTGTTCGCCGAGGGCCTGGCCGCCCTGATGTTCAAGCCCCCGCAGCTGCCCTCGGCCGTGGAGCGGTTCGCGCAGGTGGTCCAGTACCAGCCCGAGTGGACCGAGGCCCACTTCAACCTGGGTCTGGCCTACTTCAAGGCCAACAACATGATCCAGGCGTCCAAGTCCCTGGAGATGGCCACGCGTCAGGATCCCGAGCTCGGCGAGGCGTGGGTGCTGCTGGCCCAGAGCTACCAGCGTCAGCGGCGCAGCGGCGCCGCCATGGACGCGTACGAGCAGTGCGTACAGCACGTGCCGTCCAACGTGGACTGCCGCCTGGGCCAGGTCCAGACGGCGCTGGACAACCGGGAGGACCCCGCGCGCGTCATCGAGCGTATCCGGGAGATCCTGCGCATCAATTCCACCAGCATCGGCGCCTACGTCATGCTGTCCCAGGCGTACATGCGCCAGGGAGACCCCAAGCTGGCCCGCTTCGCCCTCAACAAGGCCAAGCAGGCCAACCCCATGGCCGATCTCAGCCCCACGCTGCACTGCAACCTGGGGATGATCTACCGTGAGATGGGGCTGCAGTACGATGCGATCGCGGAGTTCGAGCGCGCCATCGAGCTGGACCCCAGCCACGTCCAGAGCCTGGTCAACCTGGCCAACGTGAAGATCCTCAACCTGGACTTCGAGGGCGCGCAGAGTCTCTCCCAGGCTGCCGTGAACGCGGACGCGACCCACGTCAGTGCGCGCCTCGCCCTGGGCATCGCCAAGCGCGGCCTGGGCGACCTCGACGGCTCCAAGGCCGTGTTCGACGGCTTGCTCGCCGAGGATCCGAGCAACACCGACGCGATGTACGCCCTCGCGGTTCTCTACGGCGACTACATCCGCGACTGGCCCAAGGCCATCGAGCAGTACGAGGAGCTCATCAGTCGTACCCCCGGCATCGCCGAGGACGACCCGCTGTACACGTACCTCGAGGACATCAAGCGCAACGTCGAGCGCGAGGAGAAGCGCCTCGAGCGGGATCGACTGCGGCAGGAGCGCGAGGCCAAGCGCAAGGCCGAAGAGGAGGCGCGCGCGGCCGAGGAAGCGGCCCAGGCCGCCGAGGAAGCGGCGCGAGCCGCCGAGGAGGCCCGGCTGGCCGAGGAGGCCGCTGCAGCCGAGGCAGCCGCCGCGGAGGCTGCTGCAGCCACGCCCGAAGAGCCCCCCACCGAGGCTCCCGTAGAGGCCCCCGAAGAGGCCCCTGTCGAGGAGCCCGTGGAAGAGGCCGTGCCGGCGACGGGGGAGGGCGCGGACGGCGGAGCGGGCTAGACAGGTCAAGGGCCGGTCAAGAAACAGCCTCGCTTCTCGCAGCGCGAAACGGCCTCGGTGACCAGACCGTTGGATGGGATGTGCGCCGGGCCGAGGAAAATCAAAAAGGGCGCGTGGACCGGGATACGCAGTTCCCCTATAATGGGGCACCTTGTCCGCCGAGCGGGCAAGAAATGGAAGTGATTTCAATGGGTTTGGGACTTCTACGACGCACGTTGCTCTCCATGGCGCTCGCCGGAGTGCTGCTGGCCGTCGCCCTCCCCGGGGTTGCGCAGCAACGTAAAAAAATCGTCATTTCTGATGAAATGGAAGTCGAAGGGCAAGTCCAGAAGCCGCAGGTGACGTACATTGTCACGCGTCAGGACATCGAGGATGAAGAGCAGCTGAAGCTCAGCACGTCCTTCATCCCCAAGATCGTCGAGTCTGTGGAAAAAGAGCCTTTCTGAACCTGGAGCTAACCACACCGGCCGGCAGCTCTTAACTCGGGGCTGCTGACGGGGTACGGATACGGATACAAGTCATCTGTTAGGAGGACTTCGTAATGGGTCACATCGTCGAGTTCTTCACCAAGGGCGGGCCGTTCATGTACGGCATCCTGGGCGTTTGGGTTATCGCCCTGGCTACCATCATCGAGCGGTTCTACTTCGTGTTCTTCAGGTACAACCTGAACGGCGCGGCATTCATGGCGCAGATCCAGAAGTTGGTCATGGCCAACAACATCGACCGCGCCATCAAGCTGTGCAACGCCGAGGCCAACGCGGCCCTCAGCCGTGTGCTCAAGGCGGGCCTCACTCGGGCCAACCGCAGCACGGTCGAGATTCAGAATGCCGTTGACGAGGCCACGCTGGAGGTCATGCCCCTGCTGACCAAGCGCACCCCCATGCTGGGGATGTGGGCCAACGTCGCCACCCTGACGGGTCTGCTCGGAACCATTTCCGGTCTGATCCAGGCGTTCAAGGCGGTCGGTGCGGCCTCGGCCGAGCAGAAGCAGGCCCTGCTGGCTTCTGGTATCTCCATCGCCATGTACACCACCGAGTTCGGTCTGATCGTGGCCATCCCGATCATGATCTTCCACTCGATCATCCAGAACCGCACCACCAAGGTGATCGACGACATCGACCAGTTCTCGGTGAAGCTGGTCAACCTGCTGAGTGCTCGCCAGCGCGGATCCCTCAAGGAATCCGAAGGCAAGTAACGAGCTTCAGCTGGGGTCCACGTTCGGTCGCGCCGGGGCTCGTCCCCGGTGAATCGACCGGACAACGGTGGCACAACCAACCCAGGAGTTGGACATGGGCGCAGCCGTAAACCGAAAGAAGAGCAAGGTCCAGGAAGCGATCGGGCCTCCGAACCTGGTTCCCATCATGAACCTGGTGACGATCCTGATCCCCTTCCTGCTGCTCACGGTCCAGTTCGTGCACCTCGCGGTGATCGACAGCTCGCTGCCGGCCATCGGGGCGCCGAAGGCGACGAGCGAGCAGATCGACGACAAGCCCCCGCTGATGCTCACCGTGGCGGTCACCGACCGCGGGTTCATCGTGGGCGGCAACGCCACGATCTTGCAGGGCGAGGAAGGCCAGGTCACCGACGTGGCCCAGGCGGTCGAACGTGAGCCGACGATTCCGGTGGATGCCGAAGGTCTCCACCAGTACGTGAAGCTCACCGACCTGCTGGTCAAGGTGAAGGCCGAGTATCCGGACGAGCAGAACGTGATCCTCATCCCCGAGACGGAAGTCCGGTACGAGGTGCTCGTGCACACGATGGATGCCACACGAGATCACATGCCCGAGGGTGCCGAGAAGAGCGAACTCCTGTTCCCCTTCGTCGTCATCGCGGGCGGTGCGCAGTAGGAGCGACGATGCCTTCGCCAGCCGAACTTCGTGCCAAGACCAAGGCCAGGATGCAGGAGGATGCGGGTCTGTCCATCACATCGCTGATGGACATGATGACCATCATCCTCGTGTTCCTGCTCAAGAGCTACTCCGTCGAGGACATCCAGGTGAAGCCCTCGGCAGACCTGAAGCTGCCCTCGTCCACGTCCAAGAAGGACCCGGAGGTCGCCGTCAATGTGGTGATCTCCAAGCGGACCATCGCCGTGGACGGCGTCAAGGTCATCGATGTGACCGACATGGAGGTCGCGGACGAATACAAACGCGGCACCATGATCACTCCCCTGTACGACACGCTGCAGGAGAAGGCCGACGACGCCAAGGCCGTGGCCGCGCGCAATCCCAACAACCCCTTCAAGGGCCGATTGCTCCTTCAGTGCGACAAGGACATCCCCTTCTCCCTGCTCAGGGAGGTCATGTACACCGCTGGACAGGCCCAGTTCGGCGAGTTCAAGTTCGTGGTGTTCAAGGACAGCGGCGAGTAGTCGTTCGCCTCTTTTCTTTTCTCCATCCAATGCGGATGCAGACTTTGCATGCTATGCTAAAAGAGTGCGTGTTGCGCACGCGCGACTAACGACTGGAGCCCCTTCCCTATGACGGGGGCGGGCAGTATACTGAGTCGTAGCATGTCTTGAAGGGACGTCGATGGGCGCCAAGGCTCAGCCAACCCACAAGGTTCTACGCATTGGAATCATTCAAGGTGGGAAGATCGTCGAAGAGCGGTTGATCCGTTCTGGCGATGTCGTCACGGTCGGCGAGTCCACCAAGAACACATTCGTCCTTCCCCCCTCGTTCCTCCCCAAGCAGCACAAGCTGTTCGTGGCCAAGGGGCCACAGTACAGCCTCGTGTTCACCGACAAGATGCAGGGGAAGGTCTCGCTCAACAACACGGTGCAGCCCCTGTCCAAGCTGCAGGGCACCGTGGCCAAGAAGCGCGGCGACGGCTACTGGCTCAGTCTCAGCCACAAGAACCGGGGCAAGGTCCAGGTCGGTGGCGTCACGATCCTGTTCCAGTTCGTCCAGGCGCCCCCGGAGCCCAAGCGGGTCGCGGTCACCTTCAGCCCCTTCAGCATGTCCCAGGTGGACTGGGTCTACTGGGGCTTCTTCATGTTCTCGTGCATCGTCAACACGGCGGGGTACATCTACATCGACTCCCAGCCGCCCCCCGGGAAGGTCAGCATCGACGACATCCCGGAGCGGTTCACCCAGGTCTTCTTCGACGAGGATGCCCTCAAGGACATGCAGAACGAAGAGGAAGAGGTGGACGAAGGCGAGGGACTCGAGGAGCAAGAGGACGAGACCGACGAAGGCGACGCCGTGGCCGACGAGAACGACGAGGCCGGAGGCGGGGAAGAGGAAGAACAGATATCCGCAGAAGAGCTGCGGGCGCAGCGCAAGGCCGAGCTCATGCAGCAGGGCCTGGCGGCTCTGATCGGTACCACCGGCGAGACCTCGTCCGGAGATGCCGTGGCCGACCTCCTGGCCGACGGCGGCAATCTGGCGGGCAATCTGGACACGGCGCTGGCCTCTGCGGACGGGATCCGCGTGGCGAGGCGCGGTGAGGACACGACACTCCGCACGGGCGGCGGTGGCTCTGGCGAGGCCGGGACCATCAGCGACATGGCCGGTGTGGGCGGCGGCGACGCGGGCGAGGGCACGCGCACCCAGCAAGAGGTGGCGGCAAACGTGGGCGGCAACCTGGAGATCACCTTCGGGGACGCCGGCGACGTGGGCTCCGTCAAGAAGTACGTCAGCCGCAAGAAGGGCCAGATCAAGGCCTGCTACGAGGAACAGCTCAAGGCGGATCCCGAACTGGCCGGCAAGGTCGAGGTGACCTGGACCGTGATGCCCGACGGTTCGGTGTCGGGTGTCAGCGTCACCAGCAACACCACCGGCAACTCGGAACTCGAGACCTGCATCATTCGGCGCATCAAGCGCTGGAAGTTCCCCGAGGCGCCGGACGAGTTCGAGATCAGCTATCCGTTCAACTTCTTCAGCAGCTGATTCGAGAGAAGGTCCTGGGGCGAGAGGCCGAGGGGTGTAGGGGGATCGCAGCAGGACAGTGCGAAAATATCGATTGGGATTTTCACCCTTTTGAGGGTATCCCGGTTATAGTTTTGTGGACTTTGGTCCAGCGGGGCGTTGACATCGCGAAGGCTGCTGCCTAGTGTGGCAGTGCGTTGCGAGGAGGCATTTTCCGATGGATTCGAGGAAAAGATTCCTGGCCACAGCGGTGATGGCCGCGATGGTGGTGAGCGGATACGCGCAGGCGCAGTCCGCCGCAGGGGGCGGGGCTGACGACCTCACTCCACGTCAGCGCACTCAGTTCATCGACGATGCGGTGGACGACGTGAACGGGTACGTCGCCGATGCGCTCGATCTGGTCGACAAGGCGGAGAAGGCCGGGGACACCCTCTGGCTCAACTGCCTCGATCCCAAGCTAGCGGGACTCCAGGCGCTGCAGTCCGTGGTCCAGTCCGCGGATGGGGTGTACGACGAGTCCCTGGTTCGGAACAACTACGACCTCGCCCTTCAGGAGTACAGCAAAGTAGACATGGCCATGGGCCAGGCGAACACCCTGAAGACCGAGATCGACGCCTGTGTTCCTTCATCCGGATCGTCCCACTCCGGGACGGGCCGCTGGTCGTCGACCACCCCGGGTGGCGATGAGGACGAAGAACAGTACGAATCCGATCCGTCGGGCTACACGCGGCCTCCCGAGGCCTCGCCCTTCAACTGATCGGTGCACGGGGATCGAGGGAGCGCGACACCGCTCGAGCACGAGGTGAGCACGGAGATCCACTCGCAGTCAGGAAACTGCACTGATGCGGGGGATAGGCGCGGGATGGAGCTGCAGAGCAGGCTGGCCGGAAGAGGCGGTATGAGCGAGCGTTGGACATGGGTATGTACGGTGGGTCTCGTCGCGGCGTTGTCGCTGACGACGGCGCATTCATCGTATGCGGCCTCCTCGAATGAGCCTGGAATCGCCGTTGGAGCCAACGGTGTGTTCCAGCCTGGGCTGCGTTTCATAGCGGCCTACCAGAGCAACGTCTACAAGACCGACGTCGAGGCCGAGCAGGACCTCACGTTGCAGATCTCCCCGCACCTCTGGCTGCTTCACAGCTCCCAGAACGCCGACTTCAGGCTGGGCGGCGAGTACTACCTCAAGAAGTACACCAACGCGTTCGTCGACAGCACGGTGGACCCGGTGGGCCACCGCGATCTGGACGTCTTCCTCAACTACATGATGGCGGTGGATCTGGTCACCCGTCCCCAGGGCAAGTTCTCGTTCCTGGTCGGTGACGAGCTGAGTCGGTACTCCACCGAGTTCGACAACGCCAGCGGCAAGACGGACACCGGAGCCACGGGTTGGCAGTCTCCGCTGTTGCGCCAGTACTCCCTGATGGATCGCCTCGCGAACGACGCGCACATCGGCGTGGCCGTTCGACCCGGGACATCGCTGGAGATCGAGGGACTGTTCCACTTCGATCTGGCGAAGTACTCCGGCGCCCTCAAGCAGGGCATCAACGACGACGCCACGGGTCGCAGGACCTACGGCCAGTCGTTCGACTTCTACGGGACCGTGGACGCCAAGTGGCGGTTCTTCCCGCGCACGTCATTGTTGTTCTCGGCCGAGTTCGGGCACGTGATGTGGTCCCCGGATCTCCAGGAGTCCCTCGGCGGCAACCTGGATCCGGCGCTGTCGAACCTCAACCAGTACGACTCCAATCGCTGGAGGGTCTGGTTCGGCGTCCAGGGCAAGTTCTCGCGCAAGATCTCCGTTCAGGGGATGATCGGCTACGGCAACGCCTACTTCGTGGACAGCCCCGAGGGCACCGACGGTGACCTCCGCGGCGGTCAGGGGCTGCTCGGCAAGGTCCAGCTGCACTGGGCCCCGGTCGCGACCCAGCGCTTCTCCCTGGGGTTCCAGCGGGACTTCCGCCACGTGTACTTCAGCAACTACTACATCACCACTTCGCCCTACCTGCGGTACACGGGCCAGATCGCCGGGTTCCTCATGCCCTCGGCGAACTTCTCCTACGCGCTGCGGCAGTACAGTGGAGACGTGGACCGCAAGGACCACGAGATCCGCGCCGGGGGTGCGGTGGACTTCCAGCTCACCAAGTGGCTGAAGATGGGCGCCCACTACTCCTTCTGGTCCATCGTCGCCTCGGACTACTCGCCGGCCACCTTCGCCGACCACGAGATCTCACTGCAGGTCGAGGTGGGCTTCTGAGCCTCGGTCCGGAACGTCCTTCATCCGGAGTATTCCGTTGAGCACCTACGTCCATCCGACCGCCGTGGTCGACGAGGGCGTGGAGATCGGCGAGGGCTCGAAGATCTGGCACTTCTGCCACCTGCAGACCGGGTGCCGCCTCGGGCCGGACTGCAACCTGGGACAGAACGTGTACGTGGGGCCCGGCGTCGAGGTGGGGGCCGGTGCCCGGGTCCAGAACAACGTGTCGATCTACCCGGGCGTGATCGTCGAGGACCACGTGTTCCTCGGGCCGTCCATGGTCTTCACCAACGTGCGCACTCCCCGCGCCGCTGTCGAGCGCAAGGACGCGTTCGAGACCACACGTGTGCGCACGGGCGCCTCTATCGGCGCCAACGCGACGGTGGTGTGCGGCACCACCATCGGCGAGTACGCCACGGTCGGCGCAGGCTCGGTGGTCACCGCCGACGTGCCGGCCCACGCGCTCGTACTCGGGGTCCCCGCCGAGCAGGTCGGCTGGATGTGTCGCTGCGGCGAGCGGTTGGTCCTGGACGGGGAGGGACGGGCGGTCTGCGCGCGATGCGATGATCGGTACCACCTCGACGGCTCCACGCCGCCGGCCCTGCTTCGCACGAATCACTGAATGGCGTCCCCGTCCGGGGCGTCTCCTCTCGTGGCATCCAGATACGGATCAGGACGGAAGAATCGTCGCCGCGAAGAGCCATGGTAAAAACGTGTAATTATTGACACGAAACGGCCGACGGCATACGATCTCCGTGGCTCGATCCCGTTGAGTGAGGATGCGGATCGCCGGTGCTCTCGAGGGGCTCCGGTAGCTGAGGTCGTGGACGTGGCGAAGAGACGGGCCGCCAGGAAGAAGAAGACCGCCAGGGCTCCCGAGGGGCAACGCAGGCATCTGCGCGAGGTCTCCGGGCTCGTCCTGCTCGCCGCGGGCGTCCTGATCTCCCTGTCCCTGATCAGCTATCACCCCACGGACCCATCCTCCAACACGGCCAGCGCCGAGGCGGTGCGCAACTGGATCGGGCTGTTCGGCGCCATCCTCTCGGACTTCCTTTTCCAGCTGCTGGGGGTGACCAGCTTCGTCACGGCGGGTATGTGCCTGGTCTTCGGGGGGAGGCTGTTGGTGCGTCGCCGGTCTCCCGTGCGCTGGCCCGAACTCCTCGGGCTGGTCTCGCTGGTGGTGCTGGTGGCCATGCTCGCGCAGCTGATGGTGGGCTCGGTCACGTTCCGCGGCGAGCCCCTGTCCACGGGTGGCGCGCTGGGGGAGATCCTCACCTCCCTGCTGGTGGGGATCATGGGCAAGGCCGGCACCCTGGTGGTCACCCTGTGCGCGCTGGCGATCACCCTCAAGCTGGCCCTGGACGTCTCCTTCGCCGAGATCGGCTCGGTGGCGCGAGGCCCCCTGGCGCGCGTGTCCGGCCTCCTCAGCGGCGTGGTCGTCTCAGCGTGGTCCGGCATCGCGAATGGTGCCCGGAGGGTCGTGGCGGGCATCTCTGGCCGCCTGTCCGACCTGCGCGGAGCTCGCGCCCGCAAGGCGTCGGCCAGGGCGGAGCGCAAGCGCGAGCAGCCAGAGGAACGTCCGGTGGAGGAGGAGCTGGCCATCGAGGCCCAGTCCAGCGTGCTCGAGGCCGTGCAGGTCACAGCGCCGCGCATCGTCCACCAGGACGAGCCGCCCCCCGCAGACTCCGCCGAGGTGGAGAGCCTCGAGGGCCTCGACGCGGTGGAGAGCAGCGAGGTCCGCGCCGTGTCGGCGGAGATGGTCCAGGCCATGGTGGAGATGGAGGCCGAGAGCGAGGAGCTGGCGGCCATCACCGAGGCCGGGCCTGTCATCGTCGAGAGCGAGCACATGAAGGACAGCCCCGCGGCGCCCGAGGTGGACAGCCTGCGGGGCTGGTCGGGGGACGTGGAGTTCCAGGTGCCGCCGCTGGGCCTGCTGGATCCTGTCTCGTCCTCCAGGTCGGGGTACAGCGAAGACGAGCTGCACGGCAACGCTCGCAAGCTCGAAAAGAAGCTCGAGGACTACGGCGTCAAGGGACACGTGGTGGAGATCCACCCCGGCCCCGTCATCACCATGTACGAGTTCGAGCCGGCGCCCGGGGTCAAGATCGCCCGCATCGCCGGGCTCAGCGACGACCTCTCCATGGCCCTCAAGGCCGAGCAGGTGCGCATCGTCGCGCCGCTACCGGGCAAGGGCGTCGTCGGTATCGAGGTGCCCAACAAGCGGCGCGACACGGTCTACCTGCGCGAGGTTCTCAACCACGATCCCAAGGCCATCTCGTCGAAGACCCTGCCGATGGCCGTGGGCAAGGACATCGTCGGCAAGCCCCACATCTCCGATCTGGCCAAGATGCCGCACCTGCTCATCGCCGGGACCACCGGATCGGGCAAGTCCGTGGCGGTCAACGGCATGTTGATGAGCCTGCTGTTGAGCCGCACCCCCGACGAGGTGCGGCTGATCCTCATCGATCCCAAGATGATCGAGTTCGTGGTGTACGAGCACATCCCCCACCTGCTGCTGCCGGTGGTGACCGACACCCGGGAGGCGTCCGCAGCGTTGCGGTGGGCCGTCCGCGAGATGACCCGCCGCTACCAGATGCTCAAGTTCGTCAAGAAGCGCAACATCTCCGGCTTCAACCGCAAGATGCTGGAGATGCGCGAGGAGTTCGAGAGCACCGGGGAGTTGCCCTACGATCCCGACGATCCCACGTGTCCGTTCACCGGTCCGCCCGAGGAGCTGCCCTTCATCGTCATCATCATCGACGAGCTCGCCGACCTGATGATGGTCGCGCGCAAGGACGTGGAGGACAGCATCGTCCGGCTAGCGCAGATGGCGCGGGCCGCAGGCATCCACCTCGTGCTGGCCACCCAGCGGCCGTCCGTGGACGTGATCACCGGGCTGATCAAGGCCAACTTCCCGGCGCGGATGTCGTTCAAGGTCAGCTCCAAGGTGGACAGCCGCACCGTGCTGGACACCAACGGCGGCGAGAACCTGCTGGGCCAGGGTGACGTGTTGATGCTGGCGCCGGGGACGTCGAGCCCGAAGCGCTACCACGCGCCGCTGGTGACCGTGGACGAGATCAACCGGGTCGCCGAGGCGTTGAGGGAGCAGGCCGAGCCGAGCTACCTCGAGAACGTCCTGGCGGTCCCGGGTGAGGACGGCGATGGCGCCGAGCCCGAAGAGCGGGAGTACGACGAGTACTACGACCGCGCCGTGGCCATCGTGGCCGAGACGCGCAAGGCCAGCACGTCGATGCTCCAGCGCAGGCTGAAGATCGGATACAACCGCGCCGCGCGGATCGTGGAGCGGATGGAGGAGGAGGGCGTGGTCGGACCTGCGGACGGCGTGAAGCCGCGCGAGGTCTTCGTCCAGCCCTTCGGGGTCGAGCTGTAGGGAAGTGATGGGGTTGTTGAGCTGTTGTCCCACAAGAGGGTGCGCTGAGACGGAGGAACGATGCGGTTGCTGACCACGGGTGTGATCGTCACGGTGCTGATGCTGAGTGTGCTCGGTGCCACGTCGGGGGAGGGGACCACCGCGGTCGAGGACGTGCTGCGCGCGGTGCAGGCACGGTACGCCGACGTCAACGCCCTGCACTGTTCCTTCGAGCAGGAGAACCAGTACCTCGGTGGCGAGAACTTCGTCCAGCGCGGCACGCTGGAGATGGAGCGGCCGGCGATGATGCGCTGGGACTACAACGAGCCGTCCCGTCGCCAGTTCATCAGCAACGGCGCGAGCCTGTGGGTGGTCCACCCGGAGGAGAAGCGCGCCTTCGTGATGGAGGACGTGGATTCTGCGAGCCAGGCGCAGCTGTTCGGCTTCGTCATCGGCCTGCAGGACGTGCGTAGCCACTTCGACGTGCAGCTGGTGCCCGACGGCGGCGCGCAGCACATCCGGCTCAAGCTGACCCCGCTGGAGCCCATGGCCGGCGTGGACGTGGTCTGGGTGGACGTGCTGCCCGGCGACCACGCCATCGCCGCGGTCACCATCGACGACGGCATGGGCAACAAGACGATCACCCGGATCTCGGACATGAACACCGTGGACGACATCGCCGACGTCCGCTTCAACTACGAGGCCCCCGAGGGGGTCGAACTCCTGCCCTACAATTGACCCGCCGCACCGTTCACATCACCTCCCTGGGCTGCGCCAAGAACCAGGTCGACTCGGACGTCATGGCCGCGCGGCTGACCGCGGCCGGGGCGCGGCTCGTGGACGACCCCGAGGATGCAGACGTGCTGCTGGTCAACAGCTGCACGTTCATCGAGGACGCCACGCAGGAGTCGGTGGACGCCACGCTCGGTCTGGGTGGACTCAGGACCGAGGGTCGCGCGCAGCGGCTCGTGGTCGCGGGCTGTCTGGCCCAGCGATACGGCGAGACCCTGCGAGAACTGATGCCCGAGGTGGACGGGGTCGTGGGCACGGGCGGTATCGATCGGATCGAGGAGATCTGCCTCGCCGACGACGCTGGCGAAGTTCACGTGCCGTCCCCCGAGTGTGGGTCCCTGGACGGACTGCCGAGGGTCGCGCTGCACAGCGGCCCGTCGGCCTACGTCAAGGTGGGGGAGGGGTGCTCCCAGCGGTGCTCGTTCTGCGTGATCCCCGACATCCGCGGCCCCCTCCGGACGCGGCCCATCGCCGAGATCGTCGGCGAGGTCGAGGCGCTGGTGGACCGTGGCGTGCGCGAGGTGAACCTGGTGGGGCAGGACACCACGGCCTTCGGACGGGATCGGCCAGGCCGCGAGCGACTCCCCGATCTCCTGCAGGCCCTCGACGGCGTGGACGGCCTCGCCTGGATACGGCTGCTGTACGCCTACCCGGCGAGGTTGTCCGACCGCCTCGTCGAGACCATGGCGGGCTGCCAGAAAGTCTGCGCCTACCTCGACATCCCGCTGCAGCACGTGGACGACGGGATTCTCCGGGCCATGGGTCGCGGCACCAGCGAGCGTACGGTGCGCGGCGTGGTCCAGCGCCTGCGCGACGGCATCCCAGGGTTGACCCTGCGGACCACGTTCCTGGTGGGATTCCCGGGAGAGTCCGAGGCAGCCTTCGCTAAGCTGATGGACTTCGTCGCCCGATCCCGCTTCGAGCGCGTGGGCGTCTTCGCGTTCAGCCCCGAAGAGGGGACCGCGGCCGCGGCGCTGGAGGACCAGCTCCCCCCCGAGCTCGCCCAGGAGCGCCGCGCCGCCCTGATGGAGCTGCAGCAGCAGATCCACCTGGACCACAACGAGGCCCTGGTGGGGAGGCGAGAGGCCGTCCTGGTGGAGGGCTACGACGACGGACCGTTGCTGGTGGGCAGGACGGCCGCGCAGGCGCCCGAGGTGGACGGACAGGTGATCCTGGACGGCGGGACCGCGGACGCTGGGGAGCTGGTCGAGGTCGAGGTCGTCGGCGTGAGCGGCTACGACCTCGTGGGGGTGATCAGAGGTAGGCGATCGCCTTGACCAGGTTGGCGACCAGGTCCTTGGCCTCGTCGGACAGCGCGCCGAACTGGATGCCCATCCCCGGGTTCGGGTTCTCCCCCGAGTCCTTCCGGTAGGGATTCACCCAGACCACGGTCCCCGTGATCTCGAGCACCTCGTCCATGCCCGGCGGCTGGAACCTCATCTCCACGTCGGTGCCCACGGGCAGCGGCTCGGTGGTCTCGATGAAGATCCCACCCTTGGAGATGTTGGAGGTGTACTCGTACAGGAAGTTACCACCCGTCGTGTCGCGATAATCCATGCGGGCGCGCATGGGCAGCCGTTCGTCCGTGCGTCGTTCGCTCGACATGAAGCCTCCTGAGCCGTTGGGGCCCAACCATGTTCCCCCGCAGGGGGCGCCGGGGTCAAGCCGATCAGCCGGAAGAGGACACGGACAGGGTGTACGTGTCGCAGGGGTCGGGTGTGCCGCTCTCCCACACGACCCTGAAGTAGTAGTTGGCGCTGTCGTCGTAGAGCCAGTGCCCCTCGTCCAGCACGCTCTGGTGCCCGGGGCCGCCGTCGATCTTGGTGCTCTCCTCGTACAGCTCGAGGTACACGCTGATCCCGGAGGGGGGCGTCACGCTCCCCTGGACGGAGAAGGTGCCGGCGAACGGATCGGCCTGGTAGATGTAGAAGTAGTCCTGGTCCGACGTCGCGTGGATGGTGGCGTCCGACACCGCGTCGGACATGCTGGCGTTGTTGTTGTTGGTGTAGAGGTGGACCGCGGCGCCGCGGCTGTCGTTGTTCTCGTACCCGTCGCCCCCCTGATCGTTGCCGACCACCCCGTCGCAGTCTGCGTCCACCCCGTCGCAGTAGTCTGTGGCCCCGGGGTTCACGCCAGCGTCGTTGTCGTCGCAGTCGCTCCCGCCGCAGCCGTAGTAGCCGTCGCCGTCCCCGTCCACCGTGTCGTCCGCGGCGCCGTTGCAGTCGTCGTCCGCGCCGTTGCACACCTCCACGGCGCCGGGGTAGATCGACGCGTTGGCGTCATCGCAGTCGATACCGCCGCACCCCGTGTACCCATCGCCGTCGAGGTCGATGCCGTCGTCGGCGACGCCGTCGCAGTCGTCGTCCACGCCGTTGCAGACCTCCACGGCCCCCGGGTAGACGGCGGGATCGCCGTCGTCGCAGTCCACCAGGCCGCACAGGGCGCCGGTGCCGTACCCGTCTCCGTCGAGATCCGTGTCGGCGCAGTCGCAGTAGGCGTCGGCACCGTCGCAGTCCTGGTCGATCCCGTCCTCGCAGGCCTCGGCCGCGCCGGGGAACACGGTGGCGTCGGCGTCGTCGCAGTCGATCTGCGCGCAGCTCCCGTCCACGCCGAAGCCGTCCACGTCGTGGTCGCTGTCGTAGCACGCGCAGTCGTCGTTGGCCGCGCCCGGGGTCCCGAAGTCGTACCCCACCCCCAGCGACGTGGTGGAGCCACACCAGTTGAGGGGGTCGTCGTTGCTGACGGCGTCGGTGAAGCCCACCGCGAGCATCATCGCCTGGCCCTGCACCAGCGCCGGCCACGCCCCGGAGAGGTCGTACTCCACGCGATCCACCTCGGCGGTGTCGAAGGAGAGCACGATCTCGTCGGCCACGTCGCCCAGGGAGAACCCGCTGTACCAGTAGTCCACGGGGACGTTGCCGTTGGTGGCGGGATCCCAGTTGTTGCCCAGCACCACGGTGCCCCCTGCGGGGACGATCAGGCTGCCCGAGATGGTGTCGCTGTCCCCGGCGACCACGTCCGACAGGGTCCAGCCCTCCAGGTCGATGTCGGCCCCGGAGGCGTTGTACAGCTCGAACCATTCGCCCACGGAGTCGTCCACGGCGTAGGGATCGACCATCACCTCGGTGATCACCAGATCGCCGGGCAACGGCAGCACGAGCACGCTGGCCTCACCCAGGGGGCCCTCGAGCTCACCGTCCGACGCCACGGCCTGGCAGGTCCACTCGTCCCCGAGGCTCGTGTCCAGCGAGGACACCGTGTCGGTGGTGTGGCCGGTGGGCGCGCCGTCGCGCAGCCACGAGTAGCTGTAGGTGACCGCGTCGCCGTTGGGGTCCACCGCGTCGCTGCCCACGCAGAGCAGGTCGTCGCCGGTGGACGGATCGGCGGGGAGGATCTCCACCAGCGGGGCGGACGGGGCGACGTTCGCGGCCTCGACGTGGATGGTCACGACGGCGCTGGCGCCCTGACCGTAGACGTCGATCACGGACACCTCGATGGCGTGGTCGCCCACGCTCAGTTCGTCCGTGGTCACCACCATGACCCCGGTCGCGGGCGGCGGCTCGCTGTCGAACACACCGTCGAGGTTGGACGCCCAGCTCGCGGTGAGGGTCTCGGCCCCTGCGTCGTCGAACGCCGTGGCCACGAAGGTGATGACATCCTCCTCACCGAAGACGTCGCCCTCCTGGGGCTCCTCGATGACCACCGAGGGCATGGCGTCACCGGGCAGCACGATCACGTCCACGCTGTCGGCGTCGGTGAGTCCGTCGGTGTCGGTGACCTGCACGGTCACCGAGTGCGTGGCCGAGGGCAGGGAGTTGGTCTGCAGGGTGGCCATCCCGCCAGCGTCCACGGGCGTCTCGCCCAGGTCGAGAGTCTGCATTCCCTCCCCGTCGGAGTACTGGCTCGACCACACCACGACCAGATCCTCGGCGGCGTCGAAGCCGTCGTCCGCGCTGGCGATGAACTCGATGGTCACACCTGCGGAGAACTCCTGGGCGTCCTCGGCGGGATCCGGCTGGAGGATCTGGACCGACGGAGGTGTGGGGACCCGGTTGGTGCTGGGCTCCTGGCAGGCCAGCGCCAGCACGCAGAGCGTCAGGGGGATCGTGAGGAGGCTCGTGCGCATGAAACCGCTCCTTCGCAAGCACCAGTGTACTCGCAGCGCGCGCAAACCTAGAAGGGGTCGATCAGGTCTCGTGGGGGTCGGTCAGGGCGAGTCGCAGCACGAAGCAGCCTTGACGGCCCACGAATCGCGTCTCGAGATCGCCGCCCATGCCCCGGGCGAGCTCCCGCGCGAGGGCCAGGCCCAGCCGCGTGTTGGACAGGGGAGACACCCCCTCGTGCTCGGCGAAGTGGGGGCTGAAGACGAACTCCTCGTCCACGCCGGGCTCGAGCCTGCGCGAGGGGATCTCGAGCCGGTAGGTCGTGCGCTGGAGGCGGTGCTCGTAGCGCACCGGCGGCGCACCGATGAAGGGCATCGGATCGAGGATCTCGTCGAACACCCGCTCCAGCCACTGGGCGTCGATCCTCACCGTGGGGATGTTGCGCCCGGCGGTGATGGTGTCGAGGTCGTCGGGCCGCGGCAGCCGCGCCTCGTGCAACACCCTCAGGACGGTGACGTCCTCGAGCTCCGGCGCGGCGAGCTGCGCGTCGAGGGTGGTCAGCAGGAGCATGTCGTCGAGCAGCTCCAGCAGCAGGCGCGCGTTGCGGTTGATGATCGACACGTATCGCCGCTGCCGGTCGTCGAGGGGGGCGAGCTCGAGCAGGCGCGCCGCGTCCCCCACGAGCGCGTCCATGGGCGTGCGCAGCTGGTGGCTGACCTGGGCGACGAACCGGCTCCGGGTCATCCCCGACTCCTCGAGTCGTTCGGCCCGGTCCTCGATGCTGGCCAGCGCGGCGTAGTGGGGCCGCAGATCGTGGAGCATCACCAGGTGGTCCTCGCCGGGTTCGATGGAGGCCAGCTGGAAGCCCACGGGGATGGGTTCACCGCCTCGGACCGGGATCTCGCTGCGGCCCGCGGGGGCGGCGGCGCCGTCGGCCTCCCACCCGAGATGCACCACGGCGTCCACCAGCATGCCGCGCAGCAGGGACGTGGAACGGCCTGTCAGCTCCTCGGCGCTGCGGTTCGCGCGCCGTATCCAGCCGTTGCGGTCCACCACGAGCACGGCGGTGCTGATGGCCGCCAGGATGGCCTCGAGGCGCAGGTGGCGGGCGCGGGAGCGATCGATCTCCGCGCGGAGGTCATCGCGGTGGCCGCGGCCCGCGGCCAGCGCCGCCAGCAGCAGCGCGGCCACGAGCCCCGCGTACCCCACCCAGACCGCCAGGTCGGCGGCGCTGGTCCCCGTGGCCCAGACCGACCAGGCGAACGCAGCCGCCGCAGCGCCCAGGGCGATCCCGACGGCGGGGCGGCGCATGGGCGAGTCGAGCTTCACGTCGTGCTCCGAGGCAGGATCTCGTCCACGGCCCGGTACAGGGTCTCGAGATCCACCGGCTTGCTCAGCGCCGCGTCGAACCCCGATTCGCGGATGCGCCGTTCGTCGTCCGGCAGCACGTGTCCGGACAGGGCGATCACCGGCGGCGGATCGGTGGCCCGGCGCAGCTCGGCCAGGGTGGCGTACCCGTCCAGATCGGGCATCTGCAGCTCGAGGATCACCAGATCGGGATCGAACTCCCCCTTCAGCGCCTCTCGCCCGGACGCGACCCCGGAGACCTTGAAGCCCCGCAGCTGCAGCGCCTCGGCCAGCCACAGTCGGCTGTCCGCGTGCGCATCCACCACCAGGACCCGGGACGTCATCTCAGATGTTCTCCAGCAGCGGGGTCTCGATGCTCTCGAGGCTCGCGGAGGTGTCGCCGGCTGGAGAACGCTGCAGCCCGATGACGAATGTGCTGCCGTGCCCGGGGCGGCTCCGCAGGGCGATGGTGCCGCCCTGGCGTTCGAGCAGGCGGCGGGCCATGGCGAGCCCCATCCCCGTCGAGGTCTCACCGGGGGCGGCCGCGCGACCGAGGTCGAACGGCTCGAACACGCGCGCCTGCTCGGACCACGCGATGCCCTGGCCCGAGTCCTCCACCTCCACCTCGAGCCTGTCCTGGGCCCGGCGCACCGTGACGGCCACGCGGCCCCCGGGGGCCGTGAACCGGATCGCGTTCGTCAGCAAGTTCAGCAGCGCCTGGGTCGTCATGCCCGGGTCGCCCACGGCGATCTGGGCCACGTCCGGCCGCTCGAGCTCCAGCGCCAGTCCCTTGCGTTCGGCCGTGCTGGCCACCAGCTGCACGGCCTCGCGGACCGTGTCGCCGAGATCGAACTGGACCGCCACCGGGGGCGGTCGCTCGCCCAGGCGGACGAACTCGCGCACGTGGTCGAGGATGGAGCCCAGGTGCTGCGCCGTTCGGCGGATGACGCCCACACGGGCCGACTGTTCGTCGGTGAGGGGGCCGATCTCCGGCAACGCCAGCAGCTCGGCGAAGCCGCCGATGGCCTGCAGGGGGGTGCGCAGCTCGTAGCTCATCAACCGCAGGAAGGACCGCCGCCGGGTGGACGCCAGCTGCAGGGCGCGGTGCCGGTCCTCGCCGGTGCGCACCTGCTCGAACATCCGCTCGGAGCGGTGCAGCACAGCGATGAGGCGGGAGGCCTCGTCGCGCTCCTCCGGCAGGTCGCGGATCTCCAGGGACCAGCGGACGCCCTGGGAGGGGCCCACGCGAACGTAGGTCTCCACCGCGATGAACGTGCCCTGGATGGCGCCCGCCTCCGGGATGGGTTCATGCCCCTCGGGCGTGCTGAGCAGCTCGACGAGGGGGCGGCCCGCGAGATCCAGGCCGAGGGTCGCCTCCGCGCGCGGGTTGGTCCCCACGACCCGGTGGGCCTCGTCCAGGAACAGCACGGGCTCGTCCAGGGCCTCGAGGATGGCGCGCTCGCGCTGACGGCGTTCCCTGAGCCGTAGCTGCTCCTCCACCAGCTGGCGGGCGTGCCGTTGACCCTGCCGGGTCGCCGCCAGCAGCACGCCGACCACCGTGACCAGGGAGGCCAGCCCCAGCAGCGCAGCTGCCACGGCGGCGCCCTCGAGGGGGGGCATCCACGCGGGGCGTGCGAGCAGGGCGGGCATCGCCGCCAGGACCGGCAGCACCGCAGCGGCCGCGAGGCTGGCCACGGATCCGCGCGCCGACGTGAGCAGCAACCACGGCGTGGCCGCGGTGAGCAACAGCGGACCGCTGAAGGGATCGGCGAGACGGAACAGCGCGGCGCACAGGGCCAGGTGCAGCGCGAGCTCGGGGATCGTCGGCCAGGGGCCCTGGCGGCGCCGGCCGAGCATCCAGCGCTGGCAAGCGAGGATTCCTGCGAGGGCCGCGGCCGCCGGGAGGAGGTCCCCACCCTCGGTCGCCGACAGCAGCGCCGCGACGCCGAGGATGGCGCTGGCGATCTCGAGCCACCACAGCAGGCGGCGTGGGCCCTGGACGATCATGGTCCCCAAGTATCCACGGGACGGGCACCCAGCGCCACACGCGCGCATGGGGCGGTCGATGGACGGAGCGTGCGCGTGGCGTCATGATATCCCCCGTGAAGGAAAGCACCCTGCTGGCCTCTCGCTACCGCATCATCCGCAAGCTCGGCGCGGGCGGCATGAGCGAGGTCTTCGAGGCCGTCGACAGCCACTACGACCGCCGCGTCGCCGTCAAGAAGATCCGGCGGGCCGAGGGGTTCTCGCTGCTGCGCTTCAAGGAGGAGTTCCGCAGCATCGCCGACATGCGCCACCCGAACCTGGTGCGGCTCTACGATCTGGCCTTCGACGACGAGACCTGGTTCTTCACCATGGAGCTCGTCGACGGCGTGGACCTGATCACCCACGTGGACGGCCTGCGGGCCTCGCCCAGCCTCCACTCCTTCGACACGGAGCAAGGCGAGGAGGAGCGCACGGAGAGTCGCTCGGTGGCCGCGGAGATCCGCCGCCTCATGGGCGAGATCGCCGCCGCGCTGGAGTACATCCACGACGAGGGGATGGTCCACCGGGACGTCAAGCCCACCAACATCCTCGTCGATGGTGTCGGCCGGCCCTGCATGCTGGACTTCGGCATCGCCAAGTTCCTGGGGACCGCCGAGGCGATCCAGGAGGCCCTGCGCGACCGCAAGGTGGGGACGCCCGGGTACGTGGCGCCGGAACAGATCCGGGGCAAGGCGATCCCGGCCTCCGACATCTACTCGCTGGGCGTGATCCTCTACAAGATCCTCACGGGCAAGCTCCCCTTCCGGGGCAAGAAGAAGGACGTGCTCGTCGCACACCTCTCGAAGATGCCGCCTCCCCCGCTGGAGTTGATGCCCGGGACCGATCCCGAACTCTCCGGGCTCGCCATGCAGATGATGCGCAAGCGCCCCTCCCGGCGTCCGACCGCGCGGCAGGTGCGGCGCCTGTGCGAGCAGGACCGCACGGTCCTGTCCGTGGAGATCGGCGCCGGGGACACCGCGCCGGCGAAGGCCCCCTTCATCGGCCGGGAGGCCGAGGTCCACCGGGTCCTCGGCCACCTGCTGGAGGTGCCGCTGGGCGGTCCGTTGATGGTGGTGGTGGAGGGGGTCTCCGGCATCGGCAAGACCCGCCTGGCCGAGGAGGTGCTCCAGCGGGTCAAGGCGCGCGGCAGCCGCTGCTTCAGCTCCCGCTGCTTCGAGCGCGAGCAGATCCCCTACAAGGCGCTGGACTCGGTGATGGACCAGCTGGTCAGCCACGTGCTGAGCTCGGGCCACAGCGACGTCCTGCTCGGGGGAGTCGAGCCCGCCTCCCTGGCCGCGCTGGCCCGGATCTTCCCCTACGCGGCCGAGCTGCCGCTGCCCGGCGGTGAGACGGTGGCCCCGGACCGCGGGGACACGGCCCAGTTCCATCGGGACGCGGCGTTCCGGACGCTCAACCTGCTCCTGGGCAGCGTCGCGGGGAGCCGCGGCCTGGTGCTGTTCCTCGACGATCTGCAGTGGGCGGACGACGGGAGCTTCGAGCTGTTGCACCACCTGCTCCAGCAGCGCGGGACACCCCTGGGGATCGTGGCCACCCTGCGCCCGGACGAGGGTGCCGTGCCGACCTGGCTGACCCAGGACGAGGACGGGTTGTCGCGCATCGAGCGGGTGGCCGTGGAGCCCATGGACCGCGCCGACACCGAGGTGCTGATCGAGTCCGTCACCCGGCGCGACCACCTCCCCGAGGCCGTGGCGGCGAGGGTCGTCGAGGAGGCCCAGGGCAACCCCCTGGTGATCGAGGAGCTCGTCCGGTTCCACGACGAGGGGGCACGGCAGTCCGATCCCCTCACCTTCGCCGACATGGTCAGCCGCCGCCTCGACGTGCTCGACGCCCTCAGCCGGCTCGTGGTCGAGGTGTGCGCCACGGCCGGCTACGCCCTGGATCTGGAGTCGATCGCGGCGGGGGCCAAGTCCGGGGTCCAGGAGACCGGGTTCGTCACGCGCCGGCTCGTGGAGAAGCGCCTGCTACGGCAGGTGGCGGGCCGCGAGGCCACGGTCCTGCTGGTGCCGTTCCACGACAAGGTCACCGCGATCACCCTCGACGCCATGGAGCCGTCCCAGCGGCGGCGCATCCACCGGCGCCTCGCCTCGCACCTGGCGGCCACGAGACCCGGGGCGTTCCACGCCCTGGCCGATCACTGGCGGCTCGCCGGTGTGCCGGAGCGGTCCTCCTCCTACGCGTTGCGCGCGGCCGAACACGCCGAGGAGGTGGGCCTGCACGATCGGGCCGTGCGCTACTACGCCCTGGCGCTGGGGTTCCCGCCGTCGGGGGTGGAGGAATGGCAGATCCGCGAGCGCCTCGCCCAGACCCTGGACAGGAGCGGGAGGTTCGCCGAGGCGGGCCGGGCCTTCCGGGACGCGACCCGCCGCGCGCCCGAGAGCGCGCGCACCAACCTGATGCTGCGCGGGGCGCGCTCCATGCTCAAGGCGGAGAGGACCGCCACGGCGGTGCAGACCATGGAGCAGGTGACCCAGCTGCTGTGGGCGGAGCCCCTCCTGCCGCCGCGGTGGATGATCACCCTGGGGATCGTCGCCGAGTACCTGGGATCCCGCCGCTGGTTCCCCGCTCGACTGCTGCCCCTGCAGCGCGCGTCGGTGGACAGCACCGAGCTCTGCATGGAGCTGGCCCTGGTGACCCGGGACCTGCTGCCCCTGCGCGCCACCCACCTCACCGCGCGCGCGCTGCGCCTCGCCCGGCGCCGCGGCGACCCCGTGATGGTCGCCCGCGTGCTCGTGGCCGCGGCCGGAACCCTGGCGCGGCTGGGGCACCCCGCGGCCCTGCGGCGTAGCCACGCGCTGCTGGGCGCGGCCGAGGCGCTGTTCGGCGGCGATCCGGACGTGGCGGGCCTGTCGAGCCTCCACGGGACCCGGGCGATCCTCGGCGCCCTCGACGGCCGGTGGGACGACATGCGCGCGGCGCGCGATCGTGCGCAGGAGGCCTTCGGTGCGGAGGGGAACCCGCGATCGTGGCACGCCCAGCTGATGCTGGCGCACTGCCTGGTGGGGGAGGTGGACGCAGGGAACCTCAGGCTGGCCGAACAGCTCAGCGTCGAGCTGCGGGGACTGGCTCGCGCCTGGACCGACGACTCCATCCCCGGGTGGACCCGGTGGGCGCGCGTCCGCGTGGAGCTGGGCTTCCAGCGCTGGGCTTCCGTGGAGACGCTGTGTCGCGTAGGCCTGCGCAACTCGCGCACTGCGCACGCGGCCACCCGCCCCCTGTGGCTGCGGTTCCGCGCGGGCCTGGCCCTGGCCCTGGCCGCGCAGGAGCGCGACGATCTCGCCGCCACCTGCCTCGCGCGCACCATTCGCTCGTCGCGCCGTACCGTGTGGCTCGATCCCCTGGGTCGATGCGAGCTGGACCAGCTGGCCGCCCAGGCCTACGTGGCGATGGCGGGCCGCGACTCCGGCGGCGCGGCCCGGGCCCACCTCAAGGCAGCTCGCCACCATGCGTCACGGCTGAAGCGGGCGCCCCACCGGTTCCTGCGGCCCCGGGGGCTGTTCCGGCTGGCGGAGGTGGAGCTCGTGGGCGGTCGCGCCGAGCGAGCGCTGAGGATGGCCAGGGCCGCCGTGGACACGCTGCTGGCGACCCAGCAGCGGCTGGAGGCCACGCACGCCCTGCTGGTCCAGTCGCGCGCCGAGGAGGCCCTGGGCATGGAACAGGCCACCGAGACGCGGCGGAAGGCCACGTCGCGGTTGGCGGAGATCCTGCGGGGGTGAGCCGCGGCGCGTGTCAGTCGCGGTGATCCAAAAAGAACGGGTGGTCGTCCCACCCCTGGTGTCTGCGCACGTGGTGCAACCACGACCCGTAGTGGTCCGGGTGCGCGAGGACGAAGGGCTCCAGCCGATCCACGAGCCGCTGCACGGCGTCGCCGATGTTCTCGCTGCGCGACGGTGGGTCGAGGGGCTCGAGGAACGTCACCTGCTGGCGGCCATCGGGGCGAGCGACGGTGTTGCAGGGCACGATGGGGGCGCCGGATATCCTGGACAGCTTCGTGGCGCCGGGGGAGAACAGCGCCTCGCGGCCGAGGAAACGCACCGTCTCGAACTTGGTGCCGATGCGGCCGTCCACGGCGATGCCCACGAGCTCGTTGCGCGCGAGCGCCCTCACGAGCACCCGGTTGGGGGTGTCCAGGGGCATGAAGTTCACCGGCAGCGCGTCGAACCAGGCGTCGCGGGCGTCGAACACCTGCCGGCCGAACCAGCTCGGCTGCCACTTGTCCTCCGGGGGACGGCCTGCGGCGGCCACCTGGTTCCACAGGTAGTCGTGGTGTCCGCACCAGACCGGCAGATACCAGTGCTGGCCGAAGTGGAGGAACGCCATGATCACGCCGCGGCCCTGCGCGAGCGCCGCGTCGATGTGCTCGCGCCCCGCCACGGAGCAGACCCGGTCCAGATCGTCGCGGCCCAGGCGAGGCAGCGCGGCCTCCTCCAGGTTGACCCGCACCTGCATCGCGAAGGTGTCGCGGATCAGCTGCTCGCGATCGCCGTGGTCGAACGCGCCGCCGCTGCAGCGGTCGTACTCCTCGGCGAGGATCGGGTGGTGGCGCATCCCGAAGCTGCGCCGGTACAGGGGGTTCAGGGCTGCCCCCATCCAGCGCAGCGTGCCGGGCCGATCGGCCGGCACCATGGGCACGATCACGTTCAGGTGGGCCCAGCGCAACACGTCGAGCACCTGCTCGGACAGGGGGGGACGGATGTCGTCGTTCATCCCTCGAGATCCCCGTCCTCGAGGTACTTGCGCAGGAGCTTTCCCAGGGGGGAGCGCGGGATCCGGTCGCGGACGACCAGCTCCTTGGGCACCTTGAAGTCCGCCAGCGCCTCGCGGCAGTGGCGGCGCAGGTCGTTCTCGTCTAGCTCGGCGCCCTCCTGCAGCACGATCACGGCGCGGACCACCTCGCCGTAGTAGTGGTGGGGAGCGCGGACCACGGCGACGTCCGCGACGGTGGGGTGGGTGGCCAGCACCTTCTCCACCTCCTCGGGATCCACCTTGTTGCCGCCCACGTTGATGAACAGCTGGGTGCGCCCGCTGATGCGGAGGCGGCCCTCGGCGTCGAGGGAGCCCAGATCGCCGGGGTGGAACCACCCGTCGCGGAAGTTGTTCATCGACTTGGGGTCTGCCCAGGCATACCCGTCGGCCAGGGACGGCCCGGTCACCGCCACCTGCCCCACCTCGCCCACGGGCAACGGCGAGCCGTCCTCGGCGAGGATGCGGATCTGGTTGCCGCCGAAGGGACGGCCGACCGAGTCGAGGGTTCCGGGGATGGGGCCGTCGTCGTTGAGGGTGATGGCGCCCATCTCGGTGCAGCCGTAGAGCTGGCGGACCACGGCGCCGTAGCGGTTGCCGAAGCGGGTGGCCACGTCGCCGTCCAGCGGCGCGCCAGCCGAGAAAACCAGCCGCAGGCTCGGGAGCGGGCGCTCGGCAGGACCGGGCATCTCGGTGAGGATGCGGACCATGAACGGGACGGTGGGCCAGAGGGTGACCCCTTCGGCCTCGATCAGGTTGAGGATCGACCGCGCGTAGAAACCGCCGGTGAGCACCAGCCGCCCCCTGCAGCGGAGGATCGCCATGAGGCAGTTGCACAGCCCGTGGGCGTGGAACATGGGGATGGAGCCGAGGATGACGTCGTCCTCGGTGGTACCGAGGCGCTCGGCGGCCGCCTCCACCTCCGCCAGGACCTGGCCGTGGGTGCGCACCACCTGCTTGGGACGGCCGGTGGTGCCGGTGGAGAACTGACATACGGCGGGATCGTCCGACCCGAGCTGGACGGCGAGGGCGCCATAGGCGGCCCCCTCGATATGCCCCGCCTCGTCCACCATCAGCAACCGGCCGCTGGCCACCGCCTCGCACACCTCGCGGCGCTCCTCGTCGGCGATCACGAGCCTGGAGCCGGTGGACGTCAGCAGCATCTCCAGCTCGCGCGCGCGGAACTGGGGATTGATCGGCACCGCCACGGCCCCGGCGCGCATTGCGCCGAGCAACCCCACGACGAACCCCGGGTGATTGCCGGTGACCACGGCCACGTACTCGCCTGGCGCGACCCCCTGGTGGACCAGGGTCGCTGCGCAGCGATCCACGGCCCAGGCCAGGTCCGCGAAGGTGATGCGCAGGTCGCGGTAGAGGAGGGCGGGGGTGCCCGGCGACTGGGTCGCGGCCTCGATCAACAGGGATGGAACGTTCACGGCGATCTCCCGGTGGACGTCAGGGGTGGGGTGGCGCGGGTCGGGACGGTCGGCTCAGGAGACGATGCCGAGCTTCCGGCCGCACTTGGTGAAGGCCTCGATGGCCTTGTCGATGTGCTCCATCTCGTGGGC
>CAYRNR010000109.1:0-31068 GCA_964425605.1 uncultured Rickettsiales bacterium | reverse complement strand
CTCCGTGGTTCCGTCCGGCTAGGACAGCGGGGGTGGAGGAGAAGTTCCGAAAAAAAGAAATCAGTCTCTCGACGCTTCGGCCCCGGGATCGTGGACACCGTTTTGTTCGGCCTGGTCGAGCAGGTCGCCGATGGTCTGGCCGTCGAGGCGGGTCAGGGCGTCGCGGGCGGCGCTGCGGAACAGGCCGGCGACGCGGTTGGCCAGGTGGCCCTTGACCTCTGCGGGGGCGGCTAGGGCGTGGCGCTCGGAGTGGGCGGCCACCTGGGCGAGGTCGAGCTCCTTGGGGGGGCGGGCAGGGACGAGGCCGCCGCCCTCGGTGCGCAGCACGAGCCTGGACCGGATGAGTTCCTCGGTCAGCGAGGGGCCCAGCGTGGTGGGGATGCCCACGGCCGCGGCGAGCTCGCCGGGATCGGCCTCGCCCGCGGCGCCGGCGCGGAAGCGGCGCGAGATCTCGGCGAGCATCAGCACGAGGTAGAACGAGCGGAAGGACCGGGTGATCTTCGCGGCCCGCCGCTCGTCGCGCCGGGTCCGCGGGTACTGGATGACGTAGGCGGTCTCGGCCGAGAACAGCAGCACCACCCACGAGAAGTAGACCCAGATCAGGAACAGGGCGACCGTGGCGAGGCCGCCGCCGAGCACCGCCTGCATGGGCGAGATGTTCTGGACGTAGTAGACGAACAGGGCCCGCGACACGATCCACACCAGGGCGCCGACGAACCCCCCGGCGAGGGAGGGGATCAGGCGCGTGCGCGTGTGCGGCAGCACGTACAGGATGAAGAAGAACGCCAGCCAGGTGAACGCGCAGGTGACGCCGACCTGCAGCGGCGCGGAGAGCACCGCGTGCATCTGGAGGCTGTCGGCGAGGACCCACCCGCCGGCCAGCAGGGCCGGCACCAGGGTCAGCAGGCTCCACGAGACCATCAGCTTGGAGACGTAGCTGCGGTTGCGCTGGACCCCCCAGATGGCGTTGAAGCTGCCCTCGAGGGAGTTGAGCAGGACCGTGGCGGCGAACAGGAACAGCAGCAGCCCCGGCAGGCTCAGGCGCTGGAGGTTCTGGGTGACGTTGTCGAGCAGGGACATCACCTGCTCGCCCACCGAGGGGATGAAGTAGCTGACGATGGCTTCCTCGGCCTTGGTGCGCAGCGCGTCGTAGCGACCGAAGGCGGAGAAGAACGTGAAGCCGAGCACGGTCATCGGGGCGAGGGCCACGAGCGTGGCGTAGGCCAGCGACGCCGCGTGGGTGAAGCAGCGGTCGCGGCGGAACTTGCGCGCGACGCCGGTGCACAGGTTGACCAGGGTGAACGCCACCAGCAGCGGCCCGCGCTCCTCCTCGCCGTCGCCGTCGAGGAAGGCCCTGTAGCGGCGGACGATTCCGCGGGGCTGCTGCGGGGTGTGTGGGGCGTCGGGGGTCAAGTTGGTCGTGGCTCTCCTAGAACCGCCGGGCCCGGCGCAAGACGAGCAGGCCGATCAACAGCAGACCGGCGGTACCCGAGGTGGCAGGACCGCGATCGTGGGCGCAACCGCTGCAGGTGACGCCGGGGTCCTCCTCGGTGGTGTCGTCGTCGTCACCAGGGCCGGCGCAGTCGGGGTCGGTGGAGTCGCCGAGGCCGTCGCAGTCCTCGTCGAGGCCGTTCTCGCAGATCTCGGTGGCCCCGGGGTTGGTCCCGTAGGCGTTGTCGTCGCAGTCGTCGCCGAACGGCCCGCCGTCATAGCCGTCGCCGTCCACGTCGGTGAGGTCCTCGCCGTCGCAGTCCTGGTCGATGTTGTCGTAGGGGATCTCGGTGGCGCCGGGGTGGGCCGAGGCGTCGTAGTCGTCGCAGTCGGTCCCGCCGCAGCCCAGGTGGCCGTCGTGGTCGTAGTCCAGCTCCTCGTCCACCTCGCCGTCGCAGTCGTTGTCCTCACCGTCGCACTGCTCCTGGGCGTCGGGGTTGTTGCCCGCGTCCTCGTCGTCGCAGTCGCCGTCGCAGATGGTGTAGGTGTCGAAGTCCAGGTCGGCGAGCTCGTCGGTCTCCGGATCGCAGTCGTTGTCGACCTGGCCGTCGCAGATCTCCTCGGCGCCGGGGAAGACGGCGCCGTTGGCGTCGTCGCAGTCGCCGTCACACTCGGCGAACCCGTCGTTGTCGTCGTCCTCCTCGGTCCACTGCAGGTCGCCGAGGCAGTCCGAGTCCACGCCGTCGCCGCAGATCTCCTCGGCGCCGGGGTGGACCGAGGCGTTGGCGTCGTCGCACTCCTCGCAGCTCAGGAAGCCGTCCTCGTCGATGTCGATCTCGTAGGCCGCGGGCGATCCGTTGCAGTCGTTGTCCACGCCGTCGCACAGCTCCAGGGCGCCGGGGTACGCGCTGGCGTTGTGGTCGTTGCAGTCCCCGTCGCACACGGACCAGCCGTCCATGTCGTCGTCGGCGATCTCGTCGACGATCCCGTCGCAGTCGTTGTCGTAGCCGTCGCAGTCCTCGGGCGCGCCCGGGTATGCGCCGTAGTTGTTGTCGTCGCAGTCCCCCATGCAGGTGGTGTAGCCGTCGCCGTCGTTGTCGAAGCCCTCGTCCACGTCGCCGTCGCAGTCGTTGTCCACGTCGTCGCAGACCTCGGTGGCGCCGGGGTAGGCGGCGGCCTCGAAGTCGTCGCAGTCGCCGGTGCAGTTGGAGTAGCCGTCGCCGTCGTCGTCGTTGTACTCCCACGTCTGGCCGTCGCAGTTCTGGTCGATGCCGTCGTTGCAGCCCTCGGTGGCGCCCGGATGGATGGAGGCGTCGGTGTCGTCGCAGTCGCCCTCGCAGTCGGAGAAGCCGTCGCCGTCGCCGTCGGAGCCGCCGCAGGGCTCGAAGTCCTCGGCGTAGTCGATGGCGTTGATCATCACCTGCTTGGCGTCCCAGTCGCTGTACCAGGCCACCTCCCAGTTCAGGGCCGAGGCGATGAGCAGGCCCATGCCCTCCTGCAGCAGGTACAGCGTGGCGGCGCCGTTGGCCCCGTGGATGATCAGGGTCTCGGCGTTGGCCGGCGTGCCGGACAGGTAGGTGTTGGACGCGTAGTTGCCGGTGATGGTGGGAGCCACCCCGGCCATCATCTCGTGGGTGGGCGCCACGTTGACGTTGGAGGAGTCGGCCAGGAACGAGCAGATCCCGCCGAACGGTGGCGACGGGAACGGGTACTGGTAGTCGTTGCGCGACGACGACCAGATGAGGATGCCGCCGCCGGTGACGTAGTCCTCGAAGTCGGCCATCTTGTCGAGCAACTCCTCGGTGTACGACGCGTCCTGCACGCTGACCGTGACCACCATGTCGTAGCCGGTCAGGTCCGTGCCGAGCAGCATCGTGGAGTCGATCTCCGTGGGGTAGATGCCGTGGGCGGCCAGCTCGATGGTCCAGGCGTTGTACCCCCAGGGGTAGTCGTCCTGGATCAGCAACGTGTTCAGGGGCTGGGCCTTGGCGGCCGGCGCAGTCAGCACGATCGCGGCCAGCAGAGCCGGCGCGACCAGGAAATGAGCGTGGCGCAGCATCCTTGCTTCCTCCTGGGGGAACGGTTCGGAATCGCCTTCCAAGAACTTACACCAGACGCCGTCGCCACAACACAGCAACGCCCAACAGCAACAGCAGCGCCGAGACCCCTCGCGGCCGCGTCCCCGCGACCAGCGAGCACGACGAGTCGCAGGGATCGCAGAACCCACCGTTGACCCAGTCCGCGGCCATGGCGGGTGAGATCTCGACCACGTGGTCGTATGGCTGGCCCGTCTCGGGATCGGAGCTGGTCACGTCCACCTCCTCCGCCGTGCCCTGGTCCGCCTCGATGAGGAGGCAGAAGTCTCCGGAGCCGTCGGGGCAGGTCTGGCACGTGATCCCCAGCGAGACCAGCAGGGCGCACGTCGCGCCCTCCTTGGCGTGGGGATCGATGAGCGGATCGAGCTCCCGTGTGTCCAGCTGGGTCTCGATGGTCACCCCCTCGATCCCCGAACCGTCGGGGCGGAAGGAGCCGGCCAGGACAGCGTCGAGGAGCGTGACGTCGTACCCCGTGAGGCTGGCCGTCACGTCCGCCGGCCCCGCCTCGACGTAGGGATTCACCCAGACGGTGGCGTCGCTGAGCGTGGTCGTCGGACAGCACAGATTCTGCTCGAAGTCGCCGCCGGTCTCCTCGACCCACGCGGTGATCAGCTCGCCTCGCTGCGCCCCGTCGTTGAGCGCCTGGACGTGGAACACCCAGTGGAGATCAGCGAGGTACTGTTGCAGGAGCGCCCCGACGCCGCTGGGCTGGACGAACCTCATCGAGGCCGTGTCGACGAGGTAGTCCCGACCGACGATGTCATTTTGCGGGTCGGCCACGGCCGTCCCCGTTTCGCTGGTCACGAACTGGATCTGCGCGCTGCTCGACGCGCCCCAGGTGATGTCGGCGGTGTAGGCGGTGGACGGGTCCAGGTGGTCGGTCTCGCTGATCCCGTGGGGATCGAAGGTCAGCGCGGTGTCGTTGTCGGACAGGGTGGTGGTGCCGGTGACCGTGGCGCCCCCCGGCCCCTCCAGGAGGACGGCCGCCTGGGTCACCGGGTCGGAGAACTCCACGAGGATGTCGGTGCGGTGGTAGACGTCGGTGGCGCCGTCGGCGGGGACGGTCTCTGTGATGACGGGGTCCTGGGTGGCGTCGTCGTCGTCCTGGGTGGCGTCGTCGTCGTCCTGGGTGGCGTCGTCGTCGTCACCGGGGGTGGCGTCATCGTCGTCCTGCGTGGCGTCGTCATCGTCGCCGGGGGTGGCATCGTCGTCGTCGTCGCCAGCGGTGGCGTCGTCGTCGTCCCCCTCGCCGCACTCGCACGTCGACCAGCCAGCACCATCGTCCTCGCAGGCCTGGGCGCCGGTCGAGTCGCCGCCGCACACGCACAGCTGGGTCTCGCCGGGCTCGCACACCGGATCGGCCTCGATGGGTATGCACCCGAAGAGGAGCAGCAGCAACGCGGGAAGGGGAATCCGGGCCAATCGCAGGTCGCTCACGTCTCGGTCCTCCACGTTCACGGTTGTACCACCGTCGGCAGGTCGTCCAGCATTGCCGAGCCCAGGAACTGATCCATCTGACGCATCGCCTCGTCCAGGGCGAAGATCACGGTGTGCGCGTCCGTACCGGCGCCGGGCTGGTGCAGGGTGGCCACGGCCGTGAAGGGGGCGCCGTCCACGCTGACGTTGCCGGCGACCGGCGGAGAGACCACGGCGAGGTGATCCAGCGGGTCGTTGCCGTTGGTCACCTGCTCCAGGTACAGGGCGCGGGCCAGGGCGGCCTGGGTCACGTCGGGGGTGGACTCGTCGCCCAGGCCCACCTGGTGCAGGACGTGGACGGGGGAGTCGTCGAGGGGGTCGTGGACCATCGTGGCGGCGTGGTTGATGGGATCGGACCGCTCGGCGAGCGCCTGGAGCAGGTTGAGCACCGGGTGGTGGCGGTCCAGGTCGGGATCGGCCAGGGCGACCTTCAGCGCCGCCCGGGTGTCGTAGGGCTGCGTGCGGTTCAGCATGAACTCGATCAGCAGGCCGCCGGCTCCAGCGAAGGTCGCCGCGTGCAGCTGGTCCTCGGCCGCGGCAAAGCCCACGCCGGCGCTGGAGCCCTGGCTGTGGCCGGCGTACAGCAGACGATCGGGATCGAACCGGATGGCCTCTCCGGTGGGGGAGCCCGCGGACTCCCAGTCCAGCGCCTGGGCCAGCCGGACGAGCCCGAAGGTGTCGGCGGCGGCCTGCAGCGGGTTGTCCCGGGCGGCCCGGGGATTGAGCACGTTGAAGAACAGCACGGCCGGATCGTACGCGGAGGGGTCCACGGCCAGCCATCCCTGGTCCCAGCTCTCCTCGGCGGCCCGCGGACCGTGGAGGACCGCGTCGACGCTCACCACGGCCAGGGACTCCGCGGCCAGCCGCTCGGCCAGTCCCTGGGTCACGAAGGTCCGGTAGTTCCCGCCGGTGCCGTGGCCGAACAGCACCAGCGGCCAGCCGTCCGGAGGCATGGTCGCGCCGCCGGGCACCGTCAGGGAGAACACCACGTCGTCGTAGTCCACCGGCGCGCCGGTCAGGGCCCCGCCGTGGGCGGGCATCTTGTACGGCGGGGTCCCCTCCTGGAACCGCGGCAGCCGGACCGTCCCCTGGATCTCGTGGAAGTCGGGGTGGACGCCGTCGCATCCTCGGTCCGGGTCCGAGCCGTCCGCGTAGGGACCGGGGTCGCCCTCCTGACACAGGACGAGGCCGTCCACGGCGGGCTCGTCGGCCGCGTACACGGCGTCGCGGACCCCGGCCACCCGGTCGCCGGGCCGCTGCACGGTGAACACCGCGGCCGCCGCGAGGCTCGCCGGATCGGTGCCGGAGTCGTCGATCCAGCGGCGCAACGGCTCGTACGCGTCCCAGGCGCGCTCGAGGCGGTCGTCGCCCGGCGGCGTCTCGGTGAGCATGGCGGCGAAGTCGTCGTCCTGGGAGGCGGGATCGCCGTCGCGGGACTGGACGCCCGTGGTGACCACCGCGGCGTAGGTGTGGCCAGGTTCGTAGGGCCGCCCGTCCGGCGGCGTGAAGGAGATCCAGTTGGGGCAGATGTACAGGCCTGGATCGCCGGACGTGCGGTAGGCCCCGCTGCGCCGCGTGCCGAAGTCCCCGCTGAACGTGGTCACGTCGAGGATGAACAGGGTGCCCACGCCCGGGTCGTCCATGACCAGGGTGTCGTAGTCCACCTCGTCGGAGAACCGCATGAGCACGGCCTGGTTGTTGCCGAACGCGTCGAGGTCCGCCTCGGAGGCGTCGATCACCTCGCCGACCACGTCCCCCACCTGGGGGATCAGGCCGCCGGGCGACGGGTGGCCGGACAGGTCGAGGCCGCCGTCCACCCTCCGCGCGTCGTTGGGGAACGGCAGCCGGTAGAACTCGTCCAGCGGCGCCTCGCCGGGGACCTCGAAGTGCACCCGGAACGATCCTTCGCCCTGCTCGGCGCACTCCACGCCGTGCCACATCGGCACCTGGAACCCGCGGCACTCGCCGTCGAGGCACTGGAGCATCACCTGGCAGTCCTCGTCCGACTCGCACGCGTCGCCGTCGCCGGCGGTGCCCGCGCTGCCCGCGGGGACGCACTCCCCGTCGTGGTCGCACACGAGCCCGAGCTGGCAGAACGCCGTGCCGTCGCAGTCGTCGCCCTCGCCCGCGGTGCCGGGCTCGCCGGGGAACAGGCAGGTGCCGTCGCTGGCACAGATCAGCCCCTGGAGACAGTCCTCGGGCCCGGCGCAGTCCTCACCGTGGTCCGACAGGGTCTCCTCCTCGATGGGAGCCGTGCTGACGTCGCTGGCGCACGCGATGACCAGGGCACAGCAGGTCGCCAGGGCCGAGATCAGGCCGAGCCTTGCGTGTCCCATCGTCTCCTCCCGTCCCGGGGCGCTTCGCGGGGTGCCGCGCCCAGCCCCTCCCGACGAGGGTAGCAGGGCGCCGGATCTTTGAAGTAATCTGTCGAACCATGAGCGACACTCAGCCGAGTCCGTTTCCCGCGACGCCGATGGACGACCTGGTGGCCAACGATCTGGGCGCGTACCAGGCCGTCGGCAACATCGGTGAGGCCCTGCTGGCGCTGCTCCTGCGCAACGAGATGGCCCCGCTCAAGCAGGCGCACTCCGAGGGGGTCGACGTCTTCCACGAGGTGCTCGCCGCGTGCGTGGCCGAGACCGAGGCCAACCACCCGTCGGTGGGCCTGGAGGTCCTCGGCGGCGACCTCCGCGCAGTGCTCTCGCGGGCCTGCACGGTCCTGGCCTACGGCAGCGAGCATCGGCTGTTCCCCAACCTGATGGGCTACTGCCGGCATCGCCTGGGGCGCCACCTGCTGATCCGTCCCGAGCTGGTGCGGGAGGTCATGGGCTCCGGAGCCGCGTTCTCCAGCGTCTTCGAGAGCTCCCTGTCCACCCTCGCCCAGGTATCGGGACGCCCGCCCGCGGAGCTGCTGCTCCCCGTGGAGGAGGAGCCGGAAGGCAAGGCGGTGAAGTGCGCGTTCTGCGGCCGGAGCTGGGTGGGCAAGATGCCGCAGCTGCAGACCCTCCCGGCCAACGTCGAGAAGGAGGAGGGCTGGGACCCGTCGAACTCCGGTATGGAGTCGATCATGGAACTCAGCGGCGAGTTCTTCCGCGTCTCGCTCACCGGCGACAGCCCCCTGCGCAACGTGTGCGACCACGACCACGTGATGCACATCCTCGCCCACGAGGCCGGCGCCGTGTTCGACCCGTGGGTCGGCGAGCTGGCCGTGGGATTCCTCGAGCCCGAGGAACAGAACCCCCTGGTGGTCGGCTGGCGCAAGTACGAGTAGCGGCCCCTACGGTCGGCTGCCCCCCTTGACGTTCCCGGACAGGTGAATAGAACTTTGCGTCCAGATCCACACGCCGGGCGTGCGCGCCCGCAGGTACGAGAGGTGGAGCAACGATGATCCAGGCCGAAGGACTCACCAAGTTCTACGGGGAGGTCCGGGCGGTCCACGACGTCAGCTTCCAGATCGAGGAGGGAGAGATCGTCGGCATCCTCGGCCTCAACGGGGCCGGGAAATCGACGATCCTGCAGATCCTCAGCGGGGGGCTGAACGCCACGTCCGGGCAGGTGCGAATCGGCGGGCTCGACGCAGCCGAGCACACCCACGAGGTCCGCCGCCGGGTGGGCTTCCTCCCGGAGGAGCCCCCCCTGTATCTGGAGATGACCGTGGAGGCCTACCTGCGGTTCGTGGGGCGGCTCAAGGGGATGAGCGCCGCCGACGTGGACCGCCGGCTGGGCCAGGTCCTCGAGCAGACGAACACCGACGGCGTGCGCCACCAGGTCATCCAGACCCTGTCCCACGGCTACCGCAAGCGCGTGGGCATCGCGCAGGCCATCATCCACGACCCGCAGCTGCTGATCCTCGACGAGCCCATCAGCGGCCTCGACCCGGTGCAGATCGTCGAGATGCGCGATCTGATCCGCGGCCTGCGGGGCAGCCACACCATCTTGCTGTCGAGCCACATCCTCACGGAGATCAGCCAGACCTGCGACCGCATCCTGATGATCGGCGCGGGCGAGATCGTGGCCGCGGGCAGCGAGGACGAGCTGGTGGGTCAGTTCGCATCGGGTGAGAACCTCGTGCTGCTGCTGCGCGGCGAGCGCGACGCGCTCGAGGCGCTGCTGGCCGCGGACGACCGGGTCGCCGAGTACGCGATCCAGGGGGAGCTCGGAGGCGTCGTGGAGGTCCGGCTGACCCTCGACGGCGACACCCGTGAGGAGCTCGTGGCGGCGCTGGTGGCCGCCGGCTTCGGGCTGCGGGGGATGCGTAGCGCCGAGCAGGAACTCGAGCGGGCCTTCCTGGCCATGATCCAGACGGGAGGTCAGGCATGAGCACCGTCCTCCTCATCGTCCGCCGGGAGCTGCACTCCTACTTCAGCACGCTGACCGGATACGTGGTGGCCGCGGTGATGCTGGCCATCAGCGGGCTGCTGTTCAACACCGTGGCGCTGGGCGGGCAGGAGAAGATGTCCGAGGAAGTGCTGCGGATGTTCTTCTACTTCATGAGCGGCACCGTGATGGTGGGCTCGATCTTCCTGTCCATGCGGCTGCTGGCCGAGGAGCGGCAGATGGGCACCATGGTGGTGCTGTACACGTCGCCGGTGGCCGAGTGGCAGATCGTGGTCGGCAAGTTCCTGTCCGCGCTGGCCTTCCTGGGCCTGATCGTGGGCATCAGCCTGTACATGCCGGCGCTGATCTTCGTCAACGGCAAGGTCTCTGTGGGCCACATCTTCGCGGGCACCCTGGGCCTGATGCTGCTGGGATCGGCGAGCGTCGCCATCGGGACCTTCGGGTCGTCGGTGACCCGCAGCCAGGTGGTGGCCGCGGCCGTGTCCGGGGCCATCCTCGTGGCGATGTTGCTGATGTGGAAGCTGGCCAAGGTGGCCGACCCCCCGCTGGACGACGTGTTCGGGGCGATGTCCCTGTTCGACAAGCACTTCCAGCCCCTGATGAAGGGCATCATCAGCCTGCAGGACGTGGTCTTCTACCTCTCGGTGACCTTCTTCTTCCTGCTGGCCACCACCAAGGTGCTGTCGGCGAGGAGGTGGCGATGAGACGCGTACAGGTCTGGCCCGTCGCCGCCTACCTGGCGGGGCTCGCGTTGTTCTACATCGCCGAGCGCCTGTTCCCCACGTCCATGGCCGCGCGGGTCGCGCTCGACGCCGTGGCCGGCCTGCTGGTGCTGGGGGCGGTCGGCAAGCGGCTGATGGAGCGGTCCGCGGCCGAGGACGACCTCAGGGCCGTGCTGGGGCCCGTGCTGATGTTCATGGTCGGCGGCCTGGTCGCGGTGGCCCTGCACTGGCTCGCCGCCGAGCCCGTGGTCGGCGCCCTGGGGCTCGACGACGAGGGCGCCCACAGGTTCAAGGTGGTCGTCCACTGCCTGTGGCCCATCGCCCTGGCCGCGTCGTTGATCCCGCTGGGCTTCATGGAGGTCTCGCTGCAGTCCAGCGCCTCGGCGCCGGTGCTGGAGGTGGGGCGGATGCACCGCTCGGCCGAGGCCGGGTTGGTGATCGCCCTGGCGCTGTCGCTGCTGTTCGCGGTGAACTTCCTGGCCCACGAGCACAACGTGCGCGAGGACCTCAGCTACTCCAAGACCACCGAGCCGGGTTCGGCGACCCTGCTGCTGGTGGAGAGCCTCACCGATCCGCTTCAGATCGTGCTGTTCTTCCCCGCCGCGAACGACGTCCGCGAGGAGGTGCAGCCGTACTTCGACGCCCTGGCCGCCAGCAACGAGCTGGTCACCCTGGAGGTGGCGGATCACGACGCCGAGCCGGCCCTGGCCAAGGAACTCAAGGCCCAGAAGAACGGCACCGTCGTCCTCTCCATGGGTGAGAACGCCGAGAGCTACCAGCTCGGCACCGACATCGACAAGGCCAAGAGCAAGCTGCGCAAGCTCGACAAGGAGGTCTACAAGCGCCTCGTGGAGGTGGCCAAGCCTCCCCTCAAGGCCTACCTCACCACCGGCCACGGCGAGCGCAGCTGGACCAAGAGTGAGCTCGATCCGCGCCCGGGCATCAAGGACCTCAAGACCCTGATGCAGGTCTTCGGCTACTCGCTGGCGCAGATCGGCATGAACGACCTGCTGTCCGAGGGGGTCCCCGGCGACGCCACCGTGGTGATGATCATCGGCCCCACCGAGGAGCTGCTGCCCGGCGAGATCGTCGAGATCCAGGAGTTCCTCGACGCTGGCGGCGACCTGTGGATCTTCCTCGATCCCGAGCAGGAGGTCTCCCTCGAGGGCCTGCTCGCGCCCATGGGCGTGTCGTTCCAGCGCGAGATGCTCGCCCACGACAGCAACTTCTACCCGGTCAGCGGCAACCCCTCGGACCGCCGGTGGCTCATCTCCGACCGCTTCGACTCCCACCCCTCGGTCAAGGTGCTGCAGAAGGCCTCCAAGGCCAACGGCGTCCTCCTCGTGGGCGCCGGGCACCTGGAGACCCTCGACGGGGTCCAGGGCGTGGAGTCCACCGTGGTGGTCAAGTCCCAGCCCCGCACCTGGGCCGATCTGGACGGGGACTTCGACTTCTCCCGCGGCACCGAGTCCCGCGAGGTCCACGACATCTGCGTGGCCCTGGAGCGCGAGGTCACCGAGCCCGCCACCGGCGAGGCCGCCGAGTCCCGGGTGATGCTCCTGGCCGACTCCGACGCGGTCAGCGACTGGCCCATCCAGGGCGACCGCAAGATCACCCCCATGCGGGTCGTGGGCAACTCCAACCTCATCAGCGGCGGCCTCGCGTGGCTCAAGGGTGAGGAGGACCTCGCCGGCGAGATCACCAGCGAGGAGGACAAGCCCATCCAGCACACGCGCAAGAAGGACGTGTGGTGGCTCTACTCCACCACCTTCGGGATTCCCCTCGCCGTCATGGGCGTGGGCCTGCTCGTGACCGTGCGGCGCAGGAGGAGGGTCCAGCGATGAGGACGACCCAGATCCTGATCTACGGCGGCCTGCTGGTCGCCGCCCTGATCGCCTCGTACCTGACCTGGACCCACGAACCCGACGGGGGCAAGGGGGACGTGACGATCATCGACCTCAAGGCCGACGGCCTGCAGCAGGTCCTCTACGAGGAGCCCGATCTGCGCGTGGCCGTGCAGCGCCGCGAGGCCGACGGCGACGCCTACTGCTGGGGTGAGACCCGCAAGACTCGCGACGCGCCCAAGCGCCCCGAGGACAAGGTGCCCCCCGCCCTCGCGGCCGGGGACGACGACGACTCTGCCGATCAGCCCGAACCGGAGCCGGAGCGGATCACCACCGAGAAGGCCTTCCGCGGCAACGAGACCTGCGACAAGGTCCTCGGCCGCTTCGCCCCCATGCGCGCCCTGCGCGTCTTCGGGGACCTGTCCGCCGACAAGATCGCCGAGATGGAGCTCGACGAACCCGAGGCCTCCCTCGCCATCACCTCGGCCAAGGGGGAGCGCGTGTTCGACGTGGGCGGACGCTGCTACGGCTCCAACAACTACTACCTGCGCGAGCGCGACACCGGCCGCGTCCTGCTGGTCGAGGCCCGCATGATCGGCGACATCAAGGGCGGCTCCACCCGCCTGATGGAGAGCCAGCTCCAGACCTTCAAGAAGGACGAGGTCGAGCGCGCCGTGGTCGCCACCGCTTCGGGCAGCCGCGAGTTCCTCCACCAGAACCGCGACGACACCAAGCTCGCGTTCTGGGCCGACGCCTCAGAGCCCAACCGCACCGCCGACGCCGCCGACGCCTGGCTCGATCGCATCTTCCGCATGCGCGCGCTTCAGTACTTCGGCGCGCCTCCGCAGGGCCTCGCGCCCGCCGCCCGCGTGTCCTTCCTCGACCGCGACAGCGAGATCGGCTTCGCCGAGATCGGCACCGCCGAGGGCGAGGACGGCCAGACCATCTTCGTCGTGCGCACCGAAAACACCATGGAGTGGGTGAAGGTGTCGGACCGGATGGGTGAGGAGACGGTCGAGCAGGTGGGTGAGGTGGTGGGCGAGTAGCCACCGTCTCCCGCGGCTTCGTGTCATACTCGGCCCCGGAAGGGGGCCGCCTTGACTCCGACATCCGTGCAGAACATCGCCTCGCGGGCGCTGCTGTCGCTGGTGCTGCTGACACCCGCGTCCGTCGCGCTGGCGCAGGACGTGCCGACCCTGGCCGTGGAGACCTACACCCTCGACAACGGGCTGGTGGTGATCCTGTCCGAGGACCACGACGTGCCCGTGGTGCGGGTGGACGTGGGGTATCGGGTGGGCGCGAAGGACGACCCGCCGGGGCTCGAGGGGATGGCGCACCTGTTCGAGCACATGATGTTCGAGGGGTCCGAGCGCAGCCCGTCGTCGTACCACGACGTGATGAACCGCGCGGGGGCGACGGCCAACGCGTCCACGAGCTTCGATCGCACGCAGTACCACCAGGAGCTCCCCGCCCACCAGCTGCCGCTGGCGCTGTGGATGGAGGCGGACCGGATGGGCTGGCTGCTGCTGGACGAGCAGCGGCTGGCCGCCGAGAAGGGCGTGGTGGCCAACGAGCGGCGGGAGCGGTACGAGGACCGCGCGGTGGACGACGCACGGCTGACCGTGACCACGGCCCTGTTCCCCGAAGGCCACCCCTACCACCATACGCCCATCGGCGATCCGCGACAGGTCGAGGCCGTCGGGGTGGACGAGGCCCGCGCGTTCCACGGACTGCACTACGGCCCTTCGAACGCCACGTTGTCGGTGGTCGGGGACTTCGATCCCGAGGAGGCCCGGGCCTGGATCGAGCGGACCTTCGGGGCGGTCCCGGCGACCACCCGTCAGCCGTCGATCGAGCCCGGGAAGGTCAAGCTGAAGAAGCAGGCGGTGATCCGCCAGGAGCGCAACGTCACCCACGAGCACTTCTGGATGGCCTGGGCTACGCCGCCGAAGTTCGCGCGCGGCAACGCCGAGCTCGATCTGGCGGCGATGCTGCTGGGGGGCGGCTACGAGGCCATGTTGCTGCAGCGCCTGGGCTGGGGCGGGAAGGTGGGGTGGATCGAGGCGTACCAGCTGTCGTACGAACTCGGCAGCGTCTTCGTGATCCAGGGCACGGCCAGCAAGGACGGGGACACCGACGAGGCCGTCGAGGCCGTGGACCTGCTGTTGCGCGAGGTCGCGCTCGTGCCGTTCCTGGACAGTGAGGTCGAGGTGGCCCGAACCCAGTTCGTCCGGCGCAAGTTCGACACGTTGAGCAGCCTGGGGGGGCGCGCGGGGCTGCTGCAACGGTATGCGCACTACGCGGGTGATCCCGACTACCTCGCCCGGGATCTCGAGCGGTTCCAGGGGCTGTCGGGCCAGGACCTCCAGCGGGCCATCCGCAAGTACCTCCCCCTGGAGCGGCGGGTCGTGCTCCACATGACGCCCCCGGAAGAAGACGAGAGCGAGGAGGAGTGACATGAGAACCCTCGCCTCCCTGTTGCTGCCCCTGGTGCTCCTGTCCTCGTCGGCGAGGGCCGAGGAGATGCTCGAGTCCCCGCCGGAGCCCCTGGACGCCCGGCCGTTCGTCATGCCCCCGGTGAGCGAGTACACCCTGTCCAACGGCCTGCTGGTCCGCCTGGTGGAGGACCACGAGGTGCCGCTGGTGTGGCTCCGTCTGGAGCTCGGCGCGGGAGAGTGGGCCGATCCCCCGGGGCAGGAGGGGTTGGCCGACGTGACCATGGACATGCTCGACCGGCGCACGATGACGCTGGACGAGCGGACCCTGAGCAAGAAGAAGCGGCGCCTGGCGTGCACGCTGAGCAGCACGGCCCATCGCAACGGCGCGACCCTGTCCGCGAGCAGCCTGTCGAGCAACCTCGACGAGACCCTCGATCTCGTCACCGAGGTGCTGCGCCAGCCGGCGTTCCACGTCGGTGACCTGCGCGGGGAGCTCAAGGGCCGCAACTGGGGGCTCGAGAACGAGTCCCTGCAACCCTCCTCCCTGTGCCGGCGCGCCCTGCTGCGCGTGCTGTACGGTGACGTCTACCGGGGCCGGTCGCCCTCCGCGGAGAGCTACGCGCGGATCTCGGCGAGCAACCTGCGGGCGTGGGCCAACCGCCACCTCCACCCCGGCGACGCGATCCTGGTCGTGGGGGGGGACACGAGCATGGAGCAGATCGTGCCGCTGCTGGAGGAGCGGCTGGCGGACTGGGAGGCTGGCGAGGATTCGATCCCGCCCAGGCTCGCGATGTCCCAGCCCGCCGAGACGACCGTCTACCTCATGGACCTCCCCGGCGCGGTCCAGTCGGTCATCGGGGTGGGGCGGTTCGTCGCCCAGCGCGCCGACGACGACTACCCAGCGTTGCTCCTGGGGGAGCTGATCGTGGGCGATCTGATGACCTCGCGGATCAGCGCCAACCTGCGCGAGGACAAGGGCTGGACCTATGGGGTCCACTCCGATCTCCTCGACGGCTACTCCAGCACCCCGTGGCGGCTGTGGACCGCGGTGGAGACGCCCAGGACCACCGACGCGCTGAAGGAGATCCTCGGGGAGCTGCGGGCGCTGCGCGAGCAGCGGCCCATCACCGCTGACGAGCTGGAGTCGGCGCGCAACTACAGCATCTACTCCCATCCCGCCGAGATGGACGACACCTCCCACCTGCTGTGGGCGATGGCCGAGACCTGGCGCCACGATCTGCCCGGCGACTGGATGTGGACCCACCCGGCGCGTCTGCGCGGCGTGGACCTGGCCGCGGTGAACGCCGCCGCGGTCGAGCACTTCGATCCCGACGCCCTCGCCATCGTCGTCGTCGGCGATCTCGAGGTGGTGCGGGAGCCCCTGATGGCGCTGGGATTCCCCACCGTGGACATCGACCGGAACGGCGATCCCGTCGAGGTCGCGGCCGAGAACCCGGCCGGGGAGGGCCCCTGAGCTGGGTGCAATAGCGTCCACCTTGCGTGCGTTCTGTCCAATCGTGGACATCCCCGACGGCCCTGGCTAAGCTCCCTTCGTTCATCGACACCCTGGGGTTTCCCCTGTTTGGAGATTCGAAATGACGTCTTGCAGGCTCACCGCTTTGCTCGCCGTGTTCAGCATCCTGGTCCCCGCGGCGGCCCTCGCCCTGGATCCCGACACCCCCCTGGCGGACGCGGACGCGTCGTTCTGGGGTGAGGCCCTGGAGGACCGCGCAGGTCTGGCCGTGGCCGCGGTCGGCGACGTGAACGGCGACGGGATGGGGGACTTCCTCATCGGGGCGAGCGGCAACGACGAGGTGGCGACCAACGCGGGCCAGACGTACCTGGTCTTCGGGGGCCTGGGGTGGGCGCCGGACCTGTCGCTGTCGCTGGCGGACGCGTCGTTCGGCGGCGAGACGGCGCAGGACTATTCGGGGCAGTCGCTGGCCGGGGCGGGCGACGTGGACGGGGACGGCTTCGACGACTTCCTGATCAGCGCGGTGGGGAACGACCAGGCGGCCACGGACGCCGGCAAGGTGTACCTGGTGCTGGGCATCGACAGCGGCTGGATGATGGATCTGGACCTGTCGCTGGCGAACGCGTCGTTCCTGGGCGTGGACGCGGGGGACGAGGCCGGCACGTCCCTGGCGGGCGGCGGCGACGTGGACGGCGACGGGTACGACGACCTGCTGATCGGGGCGCCGGAGAACGCCGACGGCGGCGCCGGGGCGGGGCAGACGTACCTGGTCCTGGGGGCCCCGGCGGGCTGGACCACGGATGTGGACCTGGCCGCTGCGGACGGCTCCTTCGTGGGCGAGGCGGCCCAGGACCGCGCCGGGTACTCCGTGGCGATCCCCGGGGACGTGAACGGCGACGGGTACGACGACGTGCTGATCGGGGCGCTGGACAACGACGCGGGCGGCGCCGAGGCGGGCCAGACGTACCTGATGTTCGGCAACGCGGGTGGCTGGGCCATGGGCACGGACCTGTCCACGGCCGACGCCTCGTTCTGGGGTGAGGCGCTCGCGGACAACTCGGGCACCCTGGTGGCCGGGGCCGGAGACGTGAACGGCGACGGCTACGACGACTTCCTGATCGCGGCGCCCCGCAGCGACGCGGCGCTCCCCGACGCGGGCCAGGTGTACCTGGTGCTGGGCCGCGCCTCGAACTGGATCCAGGACATCCACTTGTCCCTGGCGGACGCCTCGTACTGGGGGGAGATGGCCGGCGATCTGGCGGGGACGGCCGCTGGCGCGGCGGGTGACGTCAACGGCGACGGGTTCGGTGACCTGCTCATCGGGTCGCCGTACAACGAGGAGTCGGGCTTCCAGGAGGGCGGCCAGGCCTACGTGGTGCTGGGCAGCGAGAGCCCGTCGATGGACGTGAGCCTGGGCGACGCAGATGCGTCGTTCTGGGCGGACAGCCAGTGGTCCAAGGCGGGCATGGCCCTGGCCGGAGTGGGCGACAGCAACGGCGACGGGTACGACGACCTGCTGATCGCCGCGCCGTTCAACGCCGAGGCGGCCATCGCCGCGGGCCAGACCTACCTGATCTACGGAGAGGCGCCGCCGTGTACCGACGCCGACGGTGACGGGTACGGCGACCCGGGCACGCCCAACTGCAACGCCGGCCCGGAGACGGACTGCGACGACTCCGACGCCTCCATCTACCCGGGCGCCAACGAGGACCCCTGCGACGGCATCGACAGCGACTGCGACGGGACGCTGAACGAGCTGGACGACGCTGACGGTGACGGCTACTCCCCGTGCCAGGGGGACTGCGACGATTCGGATCCCTTTGCCAACCCCGGCGCCTCGGAGATCTGCGACGGCGTGGACAACAACTGCAACGGCTCGCTGCCGCCGGGCGAGGCGGACGCGGACCTGGACGGACAGATGGTGTGCGAGGGGGACTGCGACGACCTCGACGCGGCCGTGTACGACGGGGCGGCCGAGGTCTGCGACGGCGTGGACAACAACTGCGACGGCGCGCTGATCCTGGGCGAGGACGAGGACCTGGACGCGGACGGCTGGATGGGCTGCGCGGACTGCGACGACACGGACGCGGCGCTGAACCACGACGACCTGGACGCGGACGGCTACTCCACGTGCGACGACGACTGCAACGACCTCAACCCCCTGCTCAACCCCGCGGACAACGACGGCGACGGGTACAGCTTCTGCGACGGCGACTGCGACGACGGCCTCGCCGCGATGAACCCCGCGGACCTCGACGGCGACGGCTACTCCACCTGCGACGGCGACTGCGACGACGACGATCCCTTCCTCAACCCCATCGACGCGGACGGCGACGGCTTCAGCACCTGCCTCGGCGACTGCGCCGACAACGAGCCGCTGGCCCACCCCATGGCCATCGAGGACTGCGGGGACGGCATCGACAACGACTGTGACGGGGTCGTGGACTTCGTGGACCTGGACCAGGACCTGTACTCGGCCTGCGATGGCGAGGACTGCGACGACAACAACTGGGCCATCAACCCCGCCGTGGACGAGGACTGCGAGGACGAGATCGACAACAACTGCGACGGCCTGGTGGACGAGGAGGACCCCGAGTGCGCCGGCGACGACGACGACACGGTGGGGGACGACGACGACGACGACACGGTGGGCGACGACGACGACACGGTGGGCGACGACGACGACTCCGCCGGTGACGACGACGACTCCGCCGGTGACGACGACGACGACTCCGCTGGTGACGACGACGACGACTCCGCCGGTGACGACGACGACGACGGCTGCGAGTGCGCGGTGAGCGGTGACCGCGGGTACGGATCGTCGGCCGCGCTGGCCCTGCTGGCCCTCGGCTGGTTCGTCCGCCGCCGCTGAACGCGGAACCGATTCTTCCCCTCCGCTGTCTCATCTCGGGAACATAAGGACACCCTCCTGAACAGCCCCCTCCGCGCTACGCGCGTTCTTTGCTAGGATGTGCGCTCCGGACGGAGCCGGAGGGCTCCGATCGAGCGCTGGGAAGATCCGATGAACCAAGAGCGAACCACACGTGAATGGCCCTCCCTGTTCGGGGAGTTCCGCGTCCTCGGACCGCTGGGAGTGGGCCCCTGCGCGACGACCCTCAAGGTGCGCATGATCGGCGACCCCGAGCGGCGCGGGGAGATGGCCCTCAAGGTCTTCCACAAGATCGCCCTGCCCGCGTGGAAGGCGGTGGCGCAGCTGGACGACGCGGTCATCCAGGCGATCCGCGCCAACCCCCACGATGGCCTCGCCCCGACCTACGAGTTCGGACAGCTCGTCGACGACGTGTACGTGCTGCAGCAGTACGTGGACGGCATGGATCTGCGCACCCTGTTGACCCTGTTCCCGGAGCCCCTGGGCGAGCTGCCGTTGCGGGCTCGCCTGGGCATCGCCGTGCAGCTCGCGGCGGCCCTGGAGCACTTGCACTCCGTGCGGTTCGGCGACGACGGCAAGGCCCGCCTGGTCCACGGCGACCTGTGCCCGGCCAACGTGATGATCGGCCGCGACGGCATCGTGCGGCTGATGGACCTGGGCTTCTGCGACACGGCCCGCGCCGTGATCCGCCCTGCCATGGAGGGCAGCGTGATGGGCTCGCCGGGATTCCTGGCGCCCGAGCAGCTCTCCGGGCGGCGCGCGACGCCGGCCACCGACGTCTACGCCTTCGGCGCCGTCCTGGGCCAGTTGCTGCTGGGCCGCCCGCTGTTCCGCGGAGCCGTTCCCGCCGAGGTGTTCGAGCAATCCCTCGCAGCGGATCTGGGCGATCTGGCGTCGCAGCTCGAGGCCATCCACCCGGGCGCGGGGCGCCTCGTGCAGCGGGCGGTGACCCCGGCGCGCAAGGGGCGCATCCTCGACGGCGTGCTGCTGGTGGGCGAGATGTTCGCCGTGGGCCTGACCGATCCGGCCGACGAGGTACTCGCCCGGATCGTGGGCGAGGCGATGGACGTGGCCGAGGCGAGGCTCGTCCCCCGCGAGCTCGCGGCGGCCGACGGTGTCGTGGTCAACATCCACGACGGCGCCGTCGGCGCCGACGCGACCATGTTCGAGGAGCCGTCCCTGGACGAGCCCTCGTACGAGTCGGGCACCTACGAGGACTACAGCGCAGACTTCCCCACCCCCTCCACCGAGTACGACCCCCTCGCGACCGCCGACGGGGATCAGCCGGAGGAGCTGGAGTCCGACGAGGAGTCCGGCGCCGACCCGCTCCCTTCACTGGAGCTGGAGACGGCCGAGGAGCCCGCGGTCACGCCGCGGTACGAGTCGGCCACCGTGCCGCCCAAGGTCCCAGCGAAGGGACCTGCGAAGGCCCCGGCGAAGGCCCCGGCGAAGGCCCCGGCGGCCAAGAAGAAGGGCAAGGGGCTGACCATCGGCCTGATCGCCGCCGGCCTGCTGATGCTGATCGTCTGCGCCGGTGTGTCGATCCCCACGGTCGCGACGCTGGTGCTCACCGATCGCCAGGCCGACGAGTACGACGGCCCGACCATCGTCCACGAGGCCGCCCCCGAGGGCGCCGCGGTGAGTATCCCCGCGGAGGTCGCCCGCGACGAGGGTGAGGTCGAGGAGGGCGAGGACGTCGAGGACGGCGAGACCGCCGAGGAGGATGCCCTGGCCGAGGAGGACGAGGCCGAGGAGGACGAGGTCGAGGAGGAGCCCACTCCTGAGCCGGAGCCCCTCACGGAGGAGGAGCTCCAGCGCCAGCGCGAGGAGGAGGAGCGCCGCCGTGAGGAACGCGAGGAGCGCGACCGCAAGCGCGCCGAGGAGCGCGCCGAGGCCGAGGCCGAAGCAGCGCGCGTCAGCCGCGAGGAGTCGCTGGAGGACGCGGACCTCGACATCGACTGGGGCGACGTGGAGACCGACGGCGACGAGGACTGGCTGTCCGGCGGTTCCGGGGGCGACCCCGACGACAAGATCGACATCGACATCGACGCGCTGACCAACAGCGCGCCCGAGGTCGCCGTGCCCACCTCGGCCCCGCCGAAGGTCCGTCACACGCCGATTCGCAACGGGCGCGTGGACTCCACGGTCAGCCTCAAGCTCACCGTGACCCCCAACGACTCCTACACCGGCATCATGTACTACCGCGGCGCGCCCAGCGGCTCGTGGAACAGCCAGGACATCGCCGGCGGTGAGAACGGCAAGATCACCGCCAAGCTCTACCTGGGCAGCTGGGTCTCGGACGACCACGAGTCCGTGGAGTACTACTTCCTCGTCGACGGTCCCGGCGGCTCGTCCGGCGCAGGTACCCGCCTCTCCCCGTACAGCTTCGTGTTGAAGTAGGGCGACCGGCCCGGTTCAGCGCGGTCCGCGGACGATCGAATCAGAACTTGCAGGCGAGCTCGCGATCCGTGGCCAGGGCGGCCAGGGCCTCGTCCAGCGCCTGGATCTCGGTCTTGCGCTTGTGCTCGTCCAGCGCCCCGCGCACGGGCTTGGTGATCTCCTCGAGGGCCTCGTAGCACAGGCAGGGCTCGTCGTAGAAGTGGTCGTTGGCCGCGAAGTAGGCCTTGAGCCCCTGGTGCGTGTCGGTGAGGCGCTCGGCGGCCTTGGAGTCGTAGCGGCGCTTGCGCCACTCGGTGGCGAGCACGGCCAGGGTGACGATGGGATCGTCGGCGTTGGCCTTCCACTCCTCGGCCAGGATGTCGGGGATGTAGTTGTCGTGGTACTCGCCCCAGATCACGTCGTCGAGGTGGCGCGAGAGGTTGGCGCGGATCAAGGGATCGTGCATGCGCCACTGGTTCCAGTAGATCTCCTCGTCCTTGTCCCGGTTCATCTCCGAGACCTTCTTGCCCAGGATGGGATCGTGCAAGCACACGCGCGCGAGGGCGCGGCTGGTGGCGAGGTCCGGGTCCTTCTTGTAGGCGAAGCGCACCGGGTTGTAGCGGAGGTTCATCCCGGGGTCGATGGTGACGTCGTCCTTGGGCGGCTCGAGGCGCAGCAGCAGCTGGAGCATGGCCTTGTCGGCGCAGCCGCCGGTCTGGGCGGCCTTGAGGTAGTCGCCGAGGATCTGCTCGGGGGTGCCGGTCTCCTCGAGGACGTCCATCAGCATGTCGACCGCCGCCTGGTCGGGGGAGCCCGCAGCGCACAGCTCGACCGCCTTGGCGGCCGTGGGGGTGTAGGACGCCTCGCCGATCTTGGTCAGGCACTCGCGGATTCCGCCGTGGGCCTCGGCCACGTCCACGCCGGCGAGCAGGGCCGGGATCGCCTGGGCGTCGAGCTCCAGGAGCTGGGTCTTGGCTTTCTCGCGCACCAGGGTCTGCGGGTCACCGAGGTCGGCGACGAGCTGTTCCGGTGTCTTGGTGCAGCCGGTGGTGAGCAGGCCGGCCAGCAGGACCAGGCCGAGCGTGACGACGAGATGGGTATGGACGCGGTGCGTACCCCTCATGACATTTCCCTCCAGAAAAAAACGCCTCTATATACCCGCAACCCCCCCCTGCTTGGCAAGCCCCGGGAGGGCCGACACGCGCCCGAGCCTATCTCAAATGGGCGGTCCGTGGCTCCACCTTCCACCAGATCCAGCCGTACGCATCGTCTGACCGCAGCGGTTGCAGGCGGTGGGAGTCGAGTTCCACGGGGACGGGCTCGTCCAGGAACGGGGCGACCCGGGGCGCGCGGGTCCACCCCTCGCGGAACCACAGGATGTAGCGCACGCGCTCCCGCCCCAGCAGGGCGTCGAACGCGTCGCGGTCACCCGGATCGAGCTGTTCCTCGATGTCGTACCAGGACAGGAGCCGATAGGGGTGGTGCCGGCGCGTGAGGTAGCTGCGGGGCAGCACGTCCACCACCATGGTCGTCCCGTCCGGGACCTCGGCCTCGATCCAGCGCGCCAGCTCCACCTGGGGATAGTAGAGCTTGTCGGCCCTGTGGATGTGGAATCGGGTCTCCAGGGCGGCGCAGACCACGAACCACACCAGGGCCACGACGATCAGGGCCTTGCCGAGGCCGGCGAGGCGATCGTCCAGTCGCTCCGCGAGATCGTCCAGCCCGATGATCGCGGTCAACGTCAGGAAGGGCACCGACACGTACAACCACTTCCAGTACAGGTTGTGCTCGATGCCGTGCTGGAACACCAGGCCGGTGCCCAGCCAGTAGCCCAGGTGCAGGGCCCCGAACACGACCACCGGCACCACCGTCCGGCCCCAGAGCCGCCGCCGCGCCACCATCGCGAGCGCCCACAGGGCCGCCAGCAGCAGCGGCCACCCCACCTTGCGCGGCAGGACCTGGCTGACGAGTCCGACGCATACCGTGAGCCCCTGACGCAGCCACGTCCCGAACGACAGCCCCTCCTCCAGGCCGCCGAAGGCGAGGTTGGCGTCGAGCTGTGGAGCGAAGAACAGCCACGATCCCGTCTGCGGCCGCGACCACAGCGACCAGCCGATCATCACCGCCAGCAGACACGCGACGCCGGCCAGGAAGGGCCGGATACGGCCCCGCTGGCGGGGCACACTCAGCACGAGGTAGCCCACCCAGAACGTGACGATGGCGTCGGCCCGCACCAGCATCGTCGACGCGATCGCCGCGCCGGCCAGGATCGTGTGGCGCCGCACCAGCAGCCAGACCCCGAGCAGGCCGATCGCCGTGTACATCGGCTCGCGCAGCGAGGTGGAGGCGTACAGGGCGAACTCCCCCTGCATCAGGAGCACGATCCCCGCCATCAGCTCGGCCCGGGGGCCGGAGATGCGGCGGGCCAGATCCATGGCCAGCCCCATGGCCAGGAGGCCACACACCATGGAGGTGGCCACGCAAACCACCTCGGCGTGGCCGAAGATGCGGATCAGCGGCGCGTTGACCATGTAGTACAGGGGCAGGTGGGAGACCGCCAGGTTGCCGAGGCCGCCGTAGGCCACCGAGAAGCTGCGCGCCAGGTTGCCGTAGTCGTCCTCCTCCCAGCCGTAGAACCGCCAGGCCAGGAAGACGCGCCAGGCCAGGCCCAGCGCGAGCATCGACAGCAGCACGGGGCGTCGTCGGAGGGCGGTAAGGAGCCGACTCACCCGCCGAGTGTAGGCCCTTCAATCTCCAATATCCAAAATCCAGAGCCCAAAAACAGCGTCGCGGTTCCATCCGGGTTAAACTCCTACCCCATGGAGACGAGGCCCGATCAGAGGGAGTCCGTGGACGAGGTCGTGGCGAAGCACGCGGCACCCATCAGCCTGGTGATCCCGGTCTACAACGAGCAGGAGAACCTGGACGCCCTCGCCGACGCGATCCGCGACGCCCTGGATCCGGCCGGCATCCCCTTCGAGGCGATCCTGGTCGACGACGGCTCCACCGACGGCTCGGACCGGGTCATGGACCGCATCTACGAGGCCGATCCCCGCTTCAAGGTGGTGCGCTTCATCCGCAACTACGGTCAGACCGCCGCCATGTCCGCGGGCATCCACCACGCCAACCACGACGTGGTGGTCACCATGGACGCGGACCTGCAGAACGATCCGTCGGACATCCCGGCCATGCTGGCGGTCCTCGACGACGGCTACGACGTGGTCTGTGGCTGGCGCAGGGACCGGCAGGACCGGCTCCTGGATCGCAAGATCCCGTCCAAGATCGCCAACTGGCTGATCAGCACGACGTCGAAGGTGTACCTGCACGACTACGGCTGCACGCTGCGCGTGTGCAAGCGCGAGTACATCAACGCCATCCCCCTGTACGGCCAGATGCACCGCTTCATCCCCATCTACGTGACGTGGGCCGGGGCCAAGCTGGTGGAGGTGCCGGTCAAGCACCACCCGCGCCGGGCCGGCACGACCAGCTACGGTCTGACGCGGACGTTCCGGGTGCTGCTGGACCTGATGACGGTCAAGTTCCTGCGGGACTTCTACGTCAACCCCATCTACTTCTTCGGCTACTTCGGCTTCGCGAGCATCTTCGCGGGGTGCGCCGCGGCGGGCGCCGCGGTGTTCATGAAGTTCTACTACGAGACGTGGATGCACAAGAACCCGCTGGTGATCATCTCGGCCATGTGCATCCTGCTGGGCTTCAACGCGTTCTTCTTCGGGCTGATCGCCGAGATCCTGATCCGGATGAACTTCGAGATCCAGCACAAGACGTCGTACCGCGTCCGCGAGATCCGTGGCGACCTCCGCACGGAGGAGGACAGCTGATCCGTGTGTGGGATTGCCGGATTCAGCCCCCTCGACCCCACGGCCCCCCCTCCCCCCGGCGCCGACGACGTGCTGCGGGCGATGCGCGACACCCTGGTCCCGCGCGGGCCTGATCAGGGGGGGCAGACGCTGGTCCACGGCACGGGCCTCGCGGCCCGGCGGCTGTCCATCATCGACGTGGCGGGCTCGGACCAGCCCATGGCCACACCGGGCGGCCGCACCACGGTGGTCTACAACGGCGAGGTGTACAACTTCGCCGAGCTGCGCCGGGAGCTGCAGGGGCGGGGCCGGCGGCTGACCCGCAGCGGGGACACCGAGACGATCCCCCACCTGGTGGAGGAGTTCGGCGTCGAGGGGTGCCTGCGCCGCCTGCGGGGCATGTTCGCCTTCGCCGTGTACGACCGGCAGCGGCGCGAGCTGGTCCTGGCGCGCGACCGCCTGGGCATCAAGCCGCTGTACTGGGGTGTGTTCGACGGCGTGCTCCTGTTCGGCAGCGAGGTCAAGGCGTGCCTCCAGCACCCGGCGTTCCGCCGCGATCTGGACCGCGACGCCCTGGCCCAGTACCTGATGCTGGAGTACGTCCCCGCGCCGCGATCCATATACACCGGCCTGCACAAGCTGCCGCCCGCCCACTATCTGGTGCTCCGCGACGGCGAGGTGACCGTGCGTCGGTACTGGCATCCGCCGGGCGTGGACCTGACCCCGCGGTCCGACGCGGCGTGGATCGAGGAGCTGGACGGCCTGCTGGCGTCCTCCGTCGAGGAGGAGCTGGTGAGCGAGGTCCCCCTCGGCTCGCTGCTCTCCGGCGGCATCGACTCGAGCACGGTGACCTGGTACGTGACCCAGGCGCGGGAGCGACCCCGCACGTTCTCCATCCGTTTCGACGAGCCCAGCTTCGACGAGTCCCCTCACTTCCGCATGGTGGCGCGGCGCCTCGAGACCGACCACGTGGAGTGGCAGGTGAACGCCGGAAAGCTCGACGAGCTGTTGACGGACGTGCTGGGTTTCATGGACGAGCCCCTCGCCGACTCGTCCCTGCTGCCGGTCTTCGCCCTGAGCCGGCTCGTTCGCGGCGCCGGCACCACCGTGGTGCTCAGCGGCGACGGCGGCGACGAACTCTTTGCCGGGTATCCCACCTACCTGGCCCACCAGCTGGCCGAGGCCTCCCGGCCCGTCGGGCAGGCCCTCGCCGCGCCAGCGAGCGCGCTGGCCAGGCTGCTCCCCACCAACTACGACAACGTCAGCCTCGACTACCAGGCCAAGCGCTTCCTCGCGGGCCTGCCCTACGGCCTGCCCGGCCGCGCGGCGGTCTGGATGGGCGCCTTCTTGCCCGACGAGGTGCGGGAGGTGACGGGGCGAGACGTCCCCGACTCGCTCCTGTTCGATGCCCACGAACGGCACGTCTCGGACATGCCCGGTGCGGACGCCGTCACCGCCGCGCAGTACCTGGACCTGCGCACGTACATGGTCGACAGCGTCCTCACCAAGGTGGATCGAGCCTCCATGGCCTGCTCCGTGGAGGTCCGCGTGCCCATGCTGGACCATCGCATCGCCGAGCTGGCCTTCCGCATGCCCGCCTCGGTCCGCCGCCGGTGGCTGTGGGGCAAGATCCCGCTGCGCGAGCTCATGGAGCGCCGCCTGCCCCGGCAGGTCCTGTGGCGCGGCAAGAAGGGGTTCGGCGCGCCCGTGGCCTCGTGGATGCGGGGCGCTGGCCGCGATCAGATGATGGACACCCTGGGGGGTGGCGCGATCTCGGATCTGGTGGACCAGAAGGTGGTCGACAGGCTGATCGCCGAGCACCTCGGCGGTCGCGCCGACAACCGCCGACGCCTCTGGGCCCTGACCGTGCTGGCGGGGTGGTCCCAGGGGAGCTATGGACCGGCAGGGGAGGTGACCTCGTGAACCGTCTGCTAGCGCTGCTGGTCGTTGTGCTGTTCGCCGGGGTGGCCCGCGCCGAGCCCCCGCTGTCCGGGTTCTACGAGGTGATCAGCGTGCACCCCACCGAGGGGGAGCCCACCGTCCTCGCCCAGGCCATCAAGCAGGCCAATCCCCACATCTACTGGGTGCGCATCGTGTGGGAGTTCTCGGGCAAGCGCTGCTCGGTCAAGGGACACTTCCTGGGCCACGACGAGGTCTTCGGCGACCACGCCTGCGACGTGAAGGTGGACTTCGATCCCCGCTGGGAGGGGGACACGGTCATCGTGCCCATGTCCGTGGCGGCCTCGAGCCACTTCCGCACCCTGACGCGGCGCGAGGAGGACGGCGAGGACTACGTGGACACGGACGAGCGCAGCTGCAACGTGTCCATCCCGTCCGGCACCTTCCGGGTCGAACCGCAGGCCGGCGACGTGATCCACCTGGTCAACCAGGTCAGCGGCGAGGTGCTGCGGCTGGTCCCCACCGAGCCCATCCCGTCGTACATCTACCGGCTCCCCGAGCGCTGAGCGAACCGGGGCGTGCCCCCGGGACCCAAAAGACACCTCCCCCTTGCCGCACGCACGCGGTACAGTGATGAGGGGCGTATCTCGCCGTACCCGAGACGTTCGTGGAGGCATCGATGGTTCGATTGACACAGATCCGGTGGTGGTTGGCTGCGTGGGCCGCGCTGGCCCTGGTGACGGGCTGCCCCGGCGGCGGGATCACCGTGCCCGACGACGACGACATCGCCGGGGACGACGACGACGACCACAGCGGCGACGACGACGACCACAGCGGCGACGACGACGACGACGACAACGGCGACGACGACGACACCGGCCCGCCGGAGGACCAGGACGGGGACGGCTGGCTGTCGGACGAGGACTGCGACGACACCGACCCGGACGTCAACCCCGACGCCGAGGAGGTGGCCGACGGCATCGACAACGACTGCGACGGCACCATCGACACCCAGTTCGTCTGCGCCGACGGTTCCGGCCACTACGAGGAGATCCAGGAGGGCATCGACCTGGCCCCCGAGGGGTTCGTGCTGGAGGTGTGCGCCGGCGTCTACCCCGAGAACCCCGCGATCCAGGCCAAGGTGCTGACCGTGCGGTCCATGGACGGCCCCGAGGTGACGATCGTCGGTGGCGACGGCTCCGGCCCTGTCTGGACCGTCACCAACGTGGGTGGGGCGGGCGCGGCCATCGACGGGTTCACCATCGAGGGCGGCGTCTCGGATCAGGCCGGCGGCGGCGTGGTCTGCAACGGAGCCACCCTGGCGCTCTCCGACTGCCACATCCAGGACAACCAGGGCCACTACGGCGGCGGCGTGCTCGCCTACCAGTGCAACGGCTCTGCCGCGGGCAACCGGATCACCGACAACGTCGCGTACGAGGGCGGCGGGGTCGCCGTCAACGGCGGCCAGTTCGAGGTCAACGACAACGAGATCAACGACAACGAGGCCACCTGCGAGGAGGAGTACTGCGGCGGCGGCGGCGTCTGGCTCGCCGGCGGTTCACCGCTGAACGACAACACCATCTCGGACAACGTCTCGCACCGCATGGGCGGCGGCGTCTACCTGTACTCCAGCAGCGGCGACGTCCACGGTAACTCCATCGTCGACAACGTCTGCTACGAGGACGGCGCGGGCCTCTATTCCTTCTACGGAACGGCGTACATCACCGAGAACGACTTCTCCTTCAACGAGGCCTGGGACGACGCCGGCGGCCTGCGCGTGATGACCGGCACCTGCGTCATCGAGGACAACACCATCAGCTACAACACCGCCGTGGACGACGGCGGCGGCGTCAAGTTCTCCCACTCCATCAACACCTTCGTGCGCAACCACATCGAGGGCAACGTCACCGGCGACGAGGGCGGCGGCTTCGAGCTCGACAACGACATCACCCCCATCGAGGAGTGCACCTTCCTGGACAACCAGGCCGGCCGCGGCGCCGGCATCCACTCCGGCGAGTCCTGGGGCGACGTGTGGATCGTCGACACCCACCTCGAGGGCAACGTCGCCACGGACCGCGGCGGCGCCATCCAGTTCGAGGAGGACACCGCGGCCAACGCCTACGTGCTCCACGTCACCGCCGTGGACAACCAGGCCAACTACGGCGGCGGCATCTGCGTCACCGACTCCACCTTCACCCTCGCCAACTCCATCGTCGACGACAACCGCGCCTCCAACTCCGGCGGCGGCGTCTACATCGACAACTCGTCGGGCGATATCCTCAACCTGGTCGTTCATGACAACCAGGCGCCGACAGGTGCAGGGATCACGTTTGCGAACGCCACGGGTGTGGACGTGGTCAACACCATCGTCGCCGACAATCCGTCGGGGCACGGGGTGTACGTGTCGGGGACTGCGCCGAACTGGACCTACAGCGACGTGTACGGCCACGGCGGCGACGACTTCGGCGGCATGTCCGATCCCACCGGGACCCAGGGCAACCTCTCCACCGATCCGGACTTCGTCGATCCCTACGCCGGCGACTTCGCGCTGCAGGCTGGCAGTGACTGCGTCAACGCCGGCTCGCCCGCGCTCACGGACGAGACGGACGGGACGCGGTCGGACATGGGGGCCTACGGCGGGCCGTATGGGTCATGGCCGTGATAACCGGCCAGTCCGTAGGTGATGTGAATCCCGCCGGGTGAGAGACGGACCTCGTCCAGCACGCGATCGAGGGCCTCGCGGCGGTCGGTCAGCGGGCGGTCGTGCCAGGCTTCGAGGATGGCTGCGCGGAAGGCGTCGGGGTCGACCTCGTCGAAGGCGGGGGGCGGCTGGGTAGAAGGCTGCGCGGCGAGCTGGAGCCGGGCGTGCTCCCGCTGCTCCATCAGCGGCGCGTTGATCGCCCTGGCATCGTCCTCTTCGATCAGGCCGCTGCTCACCTGTGCCGAGGTCCGCCGGATCTTCCCGTCCAGGTCGGCCACGAACGCGGTGAGCCGCTCGCGTTCCGCAGCGGCGTGGTCGATGGGCGCGGCCGCGAGCTGGTCGATGGCGTCCTGGATCAGCATCCGCACGTTGTCCGGTGCGAGGACCTGCTGCTCGATGGAGTCGAGCACCAGCCGGTCCAGCTTCTCCACTCGGATGGAGATCCCGGCGCAGGCGGCCGGGTTGTCCTGACGCGTGGCGCAGTAATAGAGGTACGTCCGCTTCTTCGGGCGCCCGCCCGTGGCCACGCAGATACGGCCGCCGCAAATCCCGCAGCGTAGCCAGGGAGTCAACAGGCCGCGATCGCCGAGACGGATCGGGTTCGCACCGTTGCCCTTGCCTGCCTTGCGGTTACGGTCTCGCAGGGCACGCTTGGCCTGGATCCGGGCGAAGGTCTCCTCGTCGACGGCGGCCTCGTGGGTGTCCCGGGCGACGACATCGCCGTCGTGGACCAGGTGCCCGGTGTAAGTCGCGTTCGTCAGGATGGAGGCCACGTGCTTGGCGCGCCAGGCGCCGGGGGCGACTTTCCGGGGGAGGTCACGACGAGTAGGCGGCGCGATGGCCTCGCGGGTCAGCCGGGCCGCGATGCGCGAGGCACCGTCTCCGTCCTCGTCGGCCATCCGGAAGACGCGCTGGACTGCATCGAGCCGCGGGCGAGTCCTGTCGGTCACCACGAGCCCGCCGTCCTGGACCTCGTAGCCCCAGGGAGGACGGCCGTAGACCCATCGCCCCTTCTCGGCCTGCGACCGCATCCCGCGTTGCACGTTGGCGGACAGCTCCTCGGAGTACCGTTCCGCCAGCCACGCCAGGATGGGTCGGATCAACTTACGCATCGAGGCGTCGCCCGTGTCCTGCTCGGTCAGCGACACGATCTCGATGCCCGCGTCGTCGAGGGTCGCCAGCGCTCGAAGGGCGTCGAACATGTTGCGCGCGATGCGAGAGATCGCCCACACATACAGGCACGTAATAGGCTCCTTGGTCGAGCGGCTCTTACCCCGGCGCCGCATCGCCTCGCGCTGGTCCTCGGCCCGCTGGATGAGGCTGAGGTAGCTCGCCCGCCTCCGGGTGGAGCGGCCGCTGAGCCCCTCGTCGACGAACCAGTTCTCCGGCGGGATGACCACGCAGTCCGCCTCGGCGCGGCGCTCGATCTCCTGTCGTTGTTGCTCGATGGACTTGTCCTGGCGGGGGTCGCTGCATCGCAGGTAGGCCGCTCCGATGATGGGCATGATGGGCTCCTTCCTACTCCGCAGGTTTACGTAATGTTTAGGGGTTCAGGGTGGGGC
>CAYRNR010000108.1:0-31077 GCA_964425605.1 uncultured Rickettsiales bacterium | reverse complement strand
CGCTGCTCGAGCGTGGCCACGATTCCCGCTCGGAAGCGGGGGTCTCGGTACAGTGTCGCGTCGGCGTCCTTCTCGGCGAGGATGAACGCCCGCTCGTCCCATTCCTGCCCCTCGAACCGCTCGAAGAGCTCGTCCAACGCCTCCACGGACTGGGGAGCCAGCGGCTTGCCCAGCTCGCGGATGCGGTCCTTCACGTCCCTGAACTTCTCGCCCCAGATGTCCGCGTAGGTGTCCGGGGTCGCGCGTCGCTTGATCCCGTCGCGGTCCACGTTCGGTGCGAGCTGCGTGGCCGTGCCCTTGTCCGGGGGTGTGACACCCGCCTCGAGGGCTGCCTTCAGCATCAGCGGCGCCGTGTCCGCGTCGTTGCGCGCCAGCGCGGCGAGGTAGTTGGCCTTGTCCGCGGCCTTGTCGCCCGTTCGGCCCATGCGCGGCAGCGGGTGAGGGACATCCACCACCACGTCGTAGATACCGGCGGCCAGCAGCTTGTCGGCGCGGACGATGTCCGCGGTGTAGGCCATGGACGCGGTGAAGCCGAAGCCCGCCTTGGTGATGGCTCGTCCCACGCCGCCCCAGCCCGGGATCAGTCCGATCTGCACCTCGGAGAAGCTCATCCCCGACCGCGAGTCCCCCACCAGCACGTCCGCCATCAGGCACGCCTCGGCGGAGCCGCCGAACCGGGTCCCGCCGCCGCAGACCGCGACCGTCGTCATCTTCTCGGACAGGCCGCGGATGAACTCGTGCAGGGCGAAGCCCTTGTCCAGGCGCGCGTCGCCCCAGTCGTACAGGGCCCAGATCGCCTCGTCCGAGGCGCCCAGCGCCTGCAGCTCGTCCCGCTTGACGTGGGTGTCGTCCAGCCTCGTCAGGCTCTCGCGGATGTCGCCGCCGGCGTGGGCCGGGTCGGCGGGGCCGGTGAAGAGCACGAACTGAAGCTCGTCGGCGATCGCGGCGATCTTCGCCAGGGAGCTGAGGTAGGCGTCGAGGCCGGGGTTGCCGACCTGGTGCACGGGGGGGTTGGTGTAGGCGAGGATGGCGCCCGGTGTTCCCTGGTAGGTGACCCTGTCCGCCACGAGCCCCGCGCGTCCCTCGGCCCACTCGTACAGCGCCTCACCGCGCTCCAACCCATCGACCTCGGCCGCTCTCAGGCTCTTCAACGGATCGCCCATGGATCACCCCTTCTATTCAGCGCCGCGACAGTATAGCCATCGCGCGCGTGGGGGCAAGGCGGTGAAACGGGGACGGAAACGGCGTTGAAACGAGCGCTGGGAGGCTGGGCTACTTCGACTTTGCGGCCCTCTCGATATGCGCTCTGAGATCGATCATGTTGCCGAGCACGCCGGGGTGGTAGAGGGTGCTCGAGACATCGACGGGATCGTGGTGCATGACCATGGTGGCGACGGCGCCGCTGCCGCCCGCCGAGACCGACCAGGTGTGGCGGTGGACCGTGACGCGGACCAGCCCGTCGGTGCTCGGCGCCAGTTCGGTGGCCACGTTGGCCTCGAGGGAGTGGGTCGACGGCGAGAGGGTGACCCGCATGGTGTACTCGCGGTCCTTCAGCGGCGAGCAGTCCTCGCGCTGGTAGACCACGAGGTCGTTGCCCGAGCGGGACACCACCTTCTGCGCCGCGACCCGCGGCGGGAACGGCGCGCCGAAGGACGACAGGGCCGCGTAGACCTGGTCCACCGAGGCGTCGATGATCATGACGACCTTGTACTCCCGATAGTCGGAGCCCGAGACGGCACGGGAGTACACCTCGACCCCGTCCTTCTCCTTGTCGAGCCGCCAGTCGGCGGCGGCGGCCAGGGGGACGGCCAGCGCGACGGCGGCGACGAGGGAGAGCAGCAAGGCGATCTTGGACACGGTACCTCCGTGGCTCAGTGGGTCTCGTCGAGGTCTGCGCTCATGCGCGGCTCGAGCTTGGCATTCTCGTGGGTGTAGTTCATCACGCCGATGATGTAGGCGTACTCGGAGAACTCGTCGGGCTCCACGTGGTGGAACATGTCGTCGATCCGCAGGCAGTTGTCCACCTCCCACTCGCCCCAGTCGTTGTCGGGCCCGTCGGGGTTGGTGTTGCTCACCTCGACCCCCTCGACACGCACCAGCACCCCCTCGTAGTGCTCCTGCTGGTTGCCGCCCGTGGCCACCCTGCAGGGGTCGACGATGGCGGGCAGCAGCTCGTGGCTCCCCACGTTCACCACGTCCGAGGCGGCGCCGATCTCGATCTCGGACAGCCCCATGTACTCGGTGTAGGTGCCCTGCACGTTCACCAGCGCGTCCGCGGTCACCACCCCGGAGAGGTCGTCGACCATGGACGCCTCGGGGAGGTACACCCAGATACCCGAGAACTCGGCCTGTGTGGCGTACACGGGCTCCTGGACGAAGAAGCCGCGCGGCGAGTTGGCGATGGGGGTCGTCACGACCACGTCCCGGAGGTCCACGACCGTGCCGTCGGGCACGCCGCCTTGCTGGATCTCCTGGATGGTGTCGTCCTGCGGCACGGTGTCGTCGTCGTCGTCGGCCGCGTCGTCGTCGGCCGCGTCGTCGTCGTCGTCGGCCACGTCGTCGTCGGCCACGTCGTCGTCGGCCACGTCGTCGTCGGCCGCGTCGTCGTCGTCGTCGTCGTCCACACCCAGGGCCGGCTGCTCGCCCGGCAGGATGCACGCGCCGGATGCCAGCCAGCAGATCGCACCCACCACCAGCAGCGCCAGGATCCACGGAGTTCGGGCCATCTCGATTCCCCTATTGCAGTCGCTCGAGCCAGGTCACGTAGCCGATCCCTGCCCCGAGCTCGACGTTCGCTCGCCACACGAGGTCACCGTCCGGGCTCACCTCGTCCACCTGCCCACCCATGCTCCAGGTGACCAGGGTGTGGCCCGACGGCAGCCGGGCCACGTCCCCGAGAGCATAGTTGTAATAGGGGGGATCGGGGAAGTACTCCCACACGAGCTCGGCCTCGCCCGTCGCCGGATCGAGGGCGTACTCCACCGCCCGGGACGCCTGCGAGTCGGCCGAATCGTTGTCGTGGATCAGCAGCCCGCCGTCGAGGATCTCGAACTGGTGCTGCAGCGCCGTGAAGGCGGTCCCACCCGCAGCGTCCGTGTAGTCGCTGTGCGCGCCGCCGAAGACCTCGACGACCTCCCCGGTGGCCCGGTCGATGGTCAGGATCTCGCCGAAGTTGCGCAGCGAGACGTGGTACACCCCGCGCGCCTCGTCGAAGTCCACCGCGTTGGCGTGGGACCAGTCCCCGCCGTACTCCTCCTCGGTGAACACCTCGGGATCGTGCTCGGCCCAGTCCCACACCGTCCAGACCGCCACCTCCGAACCGTCCAGTCCCACCTCCAGCAGCCGGTCCCCGTGGATCGTCCTGCCGTCCACCTCCCGGGTCTCCGTCCGCAGCAACCCGATGCTCCCGCCGGGCAGCTCCACGAACTCGTGGGTCCCGCGGTGGCTCCCCGGGTACGTCTCCACCTGCGTGCCGTCATAGGACATGCGGACCACGTCCTGCAGGTCGTGGTAGTTCGCTCCCCCCGACGGCGGCTGGAACAGCAGGGACCGGCCGTCGCGAGACATGGCCACGCGGAACAGCCCGGGGATGAACCCCTCCAGCTCCTGGTACCACCACACGTAGTCGCCGTCCGAATCCAGGATCACGTAGGCAGGGGGCTCGGTGAGCAGCGGCGCGGCGAGGAATCCAGGGGTCGCGGTCCCCTCCACGCTGATCTTCGGCAGGCCCGGCGGCGCGGCCCCGGTCTCGTAGGCCCCGGCCTCGCCCGGAACCTCCTCGCCGTCGTGCACCTCCACCGGCCGGTATCCGATCTCCGAACCCGCCTTCGCCCCCAGCAAGACGGCCTCCCACCACCCGTCGTCGTCCCTCGCCGCCGGCGAGACCAGCTCTTGCCCCTCGATCCCGAACGCCACCCAGGCCTCGGCGCTGTCCTCGAAGCACGCCTCCCAGCGGACGGTGGCGACCGTGGGCACCAGGGCGCTCAGCGACAGGTCCGTGGCCGCGCCGCACGGCGAGGCCGTCTCGGACTCGGCCGCGCAGCCCAGCGCCGCGAGCGCGGCGGCGAACGGCAGGGCGGATCTCAGTCGCAAGGTTCACCTCGCCGCGCGACGGCCGTGCGCAGCCACTTCGCGATGGGCTCCACCAGACCCGGCGCGATCCCGTCCAGTCCGCGGAGCCCCTCCTCGCCCTGCTCTTCGTAGAGGTCCGTGGCGGGTCTGTCCAGCTCGTCGATGGTCCACGCGGCCTTGCGGTAGTTCCAGATCCGCTGCTTCGAGGCGCGCTCCAGCTCCAGGTCGTAGGTGCGGAGGAACAGCTGCTCGGACAGGCGCTTGTTCACGGCGAGGGGCCCCGGGGCGATGTACCGGGGGATGCGGTCGCGCAGGCCGTGCCGGCGGCACAGCTCGCGGACCAGCAGGCCGAGCTGGGCGTTGTACGCCGGCGGCGGACCATACGCGGGCTCGCAGCCGGGCTCCCACTTGAAGAACTCACGCCAGCGCGGCTCGACGGAGGGATCGATCTTCAGGGCCGCGGCGAGGGTCCGGTCGGCCTGGGCGCCGGCCATGGTCATGCCCCCTGCGAGGACGAAGCGGCCGCCGTGGTCGGCGACGGCGCGGATGGTCTCGTCGATCTGGGCCGTGTCGTCGCCTACCAGGGGGATGATCGGCATCAGGGTGACGCCCACCGGGATCCCGGCTGCGGCGAGCTCGGCCATGGCGCGCAGGCGCTTGCGGATGCCGGGCGCGCACGGCTCGAACGCACGCTTGAGGGCGGGATCCACGGTGGAGAAGCTCCACGCGACGGTCACGTTGGCCGCGGCGTGGATCTCGGTGAGCAGGTCCAGATCGCGGGTGATCAGCGGGGAGCGCTCGATCACGAACAGGGGGAACTCGTGCTCCAGCACCACCTCGAGGAGCTGGCGCGAGAGTCGATACCGGGACTCGGCGGGCTGCTGCCAGTCGCCGGTGGTGATGATCTCCCGCGGCAGCCTGGGCAACTCGCGCCGCATCCGGTCCACGGCGTTGACCTTGACCCGGATGACCTTGTCGAAGTCGTCGGGTTCCATGCGGCCGAGGTACTTGCCGCCGCGGGTGTAGCAGAACTCGCAGCCGTGGCGGCAGCCCACGTAGGGGTGAGCCGTGTACCGGCCCCAGAACCACGGCCCGTCCACGTGCTTGTGGACGTTGATCAGCTTGCGGGTCTCGTACTCTTCGAACTTCAGCTTCATGGATGGAAGAAGATCATATGATCGCGTGCTTCGGGGGGCACTCACCAGGAGCCCCGGGAGGACGACCATGGCCCGCATCCGACCCGCGTCGACCTTCGCGCTGATCCCGCCGGTGGTGCTGCTCGACGCGCTGGCCTGGTACGGCGTGATGTCGATGTTGACGTTGTTCATGATCGGGTCCGCGTCCGACGGCGGGCTGGGCATGGACCACATCGACGCGTCCAGCAAGTACGCGGTGATGCACGGTGTCCTGGGGTTGGGAGCGCTGCTCAGCGGGGTGATCGCCATCGGGGTGGGCCCGCACCTGATGATGGTGCTCGGGCTGGCCACGGCCTTCGCAGGCATCGTGACCCTGGGGATCTGCGACACGACGACGGTGTGGTTCGCGTTGATCCTGGCGGGCGTGGGACAGGGCCTGGCGCGGCCGGGGGTCTACGCGTCCGCGGCCTCGGCGCTCGGGTATCCGGCCGAACAGCTCCGCAACGCCCTGTTCGTGACCTGCTGGGCGAGCTTCAACCTCGGAGCCGTGCTGGGGCCCCTCGCGACCATCTCCCTGCACACGGCCTACGGGTACCGCGTCGCCTTCCACCTGTCCGGGGCCGTGATGCTCCTGGCGATGCTGCTGGCCGCCGCGCTGGGGGCCGTCGCCTTCGCGAGGCGCCGCCAGCCGGTGCCGCCGCCCGACACGGCCCACCGTTTCGACGGACGCATCCTCGGCCTCGCCGTGGGCGTGGCCGTGCTGGCCGTGGTGCCGTGGGCCGGGTACTCGGTGGTCATGGCGCTGCAGATCGACCTCATCCACGCGGGCGCCACGCACGTGGACCTGTCGACCCTGATGACCATCAACCCGGTGATCATCGTTGGCGCGAGCCTCCTGCTGGTGCCGGTGCTGTTGCTGTTGCACTGGTGGAAGGTGAACGTGCCGACCCTGCTCTTCGCGGGGATCGGGCTGGTGTTGATGGGGATCGGGTTCGTGCCGCTGCTGGTGGCGCCGGCGGACCTGGTGGTGCCGTTCTTCATCGCTGCGACGGCCATCTTCTCGTTCGGCGAGCTCCTCACAGGGCCGTTCCTGATGTCGCGGCTACTGGGGGATCACCACTGGCGCCTCGGAACGCTGGTGGCCGGGGTCTGGCTGGCCGCGGTCGCGGGCATCTCCGCGGCGCTCAACGCGCTGGCCTTCTCGGGATTCCACCTGTCGTCGGCGAAGCTCGTCGGCGCTGCCGTCGCCGGTGCGATGCTGGTCGTGGGGATCGGGTTCGTCGCGGTCGCCTACCCGTTGCGCAAGTACTTCGTGCCCGCGTCCGCGGGGACGACGCCCGCCGAGTCCCCCGCGGATCTGCAGACCTGGGAGCGCGAGGAGTTCGGCACCGGCTGATCCCGGCCCCCTGGCTCGCACCCTCCTTGGCCTGCCCTTGCCGGGCTGTTATCGTTCGGCCACTGGGAGAGAACCCTGCGCGGACGCGCCCGCGCAAGCGCCTCTCCCCCTGGAGCCACCATGAGACGTCTGCTCTGGATCGCCTGCCTGTCCCTGGTCACCGGCCTGTTCGTGGGCTGCCCCGACGAGGAGGTGGGCGACGACGACGACACCGTCGGCACCCAGTCCGAGGTCTGGATCGAGCTGGAGTTCACCCTGGACGCGGAGTCCACGACCGCGGGCACGGCCGTGGGCTACCTGGCCGAGCTGGTGGCCGAGAGCGGCGCGCGCATGGCCGCGGAGGTCGAGCTGGGCAGCGATCTCGAGGCGGGGCTGGACTACTCCGAGTCGTCCCTCACGGCGACCCTCGTGGGCGCGCACTCGATCTCGGCGACGGCCTGGGAGGGCGAGGACGAGTTCACCGCCGACGCGAGCCTGGCCGTGGACGCTGGCCCGCTGTACGCCATCGACCTGATCCTCGACACGAACTCCACCGCCGCGGGCGAGTGGGTCGGCATGAGCCTGACCGGCGAGGACGCCTGGGGCAACGCGGTGGACGCCAGCGGCGCCGACATCACCGCGGACGCGGCCCTGGAGCTGGACGGGATGCAGGTGCGCGGCATGGCCACGGGCTCGTACGACGTCACGGCCAGCGTGGGCGGCATGACCGGCGACGTCACCGACACCGAGACCCTGGAGATCCTCCCTGGTGAGCCCTGGGAGGTGGACCTGACCCTGTCGGCGAGCGAGATCATCGCGGGCGAGACGGCGGTCTGGTCCGCGGAGTTCCTGGACCAGTTCGGCAACCCCATCGAAGAGGCCGCCGTGGTCTTCACGGTCAGCGCGGACTCCGCGGACGTGCAGATCGTCGACCACGACATCGACTGCACCGTCACCGGCGGTTACGTGGTCCGCATCGACGTCGAGGGCGGCTCCACCCCGTGGGACACCGAGGGGCTGGACGTACTGACTGGCGAGCCTGTCTCCATCGACATCACCCTGTCCAACCCGGCGCCCGAGGTGGACGATCCGGTCACGGCGAGCGCGCTGATCCTGGACGCGTACGGCAACGAGTCCGACGCGGCCTGGTCCCTGGACGTGACCGCCGAGCCAGGCACCGATCAGGCCAACGTGGCGGTCCTGGGCTACGACTTCACCTTCAGCGGCGACGGCTGGTTCACCGCCACGGGCACGGTGGACCTCAACGGCATCTACGACGTGGAGGGCCCGTTCCTGGTGGACTCCTACGGCCCGGTCATCGACGTCGTCAACCCCGAGCGCGGCGCCTGGCGCACCAGCTACCCGGACACCGTCAGCGGCACCATCGAGGAGCTGTGGTCCGGGGTGGCCTCGGCGACGGTCAACGGCGCGGCCGTGACCGTGGCTGGCGACGGGAGCTTCTCCCATCCGATCACCTACGACTTCGGCACCAACCTGGTGGAGACCCTGGCCGAGGACGGCGACGGCAACGCCGAGTCGGACCGTCGCGCCGTTCTGGCCGGCTCCTTCGTGGCCGAGGGCGGCGGCGTGGGTGACGGCCTCGTGGTCCGGGTCAACGAGGGTGGCCTGAACACGCTCGAGACCATCGGCGAAGACCTGATCGACAGCACTGACGTGGCCGGGATGATCCCCTCACCTGTCTACTACGGCTACGCCGAAGACTGCTGGGACCCGTGCGGCTGGTTCGGCAGCTGCGAGATCTGCATCACCTGGTACGAGCTGACCCTCAACGTCCTCAACCCGTCCCTGGGTGCGTCGGACCTCGAGCTGGACCCACGCTCGGGCTACCTGCACGCGGACGGCACCGTCCACGACATCTGGGTGGACTGGAACGCCAGCGGGTACGTCATCGGCATCGGCTACAGCGCGTCGGGCAGCATCTCCGCGGACTCCATCACCATCGGCATGGACATCACCCCGTCCATCTCCGGGGGCAACATCAACACCTCGGTGTCCAACGTCTCGGTGACATCCAACAACTTCGACTTCGACTTCGACAGCTGGATCTACGACGCGGCCACCTTCTTCGGCATCGACATCGACGGCATGGTCCAGGACGAGGTGGAGTCGGCCATCCAGTCCGCGGTCCAGGACGAGATCCCGCCGCTGCTCGAGGACACCTTCCAGGACCTCGAGATTGCCACGGACTTCAGCTTCGAGGGCAACACCTACGACTTCATGGCCGAGCCGTACTCCATCGCGGTGGACAACGACGGCCTGTCGCTGGGGCTCGCGACCTACCTCACGGTGGACACCTGGAACTCGCCGTACCTGGGGCTGGGCAGCCTCTACTACGGGTACTCGGTGCCGGTCTACGGCGGCTCCCCGGGCATGGTCGCGTCCATCTCCGGGGACTTCCTCAACCAGGCGCTGCTGGCCTTCTGGGGCGGTGGCCTGCTCGAGCAGACCTTTGTCGCGGCCGATCTGGGCATCGATCCCTCCGACCTGGCCTTCCTGGGCAAGATGGCCGATCCGCACATCATCACCGAGGCGCTGCTACCGCCCGTGGTGGTGCCCGGGACCAACGGTCACCTGCTCGATCTGCAGACGGGCGACCTGAAGATCTCCATCTACGGCGACGACCCGTCCGATCCGGCCAACCTGCTGTTCGTCATGTACATCGGGCTGGAGGCCGGCCTCGAGCTCACCGTGACGCAGAACGCCACGCTGGAGGCGACCATCACCGACGTGGAGACCTGGTTCGACCTGACCTACCCGATCATGCCCAACAGCCTGGCGGTGGACATGGAGGACCTGCTCGACCTGATCGTGCCGGGCCTGACGCCGCTGCTCACCGACGCCCTGGGCGAGCTCTCCATCCCGGAGTTCTCCGGGTTCACCCTGTCCGTGACCACCATCGAGGCCGCGGGCGCCGAGGCTGGCTACGTCAACGCCGGCGGCGACCTCGTCGTGAACTGACCGCCTCCGGGGACAAGACGCGTGAACTCCCAACGCCTCGGGGACGGTGATCCCTGGAAGAGCTGGCGCAACGCCGAGGTCTACGATCGCTTCGTGATCGAGGGGACGATCTACCGCGCCATCAACGACGAGCTCGCCCGCCACGCCGGCCTGCAATCGGCTCGCCGCGTGCTCGACCTGGCCTGCGGCACCGGCGCGACCGCGGCGGCCTGCCTCGCGCGGATGTCCGGGGACGCGACGCTGCTGGGCGTGGACTCCGCCGAGCCCATGGTGGCGCTGGCGCGCGACAACAACGCCGATCCCCGCGCCCGGTTCGAGGTGGCCGCGGCGGACGCCCTCTCCGCGGACACGCACGGCACCTTCGACCGGGTCGTGTGCTGCGCCGCCTTCTGGCAGTTCGCATCCCCCCGCGCCGCGCTGCAGTCCATCGCCCGCGTGCTGGACCGCGGCACGCTGGTGTTCAACGTCCCGGCCGAGCACGTGGCGGGCGAGGAGGCGCTGAGCCACCCGCTACAGGTCTCCCTGGCCCGCGCCATCGAGGCGCACACGGGGCAGGCATTCAGCTCGGCGAGGACCAAGCTGGACCCGGACGTGGTCGACGCGCTGCTGGAAGAGGCGGGGTTCGAGCCCGCCCGCAGGCACGTGTTCGAGTACGAGGGGGAGCAGGGCGAGATGCTGGACCTGCTGGAGATCCCGGCCATGGGCGAGTTCCTCGCTCCGGACCTGGACGGGGACCAGTGGCAATCCGTGCTGCGGACCGCGCGGGGGACCACGGTGGAGGCCGAGCGCATGCGCCTGCCGTGGATCGTGTTCGTCGCGCATCGGAGGTCCCGATGACCGGCGGGGCAGCGGGGATCACCGGCTCGCGCCGCGTCGCCATCACCGCGGCGCTGCTGCTGGGCACCTTCCTCGCGTCCATCGAGGTGACGGTGGTGGCCACGGCCATGCCGTCCATCGTCGAGCAGCTGGGCGGGCTGGCCCTGTACCCGTGGGTGTACAGCGCCTACCTGCTGGCCCAGACCGTGAGCATCCCCCTGTACGGGAGGCTGGCGGACCTGCTCGGCCGGCGGGTGATGTACGTCACGGGCGTGGGTATCTTCCTGGTGGGATCCGTGCTGTGCGGGCTGGCCCCGAGCATGGAGCTGCTGGTGGCCGCGCGCGCGCTGCAGGGGCTGGGCGCCGGGGCCGTGCTGCCGCTGACCATGACCATCTTCGGTGATCTCTACGACGTGACCCTGCGCACCAAGCTCCAGGGGCTGTTCTCGGTGGTGTGGGGGTTCTCGTCCGTGGCCGGCCCGCTCGCGGGCGGGACCATCGTGCTGCACTGGACCTGGCCATGGGTGTTCTGGGTGAACCTGCCGTTCGGGCTGGCCTCGATGATCGCCGTGGGCGTGCTGCTGCGCGAGTCCGGGTTCCGGCGCGAGCACCGCCTGGACCTGGCCGGGGCCGTCCTGCTCAGCGTCGCGACCCTGTCGTTGCTCCTGGTGCTCCTGCCGCAGGCGCAGCGTCCGTTCGGCTCGGCGTGGTGGGTCTGGCTGGGCATCAGCGCGGTCTCAGCGTGCGCCTTCGTGGTCCAGGAGCGCCGCCACCCCGAGCCCCTGGTCCCCCTCGGGCTGTTCCGCGACCGCGTCCACGTGGCCGCCAACGGCGCGGGCGTGCTGCTGGGGGTGGTGCTGTTCGGGCTCGTGGCCTACGTGCCGCTGTACGTGCAGGCGGTCAAGGGCGGCTCCCCCATCGTCGCGGGCCTCGTCCTGATCCCCCTGTCCCTCGCGTGGACGGTGGCGTCGGTGCTGTGCGGCCGGCTCGTGGAGCGCGTGGGCTTCCAGGTCCTGGTGCGGCTCGGGTGCGCCCTCGTCGCGGCGGGAGGGCTCATCGGAGTGGCCGGTGTGGCCCTCGACCAGCCGTGGATCGCCGTGCTCGGCGAGATGGTCTTCGGCTTCGGCATGGGCGCGACCATCTCGTCGTTCACCGTGTCGGTCCAGGAGCGGGTGACCGTGCAGCAACGGGGGATCGCCACGGCGCTGGCCCAGTTCGCGCGCACCATGGGCGGGGCCGTGGGGGTGGCGGCCCTGGGCGCCCTGCTCGCGTGGAATCTGGGGCCGGACCTGGCCGGAGCGGACCTGCGCAACCTCGGCCCGGAGTTCCGCGGAGCGCTCGGCGGCGGCCTCGACCTCGTGTTCGGCGCCATGGCCGTGGCGGCGCTCGCCGCGGCCGCGGTGGGCATCGGCCTCTTCCCGCGGGTGAAGGAGGGGATGCGGACGCGCTGAGCAGAATCGTCGTGCTATGTTGCGGTCCTCGCGGAGGAAGGCGACATGCGATACGGCTGGATTGCGGCGATCGTCCTCGGCCTGATCGGTGCGGGCATCACGGCCTGCAGCGAGGGCGGCAGCGCGGCCGAGTGCTTCGACGGCGCGGACAACGACCACGACGGGCAGACCGACTGCGACGATCCCGGGTGCGACACCTACTGCGGGGACGACGACGACGCCGGTGACGACGACGACGCCACCGACTGTCCCGATCCCGCCGACTGCGACGGGGACGGCTACTCCACGAGCACCGGCGACTGCAACGACCACGACGGGTCGATCCATCCCGACGCCTTCGAGGCCTGCGACGGCGTGGACCAGGACTGCGACGGCGCCATCGACGAGGACTTCGACTCCGACGGTGACGGTTACCCCTCGGCCGACAACGCCGAGTGCGCCGCCAACCTGCCCGCGGACCAGCTCGACTGCGACGACACCGACGGCATCGTCAACCCGGGCCAGGAGGAGATCTGCGGCGACGCCAAGGACAACGACTGCGACGGCACCGTGGACGAGGACGAGGACGCGGACGCCGACGGCTACTCCACCTGTGATGGCGACTGCGACGACTCCGACGAGGCCGTGCACCCCAACGCCCCGGAGCAGTGCAACGGCGAGGACGACAACTGCAACGGCACCGTGGACGAGGGCCTGCCCGTGGCGGACTACTGGCCCGACGCCGACGGCGACGGGTACGGCGATCGGTTCGCCACGCCGGTGACCGCCTGCGAGGAGATCGCCGACCACGTGACCAACGGCGACGACTGCGACGACACCAACGCCGACATCCACCCGGGCGCCCCCGAGGTCTGCAACGGCATGGACGACGACTGCAACGGTTCAGCGGACGACGGCCTGGACTTCAACTACTACTACCCCGACGCCGACGGCGACTCGTATGGCGATCCGACCGGGGCCAGCGTCCACGAATGCGAGCAGCCCCCCGACCACGTGCTCGACAACGACGACTGCGACGACTCGGACGCATCGATCCATCCCGGCGCCTCCGAGGTCACCGGCGACGGCATCGACCAGGACTGCGACGGCATCGACTCACCGTTCTGGCAGCAGCTCTCCGGCGGCTGGACCCACACCTGCGGCATCACCGCCGCGGGCGAGGCGCTGTGCTTCGGCAGCGACGCCCAGGGGCAGTCCAGCCCTCCGTCGGGCACCTTCACCCACATCGACTCGGGCGTGCAGCACGTCTGCGGCATCCGCCCCGGCGGCTCGGTGGACTGCTGGGGCCACAACCTCGACGGCCAGTGCTACCCCCCCGCGGGCAACTTCGTGGCGCTGGCCGGGGGGTACGGCCACCACTGCGGCATCCTGTCCAGCGAGGACGTCGAGTGCTGGGGCAGCGAGTACTACTACGGCGCGCCGTCGGGCCTCTTCAGCCAGATCGACTACGGCTACCACCACGCCTGCGGCGTCTACACCAGCGGCGGCCTGCGCTGCTGGGGCCACGACCTGTACGACGTGCTCGACGAGCCCGCCGGCACCTACACCCAGGCCGTCGCCGGCTACTACCACGCTTGCGCCATCGCCCAGGGCGGCTCCGTGACCTGCTGGGGCTACGACTCCGACGGCCAGGCCTCTCCCCCCGCCGGCACCTTCCGCCAGCTCGACGCCCGCGGTGAGTTCACCTGCGGCGTCCGCACCAACAGCACCGTCGAGTGCTGGGGCAACAACGACGAGGGCCAGACCAACGCCCCTGCCGGCTCCTTCGACTCGGTCACCTGCGGCACCGAGCACGCCTGCGCCCTGCGCGCCGACGGCACCGCCGAGTGCTGGGGCAAGAACAGCTCCGGGCAGGCGTCCCCGCCGTAGAGAAAAGGGACGCTCACACCTCTACGCCTTTTCTCTCCGCTTCCTTACCCGGCAGTTACCTCGGGGTTACCTCCGTTTAACGCTTTTACTTGACTTCGTTTCTACGTCATGGAGGCCGGGACCTGCGGGGCAAGTTCGGTTCCGGGCGGAACGGGTAGGGCGATGTTCAGGGGCACGTGCGTTGGAGTGCTGTGGTGCGCGCTGATGGCGGGCACGGCAGCGGCGGACACGGGGTACGAGGAGCGGTTCGAAGCAGCGCTGGTGCTCGAACGGCAAGGTGAGTACGAGGCCGCCCTCGATACCCTGGACGACCTCGAGGGGGAGTTCCCCCAGGACTACCACCTGATGCTGCAGCTGGGGTGGCTGGCGTACAACGCCGGCGAACACGCCCGCGCGCACCGGTACTACTCCCGCGCGGAGGCCCTCTCCGGAGGTTCGGCGGAGAGTCGAGACGGCCTGGAGGCGGTCGCGTCGAGACAGCGGGTGCGCGGCCACGGTCGCGCGGCCCTGCTGGGCTGCGGCTATCCGGCGATCGGCGAGAGCACGTGGGGGCTGGGGCTGGTGGCCGGCGGCGGCCTGCAGTGGCGGCGTCTGGTGGCGGGGCTCACCTACCGCTACGGGCGGTTCACCTCCACGTCGATGGGATCTCCGGGGCCGATGGGCCCGGGAGGTCCGTCGGGCACCTCCGAGTCGTTCGGCCAGCACGAGATCCATGTGGCCGGAGGGGCATCCTCGGAGCGGTTCGGCCTGACAGGACATTACGCGGCCATCCACGAGACCAGCGGGGCGCTGGGCACGGGCCACGTGCTCGGCGCCATGGCGCGGTTCAGCCCGCTCGGAGACGTCACGGTCGAGGCCAGCTTGTCCCACTACGACGACGCGGACGTGTTCCGGACGGCGGTCGCCTGGCGCCTCCCGCTGGGCCGCGGATTCTGGCTGAGGCCGGGCGGCTCGATGCAGGTCGTGGACGGGACCGCGCTGGGTGCCGGCCACCTCGACCTGGGTTACGGCGACGACCGCGGCGAGATCTGGCTGGGCGGCAAGGGCGGCTCGGAGTTCCGGCCGGCGTACCTGGCCGACGACGCGGCCTACAACATCCTCGAGACGATCCCCTGGGCCGCCCACGTCGGCGGCAGCATCCACCTGGCCGAGCGCTGGCGCCTCACCGGCACCGTGGAGGCCTACGGCGCCACCGCGACCGATCTGGGCGATGCGGGCGAAGGGACGGATCACGTGGGCGTGGTGGGCTCCATCGGGGCGGCCTTCGATTTCTAGGACGGCTGGTTTTCTGGCGCTGGCCGGCGAGACCGGCCGAGGAGGGCGATATGGACGTTCGCGAGAAGCTTTCGGACCTGGCGATCAGCGACCGGGGGTTCGTGTTCGACCCGTACACGGGCAGCACGTTCAGCCTCAACGGATCGGGGCGCGTGATGCTCGAGGGCATCAAGCGTGGCGCGGGCCGCGGGGAGATCCTCGACGACCTGGCCGCGGCGTTCGCCGTGGGCGACGACGAGGACCTGGACCGGGACCTCGGTGAGTTCCTTCAGCTCCTGCGCCGGGAGGGCCTCGTGCCCCCCGAGTTCACGTTGTGAGGGCGTCATGGACATCCACCGAATGACCGTGGGCGTGACCGCCCTCAATGCCACCGACAATCCCGCCCCTGGCGTGGGGGTGATCCGCTCGCTGCGGGCCGAATCTTCGTTCCGCGGCCGGGTGATCGGCCTGGCCTACGACAGCCTGGACCCCGGCATCTACGCCCGGGACCTGGTCGACGACGTGTTCCTGGTGCCCTACCCGTCGCAGGGCGTGGACGCGCTGCTGCAGCGACTGACGTACATCCGCGACCGGGTCGGCCTGGACGTGGTGGTGCCGACCGTGGACTCGGAGCTGGACGCGTACATCGCGATCCAGGACGAGCTGGCGGCCCTGGGTATCGGCGTGTTGCTGCCCTCGCGGGAGCAGCTGGCGTTGCGGGCCAAGTCCAACCTGTCGAGGCTGGGCTTGGACAGCGGCATCCCGGTACCGGAGACCCGCGTGGTGTCCGACGTCTCGGAGCTGTACGCCATCCACGAGGCCATCCCGTACCCCTTCTACGTCAAGGGCGTCTACTACGGCGCGAAGCTGGCCCGCAGCATCGACGAGGCCGTGGCCGCGTTCCACGCCACGGTGGCCCAGTGGGGGCTGCCGGTGATCGTGCAGCGCGGCGTGTCGGGCGAGGAGTACGACGTGGTCGCCGTCGGTGACGGCCGCGGCAACACCGTGGGCGCGGTGCCGATGAAGAAGACGTTCCTCACCGACAAGGGCAAGGGGTGGGCCGGTGTGGCGGTCAAGGACCCGGGCCTGCTGGAGATGACCGACCGCTTCATGGCCGCCACGCGCTGGAACGGGCCGTGCGAGGTGGAGGTGTGTCGCAACGGCGACGGCCAGTACCACCTGCTCGAGGTCAACCCGCGCTTCCCGGCGTGGGTGTACCTCAGCGCCGGAGCCGGCATGAACCTGCCGTGGGCAGCGGTGAAGATGGCCGCGGGCCAGCCGGTCACGCCGATGACCGGGTTCAAGGTGGGTACGATGTTCGTGCGTATCTCCCTGGACCAGATCGCCGACATCACCGAGCTGCAACAGATCGCCGCCACCGGCGAGATCCTGCGCGGCCCCCATACATCCAACGATTCCGACGTTCCGATGGAGGACCGACCATGACCGCCGCGACTTCCAAGCCGATGTACGAACGCCCGGTGCTGCTGCGCCACGAGATGGGCCTGATGAACAAGTTCGGCCGCACCCAGGCGATGCAGCCGATGACCCACATCGACGGGGTGGCCGTGGACGACCTCGTCGAGCAGTACGGCTCGCCCCTGTTCGTGTTCTCGGAGCGGGTGCTGGTGGACCGCATCCGGGAGATGAGAGAGGCGTTCTCGCGGCGCTGGCCCGACGTGCGGCTGGCGTGGTCCTACAAGACCAACTACCTCGACGCCATCTGCCGCATCTTCCACCGCGAGGGGGCCTGGGGCGAGGTGGTCTCGGAGTTCGAGTACGACAAGGCGCTGCGCAACGGCGTGCCCGGCGACCGCGTCCACTTCAACGGGCCGCACAAGTCCGAGGCGGTGCTCGACCGCGCCCTGTCCGCCGAGACCCTGGTCCACATCGATCACTTCGACGAGCTGGCCGCGGCCGAGACTGTGGCCGCGCGGCGCGGCATCCGCCCGAAGGTGGCGCTTCGGCTGAACATGACCGCCGAGGGCGCGCCCACCTGGGGTCGCTTCGGCTTCAACCTCGACAACGGCCAGGCCATGGACGCGGCGCGCAGGCTCGTCGCCGGGGACCGCCTCGAGCTCGCAGGGCTGCACTGCCACCTGGGCACGTTCATCCTGCAGACCGGCGCCTACGGCGAGGCCGCCGGCAAGATCGCCCGCTTCGCCAACGAGCTTCGCCAGCGGCTGGGCGTGGTCCTGGAGTTCATCGATCTGGGCGGCGGCCTGCCGTCGCACAACACCCTCAAGGCCCAGTACCAGCCCGGCGAGCTGGCCACCCCGTCGTTCGACCGCTACGCCGAGGCCATCGCCACGGGGCTCGCGGAGCTGGACTACCCGGCGCGGCAGCAGCCCACCCTGGTCATGGAGAGTGGGCGCGCCCTCGTGGACGACGCGGGCACGCTGATCAGCACGGTGCTGGCCAACAAGCGCATGCCGGACGGGCGGCGGGGGCTGGTGATCGACGCGGGGGTGAACTCCCTGTTCACCGCCTTCTGGTACAAGCACGACCTCGTCCCCACCCAGGCGTTCACCGGCACGCCCGAGCCCACCGTGGTGTACGGCCCCCTGTGCATGAACATCGACGTGGTGCGGGACACGCTGCTGTTCCCGCCCATGCGGGTGGGGGACCGCCTCGCCGTGCGCACGGTGGGCGCCTACAACGTCACCCAGTGGATGCAGTTCATCACCTACCGCCCGGCCGTCGTCCTGATCGGTCGCAACGGCGAGCACACCCTGATCCGCCGACGCGAGGACCTCCAGAGCGTGGTCGACCACGAAGAGGTGCCGTCGTGGTTGTGAACACCCGTACCGTGGCGGCGCGGCCGGCGATCGAGGGGAACAGCCCTACGCTGGCTGCGGCCACGACAGCCTTGGACGCGCTGCTGTTCAGCTACTCGCAGCTACTGTTCTCCCAGTCCCGGGCCGTTGGCGTGCTGCTGCTGGCGGCCACGTTCACCGTGCCGCGGCTGGGCCTCGCCGGGGTGCTCTCGGTGAGCACTGCGCTGCTGGTGGCGCACACCATCCGCCTGAGCCCCGACCTCAACCGCGCCGGCCTGTTCGGCTACAACGCCCTGCTGGTGGGGTTGGTGGGCGCGGGGTTGCTCGAGCCCGGTCCCGCGGCGTTCGCGCTGACGGCCCTGGCCGTGGTCACCACGGTGCTGGTGACCGCGGCCACCCATGCGCTGATGGCCAGTCAGTTCGGCCTGCCGTCGTTGACCCTGCCGTTCCTGGTCGTGGCGTACCTCGTGCTGGCCGCCGCGCCAGGTCTCGGGATCGCGATCCAGCCGGTCGCCGGTGAGCCCGCCCCCCTTGAGGCGCTGCCTGGCCTCGAGTTCAGCGGACCTGGCCCGGGATTGCAGAGCCTGGGCACGATGGTCCTGTCCCACGCCCTCACTTGTCTTCTGGTGGCCGCGGCCCTGGTGCTGTACAGCCGCATCGCGGCGTCGCTGTCGCTGGCGGCGTTCGTCGGTGTGTGGGCGCTGACCGCGAGTATCTACCCCGACGCCCACCCGGTGCTCGTGCGGGTGCTGGTGCTCAACGCCACGTTCACCGCAGTGGCGCTGGGCGGTGTGTGGTTCGTGCCGGGCCGGTGGTCGGCGTTGCTGGCCGCCCTGGGTGTCTCCCTGAGCGTCCTCGTGGCGCTGGGCTGCCAGCCGGTGCTGTCCAAGCTCGGGCTGCCACTGACGATCCTGCCCTTCAACGTCACCGTGCTGATGCTGCTGGTGGCCATGCGGCAGCGGGTGCGGGACGGACGCCCGCGCGCCGTGGACTTCATCCCGGGCACCCCGGAGGAGAACCTCGGCCACTTCCGCACACGGATCGCGCGGTTCGGGGCCATCTACGGCGTGCGGCTGCACGCGCCCTTCCGGGGCCGTTGGCTCTGTACCCAGGGCGTCGACGGCGAGCACACGCACCGGGGGCCGTGGCGGCACGCCGCGGACTTCGAGGTGCTGGGATCGGACGGACGGACCCACCGCGGCCGCGGCCAGCAGCGCGAGGACTATCACTGCTACCGGCTGCCGGTGCTCGCCGCCGCCGACGGGACGGTGGTGCGAGTCGTGGACGGGATACCGGACAACGCCATCGGCGAGGTCGATCTGGCCGAGCGGTGGGGCAACCTGGTGTTGCTGATCCACGGACCGGGGCTGTACTCGCTGGTGGCGCACCTGGCGCCGGGCAGCGTGCGGGTCCAGGAGGGGCAGGTGGTCCGCCGAGGCGACCCGCTGGGCCAGTGCGGCAGCTCGGGTCGCTCCCCGGTCCCCCACCTCCACTTCCACCTGCAGTCGACCCCCCTCGTGGGGGCGCCAACGATCCACCTGGAACTCCACGAGGTCGTGGCCGGCGCCGCGGACCGCGAAGAGCTGCGCAACACGTGCGTGCCGGTCCGTGGCCAGCAGCTGCGCAACGTGGAGCCCAGCCGCGATCTGGCCCACACGCTGCGGTTCGAGGTGGGGCGCCCGGTGAACCTGTGCTGTGACGGTCGTGTTGAGGAGATCACACCGGAGATCGGCCTGCTGGGCGAGCAGATGCTGCGCTCACCGCGCGCCACGCTGTACTTCGAGCACGGCCAGCGGCTTTGGACGGTGCTGGACGTGCTGGGCGCCCGCGGCTCGGCGTTGCACATCGTGCGCGCCTGCCTGGCGCGCGTGCCCTTCGAGTCGTCGGCCGCGATGGCGTGGAAGGACCACCTCCCTGCGCGGCACGTCCTGCCCTGGCACCAGCGGTTGCTGCTGGCGCGCAACCGCGACGGCCGCGACGGTATCCCCATGCGCTACTCGGCCCGCAGCGAGGGCGAGCGCATCGTGATCAGCGGCACCTCCTTGCCGTGTACCCCCACGGGTTCGCCGCTCGTGCGGACCGAGGCCGTGCTGCGTCGCGGCCAGGGGATCGAACGACTGAGCCTGAGGGCCGCGGGAAGGACCCGCGAGGCCACCACCGAGAACGAGAGGACGGGACGATGACGATGCGTTTCTTGATGCCTGTGCTGATTCTCCTGTGCGCGAGCGCCGCGTCGGCCGACGAGACCGCGGACGCCTACCAGATCTCCAACGACCTGGAGGCCGCTGGCCGTTACCGACAGGCGCTGGAGGCCATGGACGGTGTGGCGGCAGCGGACCGCGACGAGTACGTCTACCACCTGCGGCGGGGCTGGCTGCACTACCTCAGCGGCGACCACCGCGAGTCCGTGGCCTCGTACCGCCAGGCCATCGCTGGCGCGCCCCGCGCCGTGGAGCCCCACCTCGGGCTGATGCTGCCGCAGATGGCGCTGCGGCTGTGGCGCGACGCGGAGCAGACCGGCGCCGACGCGCTGGCCCTCGATCCGAAGAACTACCTGGCCGGGTCGCGCCGCGCGTGGGCCCTGTACAACCTCGGCCGCTTCGACGAGGCCGAGGTGGCGTACCGGCGGGTGCTCGAGCTGTATCCCTCGGACGTGGACATGCGCGGCGGGCTGGGCTGGTGCCTGCTCGAGCTGGGTCGCCCGGTGGACGCGGCGACCCAGTTCCGCTCGGTGCTCCGCGTCGCCCCCACCGACGCCACCGCGCTCCAGGGGCTGGCCAACAGCGGCGGATAGCCGCTAACCTGGGCTCCCATCCCCGGAGGCCCCGATGCGTGACCTCAGCTTCCTGCTGCTGCTCCCCCTCGCCCTGATCCTCGGTTGCCCGGGCGACGACGACGATTCGGCCGCGGACGACGACGACGCCACCGCGGATCTGGACGGCGACCTCGTCTTCACCGACGCCCACTCCTACAGCTACACCGGTGAGCTGGACGTGGAGGTGGTGGATCTCGGGGCCGGCGAGGACGTCCAGCTCTCGTGGGACCAGCTGACCGTGGACGTGCGCGGCGGCGCCATCGACGGGCCGGAGGACATCCACTCGGCGGCGCTGGTGGGGTTCATGTTGACGCAGCAGGAGGTGATCGATGCCATCGCGATGAACGCGCTGCTGCAGTCCGACGTGGGCGCCTACTACACGTTCGACAACAGCGCCGGCCTGTCGTCGGCGATGCTGTCCGAGTTCTCCATCATCGGCAACGCGTTCGATCCCGCAGAGGGATTCGTGGTGCGGGACACGGACTGGACCTGGGCCGTGACCCTGTGGAGCGACATGCCCAACGGCCGCAACGACATCCGCACGGTGATGTTCCTCAAACCCGAGGAGGACTCGGAGACCCACGAGGCGGCGTTCACCGATGCGACGGCGATCCTGGACTTCCAGGTGGACCTGCACTCGGCGGCCACCCTGCCCACGGCCCCCGGGCTGACCTACACGCTGGACTGGTCGGCGGTGACCCAGGACTCGTTCGGAAACGAGCTCAACCCCGCGTCCGTGGATCGGCTGCTGGTGGGCAACGCTCCTGGCGCCACGCTGGAGGAGGCCGAGGCCGACTTCCTGCAGTACTTCGATCAGAGCGATGACATCTACCGCCTCGAGGTGTTCGGCACCACCTCGTCACCGCTGGCGGGCGCCGTGGACGTGGACGGGGACACCTTCCCCGGGTTCACCGACGACGGCGTGTGGCTGGTGGGGCTGGAGAGCCTGGCGTCCACGAGCCCGGCGCCGCTGGTGATGGGGGTCGTGGAGGTGATGGTCCAGTAGCCGCGGCTGCTAGAGCATCTCGTACAGATCCGGCACCCAGACGATCCGTCCGACGGCCGATCCCAGCGCCGTCTCCGCTTGCCAGGCCACCTCGCCGTCCGCGTCGATCTCCGCGAGCAGGCCGAACTGGCTCCACACGGTCATGTAGCGGCCGTCCGAGATCTTCTTGACGTCGCCGAGCACGGCGTTGAATCGGCCTTCGGGATCGGCGTACAGCCACTCGGTGGTGGCGGTCATGGCGCCGTCGTCGAAGGAGAACTCCATCACGCGGGAGTGCGCCGGCTCGAGGTGGTAGCCGTTGTCGAAGATGGTGAAGCCGCCGTCGTAGGTCTGAGACATGTGCGGGTGGGACCAGCCGTCGTACGAGCCGTCGGGCGAGAAGTCGTCGGCGGGCCCCTGCATCTCCCAGAGGATCTCGCCGGTCTCTCGATCGATCTTGAACAGGGTGTCCAGGTACGAGGCCAGAAGGTAGTAGGCGCCCTCCTCCCCCGGCACGACCATCAGCGAGTTGGAGTGGCTCCAGTCCATGCCATCGGTGTTGTACGCCGACCAGTACTGGTGTTCGCAGGCCGGCTGGGGGTCGTGGAACTCCTCGAGGAGATCGAAGACGACGACGCCGTCCTCCGCGACGGCGCCCTCGGCGATCTCGATGATCCGATCGCCAGCCACGTCGGCGTCCTGGCCCCCGTAGTGAGGGAAGACGTGGAACTGGAAGCCGATGAAGGCGTAGGTCCGATCGGAGAGCATGACCACGTCGTGGTGCCCCGTCTGCGCCGGCGTCACGGTGAGGTCGGAGCCGTCGATGGCGTACCAGTCGATCTGCGAGGTGTCCTCGGTCTGGGTGATGTCCGAGTGGATGGTGTAGAAGCCGCGCCCGTCCGGGGCGCGCTTGATGGAGGTGACCAGCCGCGCCGGGAACTCCATGTACCAGACGACGTCGCCTTCCCGGTCGATGATCACGATCCAGTTGCCGTCCTCCTGGATCAGGCTGGTGAGGACGAACCCGTCCTCGAACTCGGCGGCCGGATCGGGCACGGTGATGGTCAGCGCGCCCACCGCGGAGGGGGCGGGGGCCACCGTCAGGGTACCCACGTCGCTGATCAGCGTGCTGCCGTCGCTGGTCTCGGTGACGGCCTGGAAGCTGTACGAGCGGCCCGCCTTGAGCCCCATCACGACGACCGCGTGGTCCGTGGCCTCGGCCTCGTCCAGGGGCGTGCTCAGGGAGAGGTCCTCGTCCAGTCCGTAGATGACCTGGCTCGACCCGGCCTCGTCCGTGGTCCACGTGACGGTCGCCACGGTGGGGATCACCTCGCTGAACGTGGCCTCGGCGGCGAAGGAGGCGGTGACGTCGTCGTCGTCGTCGTCGTCCCCGGGGTTGACGGAGTCGTCGTCATCGTCGTCGTCGGCCTCGCCGTCGCAGCCCACGGGCGCGACCAGGGCCAACACGAGGAGCAGGTACCAACCGAACATCAACAGGCGTTGTCTCATGGTGCGGCAGGTTAGCCCTTCGCCACGTCCCACGCCAGTGATCGTGCGGGCCCGGGGGGCTCACTTCACGTAGGAGACGCCGTCGCAGACGTAGGGCGGCAGGTGGACCTCGCCGGACCCCATGCAGGTGGTCTGCAGGGCGATGGTGTCGCCGGAGATGGTGACCACGACGAAGCCGATCTCGCTGTCCGCGTCCTCGGCCCCGGCGCCGATGTGCGGGTACGCCATCAGGTCGCGCAGGTAGGCCACCGGCGAGTCGGGCCCGCGGATGCCGTAGCGCGGCTCGATGCCTGCTGTGGGCATCACCATGTACCCCACGCCGTCGTCCTCGCCCACGCCGTAGTCCCCCGAGGGCGCGACCTGGGCGTCGTATCGCAGCGGCAGCGTGCGCTGGTACAGGTGCTCGTGGCCGGTGAACACCCAGTCTACGGCGCCGTCGAACAGCGCGGTGGTCTCGCGGACAGCCTCCTGGTGCTGGATGTCGAAGCGGTCACCGGCGTTGTACGGCGGCACGTGCCACTGGGCGAACACCCAGGCCGTGTCGGGCGGCAGCTGGCCGAGCTGCGCCTCGGTCCAGGCGTACTGGTCCATGCCCACCTCGAACTCGCCGATCACCTCGCTGTTGAGACTCAGCACGGTCACCGGCCCCACGTCCACGCGGTAGACCCCGTCGCGGCTGTCCGACGTGGGCAGATCGAAGTACGTGGAGAAGACCTCGCTGTCCTCGTCGGGCTGGTCCGTGGGCGTGTCGTGGTTGCCCACCGCGGGCACGATCACCCTGGACGCGAACAGGTCGCGCCCCTTGTCGAAGAACGTCCACCAGTCGCCCGGGACGTTGTCCGTGGGCAGGTCGCCGGCGGCGAGCCAGAAGGCGATCTCCGGGTGCGCCTGGAGCACCTCGGCCGCCACCTCGTCCCAGCGCCGCGCGCCGTCGCCGTTGTCCTGCATGTCGGCGAGTACGGCGAAGCTGAGCTCCTCGGTGGAGGCGGGGATCGTGGAGAACGTGAAGATCTCGGACACGTGGCCGGCGCTGTCGAGCACCCGGTAGTGGTAGGTGGTGCCGGGATCGAGGCCGGTGATCGCGAAGTGGTGCATGCGGCGCAGCTCGCCGCCGATCACGGTGGAGCCCAGGGTGTCGGTGGGGCCGTACTCCACGCGTCCGAAGCAGGGCACCGACGTCTCGAACGTGATCACCACGCCGTCGTCGGGGGACGTGGCGTCGTTCCACGTCAGCACCGGGCCGATGTACGGGAACACCAGCGACTGGTTGTACCCCCAGCCGCCGTTGTCGTCCCACACCGTCTCCCCTGCGTCGTCGAAGAAGAAGGTGAACTGGAGCGCGCGCGCGTCCGCGGGCACCTCGAGCTCGAAGTCGAAGCCGTCGAGCACCGGCGTCATCGCCGCCTCGAGGTAATAGTCCCAGTTGCCCACGTGGTACCACTCGATGTACTCGTCGATGGACTCCACCTGGTTGTACCCGTTGAAGCCGTAGCGGATGGACAGCCCGGCCTCGGCCGCGTGGTCGCCTCGGTAGTGGATCGTGACGGTGTCCCCGGGCTGCGGCGCGATGGGCGTCACGTACACCGCGGGCTGGACGTAGGGATCGGGATCGGCGCTGTCGTCGTCGTCCGACGCGGTGGCGTCGTCGTCGTCCGATGCTGTGGCGTCGTCGTCGTCCGATGCTGTGGCGTCGTCGTCGTCGCCCGCCGTGGTGTCGTCGTCCGCCGCCGTGGTGTCGTCGTCCGTGGCCTCGCAGTCGCACCCGCCCAGGGCGAGAACGACGCCGATGGCGAAGCTGGTCCATATCCGCATCTGCCACCTCCAACGAAGCGAATGTATCATTCCCCTGGGAGGTGTCGCCCATGCACCTGTTGCGATCCTGCTGGCTGATCCTGCTCCTGGTCCTCGTCCCCGCGTGCGATGGGGGAGACGACGACGATTCGACCGTGGCCGACGACGACGACGCGGCCGACGACGACGTGGCCGACGACGACGACACCGCCGTGGTCGACGCGGACGGCGACGGGTTCACCGAGGACGACGGCGACTGCGACGACGAGGACCCGACGGCCTACCCGGGAGCCGAGGAGCTGTGCGACGGCATCGACAACGACTGCGACCACGTGGTGCCCGCGCTGGAGTTCGACTCGGACGAGGACGGCTACCGGGTGTGCGACGGCGACTGCGAGGACGACGATCCCGCCATCAACCCCGGCGCCGAGGACGTGCCGTGCGACGGCATCGACAACGACTGCGACGAGACCACCGTGGACACCCCCGGGGACTCGGACGGGGACGGCGTCGGCCCCTGCGACGGGGACTGCGACGACGAGGACGCCGGCATCTTCCCGGGCGCGCCCGAGCTCTGCGACGGCATCGACAACGACTGCGACGAGCTGACCGTGGAGTGGTCGGTGATGGAGGGGGACGGCCTCCAGGAGACCATCGAGGGCTCCCTGGACGGCGACGCCGTGTGCGTGGAGGCCGGGACCTACGTCGAGAACATCGACTTCGGCGGCCGCATCATCCGGGTGGTCGGCGTGGACGGTTCGGCGATGACGACCCTCGACGGTGACGGAGAACCCGTGGTCGTGTTCGACGACGACGAGGACGAGGACGCCCTGCTCCAGGGATTCACCATCACCGGCGGCGTGAGCGACTCCGGCCCGGGGGGCGTCAAGGTGTTCAGCGCCGAGCCGACCCTGGTGGATCTGGTGATCACGGGCAACACCGGCACCTACGCCGGCGGCCTCTATCTCTACAACGCCACCGCCCACGTGCGCGACGTGGTGGTGGACGACAACGAGGGGACCCACTGCGGCGGCGTCCGCTTCTACGTCACCAACGGCGACGTGGAGAACCTCACCGCGCGGGACAACTACGCGTCGCTGGGCGGCGGCGGCGTGTGCTTCCTGTACTCCTACGGCACCCTCGACGTGGAGGGGCTGTACACGTCCGGCAACACGGGCAGCTCCAGCTCCGGGCTGTACGTCACCACGGCCACCCTCGACCTGTCGGACGTGACCGTGCTGGACAACCACGCCAACGCCGGCGGCGGCGGCATGTACATCTACGACTCCACGGGCTCCATCGACGGCCTGCTCGTGCAGGGCAACGAGTCGGGCGGCAGCGGCGGCGGGCTGACCCTGTGGAACTCGGAGCTGAGCCTCTCCAACGCGGCCGTGCTCGGAAACGAGGGCAGCGCCGACGGCGGCGGGCTGTACGTGCGCGGCGCCGAGGTGTCCGCGGACAGCCTGTCCGTGATCGGGAACAGCACGTCGTCGTGGGGCGGGGGTCTCCACGTGGAGGACTCCACCCTCGACCTCACCAACGCCGTGATCGCGGGCAACACCGCCGGCGGCGACGGCGGCGGCCTGTACCTGGACGACTCGGCGGTGACGATGCGCTTCACGTCCATCGTCGGCAACACCTCCGACGGCGCGGGCGGCGGGGTGATGGTCGCCGACGACTCGTTGTCCCTGTCCGAGGTGCTCGTCGCCCACAACACCTCGGTGGACGAGGCCGGCGGCATCCAGGTGAGCTCGGGGACCGCGACGCTGCTCAACAGCGCCGTCTGGGCGAACCTGCCGTCGGACTTCGGCGGCATGGACGATCCCACCGGCGTCGACGGCAACCTGACAGACGATCCGATGCTCGTGGACCTCGCGCCCGCCGATCCCCTCGACTGGGACCTGCACCTCGGCCTCTCCTCGTCCCTCGTGGACGCCGGCGACGCGTTGGAGGTCGACCCCGACGGCACCACCTGCGACATCGGCGCGTACGGCGGCCAGGACGCCGACGAGTACGACCACGATCGCGACGGCTACCCCCTGTGGTGGCAGCCCGGCCCCTACGATTCCGGCGTGTACCCGGGTGACGGGTGGGACTGCGACGACCTGGACGCGGACCTGTATCCCGGATCGGGGTGCTGAAGGTCAGAGCGACGCCAGGTACTCCTCGGTCGTCACCAGGATGTCGTTCATGCCCATGATCGTCGTCTCGTAGATCAGGTCGTCCTCCACGCCATCGATGAAGGTCTCGGGCCAGGTGACCATGTAGCGTGCGCCGCCGTTCTCGCGGGGGAAGTGCACGTCGATGCAGTAGGACTGGTTGAGCTGCACGGCGCCGCCGTCGGTCTCGTAGGACTCCTCTTGCCAGCAGCGCGCGAGGATGGCCCACTCGCCGGAGCCCGTCTCGCCGATCTCGACCCAGCGGAACGCCTTGGGCATCTCGTAGTACATGGAGATGACCAGGTAGTCCTTGATGATGCTGTTGTCGGTGATCAGCTTCTTGCAGTCCCCGCCGGGGAAGCAGCTGGGGTCGGTGGGATCGCGGAAGCTACGCTCGTAGTGCTCCGGGGAGTGGGGCTCCACCGGGCGCTGGTCGGGCATGATGATGACGTCGGTGGCCTGGTCCACGGGCAGGAAGGCGCTGGCCATCACCAGGGCGACGGGGTTGACGTCGCCGGGATCGCGGTCGGGGTGGGGGACGTCGACGAGATCCTCCTCGGTCAGCGGCTCGGGCTTGTAGCACCGCTCGCGGTACTCGGCGTCCAGGTCGAACTCGTCGAGGAGCTCGATGAGCGCCGCGAGGCCGGCCTCGAGCACGCCGGGCTCGTCGGTGTCCCAGTTGCGGAAGAGGTAGGCGTTGACGTCGTTGATCTCCTCCTCGGGCGGATCCGGCGGGACGAACACCTCCTCCTCGCAGGCGGTGAGGGGGAGCGTCAGGGCGAGCGCGGTCACGAGCGCGAGCGCACGGCTGGTGCACGAGTTCACGAGTCCTCCGTCGGCAGATGGTGCAGCCGTCCGGACTACAGGTTACCTCGTGCCGGGATTCAGTTCACCAGCGCCACGGTGACCGGGACCTCGAGCCCGGGGGTCATGTCGTCGTCCTTGACCGACTCGGCCAGCTGCGCGTGGTGCTCGATCACCCGCACGTCGAAGGTGCCGGCGGAGAAGTACTCGGGCTCGAGGACCTTGGCGAAGAGCTTCAACGACTCGGTCTCCCACGCGCGGGTGTCCCCGGTCGCGCGGGCGGTCATCTCCCGCGCTGCCAGGGTGCGCATCTCCCCGAAGAACTCCTGGTGGCTCGCCTTGTCGAGCTCCACGAGGATCGCCTCGTCGCCGCACGCGCCGGCGTAGACCGAGAACAGGGCGTGCTGGGCGTCCACGGCGCGGTTCCACGCCGTGGTGAAGTCGCCGAGCCCGCCCGCGCCACGCAGCGCGCCGAGCAGGGCGTTGGCGTGGTCCCGGAGCAGGTACTCCCGCTCCAGCAGCTCGCTGTCGGAAGGGAACAGCAGGCCGAAGACGCGGAGGTTCTCGATGTGGCCGGGATCGACCTTGCGGGGAGCCTTGGACGGATCCTCGTGGGCCATGACCTCGTACTCGACCATGCTCACGCGCTTGTCGAGCAGCCCGCCGACCTGCACGGTGAGGGTGTCGGGCAGCTCCGCGCCGTCGAGGAGCAACCGCGTCACCTCATCGGGGGACAGGCCATCGACCATCTTGCGGGCGCGCCGGTTGCCGCCGGTGAAGTGCCATGCGGCCACCGCGAGCACCGCGACCACGGCCACGGTGATCAGAAGCCACGGCGGGATTCCCTGGGTCTCGTCGCCCTTGCCACGGCTCGACCGGCGGGGGGCGGATCTGCGCCGGATCGTCGAGGGTTGGTTCTTGAGGGACTCCTCGTGGGCTCGTCCCGGCCGTTTCGCGCTGGTCACCTGACCCGTCGGGGAGTCCCAGGGAGCTCGGCTGTTTCCCGTCGTGGGCTGATCCGTCGTGTTGCGTCGCATCGTCATCCTCCGTCGTGCGGCCCGCTCCTGCAGCCGCCTCAACCGGGGGATGTGGGGAAACCTCAGAACGTGACGGGCTTGTTCGGAGTCCGCGCCCGGGGGATGCTCCCTCCCTGCTATGCTACGCGCTGCTTCGAGGAGGTCCCATGAGCACCGAGCCGCTGACACTGGGCATGATCGCCACGTCCACCAAGGAGAACGAGAAGCGGGTGGCGATCCATCCCGCGCACTTCCACCTGTTCGACGAGGAGACCAAGAAGCACGTGTACGCGGAGAAGGGCTACGGCAAGAACTTCCGCGTCAGCGACGAGGAGATCGCGCCCCACGTGGCAGGGCTGATGACCCGCGAGGAGCTGTTCGCGAACTGCGACGCGGTGATGGTGTTCAAGCCCACCGAGGACGACTTCGAGCACTTCCGCGAGGGCCAGGTGCTGTGGGGGGCGGTGCACGCCATCCAGAACCCCGCCATCGTCGACGAGGGCATCCGCAAGCGGATGACCTACATCTCCATGGAGTACATGTACCAGTGGAACGGCGACAAGAAGGGGGTGTGGCTGTTCAACACCCAGTCCGAGATGGCCGGCTACTGCTCGGTGGTGCACTGCCTGCAGGTGCTGCTGGGGACCAAGGGCTGGTACGACCAGCAGAAGAAGTGCGCGATCATCAGCTTCGGCGCGGTGGGCCGCGGCGCGGTGCACGCGCTGCAGGCGCTGGACTACCACGACATCTCCGTGTTCTCGATGCGGCCGCCGTTCGCGGTGCTCAACACCATCCCCGGCGCCAACTACCGCCAGTACTTCCGGCGGCCCGACCTGGGACCGGACCTGTTCGTGGAGAACGAGGCCGGCGACGTCATCCCCTTCGGTGAGGAGCTGGCCGGGTACGACGTGATCGTCAACGCCGTGTACCAGGACACCGACAACCCGCTGATGTTCGTCGTGGGCGACCAGATCGACCGCTTCACGCCCGGCGCCGTGATCCTCGACGTGTCGTGCGATCGGGGCATGGGCTTCGAGTTCGCCCGGCCGACGCGGTTCGACGATCCCATCTTCGAGGTGGGCCCGGGCGTGACCTACTACGCCGTGGACCACACGCCGTCGTTCATCTTCAACACCGCCTCGCTCGAGCACAGCAAGCCCGCGTGGCCGTGGGCCAGGACAGTGGTCGGCGGACCGGACGCTTGGGCTGCCCAGCCCACCATCGGCCGGGCCATCGACATGCGCGACGGCGTGATCGTCAACCCGAAGATCCTCTCGTACCAGAACCGCGATCCGGAGTACCCGCACCGCGTGCGCGGCTGAGCTCGCCGATGCGCGGACTGGACCCCACGAAGCTGTTCGACCTCGTGCGCGCGGCCACGGCCCACGCCGAGTCCACCGGCGCGCTGCAGCCCATCGCCACCTCGTCCGAGCGGGTCGTGGACGGCGGCATCCCCTTCGACGTGCGGGTGGTGGACAGCCTGCTGCGCAAGTCCGCGGTCTGGGTGCCCCCCGACCCCGACGCGCCGCGCCCCAACCCGTTCCTGCCCCACGACCCGGACCTGTTCGTCGCCGACGTGTCGGACACCCACGTGTGCCTGCTCAACAAGTTCAAGGTCCTCGAGCACCACATGCTGATCGTGACGCGCGCGTTCGCCGAGCAGACGTCGCTGCTCGACGAGGCCGACCTCGCCGCGCTGTGGGCGTGCATGGCCGGCGTGGACGGGCTGGGCTTCTACAACGGCGGCGAGGAGGCCGGCGCGAGCCAGCCCCACAAGCACCTGCAGCTGGCGCCGTACCCCCTGGGCGACGGCATCGACCGTCCGCCCATCGAGGCGGTGCTCGGCGCCGCGGAGTTCACCGGCCCATTCGGGCTCCTGCCCGCATTCCCGTTCGTCCACGCGCTGGCTCGCCTGGCTCCGGGCGCCGCGCCGCGAGATCTGCTCGACACCTACCTCGCGCTCCTGCACGCCATCGGCCTGCCCCCCGGTCCCGACGGGTTGCAGTCCGGTCCCTACAACCTCCTGCTCACGCGCGAGTGGATGCTCGCCGTCCCCCGTTCTCGCGAGTACCACGGCCGCATCTCCATCAACTCCATCGGCTACGCCGGCGGGCTGCTGGTCAAGGACGAGGCCGAGCTGGAGCAGGTGAAGGCGGTTGGGCCGATGGAGATCCTCGGGAGCGTGGGCGTCGATCGCTAGCGAACCTGTCTCACCCCCCTAGAGGGCTGATCACGCAACCTCGCCCTAGAACCAACTCCACGATCTTCAC
>CAYRNR010000107.1:0-31141 GCA_964425605.1 uncultured Rickettsiales bacterium | reverse complement strand
CCCCCGGGGGCATGATCAGTGAAAACCCTGGGGGCATGATCCTGAAAAGTCACAGGGGACCACCCGTGGGGACTGTGGGGAACCGCCGTGGGGAGGGTTCTTGTGCGGCGTGGGTGGGAGAACTCCTCACGGACCGCGCCGTGCGGAGCTTCGTCGTCGCTTTTTTGTTGGCGAATTGGGCTTTTCAAGCACGAGAGACCGCTCGTCCTCACCGTGCCGCCCCCCGGCCTGCGTCGTGGAGCCAGTGCAAACTCGCCAGGCCAACCTGCGCGGTCCCAGACAGCGCCTCAGCCAGGACGGCACGGCTCGCGTGGCGCGGTTCGCGCTGCGCCAGCAGCCCGGGACGGGCGCGGCGCAAGCACTGGGCATGCTCGGAGAGGTGGGGATCGAGGCGATGTGACCGCGAAGGTTCGCCTGGTGATCGATTTCGATTCAGGGGTCGACCACGCCCGATCGGGCAGTGTCTCGCCCGGTTGGTCTTTTTCGTTGCTTTCCTGGATTCCCCGAGTTTCGCTTGATCGTGGGTGGGGGGACACCAGGACGGATCCCCCTAGAATTTCCAGACAAGCACGCTGGGTGCGAGGACACCCAAGGGAGGTCTACGTGCGCGATCCGCAGACGGTTTCGAAGGGGCGGGAACGCCTCGCCTGTAGCCCCAACACGCAGCTGGCCGATGTCGGCGGCGGCGCCAACACCGTGGTCTTGCAGATGAGCCAGGCCGGTACGGTCGATCTGGACCGGCTCCTGATCGGCGCGATGTCCACCGATCCGGTCGCCAACCAGTCGACCATCGACCTCACACCGTTGGTGCGGGTGGGATCCATCCGCCTGCGCAACACCGTGGAGTTGATCCGCGGCGACTCGAGCTCGGCCTCGCCCGTGCAGGCGCCAGGTGGCGTGTTCAACCCGCTGCGTAGCTACACGCCGGTGCGGCTGGGCAAGGTGCACCTCGAGGCGCGCGAGACGATCGCGATCAACCTGCACCTCAACGCCGCGGGCGTGACCGCAGTCGGCTCGTTCGCCGTGCCCTATGTCCCTGACGAGCCGTACCAGATCGGCGTGGGCGAGGCCAACCTCGCGGGCCGGGAGCACAGCTACGCCGGCGCCACCCTGGAGACCATCGCGCCTCCTCCAGCGGCCCAGACCGCCGACGTCACCATCAGCTTCGACGGCAACGGCGTGGCCGACCTGTCGTCGCTGCAGATCCTGGCCTCGGCCGATCCCACGGCCGACTTCAAGCAGGACGTCGTCGCGGGTCTGCAGGTGCAGTCGATCCTGATCCCGGGTCGCAACGAACTCATCACCGGCGTCGACGGAGGCGCCGGCGCCGAGCTGGCCGTGCCCGGCCCCGTGTTCTCGGCCTTCGGGCGCCGCAACAGCTGGGTGGACTTCGGCCCCGTCGGCGTGACCCAGAGCAACACGGTGGTCGTGAAGATCCACAACCGCACGGACCTCTCCGGCCCCCCTGCCATCAACACGCAGGTCACGGTCGGCATGCGGTTCTACCCGGAGGGGCCGTCGGGCACCTCGTGCCGAGGATGAGGGGATGACGCATCTTCCCGACTACGAATCCCTCGATCGCAGCTACGCGCCGAGGACGTTCACGGGCAACGCGGGCCCCTGGCGCGCTGGTGAAGGCGCGCCAGAGGGGCTGGTCGGTTGGCTGATGACGCTGATCGCCGCCCCCGGTGCCGGATCGTACCTCACCGGCGAGATGAAGCTGGCCCACCCCTGGAAGGGGTCGATCACCTACAACGTGGAAGGCTTCAATGTCGGCCACAGCGGACAGGTGCTGGTCCCCTGGCCCATGATCGAGCTGTGGGTCAAGGACCTCGCCACGTCCGGCAACCCCAACACGGTCACGGCCGGGTTCTGGCCGGTGATGCGCGGGCAGGTGCCGGTCCCCGGTGTCGAGTCCGTGCTGTACGGCCGTGCCCGAGACGAGGTCGCTGCCGACGACACGGTGACCTTCACGGTTCCGCCGGGCGCCACCGAGTACCGGGTGATGCCGGCCTCGGCCGTGGCGTTCACCGGCGCGATCTACATCGAAGAGCACGGCGTCTCGCCGGTCGGTGGTGGCCCCACGCTGTGGTCGCGCTACCAGCTGGAGACCACGTACTCGGCCAGGCCGGGTACGGAGACGGGTGACGGCAGCTGGCGGACCGTACCGCCGGATCCGGGCGCCCAGATCAACGTGGTCCAGGTCGGTGGCGAGCCCCACTACGTCTCGGTGTTCTGGCGCTACCGCCTCGGCGCGATCCGCTGACCAGGGAGATGTGATGGCGAGGAAACGCTACGCGGTGACGGTCGAGAGCTCGACAGGGCAGCGGGAAAGCTCCCCGCCGAGCTTCTCCACGCGCAAGCACGCCGAGGCCGTCGCTCACCAGACCTGCGAACGAACGCTCGCCGATCTTCGGGTCGCGGTGTACCGCTACGACCCGGACGGCGGCCCCTGGGACCTCGTGCTGCGACGTCCCGGTGGCCTGACCCGCAGCGCTGCCCTGCGGCTGACCGATGCCGCAGCGCAGCGCAACCTCGAAACGTAAATCGGCTTCAACCAGAAAGGTGTATGCCGTGTTCACTGAACTGAGAAACCAACGAGAGGTCGTCGCCGGAACCCTGTACGGGGATCCGTTCGTACACAACACCTCCGCGAGCGTCAGGCTGGTGTTCTCCGAGCCAGGGATCGCCGACCTGTCGCGCCTGTCCGTGTTCGCGTTCCAGGACGACGACGACATCAACAACCAGACCCTGCAGGACGTCGTACCGATCCTGCGCATCAGCGCCATCTACGTGCGCAGCTCCGTGGAGAAGGTCCGCGGCAACCTCGTGGGTGGCACCGAACTCGCCGTGCCCGGCGGCGTGTTCAGCCCGCTGCGCAAGTACAGCCCGATCGAGCTGGGCCCGGTGGCCGTGGGGGTGGGCGACTCCATCCAGATCCAGGCCAAGGTCCAGGCCAGCGACGGGGTGGACCACTTCGACGGCAAGCTCGGTTTTGCCGTGCCGTTCCAGCCCGATGCGCTCAAGGACCAGCCGCCTGTGCTGGTGGACCAGGTCGACGGGTGGCACTACGTGGCCAGCTCGCCGGTGGCCATCCCCGCCGGTGGCGATGCCCGCATCACGGTGTTCTTCGACACCGACGGCATCCTGGACCTGACCAACCTGCAGATCAGCGCCTCGGCGCCGCCCACGCTCAACTACCCCCAGAACCCGATCGCGGCGTGCCGCGTGGGATTCCTACACCTGCCGTGCTTCTGCTCGGTCACCCGCTCGACGTCCATGCTGGGCAAGGATCAGAGCCTGGCCGTTCCCGCAGCCATGTTCAGTCACGACGGGCGTGCGCGGGCCTGGGCCAACCTGGGGCAGTTCCGCGTGCGCAACCGCCAGGGGATCCTTGTCGAGATCGGCGTGCCGGGCGCGGCCACGGCCACGCCGGACGTGACCGTGACCGTGGGCGCTCCCTTCTACCCCGAATCGCAGGTCGGCGACGGGCTGCCGCTGGTGCAACCCAGCGGCGACGACGCCGTGCCGGTGGACTCCTCGATGCCTCCGCTGAGCACGGATTCGGGCGGTGACGCCACATCGGCCGACCCGACCGGGGCGGAGAACAGCGCGGGCGTGCCCTGAGCGCGTGACTCCCTTCGGCAGTCCGGCTGTCCGCGGTCGTTCCCCGGAGCGCCCGCGGACAGGACGGTGAGACCAGGAAACTGACGGCCGCAACGGGGCGTGTTTCCGGCACGACCGTCCGGAAGCGCGCCTCCGCGGCCCTCGTCGAGCAGAGGGGACCGCATGGCCCAGCGCTGCACATTCATCCGCGGCACGATCCTCGCGACGCGCGAGCGCGCACAAGAGGAGCGGAGCGCTTCACAGCTCGTAGGCACGACGGGCACCCGTCGTGGGGGCCTGCGGTCACAGCAGGCCGTGTCGCCAACGGACCTCTCTTCTGTCACACCTCTGTTCGGAGCCCGCGTCCAGGTTCTGGGCTGGGCGAACCGCCGTGCCATCTTCACCGGCGAATCCACGACCGACGTTCATGGGGGCTTCACGGTCTCGCTCGAGTCGCAGGGGGACAGCCCCAACCGACCGGTGGACCGATACGAGATCCGCGTCTTCGTCGGTAGCCGGCGGTTGGCCATCACCCAGGGGCATGCGACCTGGATTCCTGGGCGTGAACCCGCACGGCACGTACTCGTGGTGCAGGATGACTCGCCATCGTCATCTCTCGACGAGTTGCTGCCCGACGAGGCCCAGGGCTCGACAGTGGGTGGCGTCATCTCCAACGCGGACGGCACGCCTGCTCGCGGAGTACGCGTGCAAGCGGCGCAGCGGGTTCTCGGTGGGGACAAGCAGCTGGGTGAGGGCGTCACGAACACCGACGGGATCTATTCGATCTCGTACGATGGCGATTCCTGGGCCCCGAACCTCTTGGTCCATGTTTTCTCCAAGGGCGAGCGTCTCGTTTCGTCCCCAGTCCATTTCGCCGCGTCGTCGCAGGAGCGTATCGATGTCGTGTTGCCCGAAGGCTGCTACCGCGGCCCTTCGGAATACCGAAGCCTCCACGAGATCCTCGCTCCTCAGCTGAGCGGGTATCCGGTGGAGGATCTGCGGGAGCAGGACATCGCGACACTCGCTGGAAGCACCGGGTTGTCTCCTCGCCAGGTTCGGCCGTACGTCGAGGCCGTACGGGCTGGGGCGAGACTGTCGGTGTCCCCACAGACGCTGTTTCCCCTGCTGCTCGATAACCCCCGCCAGGATGTAGCCCACCTGCTGTCGCACCGCCCCTCCGACGTGGCGCGCAGGCTGCGGCAGGCCGCCGCCACGCACGTCGTGGACGCCGCCGTGGCTACTGACGCAGATGAGCGTGCCTTGGATCTGGTCCGGGCGTCGATACAGCGCGCCGACGTCGGCGAATCCACGGATCCGCTGACTCGCCTTCTGGGAAGTGGTGTCGTGCCACTGGATCAGGAGCAGCTTCTGGCCTTAGTCGCGGCCATCCGAGAGGATGAGGAGCTGTCTGACGAGTTCTGGGCCGAGCTCCCCGGTCGGACGGGCGTGGAGGGCACAACGGTCGAGGATATTCGCCGCGTCATGGGGATCGCCGTCGTCGTGGGCGGCGATCCGAACCTGATCGCGGCCATCGACGCGCGATTCGGCTCTGTCCAGGCCGCCGATCTGGCCGATCTCTCCGAGGCTGACTGGGAAGACCTGCTCACCGGGCTCCCCGACGATCCGGTCCAACGAAAGGCCCGGGCCACCTCCCTGGTCCAGGCCGCCGAGCGCGTATACCCCTCCAGGGCGGCCTCCGCGTGGTTGATCCGCAGCGATCCCCAGGCCTCGCGCGAGATGACCGGCTTCTTGATGGAGCACCCGGACTTCGACCTCGGCACGAGCAACGTCACCACGTACCTCGCCTCGGCCGGCCTCGGTGATGGCGAGGATGTCCTGGCCCTGCGCCAGCAGCTCGAGACCACCCAGCGCCTGTACCGTATCGGCCCCGACGTAAACCGCGGCCCCGCAATCCAGGCCATGGCGGATGCGGGCCTGACCTCGGCATACGACATCACCCGGCTCGGGCGGCGGCGGTTCTGTGCGGAGATGTCACCGAGGATGGGCAGCACCGACGCAGCCCGTGTCTACACCAGCGCCACGCAGACCAACGCCGTGGCCACGACCGTGGTGCTCCAGCACATTCCCGCATTGAACCAGCCCGAGATCCGCGTGTTGGGCATGCGCTCGCCCATGGCCGAGGAGGATCTCGAGGGATTCCCCGACTACGCCTCGCTGTTCGGCTCCCTGGACTTCTGCACCTGCGAGCACTGCCGGTCCATTCTCAGCCCGGCCGCGTACCTGGTGGATCTGCTGCAGTGGCTGGACGAGCGGTACGCCTGGCACGACCTCCGCGATCGCAGACCAGACCTGGGACAGTTGGAGCTGAGCTGCGAGAACACCAACCGGGTGATGCCGTACATCGACCTGGCTATCGAGATCCTCGAGGTCGCCGTGGTCAACGAGCTCGGCGGCGATGTGCGCACGCCGACTGCTACCACCGCCACCACCGAAGAGCTGCTCGCGGCCCCCGAGTACACCGTGCTCGAGGCGTACAACAAGACCTATCCCGGCAACCTGCGATCCGCGGTCTGGCCGCTGACGCTGCCGTTCAACTACTTCCTCGCGCAAGCGCGCGCGTACCTCGATCACCTGGGTGTACCTCGTGCTCACCTGATGCGAACGTTCTGTAGGAGCGACGACGAGACCGCGGACATCGAGATCGCGACCGAAGAGCTGGGTCTGAGCCCTCAGCGACGCGAACTCGTCGACGGCGTGGCCCTGACAGAAGCAACGGTCCAGTCCTGGCAGCTGTGGGGCTACGACGGGCTGTGGGTCGGCAGCGAATGGGCGGTCATCGAAGCTGACGACGAAGACGATCTCCAGGTAGACATCGGTGGTGCCTTGCTGGTTGACGGTACCGAGATCGCAGCTGTGGAGCCGTCTCTGACCGGTGTCGAGCAGATCGACAACGAGCTGGGCTCGCCCGATATGGTCATGGCGGCAAACCAGACCTTGCCCATCGATGAGCTGATCGAGTCGGAGTTCCAGCTGATCACGGGTGAGCCGATCGTTGCGCCCGGGCTCCTCGATGAGTCGTCTCCCGAGTCGGAACCTGCGCTGGCCACGGTCGAGGTCGTGCCCGCCATCTCCGATACGGTCGCAGATGCCTTCGTTGGGCTGGTCCATTGGTACGTGGACCTGCGGTACCTGCCCGTGTTCATGGAGCGCTCGCAGATCGAGTACGACGAGCTGCTGGACCTGCTGCACACGCGCTACGTCAACCCCCGCGACGACGAATCGACGCCCATCGAGATGGTGTCCTCGGACCTCGAGGGCTGCCAGCTCGAGGTGCTCTACCTCGGCTCGACCGATCCCGACGCCGAGAGGCCCTCGTCGGACGACTTCGACCGCATGCACGCGTTCTTGCGGCTGTGGAAGACCACGGACTGGACCCAGCTCGAGCTGGACAAGACCCTTTTCGCCCTGGGCGAGGGCACCATCGATGATCCCACCCTCGAGGCCATGTCCTACGTCGTACGCATCCGCCGGCTGGTCGGCAAGCGTCGCGGTGACTTGGTCACGCTGCTGAGCTGGTGGAGCCCCCTCGACACCTTCGAGGACCGCCTGACGGCCGACAAGCCGGTCCGCTCCCTGTACGAGAAGCTGTTCCTGGACCGATCGATCGACGAGGACCCCGAGACCTCGCCGTTCCGGCTCGACGACGACGGCACGGAGCTCGCGGACACCAGCGCCCTGGTCTCCGATCACCTGACCGAGATCCAGGCCGCCCTGTCCACCGACGCCACCCAGCTCGACGACGCCATCGCCCAGACCGAAGCCGACCTCGGGGTCGGCGAGGGCGAGCTCACCCTGACCCTGGCCGTGCTGTCCCACCTGCACCGCATCGTGTCCATGGCCCGGACCAGCAAGCTCGAGGTGTACGAAGCGCTGGCATTCCGGGAGATCACCGGCCTCGATCCCTTCGGTTCACCCGCCACGGCGTTCGAGTACCTCGAGGAGCTGGCCGAGGCTCGCGACGCCAAGCTGTCGGTGGACGAGTTGGCCTACCTGCTCCAGCACGACGAGGACGCCGCCAACCGCATCGCCCCCACCGAGGGGTGGTTCCAGGAGTTCCTGGGCAAGCTCCGCGACGACCTGCGCGCCCTGCAGGACTCTGCCTTGCTGGACGAAGAGGACCCCACCGGCGAGAAGCTGCGAAAGGCGATCGGCGAGGTCGTCTCGGACGAGTCGGCCGTCGAGGCCATCATGGCGATCGCGGCTCCTACTCCGACGGCTGACGGTGAAGCCGAGACCGAGCCCGAGGCCGAGACCGAGTCCGACACCACGCTGGCCGGCCATCTCAGCGACTACATCGATGTCGCCGACGCCGAGGCGCAGCTGGTTATCGACGGCGGTCTCCTCACCGAAGCCGGCCGGCGATACACCTACCTGCTCCAGCAGCTGCGCGAGGGCATGCTACGCGTGCGCAGCGAGACCCTGGTGGTCGAGTCCCTGGCCACTCAGCTGGACCTGGAGGTGGAGGCCGTCGAGGAGCTGCGCACGTGGACGTTCACGCAGCTCCATCCAGAAGGCGAAACCGAGGACTACGGCGAGGGCGTCACCGACTTCGCCATGGTCTTCCTCTCCTCGACCTTCCTGGATTCGTCCGAGGCCGAGGAGGCAGACGAAGCCGAGGAAGCAGACGAAACCGAGGAGGCGGACGACACCGGATCCACGAACGATCCCTGGGCCGACCTGACCACCGAGACCCAGCCATTGGCGTTCCATACCACCGAGCTGCTCTACGAGATCAGCGTGGTCCTGCTCCATATCGACGTGTCCCCCGAGGAGCTGCAGTGGTGGAAGACCCACGGCGCGGACCTCGGCCTGCTGGATCTGGCGGCGCTGCCCGTCGAGCCCGTCCTGGACACCTACTCCCCCGACCGCTTCGCCGAGCTGCGCACCACCGTGGACTTGTTCCGCTTGCGAACGCGACTCCCTGGCAACGAGCCCGCGCTGATCGATCTGCTCGACGAGCTGAGCGCGGTCGAAGATCCCCTCGACACCTCGCCCCTCATCGAGCGTACGGAGTGGACCGAGACGAATCTGCAGTACCTGATGAAGGAGTTCGGCATCGCGTCGGCGCCCGATCTGGTCGACGTGCAGACCCTGGATCGCCTCGTGGACTGCTTCGCCGTCATCCACCGCACCGGCGCTTCAGCCGAGGACGTGGACGGCTGGCGCATCGCCGACATGAACCAGTTCGAGGCCGCCTCCATCCGCCTGGCCGCCCGCTCCCGCTACGACGATCCCTCCCGGTGGAGCGCCGTGGCCCGTCCCATCCGCGACCGGGTCCGGGAGCTCCAGCTCGAGGCCCTGGTCGACTGGCTCATCGCCCGGCTCCCCGACGTGGAGGACACCACCGACCTGTACGCGCGCTACCTCATCGACGTCGAGAACAGCGCCTGCAGCCTCACCTCCCGCCTCAAACAGGCCCTGTGCTCGGTGCAGCTGTTCACCCAGCGCTGCTTCCTCGGCCTCGAGCCCGGCGTCACCCTCAACGAGGACGACGCCGAGGACTGGGAGTGGATGAAGAACTACCGGGTCTGGGAAGCCGCCCGAAAGGTCTTCCTCTACCCCGAGAACTGGATCGAGCCCGAGCTGCGCGACGACAAGTCCCCGTTCTTCGACGAGCTCGAGAACGAGCTGATGCAGGCCGACCTGACCGACAAGAAGGTCGAAGACGGGGTCATGACCTACCTCGACAAACTGCTCGACGTCGCCCAGCTGGAGATCCTCGGCCTGTATCACCAGATCGAGCCAGATAACGACGATCTCGGCCAAGACATCGACTTCGTACACGTATTTGCCCGCACCCGTGGCGAGCCTCAGACCACCTGGTACCGCCGTCTCGAAGACGGAATCACCTGGACCCCCTGGGAGAAGGTCACCGCCGACCTCAAGGGCAAGCACGCCATCCCCGTGGTCCACGATCGCCGGCTGATGCTGTTCTGGCCGTCGTTCGAGGAGAAGGAGGAGCAGGACCCGAACGACATCACCTACGAGTTCTGGGAGATCACGCTGAACTGGTCGGAGTACCGGGATGGTCGATGGTCGCCCAAGCGTGTGGGTATGGAGAAGATGTCGACCAGAGCCATGTCCAGCGCCGAGTCGGGCACGACCGAGGTCGAGTACATGTACTTGAACGGGGAGCGACTCACCGAAGAAGAACAAGCTCTCCTGGAGGGTGACGGAGCGCTGGTGGGCAAGCAGCTCGAGGACCAAGGCCTGCTGGTGACCGTGACCCAGGAGGTCGAGACGATCACCGCATACAGCAAGCTCGACGAGCACTACTTCAGCTTCCTTACCGAGGCAACGCAGTCTGGGATCCGCATCAACACGTATGCTCAGGATCCCGAGAATGACTCGGCCTCCCTCGTGGGCCGGTTCGAGCTCCATCCGGTCACCCAGGAACTGGAGCTCACAACTGAGGACGTGGGCGAGTCCAAAGATCTCCTGCTCGCAGAGCACGGCCCCTGGTACCAGGGCTACAAGAGAGTAGCCGGCGATCATGTGCTGACCTTGCCGAGAATCGAGGAAGAGGCGGACGAGGACGGAAAGAAGCGGGAATGGACCGTCCAGGCGTTGGGCAACCTACCGGCACAGTCGACCATTGTCCCGTCGCAGCAACACGAGGTCTTCACTTCCCAGGATGTGTTCTTCTTGCAGGACTTGCACCACACCTTTTTTGTCGTGCCCGATAGCCCAGGGAGTGCACAAGACGACGAGAGCGCCGCGCTCGGACAGGGAGCAATCCAGCTCCTCGCCTTCCCGGGACGAGGCGGCGCGGAACGCGAACTGGTGACCGTCACCACGGACTACGGCTACGCATTCTCGACCTTCTATCACCCCTACGTCGCCCGATTCGTCGCCGCGGTGCGGCGCGATGGGATCATGGGCCTGCTCTCCCCTCCCGAGGAAGGCTCGGCCGCGCTGCTGGCCAGGCAGCAACTTTCGGGGGACTACTTCGAGTCCACCTACGATCCCGCCTACGCAGTTGTGGACCGGCCGTATCCCATCGACGATATCGACTTTACCCAGACAGGCTCCTACGCGTCCTACAACTGGGAGCTGTTCTTCCACATCCCGTTCATGGTGGCGTGCCAGTTCACCACGCACCAGCGGTTCGACGACGCCATGCGGTGGTTCCACACCATCTTCGATCCAACCAACAGCAACCCAGACTACGACCCGCCGGAGCGCTACTGGAAGTTCAGGCCCTTCATGGAGGCCGACACCACCCCGGTCACCCAGTGGCGCGCGTTCACCGGCGCGGACGACTCCCCCGAAGCCGCGGCCGCTTACGACGACTTCGTCGCCCAGGTCGAGCAGTGGCGCGACGATCCGTTCAACCCCCACTTGATCGCGCGACTGCGCCCCGGCGCCTATCCCCGTGCCACGGTGATGCGCTACATCGACAACCTGATCGCCTGGGGCGACGAGCGCTTCCGCCAGGACACCATCGAGACCGTCAACGAGGCCACCCAGCTGTACCTGCTGGCCTATGAGCTGCTCGGCCGCCGGCCCGTGGAGCTGGACCGCCGCGTCGAGCCGCAGATCAAGACGTACAGCGAGTTGGCTGAGGCCGGGCTCGACGAGTTCTCCAACGCCTTCGTCGCCATGGAGAACGCCATCGCCCAGCTGCCCACCGCGCGCGCCTCGGCCACCAGCGGTACGATTCCGTCGCTGGGTGCCACCGCCTACTTCTGCATTCAGCCCAACGCAAAGCTGATGGGCTACTGGGACACCGTCGAGGACCGCCTGTTCAAGATCCGGCACTGCATGAACATCGAGGGTGTGGTCCGCCAGCTGCCGCTGTTCCAGCCGCCCATCGATCCCGGATTGCTGGTGCGGGCATCTGCTGCCGGTGTGGATCTGGGCACGGTGCTTTCCGGCCTCAATCAGCCGCTGCCGCATTATCGATTCCGCGTAATGCTGGCTCGGTCCCAGGCCTTCACTGCTACGGTGCGCGCCCTCGGTGGAGCGTTGCTGTCTGCGCTCGAGAAACGCGATGCTGAGGATCTCGCGCTACTGCGTTCCGGTCACGAGCTGGCGATGCTGGATGCGGTCAGGGACGTGCGCGAGAAGCAAGTCGACGAAGCCAAAGAGGCATTGTCGGCCGCAAAGAAGAGCAAGGGCCTCGCGCGTCAGCGACAAAGCTACTACCGGAAGTTGATAGGCAAGGGGTTGCTGCCTGAAGAAAAGCTTGAGGGGATTCTGCGGGCGCGCGCCGCTCTTCAGCAGAAGCTGAGCCAGGTTCATTCTGTGCTGGCGTCCGCGCTATCCGGGATGCCTCAGCTGTACTCCGACATGACATTCTCGATCGGTGGTCAGCAGTTTGGCCCGGCGGCGAGTGCCTATGCCAGTGGGCATCAGGCCACTTCTGCCTCCCATAGCAACACTGCGAACGAGCTGTCTCGGATCAGCGGCTACGTCCGCAGAGAGCAGGAATGGAAGCAGCAGCTCAAGCTCGCCCAGAAAGAGATCGCCCAGATCGACAAGCAGATCGCGGCTGCCGAGATCCGGCTCGCCGTGGCCGAGAACGAGCTGAAGAACCACGACCTGCAGCGCGAGAACGCCCGCGAGATCGACGACTGGATGCGCAACAAGTTCACCAACCGCGAGCTGTACAATTGGATGGTCGGTCAGCTCTCGGCGCTGTACTACCAGGCCTACCAGCTCGCCTACGACACCGCCCGCCGCGCCCAGCAGTGCTACCGCCACGAGCTGGGCCTCCCGTCCGCCGACTTCATCCAGTACGGCCACTGGGACAGCCTGCGCAAGGGCCTGCTGGCCGGCGAGCGCCTCCGGGCCGACCTGGAGCGGATGGACGCCAGCTACCTCGAGCAGGACCGCCGTGAGTTCGAGCTGACCCGCTCCATCTCCCTGTCACAGCTCGATCCCGTCGCGCTGGTGCGTCTGCGCCAGGTCGGCGAGGCGTTCTTCCACATCCCCGAGGCCCTGTTCGACCTGGACTTCCCTGGTCACTACTTCCGCCGCGTCCGCGGCGTCAGCCTGTCCGTGCCGTGCGTCACCGGCCCGAACACGGGGGTACACGCCACGCTGTCCATGCTGGGCAGCACGACGCGAGTCAGCACCGACCTCGGGGAGGGGTACCCCCGTGTCGCGGCCGGCGATTCGCAGAGCCCCTACGAGACCGACACCGATACTCCCGACGACCGCTTCGTCGACGAGCTCGGCGCCGTCCAGACCATCGCCACCAGCTCCGGCCAGGACGACACCGGGCTGTTCACCTTCGATTTCCGCGACGATCGCTACCTTCCGTTCGAGGGCCGCGGGGCCATCAGCACGTGGAAGGTGGCGCTGTCAGCGGCCAAACCGCAATTCGACCATGGCAGCATCTCCGACGTCGTACTTGCCCTGCGCTACACCGCCCGGGACGGTGGTGACGCCCTGCGGATCGCCTCGCTGGAGTCCATCGACGATCAGCTGAACGACGGCTTCCCCGTCCTCGACGCCGCGGAGTCGCCGTCGTGGCTGACGGCTTTCGACTCGTCGGCGCTGGGCGTTTCGGAACCCCTCGGCCTCTGGGCAGGCTTCCGGGCTTCACGGGACTTCGCCGACGCCTGGTACGCGTTCATGCACCCGGCCGATGGCGAGCATCAGAGCCTCGTGCTGGATCTCGACGAGTCCCGATTCCCTCACGCCTACATGGACGAGGGGATTGCCATCAACGGAATCAAGGTGCTGCTGGTCCCTGCTGCCGGGGTAGATACGGGCTCGCTCGACCTGCTTCTGGATGCCGACTTCAATGGTCAGGAGGCAGAGCTGCCAATCCAATCCGATACGGCCCTGTTCGGGCTCCCCGCTGGGGACATCAGCGTGAGCGCTGTGCTTTCTGGAGAGCATCCCCTGCAAACGCTCAGCCTGACTGCGCGTGACGATGTCCCCGCCGCTATCGGCGGCGACACCGTCACCATCGACGGGGCCTCTGTGACGCGCATCGCCGCCGACCTCGTGGACGACCTCGTGATCCTGGTCCACTTCGAGATCGAGGGGGAGTAACTCGGTGCCACCTGCGAACTCAGGGCCGCCCGACCGACGCGACCAGCCCGGCAGTCCCCAGGCCGGTGGCGGTCAGCCCGGCGCCATCCGCGGTCCGGACGTCCCCGGCACATCGGCCCCGACATCACGGCGCCCTGCGCCAGGCGGCGGCTCCGGCGACCAGAGTTCGCACAACGACTTCCTGTTGGCCCGCCCTTCGGTTTCGCTACCCAAGGGCGGCGGCGCGATCACCGGCATCGGCGAGAAGTTCACCGCCAACCCGGTCACCGGAACCGGCTCGTTGGCCATCCCCATCGCCGTGACCCCAGCCCGTGCCGGCTTCGTTCCGGAGCTGGCGCTCGCCTACGACTCCGGAGCCGGCAACAGCCCGTTCGGCCTGAGCTGGAACGTGGGTATCGGCTCGGTCCGGCGCAAGACCGACAAGGGGCTACCACGATACCGCGACGGCTACTGCGCCGGCCCCGAGGACTCGGATGTGTTCGTGCTGTCGGGTGCAGAAGACCTGGTCCCCATGCGCAGCGCCGGCGGCACCGAAGACGCGCTGGTCGACGCCGTGCTCGAAACCGACGGCGAGACCTACCACCGCCGTCGCTACCGCCCGCGTGTCGAAGGCGGCTTCGCCCGAATCGAGCGCTGGACTCGCACGCGCGACAACCGCGCCCACTGGCGCTCGATCTCCCGCGACAACGTCACGAGGGTGTACGGCTACAACGATCACGCCCGTGTGACCGATCCAGGCGACGCTTCCCGTGTGTTCGAGTGGCTGCTGGAGGAGGCCCGAGACGAGCGGGGTAACCTCATCCGATACGAGTACAAGCAGGACGCGGACCGCGTCGGAGCCCCCAACCAGATTTTCGAGGCGTCCCGCGCCCGGCGGGGTCACCAGCCCACATACCACTACCCCAAGCGCGTCCGGTACGGGAACAAGGTCACCGATCCCGTCGACGACAACGACTGGTCGTTCATGGTGCTGTTCGACTACGGGGAGCACAGCGAGGAAGACCCGTCCGACGCCGAGATCACGACCTGGCCCGCCCGGGAGGACCCGTTCTCGTCGTGGCGCAGCGGGTTCGAGCTGCGCTGCTACCGGCTGTGCCGCCGCGTGATGGTGCTCCACCGCTTCGACGAGCTGGCCCAGGACGCCTGGACCGTGGTGAGGTCCACCGACTTCGAGCACGAGGCATCCGCAGTGGCCACGACCGTGCGCGGCGTCACACAGCGCGGCTGGATGCGTGAAGGCGACGGCACGTGGACCACCGAAGCCCTCCCCTCGCTGCAGCTGCAGTACTCCCAGGCCGCTCTCGGCGACACCCTCGGCGACGTCCAGGGGCTCGACGACCTGCCCGGTGGTGTGGATCCCGCCCGCATGCAGTGGATCGACCTCGACGGCGAGGGCCTCTCCGGCCTCCTCGCCGAGGTCAACGGCGGCTGGTACTACAAGCGCAACGACGGCAACGCCCGCCTGGGCCGCTTCCACAAGCTCGACGAGCAGCCTTCGATGCCCCTGTCCCGTGCGCGCCTGGTGGACATGGACGGCGACGGCCGCCTCGACCTGGTCCATACGGGCCGCCCTCTTCCCGGCTATCAGCAGCGTACCGAGGACGGCACCTGGGAGGTCTTCCGCCCCTTCCGCTCGGTCCCGACGACCGACCTGCAGGGCCCCAACGTGCGCCAGATCGACCTGACAGGCGACGGCCGTGCCGACCTGCTCGTCACCGAGGACCATGTCCTGCGCTTCTACCCTTCCGAAGCCGGAAGAGGCTGGTCCCAGGCCGAGGAGGTGTTCAAGCCGCTGGACGAGCGCGACGGGCCGGCGCTGGTGTTCTCGAGCGAGGCCGAGTCGATCTTCTTGGCCGACATGAGCGGCGACGGCCTGACCGATCTGGTGCGCATCCGCAACCGCGAGGTGAGCTACTGGCCCAACCGCGGCTATGGCCGGTTCGGAGCCCGCATCACCATGGCGTCCGCGCCGTTGTTCGACCACCCGGACGTGTTCGACCCGGCGAGGATCCGGCTGGCAGACGTGGACGGTTCGGGGCCGGTGGACTTGGTGTACGTGGGGCCGTATAGGGTCCGGTACTGGCCGAACTGCTCGGGCAACTCCTTCGCTGACGAGGTGGTAGTGCCGCGGATGCGGGGGTTCGAAGACCCGTCGTCGGTGCAGGTTGCGGATTTGTTCGGGGACGGCACGGCGTGCTTGCTGTGGTCGTCGACGCTGCCGAGGGACCGCCGGGCTCCGCTTCGCTACCTGCGGCTGATGGCCGAGGGCAAGCCGCACTTGCTGACCCGCATCGACAACCAGATGGGGCGCCATGTCGAGCTGTCGTACGCGGCCTCGACCACCTGGTACCTGGCCGATCGCGAAGCGGGCACTCCATGGGCCACGCGGCTGGCGTTTCCGGTCCACTGTCTCTCCAACGTGACCACGACGGACGACATCACCGGATGGACCTTCGCGTCCCGCTACGCCTACCACCACGGCTACTTCGATGGCCCGGAACGGGAGTTCCGGGGATTCGGCATGGTCGAGCAGTGGGACACTGAGACCTTGCCCGACTACGAGGACCTCGATCCGGACCCGGACCAGCTGTTGCACTACGTGCCGCCGGTGCACACCAAGTCGTGGTTTCACACCGGGGCGTGGAAGCAGGGACCGACGTTGGAACGGGCATTTTCAGGGGAGTTCTTTACCGGTGATACGGATCCCGGCGCGGCTGCGCTGCCGGATACAGTCCTCCCCACTGGATTGACCCCGGAGGGGGCACGGGAGTCCGTGCGTGCCCTCAAGGGCCAGATGCTGCGCCAGGAGGTCTACGCGGACGACGGCTCCGACCTCGCCGGGATCCCCTACACGGTGGCCGAACACAGCTTCGAGCTGCGCCAGCTCCAGCCGTGCGAGGACAACCAGCACGGCGTGTACCTGGTCATCACGTCCGAGTCCGTGACTTGGGCCTACGAACGGGAGACCACGGATCCCCGGACCAGTCACACCCTGACCTTGGAAGCCGACGAGTACGGCCAGGTGACCCGGTCGGCTGCAGTGGGCTATCCACGGCGAACCGAACACCAGGACCCGTCACTGCCCGAACAGGCCGAGACCGCGATCGTGGTCACCGAGGCCGACTTCATCCACCAGGACGGCCGGGACGACGCCTACCACATCGGTGTGCCGTATGCGCAGCGCAGCTACGAGCTGGGTGGGCTTGAGCCACCGGTAGGCGCGGGGCGGTTGTCCCTGGAGGAGGTGCGCTCCGCCTGGGCCGAGGCCGTTGAGATCCCCTTCGAGCAGGAGTGTTCGGGCCAGGCCAACGAGCGCCGACAGCTGGGAGAGCAGCGGACCACCTTCTGGGACGACGACCTGGACGGCCCGCTGGGCGAGGGCGAGTTGGGGCTGCGTGCGCTGGTCTACGAGCGCATCCAGCTCGCGATGACGCCCGGGCTGATCGAGCAGGTGTACGAGGAGCGGGTCACCGCGGACATGCTCACCGTCGAAGGTGGGTACCAGGACCCCGACGGCCAGGGCGCCGCCTGGATGCCCTCGGGCCGCGAGGAGCTGGACCCCCAGCGCTTTTTCATCCCCACCGCCCACGTAGATCCCTGGGGCAACCGCGCCGAGGTGACGTGGGATGACTACGCACTGACGATCACCTCGGTGACCGATCCGGTGGGCAACACCACGTCCGCAGACCTGGACTACCGCGTCGTGCAGCCGTGGCGCGTCATCGGCCCCAACGGCAACTCCGTGGCAGCGAGCATCGATGCCCTGGGCCGCGTCACGGCCACCGCGGTCATGGGACGCGAGGGCGAAGGCGACACCCTCGATTCGCCGACCACCGAGATCACGTACGAAGTCCACCGCTGGACCGACCAAGGTCTGCCCAACCGCGTGTACACCCGCGCCCGCGAGACCCACGCCGACCCGAACACCCGCTGGCTGCAGTCCTACGCCTACTCCGACGGCGGCGGCAACGTCGTCATGACCAAGGCCCAGGCCGAGCCTGGCGAGGCCTACTACGTCGATGATCAGGGCCAGCTCCAGCAGACCGACGCCGATCCCCGCTGGGTCGGCTCAGGCCGTACCGTGCTGGACAACAAGGGCAACCCGGTCAAGCAGTACGAGCCGTACTTCTCCACCACCGAGGACTACGAAAGCGAGTCCCAGCTGGTGCAGTGGGGCGTCACCCCGATGCTGTACTACGACCCGCTGGGCCGCAACATCCGCACCGATTTGCCCAGCGGGACGTTTCGGACCGTGGAGTTCGATGCGTGGCTGCAGACCACCTACGACGAGAACGACAACGTGGTGTATTACGACGAGGATGGATCCCTCCTGGAGACGTCCTGGTACACCGAGCGCATGGCGCTCGCCGACGACGATCCCCAGCGCCTCGCGGCGCTGAAGGCCTACGCTCACCGCGACACCCCGACGCGGGCCCATCTGGACATGTTGGGGCGCCTCTTCCTGACCCAAGCCGACAAGGGCGTCCACGACGCCCCGGACTACTGCGATACCCGGTTGACCTTCGACATCCAGGGCAACCCGCGAGTGGTCCAGGATGCCGAGGGCCGAGACATACAGACACAGACCTTCGATCTGCTGGGCCGGCCGCTGGTTACCGACAACGCGGATGGGGGCACGGACTGCGCGCTCGCCGATGTGGCGGGGCAGCCCATCTGGACGTGGCGCGGTGACGAGCTGACCACTCGGATGGAGTACGACGAGCTGCGTCGGCCAAGCCATCTTTGGGTGCAAGAGGGCGAGGAAGACGAGCGGCTCCAGCAGCGGATGCTCTACGGCGAGTCGCTTCCCAGTGACGAGGCTTTGGCCGGGAACCTGCTGGGCCAGACGTATCGTACGTACGCCGGTGCCGGCCTGGTGTCCATCGACAACTACGACTTCAAGGGCAACGTGCTGCAAGGCAGCAAGCAGATGCTCGTCGAGGTCGACGCCGAGGTGGACTGGACGTTCTTGGCAGGGCTTGTGGACTCCGGAGCCATCGAAACGACGGCAGAGCCTTCGTTGCAGGCCGAGACCTTTGCCACGAGCGCCACTTTCGACGCCCTCAATCGCCCGGTCACCCAGACCACGCCTGATGCCAGTATCACCCAGCTGACCTACAACGAGGCTGGACTGCTCGAGTCCGAGTCGGTCAACGTCCGCGGCGCAGCGACTTCGACACCCGCCGTGCAGGGCATCTCCTACAACGCCCGCGGCCAGCGCGAGTCCATCGAGTACGGCAACGGCACGTCCACGGCCTACGAGTACGACCGCAACACCTTCCGACTGATCCACCTGGTCACGACCCGTGCTTCCGACGGCGCCCGTCTCCAGGACCTGACCTACATCTACGATCCAGTGGGCAACATCACCCAGATCACCGATGCCGCCCAGCGCGACATCTACTTCCAAAACCAGGTCGTCTCACCCACAGCCACCTACACCTACGACGCCATCTACCGTTTGATCGAGGCCACCGGCCGTGAACACGGCTCGATGAACGTCGTGGACTACAACGACTACGGCGGGTACGCCGCGGGCCAGATCCCCCATCCCAACGATCCGTCGAGCCTCCGCGCCTACACCGAGCAGTACACCTACGACAAGGTCGGCAACTTCCAGCAAGTGCGTCACTCCGAGGCTGGCGGGCCGGTCTGGACGCGGGAATACGAGTACGCCGCTGGCTCGAACCGGCTCGAACGCACCTCGGTCAGCCCTGGCGTCTGGGCCACGTACGCCCACGACGAGCGCGGCAACATGGTCTCCATGCCGCACCTGTCGGCGATCACCCCGGACTACCGCGACCAGATCCGGACCGTTGAGTTTCCCAACGGCGACGCGGACGTCTACCACTACGACTCCGGCGGGCAGCGGGTGCGCAAGGTCCAGCGCAGAGGGAGCGTGACGAGGGAGCGGCTGTACCTCGGTGGGTGGGAGGTCTACCGGGAGTACGACGGCGCGAATCCAGATCCACAGCTTGAACGCGAGACGCTGCACGTGATGGATGATGCGCGGCGGGTAGCGTTGTTCGAAACGCAGACGGTCGGAGGAACGCAGCCACCCAGCATTCTGCAGCGCTTCCAACTCGACAACCACCTCAGCACGGTCTGCGTCGAGACGGATGAGGTCGGGGCGGTCATCACGTACGAGGAGTATCACCCGTACGGATCGACGGCCTGGAGGGCGAAGAGTTCGAGTACGGAGGTCAGTGAGAAGCGGTATCGGTATACGGGGAAGGAGAAGGACGAAGGGACTGGGCTGTACTACCACGGAGCAAGGTACTACGCGTGTTGGATTGGGAGGTGGACGAGTGCCGACCCAATTGGTGTCGCTGACGGTGTAAATCGATACCAGTATGTGAACGGGAATCCCACCGGGTTGAGTGACCCAAGCGGCCGGAGTTCGTTGCCATCTGGCCACTATTACTCAACCCAACTCCCTCCTGTAGATCCTCGAATTGACAGGTTCGAGTGGCAAGAACCGTGTGATGCTAGTGGTGGATGTCTGCGGGAAGAGATCGGTGCGCCGGAATTGATTGGCCCTGCTGGACCTATTCGGGAAACCCCTACAGACGCATCACCGCCCACGAAGAGGAAAATAGAGTTTTTCCAGAATTTGCAGAGAGATTGGAACTACACGATACAAGGAGTGATCCTCCAGGGGCCGTTGGGGCTCGCGGCGATGATGGAGTCAAATGCTCAGGCCGTAGCGAACATCCCATACTACGGGCAAATGATTCCTCGCCGCGCCGAAGCGTTGATGGACTCTGGTTCTTTCGGTGAGGCGTTCGAAAACTTCTTGATGCTCAGGAGCGATGTTCAAGGACTGAGCGAGGGAGTGGCCACCGTAGGTGGGGCGTCTGCATCACTTCGGCGTTCAACTTTGTCGAATCTCCGGTCATTCTGGAGACAAACGCTCCGGATTTGGAAGACGAAAGCCCCGAAGGGAGTGCTAAGCGGACGTCGAACCAGGATCAATCCGAAAGACAAGGATCCAGAGAATATTCGAGCCTTGACGCGCGAAAACGATTCCGCCGACGTCCTCGTGGATAGCGGCTATCAAGTCGAGCAGAATCCGGTCGTGCCAGGCAGGAAGAACCCCGACTACCGGATCAATGGGGAGATTTTCGATAATATGGCACCGTCCACGTCGTCCCCAAGAAGTATTTGGACTACGGCAAAGGGTAAAGTGGACTCAGGACAGGCTAATAGGCTCGTGATCAACTTGGAGGATTCAGCCGTTTCTATCGACGATCTGAAAACCCAATTCAATGATTGGCCTATTTCTGGCCTCCAGGAAGTCCTTGTTATCCGCAATGGAAAAGTACTACACTTCTTCCCGTGAGGTGACCTGTGGCTATTGAGTATGTGCTATACGCAGAGTGCTCGGAAGACGCGAATGCGTTGATATGCTCGATGCTTGTCCAACTAGATGGTATAGTGTCCGGGCTGTCGCAGAATCGCGTAGGATTTGACGCAAACACCATTCGAGTAGTCGTTACTAATGTGGACAGCGTTTCGGCACGGTTCATAAGTGATGATTTCGCGTTGTTGCCGAATATTCGCATACTCTACAGACTCGACAAATTCCGGCTAGAGGATGATCAGAATCTTCTCGTGCGTTGCGTGCTAGCTGCCCTCCAGAGCACTGCAGGGAATGTAATCCTGCTCGCGAATGGTGAATTGCTGGCTCTTGAACGACGCAACGGTATTGTGCGAATCGATCCCTCTCGGGGTATCTGGAGGACTCAAGCTATGGGGGTATTCGCCACTGCTTTCAAGTTTGGTGAGCCGCTCCCATAAGGTTCCCACGCAAATCCCCTCCCAAAGAGTTCCGCCTCGCGAATCTCACCATGCTGCAAACCCCAGGAAGTAGAGGATTGTGATGACCACGTTCGCTGACATCGATTTCGCCCGGATAGCCCCCCGGTGTGGCAGCCAGGAGCGCGCATTCGAGGAACTGTGCTGTCAGCTTGCGCTCTCTGATGTACCTGAACCTCGTGGATTCAGGCGAATTCGAGGGGCAGGCGGAGATGGGGGAGTAGAGTGCGTCTGGACTGCCTCTGGTGGGGATGTGCATGGGTGGCAGGTCAAGTACATATTCGATTTTGCCCGTGCGCTCAAGAAGACGGCAGCCTCACTCGCAACCGCAAGGAAAAACCACCCGACGCTCAAGCGCTACGTGATCTGCCTCCCGTTCGAACTGTCCGGTTCGAAAGGACGAAATGGCAGAAGCCAGCTGGAAAAATTCGAAGCTTTCAAGGAGAAAGAGGAGACCGATGCCAGGATTGCCGGCCAATCGCTTGAGATAGAACTATGGAGCGCCTTCCGTCTACGCGACCGGTTACTTGGTATCGATGCCAGCGGTGGTCGGCGCCGCTTCTGGTTCGAGTCCGAACTTCTGGACGGCGATTGGTTCACCGCGCATCTCGACACTGCGATCCGCCGCGCCGGGCCACGGTACAACCCCGAACTCCACCACGGTCACGTCCTCGACGAGACGCTGGAGGCACTCGGAAGCACGAATGCCTGGCGAGCCCGCCAGGAGGAGTGGCAACGCCGACTCAGCAAGCTGGTGGCGGGTTGGGAACGGGCTCTCGCAGCAAAGGGTAGCGCGAACAGCATGGACGATCCGTTTCCAGCCTGTGCTTCCACGGCGGGAGCGGAGCTGTTGACCGATCTCAAGGCGTTGACAGACCTGCTCGACCTTCATGGAGATCCAGCAGGCGCGCTATCGACATCGAAGGCGGCACAGGAGCAAGCAGACCGCACCGAAAGGGAGCTTGCCGACGATATCGACACGCGGTTTGGCGAGGGACGCTCTGATTCGGTCCCCTTTCGCCAGTTTCAGGCTGAGTATCAGTGCTGTTTTCCGGCCAGGCACTTGGATGAGTGTCGAAAGATCCGGAACGTCCTTGCTGGGCTGACGGATTGGATGGAGAGCCCAGCTCAGCGCGCATCTGAAGAGCGTGTCCTGCTGGTCTCGGGCCCGGCCGGTATCGGGAAGACGCACGGCCTTTGTGATGTGGCCATGCGACGACGAGGTCGAGGACTGCCAACCGTACTTGTCAGCGGCGGCCAGTTCAGCTCGGAACGCTCGATGTGGGAGTGCCTTTCCTCCGCGCTGGGACTCGATGGCTCGTGGTCACGTGACATACTCCTCGACGCGCTCGACACCGCTGGAGCCGCTGCTGGCCGCCTTCTCATGTGCGTTGACGCTCTGGACGAGCGGGCACGACGATCCCGCTGGCTCGACGACCTCCCAGAGCTGATCGAAGCCGTCACCCGTCGCCCGAATCTGGGCTTGTGTGTTGCCGTCCGCGACGGCTACGAAAGTCAAGTGATCCGGGACGACCTCGACGTCCCGGTCTTCCTCCACCCAGGATTCGGCGACGCCGTGTTCGACGCCTGTGCATCGTTCTTCGCGCATTTCGACCTCGAACCCCCTATCGGTCCGCTCCTGGAGCCAGAGTTCGCCAACCCGCTCTTCCTCCTGGTGTTGTGCCGAACAATGCGTGACCGACGTCTGACGACCGTCCCGCCGGGATGGCGAGGAACGAAAGGAGTGCTCGATAGCCTTCTGGCGGCCAGGGATGACGAGTTGCGCAGACCGCACCCCGGCGTAGGAAACCGTGGGGTCTCAGCGGCGATGCACGCCCTCGCTGGGGCGCTACCAGAGGGGGGAGTGTTGAGCTGGTCGGCGGCGGATACCGTCGTCGACGAGAGCTTGCCCCGCTCTCAGCAGGGGCGCGTTGAGCTTCTCGACCACCTCGTTGGCCTCGGTCTCCTCCGTGTTGTGCCTGGCGAGGGGAGCGGATCAGGCCATGAGGAAGATCATGTGGACATCGCTTTCGGGCGGCTACGACACCACTTGCTGGCCGACAGGTTGACTGCGAAGCGTTCCACCGTTTCTCCAGAGGGACTACGTCGCGCCGCGCTCGACGATCCAGGACTGGCCGAGTCGCTGGCGTTGGTCCTTCCAGAACGTGGGTATGGCGAACTCGTCGATCTCGCTTCCGATCCCCACGAGCGTCGGGCATTGATGGATGCGTGGCTTGCCTCACTGCCATGGCGCGACGGTGACTCCCTCGGTGTGCGCGTCGAACAGATTGTCGTGGAGGCGCTTCGAGAGAGGGAACTTGTGCAGGTGACTGTCGACGCCCTGGTGACCCTCGCTCTTCGACCAGGGCACCCATACGATCACCGATTCTTCCACGAGTTCCTGACGCGGCTTCCGATGCCCCAAAGAGATGGCGGCCTGTGCGCGTACTTGCACCAAGCGTTCGAGCGCACATCTCCCCCTTCCCCGGTGGTACGAGCGCTCCGATCTCCCTGGGAGTTTGATCCGAAACGCGTGGATCAGACGCTTCGAGAGGCGTGGTGCATCGTCCTAGGTTGGTGCGGCGCAGCTGCTGATCGCCGGGTTCGAGACCACGCGACCAAGGCCGCTGTGCGTATCACCGAGGTCGAACCAGGCGTATGGCCTTCGGTGGTGGAGCTGTTTGCTGAAGTGGATGACGACTCGGTGCTTGAGCGTATCCTGTGTGCTGCGTATGGCGCGACACTGCGGAATCCCGACGCGACTGCGCTTTCCGCTCTCGCCGTCGTGGTGCGCGATCACGTACTTCGCCGAGGGTCGGGGACAACGCAGCACGCTCTGGTCCGGGGTCACGCCCAGATGATCGGAGAATGGGCCGCGTATCGTGGAGTGCTGCCGTCTGGAGTAGCCGAAGAGGATTTCCGACCCCCGCACGATGACGCCACCGAGGTTCGCGTACCGACCGAGGATGAGCTGAAGCAATACGATGATCCGAAGAACTTCCCGCAGATCTACGCCAGCGTGATGAGTGAGTGGACCGGCGATTTCGCCAAGTACACCATGCCGCGCGCGCTGGGCGAATACGAAGCCTTGATTGGCCGCGAAGCCACCCGCCGATGGGTACTCGGGACCATCATGGAGTTGGGATACCGCCCCAGGTTACATGCGTCCTATGACAAGCACATGATAGCCAGGTACGGACACGGTCGCGGCCGTCCCCGGTGGGCGGAGCGGATCGGGAAGAAGTACCAGCGCATCGCGCTCGGACGGCTTGTAGGCGTCCTGGGGGACGTCGCGCACCAGCAGCATAAACCGTCGCCCACCCTTGCCAGCCTGCGCATGCGGGATTTGGATCCCACCCTGCTTCAGAAGGAGGCGCTGAGTGAAACCGAAGCGGCTGCAGAGCAACGGTGGTGGGAGCCGGTAGCGATGGACTTCGCAGCCACGGCCGCAACTCCCGACGAAGCATGGCTCGGCGCTGACGATTTTCCTGACCCCACCGCGCTGGTGGCACCGTTGACGGATCCCAAGATGCCGAATCAGCGGTGGCGTCTCCTCGATGGATACTTCAGTTGGGATGACACCGGACTGGATTCAGACCGCGAACGGGAGCGTGACGTCTGGATGATGATCAAGGGGTACCTCGTACCTACACGCCACCTCGCCGCTTGTTGGAGGGCACTCGGTGCTTCCGATTTCATGGGCAGATGGATGGTCGAGGGATTCGAGAAAGAAGGCGGGATGTACGTTGGTGAGTACCCCTGGGCACCTCCTTTCCCCGAAGTCCGAGAGCCGGCGGAGGCGTGGCAGGCGGAAGCCAGGGGTTTCGACGCCTACGAGTTGAGGCCGACTGCGAATCAGCTGATCTGCACAGGTGATTCCTGGCAAGAGGGACCGATGGGGATCACGGTTCCTTCCGCAGAACTCGTGCTGGCGACCAAGACTCGTTGGGATGGAACGTCCGGCTTTCAAAAAGAAGATGGCTCGCTGGTATTCCAAGATCCCTCGGTCGCTGGCGGCGTCCCAAGTGGTCTGGGGAACAACGGTCTGTGGATCGACGATACCGTACTATCCCAGCTCCAATCGGATCTCGACGTGGGTGTGGTTTGGACAGTCCTCGCGGAGCGTAGGATCTTGCGCGACCACGGGGACGACAACCCCTGCGGGCCGAAGCACATCAGCATGTCGATGTACCTACACGGTCAGGATTTCCGATCCCAGTGAGTTCGGGGTGAATACGCGTTACCAGATCGCATGCGAGAGCCGACGTAGACGCCGTGCAACCAAGAAGTGCGAGCAGCTACCAGGGCAGCGAGAAGGGAACCCTGAGTTTCACAAACTCGGCAATCTCGGAACACTCGATGAGATCCTCGATGTCGTCTGGAAGGTCGTACCCGAATGCAGTTGGGGGGCTACCGGAAGACGCGCCCCCTCCGGTGAGATGGGCCACGGAGAGGACGCCGTGCATGAAGGGGACTTCCCAGTCGTCCCCGAAAGCCTCCTTCTGGGCGTTGGATTCAATCCGGGAGAATCTAGGATTCCGTACGAGGGCGGTACGCAGGTATCCAAGCAGTGCTTCGATGAACTCCGACGCCTGCCCACCCGATCCACCCGATCGACTGGAGAGCAGGCCAGCGAGCAGGCCAGCGAGGGTAGGACGGTAGACGTCGTTCGTCCCTATCCCTCCGACCTCAATCCACACTCCGATGCAAGAGCGAAGCACCTCGTTCACCTTGTCCCACCCCGTATCTCGGAGGGTGATCCGAATGACTTGGCCGGAGAAGCCACCTCCGCCCTTTCCGCATCGACTCCGAGGAGCAACTCGACGTCGAGTTCGAGCGCTGGCAGAAGGAGTCCTACGAGGTGGGCTGCCAAGAGCATCTGAGGGCAGGCAAGCGATAGCCGGGGAAGCGTGTCGAAATCCTCCTCCGCCCGCCGCCCGCAAGGGCATGCACGGCAAGGGTGCCAAACATCGCGGAGGAGTCGTGGCGGAATAACCAGTCGAGGAACAGGCTTCCCCAGCGACCACGTACCTGGCATCGACCGGCGGGTTCATGACTTGCGTTGGCCCGGCGACCTCGAACTGCTGTACGATCCCTCTAGTAGCTGTTCCCAGACGGGAATCCGCGTGGCGTGAAGTGGTGGGTGGCAGTGCCGCTCCCGTGAGAGGGATACCGACACCTCGGTCGATACTCGAACGCACCGAGCTGGGCAAGCGGGCCCGCCGGGAAGGAATCGTGAACGAAGTGCTCTCGACCCCGACAATCCGGCCGACATTCCGGAGTTGGCCAACCTCACCGTGGGCAAGCTCGGTGAGCAGCTTGTCGAGAACAGCGAGGTGGCAATGGCGGGTGAGCGTCGTGTGCGCTATTGGGCGGATGGAGGTGAGACGTGCCGAAGCCTGACTGGAACCGATTGGCGCCGCACATTCCATTGAACCCTGGCGACAGTCGGTACACTCCCCCAGTTGGTGGAGGTGGCGAACGCATCGCCTCGTGGGTTCTCGCCGGAGGTGGCACTGTCACCGTAGGTGGTCCGGCAGGTGTAGGTAAAAGCACTGAACTTGGCCGGGCCGCTGCGCTTCTACAGGACGAACGCGTGGCTAGTCTCGTGCGTCTCGATCGTGCAGAGAATATCCGAACGGTAACGGCTGATCAGGTATTGATGCGGGTCGCTGGTTTCCTTGCCCATCTCGCGATTTCCTACCTACGTTTGGACCTCTCTGCACACCTTCGCCAAGCGCTTATCGAACGCCATCAACTACCACCTGCGATGCGAGCCGGCTCGATGGAGGGCAGAATCGAGATATCTGCTCCCGTACTTGCGATGTCAGTGATTCGTGAGGTCAAGCGGCTCTCGAAGCAGGGCGCTGTGACGTTGCTGATCGATGGTCTCGAACGAATCCCCGCTGAGCGGACGAGTGAGGTATTCGACTGCTTCGCGAGTCTGACAGACGAGGTCGACCTTGTCGTAGTCATCCCGTGGCAGTCCGTTTACGGACCCGCAGCCGATCAAGTCGTTCGGGCGGGTGAGAGATTCATGGCGATGCGTAGCGTTTCAGTGCAGGGAGACGAAGGAGAAGCAGGCCGTTCGTTTCTGCGGGGGCTACTCGAACGGAGACTTGGACTCGACGAGGGCGCACTTGCACCCGAATCTAAGGTCTCGGAAGACCTGCTCGAACAGTGGTTTGTTGGGACGCCACCACCAGAAGGAAAACGGATCGTCGACTTGGCTGTGAAAGCCAGTGGTGGAATACCCCGCAACTTCTTGCAGCTCATGTCGCAGGCCGCTACATATGCGCGGTTAAGACACCAGGCGCCGTGGCCGTCTGTCGAGGATCTAGCTGATGCCATTGCGGACCACGAAGACTCCCTGCGTCGCTTGTTGCTACCGGGAGATCGAGCAGCAATCGAGGAAGTGGCGGGCTCGGATGGTACGGAGTTGGACATTGGGCGCAAGGTTCGGCTTCTTGCCCACGGGGTATTGCTGGAACGGGAGACGAATGGACGCGTGATCATCGAGCCCCACCCCCTGGTTCGGCCGCTGATGACAGAAGGGGGCCATCATGCGTGACCCGATCCAGTCCATTGTCCGGGCCCTCGAGCAGAACGAAACCAGTGTGGTCGTAATCTGGGTTCCCGATATGGGCATGAGGAATTGGTTGGCCAGTGAGGTCGGCAGCGTGGTCCCTCCTGGTGTAGAAACAAATATGGTGAATACGGCTGCCGAGGCGCTGCAAGACCGGGACCGAGTTGTTCTGCTTGTCCCAGACGACGAACGCGATGTGGTATTGGAATTGGATTCACGCCGAGGACAGATTGAAGAACCACAACGGACCCAGCCGATCGTAATCTTCCTGATCCGTGACGGCGATGGAGAAAGGGCACTAGTGCGCGAAGCGGTTGGGCTGCGTAGCTGGGTCGGCGGAAACGATGTCGATCCAGAGGACATCGCAGAAATCGATGTAGAGGAAGGTAGAGCCGCTTTCGAGGTAGCTACGGGGATGACTCCCGAGGCGTGGCTGGAGAAGTCTAGGAATGGAGAAATCGAGCTCGACATCGCCACGATCACATGGTCTTACCGAGCCAAGCTTCTGGAGTTGCCGTGAACCCGTGGTCGGAGCTGTACATCCAACATCGGAGTGCTCGCCTGGCAGCTGGACAGGACACCGCGGGGCAAATCCGAGCTAGATTGATCGAACTGGCCGATCGAGGCGTGTGCTGCTCCACGATACGAGGCCGCTTCACATACGAGCGGAGAAGGACGAAAGGACTGCGCCGCTGGCATATCTCAGGGGCTGACGAGCACGGAGAGCCGTTGAACAATCTGGCCGACATGACCGAGACGTGGCTGTCAGTCTTGATGTTGGAGAGCACACGGGACAATCACATCCACCAGTTGACCATCGCGATCAGTGGACGGACAAGAAGCAACGATCCGATCTGTATCGCGGTCCATCTCAGTGACGACCGAGAGACGTCGAACCCTGATAGTGATCGGCAGGGGACTGGAGCTTGTGGCCACGCTGCTATGCACTGCCATGTGGGTCCGACGCTGGCGGCCTCTCCACAAGTGCGGGTCCCTATGCCTCCAATTGACCCAAGGGCGGCGTTGGACTGGGTGCTGTCCCAGGTTGTACCCGACTGGGAGCCCGCCTCTTGGCCACTGGTTCTCCACGAGATCGAAGAAGCAGAGAACTCGGCACGCTCAGGATGATCGACCGCCGCGCTGGAGAACGACAGTAGTTGTCCCAACACAGACGAAAGTGGAGGCTGCTTGCGGCAAAGCAGGGGGTGGTTGCGCAATGATCGACTACCCGGACCAGTACAAGCGCATCCGAAACCGGATTCGGAAATCCGGGGATAGGTGGTCACAAGGCCCCCGACCTGCAGGCCGCTCGGATCTCGGCCGATCCCGGGTCAGACGTCGAGGCCATTCCGGGGCCGAAAACAGGCGGTTCTAGTCCTTCAGGAGTCGTCTGTTGTGGCGAGAAAGGCTGCGAGGAGTTGCTGAGCATCACCTCCGTTGTCGCGGAGGTATTCCTGAACCCACTCCTGGATCTCTTCTTCGGTAGCAGGTGGGTGGTCTGGGATGTGCTGCATGGCTGTCACACCCATGTCGATGAGCCGTGTGCGCACAAATTCCATGAACGCTCGTCTCTTGGCATCACGGTCGCCGTGCCGGGCATATGCTCGCATTCTGAGAGAGAGTTCTTCATCCGGGGCTCGTGGCTGTCCACCCTCATCGGCAAGGTAGTCAACTGCAGTTGCAGCCCGACCGCGGATCTGGTTGGCGAAGTCTCCGAGAGCGTCGGGAACGGCACCGCGACGGCTCACCCATTCCATGCGTCGGGATCTGTCACTTGCCAACCAGTCGATGAAGATCTTGTTGATATGCCCGTCGCCGCCGCCGTATCCGATTACCGCCAGCAGGTCTACGTCATCTAGCTTGGCTCGCAGGACTTCCAGCACTTCGGGTGGTGCGTTCTGCCCGATTCGGCCGGTGAACTTATAGCCGCCCGACAGGAGGGTTCGGCGAAGGAACTGCATTTCCCCATCATGGTCGGTCACCACAACCTCGTTCAGTGCCTTGACCTTCTTGCCGTCGACCTCATGTCCCAACTCCTCTTCGATGCGGCGTGGACTGTCGATCACAGCACTGGGAGAGTCATCGGCCGGGACAACTTGAATCCAATCGAGATCGTCCGTGTAAGCGAATGCGTCCAGGGAACCATGCAGCTTGAGTAGGTTGATACCACGTTCCTTGTCGAGGAAGCAGAGCTCGCCGGAGGCTAGAGCGGTCTTTCGGATCCTCGTGAATGACACCTCTCCCTTCGTGCCCGTAAACGAGATGATGTCGGTCGGGTCGAAACCAGAACACACCGGCATCCCGAGCGAGACGGCGATTGCCTCGACGAGCAGATCGTGGTTCAGGGAAAAGATCCACAGAGGACTGTCGGGAGGCACCAGACCAGCAAGACCTCGATAGAGGGCAAGCCCATCGAGGATGTACCTCCGGTTGTTCTTGTGCCGAAGAGTGAGAACGTGGCCTACCATTTCGACGAGCCAGAGGTGGAGCGAGTGGAACTGCTCGGCTCGGGGGTTTCCTCGTTCGAGGTACCGGTTCTGCAACCAGCCGATCACCTGCTCGTAGTGTAGGTTGGGATCTTCCAACACCGGTACGAACTCGTCGAGCACGTCTTCAGAGAAGCCTTGACCTTGTGTGAGCCAACCTGCGTTCAGCTCTCGCAGCTTGTCTCCCGAAAGCCAGTTGCGAAGCAGCTCCTCGGTGAGATCCCACACAAGGGGCATCCCCGCCTCGTAGCTGAATCCGGCCCCGATGAAGAGACCGAGGCGAGGTGAGTCGAGCGGAGAATCGGCGGCCATATCGGCTCCCATGGGGCGAGCGAATCCCAGTGCCAAGCCGGCGAAGTGCATCCAACGGTCTGGTCACCAGCGTTCTTGATCCTAGACCCTGCAATTCGTGAGCGCCAAGGTTGTACGCTGGACCACACAAGTCCGCTACCTCCACCGGCTGCTGCAGTCGGGGCCAGCCATCTGCGCACGGTTCTTCAGTTGTTGGTTTTCATCGGCGGTGGGAGTGGCAGTCTGCCACAGGTGCAAAGAGGTCGTCGTCGTTTCTCGATGTGAATCACGGGCGTCGTCTAGCGCTATGATCACATCTCATCCG
>CAYRNR010000106.1:0-32409 GCA_964425605.1 uncultured Rickettsiales bacterium | reverse complement strand
CCAGCCACAGCAGGTACGGCACGATGGCGGCGAGCTCGGCGTCGAACAGGCTGGCCACGTAGACGATGGGGAAGCCCAGGAAGATCCAGGGGTAGCTCGTCCCCATGGGCACGACCTCGTCGCCCCCGGCCTCCTCCTCGTCGGTCAGATCCCCCGACTCCCGCAGGACCGCCTCGAGGCGGTTCGCGGCGCGGACGCTGCGAAAGAACAGCACGAAATACACGCCGTTGAGCGAGAGCACGGCAGCGCCCAGGAGATGGTCCCCCGGGTAGATGATCAGGATCTGTCCGACCAGGGAGGCGAGCAGGTGCGTCAGGATGCGGGTGCGTGCCCAGGACGGGGATCGAGGCTCCATGGGGGAGCACCATAACACTTTGTTACCCTGTGCCCATGCTCGACGAGATCCTCGCTGACGGCTGGAGTCCCGCGGTCGCACGGCAGCTCGCTGGCCTGCTGGAGGGGCCCGGGGTGGCGGTCTTCGACTTCGACGACACCTGCATCGACGGGGATCTGGGTGACGCGGTGTTCCACCACGCGGTGGCGGCCGGCTCGTTGACCGCCCGCCTGCCCGGCATGCCCGATGCCCCGACGACCGACCACTGGCTCGGCGAAGCGGATCGGATCCTCGCCGAGGAGGGACCCGAGACGGGCTACCCGTTCTTCGTGCGCGCCTTCGCGGGCTGGACGGTGACCGGGTTCCGCCGCCACGCGCGGGACGTCCTCGCGGTGGAGCGAGGCGCTCCGCGGGGGCGCCGCCCCATCGGAACGCACCGCGTCCGCAGCGGCATCCGCTACCGACGCCGGGTGGTGAGGTTGATCGAGCGGCTGCAGCGCGCCTCGTGGCAGGTGTGGATCGTGTCCGGGACCGCCGAGTGGGCCGTGGAGGTGGGGGCCGAGGAGCTGGGCGTCCCCCCGGAGCGCGTGTGCGGTCAGCGCGTGGAGCTCGAGGGTCAGCGGCTCACCGCGGAGCCGGTGCATCCCACCGTGTTCGGCGCCGGCAAGGTCGAGGTGCTGCGCGGCCTCCTCGACGCGCCGCCGGATCTCGCCGTCGGCGACTCCCCCAACGATCTGCAGCTCCTGCAGTGGGCGCGCCGGGCCGTGGTCCTGGACGCCGGGGACGCCAACAGCCTCGGCCCGCTGGCGCGGTCGCGCGGGTGGAGCGTGCAGCCGGTGGCGTCGAGCTGGCGGCCCGATCTGTTCGGCTGATCACACCGGGGCAGGTGCTGATACTCTAGAGACGAGGGTAAGGAGAGCGCCATGGCCAGCTGCGAGCGCTGCGGAAACGAGCTGCCCACCCAGGCGCAGTTCTGCGACAACTGCGGCTCGCGACACACCTCTTCGGTGCAGGTGGTCCGCGAGAACCCCATGAAGAGCCCGGCCGTTCGCAAGCTGCTGCAGCAGGCCGAGGGGCTGCGCACCGACGGCCAGCTCGGCGCGGCGCTGGACCTGATCCAGGAGGCCGCGGAGCAGGTGGGCTCCACGCCCGCCTGGGTGAAGCTCGAGTACAGCATGCGCGCGAGCATCGCCCGCTCGGCCGTCGAGGCGGACGAGGTGGGCGAGCCGCTCCCCGGCCTGCGGTACGACCCCATGAAGCTCCTGGGCCGGATCGAGGGGCAGGTGGACGTGGGGCCGAGCATCAACCCGGCCCTCCTCGCCTTCGTGACCGGAGACCGGCTGATCCGCGTCCCCTCGGGGGTCTTCGAGGGCTCGCGGGGCCCGGTCGACGGCACCCTGGAGGAGCTGGAGGCGCGCGGAGAGGCCAGGTCCGTTCCCCTGCCCGGCCTGCGGGCCTCGCGGATCCAGTGCGGCTGGCAGGGCGGCCGCGTGTTCGTCGGGGGGCGCCGCGCCGACGGCGACGGGTACGCGCTCGCGGTCCACCACCCGGACACGGGCTGGACCGAGGCGAAGGCGCCCCTGGAGGCCGAGATCACGTCGCTGGCCCTCGGCGCCCAGGGGCGGCGGCTGGTGGTCGGCACGTCCGTCGGGCAGGTGCTACTGTTCGACACCGAGGGCAACCGCTGCGCCTACCTGGGCTCCCGGTTCCTGGCGCGCACGCCCGTGATCCGCTGCGGCGTGGCAGAGGAGGGGGACCTGGCCTTCGCCTGGACCGGCCGGGGTGACCCGATCCTGGTGGGGCCGCTCATCTCGGCGGGCTCCCTGCGGCGCCTCGGCGTGCCCCACGCGGACGTGACCGACGTGTGCGCGGCCGGTGGCGGGCGCCTGGTCGCCACCATCGACGAGGTGGGCCAGCTGTGCTTCTTCCGTATCGCCGACACGCGCAAGGTCGGCCAGACCCACCTGCCGGTGCTGCAGGACCCCCAGCTGCGCATCGCCGGCACCGATCCGAGCCACGAGCTCGCCGTGATCCGTCCTGGCGGCGCCACGCTCCACTGCTACGAGTTCCGCTACCTGGTGTTCGTCGGCGAGCCGGTGCACGTCGTGCGCACCAAGCCGGAGAAGCTCCCGGACGGCGGTCAGCTCGAGCTGGGACCCCAGGCGGACTTCGTCGTGCACGTGGGAGACGGGCAGATCACGGTCTACAAGGCGAACATGACGCCCGCGTTGGGGTGAGCGGCGGGGACGCCTACTCGAAGACGATCGACTTCACGGCCTGACTGTTGTGCTTCTTGAGGATGCCCTGCAGGTCGGCCAGGGCCTGCGACATGCTGTCGTAGTGCTGGGTGTTGGCCACGAGCTTGTACAGCGTGAACTCCACCGCCGTGGACGGATCGTTGTCGAACACGAAGAAGAACTTCTCGCGGGTGTCCATCCGGTACTGGCCCGAGTACTGGTGGCTGGTGCGCATGGACACCGAGGACACCTGCTTCAGCGTGCATTCCCACAGGATCGGGTCCTGGTCCTCGTCGCTGTAGCAGTCCATGTCGCTGGACGTGTTGGGCCGCGCCACGGTGACCTTCTTGACGTCCTTCCACTCCAGGTTGAGCAGGTGGATGTCCACGGCGATGGTGAATCCCGTGTTGGGCTCGGGGTCGTTGCCGTACCAGTCCCGCGCGCGCAGCACGTGGGTCAGGTTCCCCTTGTGGCTCGTGCCGTCGACCATGGTGATGGTGCAGGGGATGGGCGTCTCGATGTTGGAGTCGCCGATGTCGAGCGCGGGCTCGGCGGGTGCGGCCTCCTCCTCCTCGGCGGCGGGCTCGTCCGCCGTGGCCTCGGTCATCTCGCCGTCCTGGGCGAGGGCGTTCAGGGGCACCAGCAGCGCCGCCAACAGCATCAGGTTCAGGATATTCGTCCTCATCGCAACTCCCTCGTTGCCGGTTCGTTGGCCGGTCTCCACGACGCCGGCTGGTGCCGACGACTTGCGTCGAATCCTAACGGACACCTTCCATCGAGGCAACGACGCCCGCGGGTCCCGGTTCATTCAGTTCCAACGGCCGTGCTCCGGTCCCGGTTCACCCCGCGCCCAGCAGCTCGTCCACCGCCGCGACCACGGTCGCGCGGTCCCGCAGCGTGTTGAGCTTGCGGCGAAACGCCACCGACGCAGGCCGCCCCGAGCTGTAACGCACCAGGTGTCCGCGGAAGTGGGAGCAGGCGCGCGACTCGGCCGAGGAGATGCCCGCCTCGAGGTTGGACGTGATGAGTCCGTCGAGGTGGTCCAGCAACGTCTCGTGCAGCTCCTCGGCGCTCGGTGGGGCGTCGGGTCGCCCGGCGAGGCCGTCGAGGATGCGGCGGAACACCCAGGGGTTGCCGATGGCCGCGCGGCCGATCATCACCGCCTCCACCCCCGAAGCCTCCATCATCTGCCGGGCAGAGTCCGCGTCCACCACCCCGCCGTTGCCGATCACCGGGATACGCAGGGTGTCGCGGATGCGCGCGATGAGCGCGTGATCCACGGGTCCCGAGTGCAGCTGCGTGCGCGGCCGGGCGTGCAGCGTCAGCGCCGAGCAGCCCGCGTCCTGCAGCGCCAGGGCCATCTCCATGGCGTTGAGCTCCTCGTGGGACCAGCCGCTGCGGATCTTGGCGGTGACGGGGCACGAGGCCGCCGCGTGCACCTCCTCGATGATCCGCACCGCTCGGGGCACGTCCCGCATCAGCGCCACGCCGCTGCCCTTGCGCACCACCTTGCGCGCCGGGCAACCCATGTTCACGTCGATGATGTCGGGCTGGACCAGCTCCTCGGCCCGGGCCGCCGCCTCGCCGAGGCGGACGGGATCGTGGCCGTACAGCTGCAGCGCCACGGGCCGCTCGCCCGGCTCGATGCGGATCAGCCGGTGCGTGGACTTGACGCTGCGCATCAGCCCCTCGGCGCTGACCATCTCGGTGAACACCAGCGAGCACCCGAGCTGCCGGCAGATCCGGCGGAAGCGCGCGTCCGTGTACCCGGCCATGGGGGCCAGCACGGTGGGGCCGTCGAGTTCCAGATCGCCGATGCGCAGGTTCATGGGCTCTGGATGGACCGAGCGCGCCTCCCTGTCAAGAGTTTCCCCTGCCTTTGAATAGAGGTCTGCGCACACGCGTCTATGCACCGTCGGCACCACAGTGGGGTGTCGTGTGCTGGTCAGCGCGGAGGTAACCCGGTGGTAGTCGCCACCGAACGATCCCTCGGCCAGCATGAACGTGGGCACTCTGATGGAGGTTCGAACATGAACCCGGTAGGTCGTTTCTGGACGCTCGGTGTAGCGATGGTGGCCCTGTCCTTGGTGATGGGCAGCGGCTGTGGACTGTGGATCGTGGACGAAGGGGAGTGCGGCGGCCGCTACGGCCAGGACTGCAACGACCGCGACGACGCCAACCCCCGCCCGGGTGACGACGACGACGGCCCACCCCAGGGTGACGACGACGACGCCACCGGCGACCCGGACACGGACAACGACGGGCTGACCGACGGCGAGGAGGAGGACCTGGGCACCGATCCGGATGACGCCGACACCGACGACGACGGCCTGCGCGACGGCACCGAGGAGAACATCGGCACCGACCCGACCAGCCCGGACAGCGACGGCGACGGCGTGGCCGACGGCACCGAGCTCGGCCTCGCAGCCCCGGACACCTCGGACACGGACCCCGATCTGTTCGTGCCCGACGGCGACGCGGGCATCACGACCACCGATCCCCTCGACCCGGACTCCGACGGCGGCGGCGCCCTCGACGGCGCCGAGGATGCGGACGGCGACGGCGTCGTGGGCAGCTCCGAGACCGACCCGAACGATCCCGCCGACGACGGTCAGCTGCTCGACAGCGACGACGACGGCCTCAGCGACGACCAGGAGGACCAGCTCGGGACAGATCCCAACTCCCCGGACACGGACTCGGACATGCTCGAGGACGCCGAGGAGCTGGAGTGGAACACCGATCCCCTGGACGAGGACACGGACGCCGACTCGCTCCTCGACGGCGAGGAGGTGGAGATGGGCACCGATCCCCTGGACGACGACACCGACGGCGACGGCGTGGACGACGGAACCGAGGTGGATCAGAGCACCGATCCCCTGGACCCCGACGACTACACCGAGACCCCGGAAGGGGACGACGATGACGACGACGACGCCTCATCCGGCGCAGAATGCGACGACGGATTCTGCGAGTCCGGTGAGGTCACCTGCATGTGCCGGCAGAGCGGAGCCACCGGAGCCTCCTCCCTGGTCCTCCTGACCCTGTCGGGACTCGCGCTGGCGGTCCGCCGCCGGCGGTAGACTCCATGTCTCCCCACCCACGCCTACTGCGGGCCGCAGCCGGCGGCTTTGCCGCCTTCGGCGCCCATGCACACTGTCCGCGTCCTCGACGTGCTCGAAGCACGCCTTCGGACGCGGCCAGCGCGCCTGAACGCCGCCTGCGACTCCTCGCTACGGCGCGCGTGGGGAAACACGGAGTCTAGATCGCGGGTTCCCCCCCTACCCGAACCCCCCGCGGTCGGACGCCCTCTCGCTCCTCGGAGCGGGGGGGCATCTTTACTGCCCCTCCTGCCCCCTTCCGACCGTACCGCCCCCAAGTTCACCCGTAGGAGCGGTCCTGGAAGCACGCAACGACGCCACGACGCGACGGCGCTACGAAGAAGGGACTGGAATGGGGAGGGACCGGGAGGAGCCTCGAACTACCGGGAAGGTCTGCCCTTGCTGCCTTCTTCTCTCAAACCCATTTCTCTTTCCCCGTTGCGCCGTAGCGTCGCCGCGTCGTTGCGTGCTTCCCCCAACCCGACCTCCCGGATCACGGTGTATGCAGCTCGACCTGAGCCGGCAACAGGCAGATCCGGGTCGCGCCCGACTTCTTCTCGATGAAGCCGGGATCGATGCCCTGCTTGCGCAACATGGCGCGGGTGTCGTGGATGAGCTTGCCCAGGCTGGAGGGATCGCGTCGCTCGGCGCCCTTGAGGCCCCACAGCTTGATGCGGAGGCGCTCGTCGGCGATCCAGCCGCGGTTGGGCTCGGGGGTGGCGAGGGGCTCGCCGTGGAGCTCCTCGGCGAGGATGTACAGCAGCAAGAAGCGCATGCTGCCGCCGAACTCGAACCGGGCGGACCCCTGCTCGATGACGATGGTGCCGCTGCCCAGGTCCTTGGAGTACAGGGACATCCGGGTGGGCCGGAACTTGCCGTGGGAGTCGGACGCGGCCACGGTGGGCATGGCGGCGCGCTCGTTGGTGGAGATGGTGCCGATGATCTCGGACAGCTCGAACGGCCCGGTGGTGCCGAACACGATCTGGGAGCCCTCCACCAGGTCCACCCAGCGCCCGATGCGTATCCCGTCGACGAAGGTGCCGTTGCGCGAGTTCAGATCCATGATGCGCACGCGGCCCTCGTGCATCGCGATCAGCGCGTGGTTGCCGCTGACCCGCGGTTCGTCGATCACCAGGTCGTTGTCCGGGGCGCGTCCCACGGCCACGCGGTCGTTGAACGCCAGCCGGTGCCCCGTCTCCTCGCAGCTCAGTACAGGCAAGGTCCCTCCAGGTCCACCCACCTGGGCGTGGCGTCCATTGTACCGCAATCGGTGGGCCGTCGAGCGGGCGTCGTGGGGCACGACTTGACCCCCACGTGGCGCGGGTGATACGCCCCTGTGACCCCGTTCGGGGACGACCGGAGGAGGCCGCGTGATAGTCGATGTCCTGACCCTCGGCATGTTCCAGGTGAACTGCATCCTCCTCGCCGACGAGAAGACCCGTCGGGGGGTGGTCGTCGACCCGGGGGAGGAGCCCGGGCGGATCATCGCGCGCATCCGCGAGCTCGATCTCACCATCGACAAGATCCTGCTCACCCACTGCCACGTGGATCACGCGGGCGGGGCCGGGGAGGTCAAGGAGGCCACGGGCGCGTCCCTGTACTTCCACGACCTCGAGCAGGACCTGTACGGCTCCATGCCCCAGCAGGCCGCGGCGTTCGGGATCACGGCTCAGTCCGGCCCGCCCCGCGACGGCGGCCTGGCCGAGGGCGACGTGATCGAGGTGGACTCGATCAAGCTGGAGGTCCTGCACACCCCGGGCCACTCGCCCGGCGGCGTGGCGCTGCTGGCGCGGGACGACAAGACGGTGCTGGTGGGCGACACCCTGTTCGCCTCGAGCATCGGCCGCTCCGACCTGTGGGGCGGCGACTTCAAGATCCTGATCCAGTCCATCCGCGAGCGCCTGCTCACCCTGCACTCCGACACGCGGGTCCTGCCGGGGCACGGCCCGGAGACCACCGTGGGCCGCGAGTCCCAGTTCAACCCCTTCCTGACCGGAAGAAGTTTCCTGTGATGTCCGACCACGAGACCGCCCCGTCGGCCGGGCGCATCCGCTGGTGGGAGCTGCTGCCGCTGCTGGGCACCGGCGCCATCCTCACCACCTGCATGCTCTCGTACAAGGGCTATATCAAGGACGACGCCTTCATCTCGCTGCGCTTCGCGCGCAACCTGGCCGAGGGCAACGGCATGGTGTTCAACCTCGGCGAGCAGGTCGAGGGTTACACCAACTTCCTGTGGATCGTCCTGTCGGCGCCGGCGTTCTGGGTGGGCGCCGATCCGGTGACATGGATCAAGGTGCTGGGCGCCATGTGCAGCCTCGGCGCCATGGTCCAGGTCTTCCTCATGGCGCGGTGGCTCAACGGCGACCGGCCGTCGGCCTACCACTACATCCCGCCGCTGTTGCTCGCCTCGTCCACCTCGGTGGCCCTGTGGGCCATGAGCGGCATGGCCCCCTCCCTGATGTTGTTGCTGGGGACCTCGGCCACGTTCCACCTGTGGCGGGCCCACCGGGACGGCCGGCGCTTCGACTTCGTCATGGCGGGCCTGGCCATGGCCCTGGCCGCGTTGACCCGTCCCGAGGGACACGTGTTCTTCATCGCCGGGGTGATGGTCCTGGGCATCCAGGCCATCCGCCGCCGCCGCATCGCGCCCGAGGTCTGGTACCTGATCGCCGTGTTCTCGATCATCGTCGCGCCCTACCACATCTGGCGCTACGCCTACTTCGGCTACCTGCTGCCCAACACCTACTACGCCAAGGCGACGGCCGGGTCCGAGGTGTGGGGCGCGGGGGTGGCGCAGCTGGGCGGCTTCATGGCGTTCAACGTCAACGGAGCCCTGGCCGGGGCCGCGCTGCTGGCGTTGATCCCTTCGCGCAATCGGATCTACCGCGCGATCGGCCTGCTCCTGTGCGTGTTCTTCATGCTGTACCTGATCAAGATCGGTCGGGACGAGATGAAGCACTACCGCCTGTTCCTGCCCGTGTACGGGCTGTTCGTGGTGCTCGCCGGCGAGGGGCTGCGCGGGCTGTGCGAGGTCTGGAAGGGGTGGAAACCGCGCTGGCTGTCCGTGGTCCCCGCCTTCGCCCTCGCCCTGGTGCCGGTGCTGCTGAGCCTGCAGTTCACCAAGGAACACCGCTACGAGGACGGCTACCTGAAGATGAGCATCAACTCGTTCCAGCGGATGGGGGAGTACATCCGCCAGAACTCCGATCCGGTCACGGACACGGCCATCTTCCAGGACATGGGGGCCTGCCCCTACGCGGCGTACCCCGTGCGGTTCACGGACCCCATCGGCGTGCTCAACCCCTTCGTGGCCCACGAGCTGGCCGCCATAGGCTGCAACCCGTTCCTGCGCGGCATCAAGGCATCGCAGCCCGGGGGCCGCGAGCAGATCAACGAGATGGATCGCAAGGTGCGCGAGCACCTGTTCGAGCAGGACGCGCGCTGGGTGGGCATGATCGCGTACGTCAGCAAGGGCGGGGATCGGCGCAGCAAGTTCCGCAAGAAGTTCGACGCCCTGATGGACAGCGGTGACGTCGAGGCCCTGGAGAAGCACCTGGGTTCGCGCCTGCGCGGCAACAGCCACCACCACGGCCTGTACAACGATCCCCGGTTCGCCCAGCGCTACGAGTTCGAGACCTGCTGGCGCCGAAACAACGGCTACTACCTGGTCCTGTACGAGCGGCGGAAGTGAGCCCCTGCGCGCCCCTTTCGCGCGCGCCGTTCCATTGACGGACCTTGCCCTGCTTCGCTACCATCCGCTCTTTCGACGGTGGAGTGCATGCGACCGAGTACGACCCTTCTTCTGCTTCTGGTCCTGACCCCCCTCGCCTGCGAGGAGAAGGACCCCATCGAAGAGGCCATGGCGGAGATGGACCTCTCCATCGACACCGAGGCCATCGCCATCGACGACGCCACACCGGCGCCGGAGCCCAAGGCCGCGGACCAGGACGACGGGATCGCCTCGTCGGATCCCGGCACGAACGCGTCGCCGTCGGTGGCCACCGGCCCCACCATCAGCGAGGCCGACGTGGTGGCCGTGGTCAAGCGCAAGAAGGGCGCAGTCCAGTCCTGCTACGAGCAGGAGCTCAAGGGGCATCCCGATCTGGCCGGGGTGGTCTCCGTGGCCTGGACCGTCACCGCCAGCGGCGGCGTCAACAACGTGCGCATCATCTCCAACGGCACCGGCAACCGTGACATGGAGAGCTGCATCCGCCGCACCATCGGCGGCTGGACGTTCCCCGCCAGCCACGGCGCGGCCGTCGATATCGAGTATCCCTTCCGCTTCACTCCCAAGCTGAGCTTCTAGATGACGGGTCGCCTGCTCGCGGCGCTGGCGCTGTTCGGGGCGCTGGGGGCGCCGGCGTGGGCGTGGGCCGAGGTGGATCCGGGCAAGGTGAAGGGGGAGGGGGAAGAGGGCAAGGAGCAGGTCGACGAAGAGGCGGCCCCGCGGGTCCACGTGAACATCCTGGGGGGCTACCGCGCGGCGATGAACGTGCTGGAGCCGTACCCCGTGGACCGTCAGGGGACGCTGTTCGAGCAGCGGGTGTACCTGGATCACCGGCTGAGGTTCTATCCGGAGCTGCTGTTCGGCGATCGCGTGGCGGTCGGCGTGGAGGTGGACCTGCTCACGGGGATGCTCGGAGGCAGCGCTCCGGACGCGACGCTGGCGCTGGACGAGCGGTTGCGGTGGGACGCGGCCGGTGCGCGGTACGCGGAGGTGCGGCAGGCCTACCTCCAGCTGCGGGGCCGGCCCGTGGGGATGGTGCTGGGGCTGACCACGGACCGCTGGGGCCTGGGGGCGGTGGCCCACGACGGGGGACCGGCCGCTGCCGGGTTCTCGGCGTCGCCGTTCGGCACGGACCACTTCGGCGATCGGTCCCTGCGGGTGGGCTTCGAGCTGCCGCCGGCGCTGGACGCGACGGGCGCCGCGAGCCGCACCAGCGTGGACTTCTTCATGGACGTGGTCGCGCGCGACGACGAGACGCGCCTGTTCGTGCGGGGCGATCTGGTGCTGGCCCCGGGGGTGCGTATCCAGTACGCCGCGCCCGGCGCCCGGGTTGGGATCTGGCTGGGCTGGCGAACGCGCCGCGAGAGCGACGGCGGCGTGGCCGAGGTGTTCCAGGGCGACCTGTACGTGGATCGTATCCTGCCGGTGGGCCCGCGCGACGCCACGCTCCGCATCGCGGCGGAGGGGGTGGGGCGCGTGGGCCGGAGCAACGTGTCCAACGGCTGGCCCGATCCCCAGGGGCGGCTGGTGACGGCTGGCGCGGCCGTGCTCGAGGCCGAGGTGGATCTGGCCGGCCTCGGACCGCGGATCGGCCTGCGCGCCGGCGTGGCCAGCGGCGACGCCGATCCCGGTGACGAGCGCGATACGGGGATGCGCCTTGACCGCGACTACAACGCCGGCGTGATCCTGTTCGACGAGGTGCTGGCCGGGTTCAGCGCGCGCCGCGCGGTCCAGCTCTACGACGAGCTGGGCGTGGACGGCACGCCCGAGGCGAACGAGGGCGCCATCAGCGGTGCGGCCTTCTGCATGCCCTACGTGGCGTTCAGCCCCCACGAGGTGCTGACCGTGCGCCTGGGCGGGCTCGTGGCCGGCGCCACGGCGGATCCGCTCTACCTCGTGCCGATGGCGGGGGAGGGCGTGGACGGGACGACGGTCCACCACGGCGGGCGCTTCTACGGCGGCGAGCTCGACGCGAGCGTCGAACTCAGGGTGCCGTTGCTGCCCGCATCGCAGTCACGCAGCGCGTTCGGACTGCGCGTGGAGTACGGCCACCTGTTCCCTGGCCCGGCCCTGACGTGCTGCTGGCCGAGCCCCGTCCCCGAGGTGGACCGGCTCGGCGTGCAGCTCGGGGTGACGTTCTGACCGTGTTGACAACGACCAGGATCCGGTGCATTGAGTCTCAACGGCGGCTTGCGCCGCGTCCCCAACGGGAGGTTGCAGTGAAGTACCTCGGAGTTCTCGCCCTGCTGGGTGTGTTCATGATCGGCTGCGACGACGACGAGTTGGCCTTCGACGAGTTCAACGATCTGTTGCCCCTGGAAGTCGGCGCCTACTGGCAGTACGACTGCAACTCCGACGGGGCCGTGTGGGAGATCGAGGTGGACGCCGGCGCCGGGGACGGGGATCTCGATTCCTTCGACTACTCGTTCACCGTGGACGGCGCGCCCTCGTACCACCACGACCTCGCGCTGGGCGACATCGGCAGTGACCACGGCTGGTACGAGGCCGTTGACGAGCCGGAGCGCCCCGATCTCTACCTCAGCCTCCCCGCGGACGAGGCCACCTCGTGGACCCACCACTACGGTGTCGGCTTCACCAGCTGGGACTGGACCGTCTCCTACGAGGGGCGCGAGGACATCTCGGTGCCTGCCGGGGACTTCGAGGCCACCTGGAAGGTGGTGCGCGACTACGTCCAGATCATCGACAACGGCGCCGACGAGCACCATCAGGTCTTCACCGAGTACTACGCACCCGGCTACGGCATGGTCAAGAGCGTGATCCTCGAGACCAACGGCTCCGAGACCACCATCAACCTCGTCGAGTACGACCTCCCCTCCCTGGCCGTGGAGGAGGAGGAGTAGCCCCGCCTCCAGGTCCTCTCGCGCGCCCGGAATGAACCCCCTCCGCGCGGTGTTTCGCTGCTATGCTCCCCCCTTCTTCTCCGGAGGATCCATGCGTCTCGCCGTTCCCGTGATCACGATCGCCGTTCTGTCCACGCTGTCCCTCACCGCGGGGTGTCGATACCGCAACGTCGACTCCACGAGCTACAACGTGCCGCCCAAGGTCGCCCAGGCGGGGCGCGCCGTGCTCGACAACCCCGGGGACGTGGACGCCTGGGTCGCCCTCGGGGACGCCTACCGCTCCACGCGCCGCTTCGACGAGGCCTACAAGGCCTACTCCGAGGCCAACAAGCTCTCCCCCGGCGACAAGACCGTGCAGAGCCGCCTCGCCGCCCTCAAGAGCTACCGCCCGCTGTCCGAGCTCGAGCGGCGCATCCTCACCGATCCCGACGACGACGAGGCCTGGGGCGATCTGGGCGACGAGCACATGGCCGCCGGCCGCAACGAGGAGGCCCTCGAGTGCTACCGCCGCGCCGCCTCCCTCGATCCCGCCGACGGCGAGTGGCAGAACAAGCTCCTCGAGTCCGGCATCGACATCTCCACGATGCTCGACACCTGGCTGACCAACCTCCCCGACGACGACGAGCGCATCGGCGACATCGCCGACGCCCTGGTCGAGCAGGGCCGCGTCGAGGAGGCGCTCCAGCTGTACCAGCGCGCCCACGAGATCGATCCCGACGACAGCGAGTGGACCCGCAAGATCGCCGAGCTCGGCGGCGGCATCGCCAGCATCCTCGGCGGCGTCGAGGGCGGCGTCGAGGGCGGGATCGTTGGTGGGATCGCGGGCGCCGGCACCGAGGGCGTCGCCTCCGGCGACGACGAGGCCATCGGCGACCTGGGCGACGTCTACGCCCAGCAGGGCAATCGCGAGCTCGCCCTGCAGCACTACCGCCGCGCCCTCGAGATCGATCCCTCCGACGGCGAGTGGCAGAACAAGGTCTCCCTCTACGCCGGCACCTCCACCCTCGCCGACATCCTCGAGGGACGCCTCTCCACCGATCCACGCAACGACGAGATCATGGGCGCCCTCGCCACCGCCTACGCCGAGCTCGGCCACACCGACAAGGCCCGCGAGATGTTCGTCGAGGCCCTCACCATCGATCCCGCCGACGGCCAGTGGCAGGGCAAGCTCTCCCTCCTCGGCGGCCTCGCCGCCACCCAGGAGCTCCTCGAGCACAAGCTCGAGACCGACCCCGACAACGACGAGATCATGGGCCGCATCGGCGACACCCGCGCCTTCCTCGGTGACCACGCCGGCGCCCTCGAGGCCTACCAGGCCGCCCTCGCCTTGGACCCCGGCGACGAGGAGTGGCGCGCCTCCATCCAGCAGATCGCCGGCTCCGCCGCCGTCATCGCCGTCATCGATCCCCTCGTCGCCACCATCGAGGACGACGAGGCCCTCGGCGACCTCGCCGACCTCTACGCCACCGCCGGCCAGACCGACCGCGCCCTCGAGCTCTACCGCCGCGCCCTCGAGCTCGACCCCGAGGACCAGGAGTGGACCGGCAAGGTTCAGGCGTTCGGGCCGTAGGCAGGCCTCCTTCTCGGTCACTGGTTCGAGGTGCCGCGGTGCGGGAATGCGCCGTGGACGCTGCCGTGGCTGCCGGGAGTCGTGGACAGCCGGCCTGGTCTGGGCCACAGGCCCGTGTGGCCTGCTCCTTCCGGTGTGCCGGACCAGAACCCGCCCACCGCCTGCCCACAACCCCTTGCACGACCGCTTCGCGGATCGTGCACAGCCCCTTGGACAACCTCCTCGCTGCGCTCGCCGGTTGCCCACAGCGCCCACAGCGCCGACGACGAGATCGAGGGAGGGGCGGGGAATGGGAAAGGGGAGGAGAAGGAACTCCTGGGCTGGCCTCAATTCCCCGAGTACCGTCCGCCAGACGTACACAACTCCCGGTCTGGCCCGCCAGAGCCCGAGTTTCGTCCGCCAGACGTACACAACTCCCGGTCTGGCCCGCCAGAAGGCGAGTTTCGTCCGCCAGACGTACACAACTCCTGGTCTGGCCCGCCAGAGCCCGAGTTTCGTCCCCCACCTCCCCGCCTTCCTCTTCTTCCCTTTCCTCCCGCTTGATCATCGTCGCCGTCGCTGTGGGTATGTGGTCAACCGCCGAGCGCAGCGAGAAGGTTGTCCAAGGCCTGTGGTCTCTGTGGGCGGGCCTCGCCCGTCCACAGAATCCATCAGGCCGGCATATCCACAGCGTCTTCCCCCCTCACTCCACCAACCGCACCGGCATCCTCGCCGAGCTCGCCACCGTCGCCAGCAAATCCCTCAGCTCCGGATAATCCTCCGGAGCGACCCGCCCCATCCGGCACGTGGTCTCCCGCGTCAGGGTGACGCCGCGCCGTGTGGCGTCGCGCGTACGGGTGACCTCGATGAGGGCCGAGCGCATGGCGAGGGGCTCCCAGCCCTCGAGGGTGCGCCCCTTGAGGCCGGGGCCGGTGAGCTGGACGTGGAAGGACTCGTGGTAGGGCCAGACGAGGAAGGGAGCGACGCGGGGGCCGCCGAGGACCATCTGGGCGAGGGTGGGGGCCTGGCCGTCGATGGGGGGGAGGAGATCGGGGAAGAACATGGGGGTCTCGAGGGCGTCGCCGGAGGCGTGGAAGAGGCCGGGGACGGCGATGTCCAGCTCCAGGATGACGGGGCCTTCGGGATCGTCGATGGAGATCTCGTGGACCTCGTGCACGGCGATGCCGGGCTGGGCCTCGGCGAGCCAGCCCTCGAAGATCTGCTGGCGATCGGCGGCGGAGACGTTCCACATCTCCTCGCGTAGCAGGCCGTCGGACTGCTGGAAGATCTCCATGCGCAGGGTGCCCACTGCGTTGCCGTCGCGATCCACGTCGAGGGCCAGATCGGCGCGGATGCCGGGTAGCTCGCCCGCGGGCGCCGGGGTGTGATCGGGCAAGCCGACCACCGCATCGCCCACGCCGAGGGTCTCCGCACCGCGCACCGCCGGGTGGAGCCAGCCCACGGGGACGTAGGGGCTGGTCAGATCGATCCAGACGTCGCCGTCGTCGAGGGGGACGCGCACCAGGGAGTCGGGGTAGTCGGTGGCGACGCGGGGCTGGTCGCCGAGATCGGGGAGGTAGGTGGGGCGGACACGGACCCAGTCCGCGTCGACACCCGCCGCGTGGAGCAGGGCCACGACCGCGGGCTCGTGGGTGCCGGTGCCCGTGGCGAGGATGTCCACCGCCTCCATGCCCTCGCCGCCGCTGTCGGGCAGCCGCACGGTGCGACGCACGTGGTCCACGACCGCGCGGACCGTGGCTTCGGGATCGTCCTCGACGGCCAGCTGCCGAGCGAGGGCCTCGATGCCGGGCCCAGGGCGCGTGGCCGCGGCCTGGTGGGAGGTCAGAGGGCGGGCGGTCTCGTCGAGATCGGTCCACGCGATGACCTGCAGCCACGGCAGGTACTCAGCGGGCATCGGGGTGAACGGCTCGGGATCGGGGGGCTCCATGGCCTCCAGGACCCAGCGCAGCCGGATGGTCCCGTCGTCGAGGACCGCCGTCTCGGTCGGGGCGGCCGTGCCCCTGAGCTGGTAGGGCGTGCCGGGCGGGAGGAGGTAGACCACCTCGCCGCTGCGGAGGTACTCGCCCCCGGTGGACAGCAGGATCTCGGGGCCGACGTACGATCCGTCCGCGCCGCCCGGTGCTCCTGGACCGCCGGCGAGCCCCTGCACCTCGACGGTGCAGCCGGCGATCAGGTCGCGCAGGGAGTAGGCGTCCTTCTCCGCGGGCGGATCCGCGTCCACCACCACGCCGTCGGGCCGCCACGTGCGGACCGTCACCAGCTCGGCGTTGCCGGGCGCCACCTCGGCGAAGGCATCCACCGCGGCCCGATCCTGCAGCCGGATCGCCCGGTGGAGCCTGAAGATGGAGGCGCCGCCTCGGAACACCTGGATCTCGCGGCGGTCCAGCAGCGCGACGGCCGGGAACTCCGCGGTGGGGCCGGGATCGGCGTCGAACGACTCGATGGCGCGGCGCACGGTGCCCTCGGAGTCCCCGGGATCGTAGCCCACGGGCGCGGGATCCCCGCTGAGCCACGACCGCACGTCGCCGCCGAGGCGCCACCGCTGCTTGCGCAGCTCGAGGTCGTCGCTGTCGAGCACGAGCGCGTGGTCCAGGTGTGCCAGGGCCTCGCTCCGCTGGTCCTCGGCCAGGGCGAGGGCCGCCCGCTGGATCCAGGGCCAGGCGCGACCGGGGAACATCGCGGCCGCCTCGACGAGCAGGGCGTCTGCCTCTGCCGCTTCACCCTGGGCGCGCGCCAGCCGCGCGCGCTCCTTGTGCACGAACTCGTCGAGGGGGTCCAGCGCCAGCAGCGCCTCGAACTCCAGCTCGGCTTCGTCCAGACGGCCCAGCTCCTCGAGGAGGTCGGCGCGCCGGTGGCCGAAGGGCTCGCCCACCACCGCCAGCTCGAGCAGGGAGAACCGGCGGGAGTCGGCCTCCTCGCCGCGCGTCGCGTGCCATCCCCCGAGCTCCCGGAGCACATCGGCGCGGGTGGGGGCGACGTCCAGGGCTCCCAGCAGCGTCTGCTCGGCCTCGTGCTCCCACGACAGCGCCTGGAACCGATCGGCCAGCTCGAGGCGAGCCTCCACCAGGTCGGGTCGCCGCTGCACGATGTCCTCGAGCGCTTCGCGCGTGTCGTCGTCGTCCTGGGTGCGCATCCTGCGCGCCAGGGCGGTGGCCACGGCCACGAGCTCCGGATCCAGCTCCACGGCGAGGCGGAGGTAGTCCAGGCCCAGCCGCCGCCGGGTCTCCTCGGCCAGCGAGCTGTCGCCGAGGATGGACTGGCCCGCGCGCCGCTGGCACTCGGCGCTGAACGGCAGCTCCTGGGCCAGGGCGACGGCGTCGGCGCGGCCCAGGAAGTTCACACCCTCGAGGGCCTCGGCCAGGATGAGGTCCAGGCGCAGCTCTGGATCCCCGGGGGAGGCGGTCACGAGTGTTCGGAGGCGCTCCACGGCTCCGCCGGGCGGTGCGTCCAGGTCGGTCCACGGTTCGAGCACGGCCGCCTCGCTGGACAGGGGGGCCAGGCGGACGGTGAACGAACCCCGCGCCAGATCGGTGGCCAGCCGCGCCCGCAGCCGGTGCACGCCCGGCTCCAGGATCACCGCCGCGTGGCGCTGGCGATCGGCGAACTCGGTCCAGCGGTCCAGGGTGATCAGGGGCTGCCCGTCCAGCTCGACGCGGATGCTGGCGGTGGAGGACGTGGTGATCAGGTAACGCCCTGCGTCGGCGATCTCGACGTCGGCCCAGGCGTCGTAGACCCCACCGCCATCGAGTGCCCTTGGGAGGGGGACGTAGGGGAGGTCGAGGGCCACCGTGCGGCCGTCCGCTGGATCGAGGGGGGGCAGGTCGCGGAAGTCGGTGACCGGGTCCGTTCCTACCGGTCCCGCCAGGGTCCACGCGGTGATGTACCCGCGCTCGGCGATGATCGGGGCGGCCTCGGCCCGCTGACCACGCTCGGCGAGGCGTTCCTGGACCAGGGCCAGCAACAGATCCCGGACCATGGGGCTGGTGGACACGGCGTCGGTGTCGAGGGAGTCCAGCCAGTCCCCGAGCCCCGGGACCTCCTCGCGGTTGGACGCCACGAGTCGCCAGGTCAGCTCCGTGTACGGGCCGTGGGGGTCCAGGCGCAGCAAGGTGACGGCGTGGGCCAGGAGCTCGTCCTGGTGCCGGTCTCGGCTGGCGGCGCGGGCGGCGCGCCAGATCACGAGGGGGTTCTCGCCGTCCACCTCCAGCGCGTCCTGCAGCAGCTTGGCCTCGGTGTCCCGGTCGCTGTACAGCAGGTACATCAGCGTGGCGAGCCGGGAGAACTCGTCTCCGTCGCGCGCGGTGCGCGACAGCTTCATCATCTCGCGGTGTGCGCTCACCGCCGTGGGGCGCGTCGTGGCGCATCCCACCAGCGAGGCGGCCACGCACAGCGCGACGAACGTGCCGGCGAACCTCATGGCGTGCCTCCTTGCGGTGCCAGGATCACGGTCTGGTCCTGGGCGCGGTCCACGGCGAGGCAGAACGCGCGGAACGCCGGGTAGTCGCTCAGGGGTATCCGGCGGTGCTTGTACACCACCTGGATGCGTACCACCGCGTTGCCGTCCTCCACGGACGCCATCTGGTGGTAGGACGCGTGCGCCGTGTCCAGATGAACGGGATCGGGCAGGTGCTCCACGACCATGCCCGGCGGGGGCACCAGGGTGGTGGAGAGATCGGCCGAGCTGGGCAGCCGCAGGACCAGGTCGGTGCGGCGGCTGGTGTCGCCCTCGGGGGCCATGTTCATCCCGAGCTCGTCGGGGAACAGGGTCACCGGGACGCGGATGCGATCCCCGTCGAACCGGGCCAGGGCCGGGATCTGACCGTCCACCTCGATGACCAGCTCGTTGCTCAGATCGTCGAAGCCCGTGACCTCCACCGCGTCGAGGCGCACCCCGGGGATGCGGCCCTGGTAGTTGCGCTCGAGATCCTCGCGGCGGGTGGAGTCGTCGTGGAAGGCGTGCCGGATCTCCGACACCTGCAGGCCCCGCTCCACCCAGTGCTCGTGGAAGGTGGCGTACCCGCTGGAGTCCAGCTCCACGGTGGTGTACGAGGCCGTGAAGTTGGCCTCGGGGGCGGACAGCGGGATCTCCCGCAGCGCCGAGCTGCCGTCCAGCGCGATGTGCAGGGCGTTCGCCCCCTGGTCGTCCCAGCGCAGGGACTCCAGCGGCGCGTACTCGGCCGTGGCGTCCAGGTACAGGTCCAGCTCGGGCACGTAGGCGATGGCGTGGTTGAACAGGTGCAGGTTGGCGGGCTGCGGCTCGGCCTTGCCGCCGGTCACCGTCTGCAGCAGGACCACCTCGGCCTCCACCCCGGCCGCGGCCAGCAGGGACACGAGCAGCGTAGCCTTGTCCTTGCAGTCGCCGTAGCCGCGCTCCAGGACCTCGCGGGCCTCGTAGGGCTTCCACCCGTGGATGCCGAACTCGAGCCCCACGTAGTGGGTGTTGCGCACCACGTACTCGAACATGGCGGCCACGATCGCCTCGGTGCTCTCCGATTCTGCGGCGATCTCGGCGGCGATGCGCTCGCCGTCCTCCCCCAGCCGGAACTGCTCGCGGGAGAGGTCGAGCCACCACTCGGCCACGAGGTCCCATGAACCGAAGTTGGTGGCCGAGAGGTAGGCGCCCTCCTCGTAGTACCCCGCGCCGTGGCGCTCGGAGGCCAGGGCCGGCAGCTCTCCGGTGACGAAGGTGTGCAGGCGCTGGCCGTCCTCCACCACGGCGGCGGCCTCCTCCACGCCGCGTCCACCCCAGAACAGGACCATCTCCTCGGGCACGACGATGTGCATCCTCGCGTCGAGGGTCGGCACCCAGTTCTGCAGCGGCGCCATGGTGCCGAAGAAGTCGTTGAAGCGATTGCGCTTCTCCCGGCTCTCCCGGCGGTACTCCAGGTGGACCCGATCACCGGGCCCCAGCTCGTCGAAGGCGACCTGCTTGACGTAGACCTGGTAGTAGGCCCCCGCGGCCTTGCTCACGCCGCTCTCGTCCCACACGCGGCTGGCCGCCGACACCGTGCCGTCGGCGTGGAGCACGTCCGCTGCGAGCACCCTGAGGCGCTCGCGCTCGCGGTCGTAGCTCATGGAGATGGTCTCGAACGCGCGGCCCCCCATGTCGGAGTCGATCTGGATGACCTGCTGCACGTACTCCTGGTCCGAGCCGTTGGCGAAGACCTGGATGGCCCGGTTGAGCAGCAGCACGCGGGCCGGCGCCCCCTCCACGACCGCCGGATCGTCGGGCTGAGCGGACAGGGTCCACGGGTCCACGCGCCAGCGCTCGCGCAGGGGATCGTCGTCCCCCTCGATGAACCGCATGTACTGCTCCAGGGCGGGATCGCGGGGACGAAGGGCGAGGCTGCGGTTCCACGCCTCGAAGGCCTCCTCGTCGCGGCCGAGGCGACGCAGCAGATCGCCGAGCTCGCGGTGCATCGAGGCCGCGTCGGGGAAGCCGGGGAGGACCGCGCACAGGTGCGCCACGGCGCCCTCGAGGTCCCCGGCGCGCTCGAGCTCGCGTGCCAGCCCCTTGTGGTAGCGGATGGCGTGGGGGAAGCGCCCAGCGAGCAACCTCGCGTCGGCCAGGGTCCCCTCCACGTCGCCGGTCTCGCGGCGCAGGCCCATGCGTCGGGAGCGCGTGCTGGCCATGTCCGCCAGCTCCAGGGCCGCCTCGTAGCACGCTAGCGCCCGGGGTTCGTTGCCCAGATCGAGCCACTGCTGGGCGAGCTGGATCTGGAGCGTCGTCGCGGACGGATGATCTTCGACGGTGCGCTGGAGCAGCGCGATGGCGGCCTCGGGAGAGCCCAGATCCCCCAGCTCGTTGGCCAGGGCGCGCCGCGCCTCGAGGGCCGATGGGTGCTCGGCGGCCCGCTCCAGCGCGGCCAGGTCGTCGCGCCGATTGCCCTGCTGGCGCAGGTAGCGGTAGTGGGCCAGGTGGGCCGCGGACATGTCCGGCGCCAGCTCCAGGGCCCTGCGGATGCACTGGAGCCGCTCCTCGGGCTCGTCCGACTCCTCGGCCAGCGTGATGAGCAGCTCCGGGTCCTCGGGCCGCAGCTCCACGGCCTGGCGCAGCAGCTGCACGGCGGCCTCGTCCCGGCGGTCCAGCACCCCCGTGCTCACGGCGAGGGTCGCGGCCAGCACCAGGGCGTCCGCGTCCGCGTCCTTGAACTCGGCCGCGCCCAGCGCCTCTGTCACCGGATCGTGGACCTGGACCGAGGCCTCCGGCGCCGCGGATCGTCGTTGCGGCGGCGCTGCCTGGACACGCACCCCGTCGAGGGGGCGGCCGTCCGGTCGGGTGACGCGCAGGTAGACGCCCCAGCTCCCCCGCTCGTGGCCGCTCTTGATCCGCAGCTCGCTCCAGCCCTCGGGGAGCACCACACCGACGGCCTGCTGGTCAGGTCGCGGTGACCTCCGCTCCGGCTCCCGCAGCACCACCCGCCCGCCGAGCTCAACGACGATCCCGTCGTCGCTGCCCACGTACAGCGCGGCCTCGGTGTCCTGCTCCACGTGGACGAAGGTCCGCAAGAAGGCGATGGTGTCGCTGCGCTCCTCCATGCAGGCGCCGAGGTTGAGGAACCCGTGCTCGCCGAACCCCGGGCGCTCGACCCAGGCCATGGCGCGGCCCTCGTGCTCGCACCCCTCGGCGCAGCCGTCGGCCTCGGGCCCCATGACGCGCCCCATGGAGGCGCCGCCGTAGTTGGAGTAGGGCCCCAGGGTGGCCCAGTGGGCCAGGTAGCCGGCCTCGGCGAAATACCCGCGGCTGGCCTCCACGTCTCCCCGGCGCTCGGCGCGGGTGCCCAGCCACTCGCGCAACCGCGCGGCCAGCGCCGGGTCCGTGGACGAGCGCTTCAGGAGGCGCTGCGCGAGGGCGTCGAGGCGCTGCGCGACGTCGGCCTCCTCCTGGTGCTCGGTGAGGTGCAGGAGGGGCGGGAGGCCCGCGGATGATCCCGCGGTCCGTTCGAGCTCGTCGAACCAGCGGTCGATGCGCGCCTCGTCCGTCCAGGACGCGGCAAACGAAGACGACGGGAGCGCCGAGCAGAGCAGGACGGCCGAGGCGAAGATCACTCTGAGCATACGGAGGAGGTCACTCCTGGCGGGAATCCTTCCCGAGCCAGCTGTTCGACCTTGCGGACCGCGCCCTTGCGCACGAAGTCCTTGAGGACGGGGAGGTTGATGCGAACGACCGTGAGGCTTCCGTCGGCGGAGATCCGCTCACCGAAGTCGTCCACGTTGCCGCTGAGCTGATACATCATCAGCAGCTGGTTGATCTCGGCCTGCTTGGTGGGCAGGACGGCCGCCGCCGGCGTGCCCTTGCGCACGGCGCGGCGGGTGAGCATCACGTCCTCGGCCACCGAGTAGGTCTCCGAGATCTCGGGCAGCGCCTCGGCGCGGGTCTGGAACGCGACGAGGGCCCGCAGGAACGCCGGCGTCTTGACCCCGCCGGCCTCGTCGCTGCTGAACACGACCCACAGGGTGTCGGCGCTCGGCCCCCGGTTGGAGACCTCGCGGTAGACCGTGCGGTCCGCGCCGGGCGTCCCGTCCACCGCGATCATCATCTTGTCGTGGATCTCCAGGCGGACCTCGTCCACGAGCGCGTCCACGTCCACGCCCTCGAAGTTGCCCCGCGGCAGGTGGAGGTACGCGGTCGAGCCCAGCACATCGACGCCTGCGCCCACGGCGAACTCGTAGGAGAACAGCAGCGCCCGGAACCGCGCGGCGTTGTGCAGGTCCACCGGCAGGTTGTCGCGGATGCGCTCGGTCCTCATGCCCGTGGGGGTGGTCTCGAACAGCGGCGAGGTGGTGATGGAGCGGATGGCCGCGTCGTAGCCGGTCTGGGCGTCCTCGAACCTCGCGGTCACCAGGTCCACCGTCTGGAGCATGTCCGGGGTGAACACCCCCTCGCCGCCGAGGGGCTGCAGGGCCACCACGTAGCTGCGCTGGGGACCGAAGTTCTCCTCGATCCAGCCCAGGCAGTCCTCGTCGGGCATCGGCGGCGGCGGCCTGTGGCGACAGCTGGAGACCAGCAGCGGGACCAGGGCCAGCAAGAGCAGGCGGCGAGACATCGGCCGGAGTGTAGATTCGCGCACGTGGGCGGTCAAATAGGGTTTTACGCGCGTGTTACGATGCCGTCTTCCCTGGTGAGCAGGCTGCGGAGGACCGAGCATGTCCTTGACCTACAAGGTGGTGGAGACGGCACAGGTGGACGACGCGACCCTGGAGGAGATCCTCAACGAGGCCGTGGCCGAGGGGTGGGAGTTCGACGGCTTCCACTTCGCCATGCAGCCGGGATCCCGCCGGCCGTCCATGGCGTTCGTGCTGTTCTCGCGCCCCGTCGATCCCCCGGAGGAGCCGAGCTGATGACCGATCGTGTGTACCTGCTGGACGGATCGAACCTCGCCTTCCGCGCCTTCTTCGGCGTCCCCGGGCTGACCAACAGCCGCGGCGAGCCCACCAACGCCCTGTTCGGCTTCGTCAACATGCTGCTCAAGCTGATCCGGGAGCGCGAGCCCACCCACATGGCCGTGGTCTTCGACCCCAAGGGCGGCTCGTTCCGCAACCGGATCTACCCCGACTACAAGGGCCACCGCCCCGACATGCCCGTGGACCTGCGGTCGCAGTTCCCCCTGTTCGAACCGCTGTGCGAGGTGCTGGGGCTGACCTACCTCAACGTGCCCGACTACGAGGCCGACGACGTCATGGGCACCCTGGCGAGCCGGTTCGGCGACGACGCCGACGTCTGGCTCGTCACCGGCGACAAGGACCTGCAGCAGCTGGTGACCAAGCGCGTGCGCGTCTTCGATCCCAAGAAGGGCGAGGAGATCGGCGAGAAGCAGGTCGAGGAGCGGTTCGGCTGCCCCCCGGCAGGGGTCCCCGAGGTGCTCGGGCTGATGGGGGACAGCTCCGACAACATCCCCGGCGTGCCCAAGGTGGGCCTGAAGAAGGCCCGGATGCTCATCGAGGCCTACGGCACCATCGAGGGCGTGTACGAGCACATCGACGAGGTGCGGGGGCCGGCCCTGCAGCGCAACCTGACCGAGAACCGCGACCAGGCCCTGCTGAGCCGCCAGCTGGCCACCATCGAGCGGGAGGTCCCCGTCGAGGCCACCCTGGCCGATCTGGCCATGGAGTTCCCGCCGCGGGAGCAGGGGCCCCTCAAGGAGCTGTTCGAGCGGTTCGGCTTCCAGAAGCTGTTGCCCTCCGTCGGCGCCCGCCTCGAGGGCCTGTCCAGGGACGGGTATCGCCTCGTGCTGGACCGCGAGGCCCTCGACGCCATGGTCCGCGAGCTGAGCGGCGCCGAGCTCATCGCCTTCGACACCGAGACCACGGGCCTGCTTCCCATGGAGGCGGATCTGGTGGGGATCAGCCTGTGCGCCGACGATCACCGGGCGTACTACGTGCCCATCCGCCACTTCTACCTCGGTTGCCCGGAGCAGCTGCCCCTCGACGAGGTGATCGCGGCGGTGAAGCCGCTGCTGGAGGACCCGGAGCGGCCGCTGGTGGCGCAGAACGCCAAGTACGACGTGATCGTGCTGCGGCGCGTGGGCATCTCGCCGCGCGGGCTCGTGGGCGACACCATGGTCGCCGACTACCTGATCCAGCCCGCGCGCCGGACCCACAAGCTCGACGACCTGGCCCTGACCCACCTCCAGCACCCGATGATCCCGTTCAAGGAGGTGGTGGCCGATCCCAAGAAGGAGACGTTCGCCTCGGTGCCCCTGGAGAAGGCGCGGGACTACGCGGCCGAGGACGCCCACGTGACGTACCTGCTCCACCGCAAGCTCTCGCCGCGGCTCGATCGGCTCGGGTTGAGCGATCTCTACCGCGACGTGGAGGTCCCGCTGGTGGGGGTGCTGGCGGACATGGAGGAGTGGGGCGTGGCCGTGGACGTGGAGCGCCTCGAGGCCATGGGGGCGCAGGTGGGCGCCGCCATCGAGGGATCGGTGCAGCGCATCCACGAGCTCGCGGGGCGGGAGTTCAACATCAACAGCCCCAAGCAGCTGGCGCATATCCTGTTCGAGGAGATGGGCCTGCCGGTGATCCGCAAGACCAAGTCGGGACCGTCCACCGACGCGAGGGTCCTGTCCACCCTGGCGGCGCGGTCCGACAGCGCCCTGCCCGGCGAGGTCCTCGACTACCGCGAGCGCACGAAGCTCAAGTCCACCTACCTCGACGTGCTCCCGCGGTTGGTGAATCCGCACACGGGGCGCATCCATACGTCCTACAACCAGACCGTGGCGGCCACGGGGCGGCTGTCCAGCAGTGATCCCAACCTGCAGAACATCCCGGTACGCACCGAGGAGGGGCGCCGCATCCGCACCGCGTTCGTGGCGCCTCCGGGGCGCGTCCTGCTGTCCCTGGACTACTCCCAGATCGAGCTACGGGTCCTGGCTCACCTGGCAGGGGAGGGGGGCTTCGCCCGCGCCTTTGCCGAGGGCGCCGACGTGCACCGCCGCACCGCGGCCGAGGTGTTCGAGGTCATGGAACCCCTGGTCGTGCCCGAGCAGCGCCGCATCGCCAAGGCCGTCAACTTCGGCATCGTCTACGGCCAGACCGCGTACGGCCTGTCCGAGTCCCTCGGGATCTCCCGCGCGGAGGCCAACCGCATCATCGAGCGCTACAACGCCCGTTACCCCGAGCTGGCGCGCTTCCGCGAGGGCGTGCTCGCCGAGGCCCGCGAGACCGGCAGCGTCACCACCATCCTCGGCCGCCACCGCCCCATCACGGACCTGCAGGCCTCCAACCGCAACGTGCGCATGGCCGCCGAGCGCGCCGCCATCAACACGCCGGTCCAGGGCAGCGCGGCGGACATCATCAAGGTCGCCATGGTCCGCCTGCGCCGTCGCCTGGCCGAGGACTTCCCCGGTCAGATGATGATCATGCAGGTGCACGACGAGCTGGTGTTCGAGGTCGACGAGGATCGGGCCGAGGCATTGCAGGCCATGGTCGTCGAGCAGATGGAGACCGCGGTGCGAATCGATGTACCCTTGAGGGTGGACGTGGGACAGGGACTCACCTGGGCCGACGCACACTGAGGTGCCCGACGTGGACGATCCGCAGAATCTCGAACGGTTGCGCGAACGCATCGAGTCGCTGGAGAGGACTGCCTCGCTGGGGTTCTTGCTGTCCGCCGTCGTCCACGAGATCAACAACCCCCTGTCGGTGATCCTCATCGGCGCCGACACCCTGCGCCGCAAGGCCGCGGACCCCGAGGCTGTGGAGCACCACCTAGCCGTGCTGGAGGCCCAGTCGGCCAAGATCATCGAGATCAACAGGCTGCTGCAGGGGCTGAGCAAGACCAACCTCGACGGCGCCGTGGCGGTGGATGCGGCGGATCTGGTCCACGCCTTCGCCGCGGTGGAGGGCATGCTGGGCGGCGCCGCATACCGGCCCGTGGTGGAGCTGCAGGAGGGCCCGCTCCCGGTGGAGGTGGAGCCCCAGCAGATGATGCAGATCCTGCGCTACCTCGCCAGCGCGGTGCGGGAGTTGGGGAGCGTCGGCTCCCTGCGCGTCAAGGTGGATCGCCAGGACGTCCCCCTCATCGAGCTGCCCACCATCCGCCAGTCCCCGACGCGGGAGTTCGTGGTCGTCGCCCTGAAGGTCGGTGATCCCGGCGGCACCTCGGTGCCGATGACCGAGTGGATCGGCGACTTCTTCGGGGAGAGCCCGACGCCGATCAAGGTGGACATGATGGCCGCGTGGGAGGTGATCCGGAAGCTGCCGGGGAGACTGCGCATCCGCTCCGACGCGTCGGGCGCCGAGGTGCTGGCGATGATCCCGGCGGGGGCCGGGGACAGTCGATGAACCACCGTCACGACCCAGCGCCTGCGCGCGTGACCCTCGACGCTCTTCTGGCGGCGGTGCGCCGCTTCCTGACCCCTCCGGGGCCCCCCGCGCTGGCATTCGCAGGGGCGACGTCCATCGATCTCGAACCTTTTTCAGACGGGTTGAATGAACCCGGTACCCCCCCCGTCCATCCCCCATCGGACGCGGGGTCCTGGCGGCGGGATCCCAACCAAGAGAGGAACACCATGCCCCCGGCGGTCGCCCTGGCCAAGGATGCCCCCGACGCGGAGACGGCGCCGTCGCCGCCGCGCAAGGCTCCGAGGATGGTACCGCTGGGCAAGGGACGGCGCGACGAGGCCGCGGCGATGCGGAGCCTCGAGCAGCGCGAGCACGACGCCGAGATCATCCGGCGCATCCAAAAAGGGGACGGTGAGGCCTACCGCGAGCTGGTGCTCAAGTACCAGCAGAAGGTGTACGGGGTGGCCTGGGGTATGGTCCGCAACCCCGAGGACGCCCGCGAGATCACCCAGGAGGCGTTCATCAAGGCGTTCAAGTCGCTGGATCGGTTCCGGTTCGATGCGAGCTTCTACACGTGGCTGTACCGCATCACGGTGAACCTCACCATCGACTTCCGTCGCAAGGCGGTCAAACGTCGGACCAACGAGTTCGACGAGGGCCGGATGCACAAGGACGAGGCGGGCGAGATAGCCAAGCCCCACATGGACGCCTCACCGGGGCGCCGGCTCGAGCGTAAGCGGCTCGCCGATCAGATCCAGGCAGCCATCGACCAGCTGCCCCCGGATCAACGCACGGCGATCATGCTGCGCGAGCTCGAGGGGCTCAGTTACAAGGAGATCGCCACGGCCATGGACTGCGCCGAGGGTACGGTGATGAGCCGGCTGTTCTACGGCCGGAAGAAGCTGCAGGAAATCCTGAAGGATCTCCGGTAGTTGGAAGGGTTGATGATGGAGAACGAGGAGCGCGATGAGCTTTTCCAGCTCGTGATGCGCTACTACGACGGAGAACTCTCCGGTCCGGAAGCCGAACGCGCCCGCGCCCTCATCGACGGGGACGATCAGGCGCGGGTGTGGCTGGCCGACATGGAGGCCATGGGCGACGCGACCTTCGAGTTCGTGCGCGAGGCCGTCCAGCGAGAGGACTTCTCGGAGTACTGGGTCACCGTGGACGAGGGGGTCCGGTCACCCACGCGCGCGCTGCGTGAAGAGAAGCGCACCCAGGAACGCGAGGGGCTGATGGTCTGGCTGCAGCGGCGGCTGGGCAACTGGCTCGTCCCGGCGGGTGGTCTGGCCGTGGCCGGCGCCGCCGCCGTGCTCGTGCTGGCCGTGGGCTTGCCGTGGGCCATGAACAGCGGCTCCGGCCGCATCACCGCCGAGGACTTCGAGGGCATCGCCTCGGTGGACAACACCCTGGAGATCGAGGAGATCGAGGGGGATCAGTGGTCGGTGAGCATCCTGGCCGCGGGCCAGGATCAGCCGATGATCATCTGGCTGGACGATCTGGCCGCAGAGGAGGCGGGGTGAGGCTCCTCGGCGCCGCACTGCTGATGGCCGCGCTGTGCCTGCCGGGCCTGGCCACGGCCGCGCCACCGGACTCGGTCCAGGTGGTCTACATGGAGGCCTACGCCCACAACCTCGACGACGAGCTGGACCCGCGGCTGCGCCCCATGGCCGACGCCCTGCGCATGGCCGGATTCACCGGCTACGAGTTCGTCTCCGGTGGCAAGTGGACCGTCGGCGAGGGCGACTCCAACACCGTCACCCTCGAGTCGGGCTACACCCTGCAGATCCGCCTCGACGAGATCGGCGAGGACTCTGCCCGGCTGACCGTCTGGATGACGCGGCCCAACCACGACGACCCGGCCCGCATCCGCATCCGGATCAACCGCAACGCAGCCACCGTCATCGGCGGCAACGACTACAAGAAGGGCAAACTCGTCGTCCCCATCCGGGTCCGGTACCCCTCGGGCCAGTAGCCTTCCCAGGTCTTCAAAAAAGCCCGGACTTCACCTCGCGAGCGGGCTATATTCCCGCCCCATGGATCTCATCGGCGTCATCCACCTCCCTGCACTCCCCGGCAGCCCGCGCGCGAAGACCATGGTACAGGTGCTCGCCTCGGCCGAGGCCGACACCCGCGCGCTGGTCGACGGCGGCGCCGACGCCCTGATCGTCGAGAACTTCCACGACGCGCCTTTCTTTCGCGACCGCGTCGAGCCCGTGACCGTCGCGGGCATGACCCGGGCGGTGGATCGCGTTCGTGGGATCGCCGGCGAGATCCCCGTGGGCGTGAACATCCTGCGCAACGACGCCGAGGCCGCCCTGTCCGTGGCCCAGGTCTGCGGGGCGTCCTTCATCCGCGTCAACGTGCACGTGGGCGCGGCGGTGACCGATCAAGGGGTGATCCAGTCGCGGGCGGCCGAGACCCTGCGCCTGCGGTCCCGCCTCGGCTCGCAGGTCGAGGTCTGGGCGGACGTGGCCGTCAAGCACGCGGTGCCCCTGGGATCGAGCCACGACGTGATCCGGGAGGCCCAGGACGCGGTCCATCGCGGCCTGGCGTCGGCCATCATCGTGACGGGCGAGGCCACCGGAGAGTCTCCCCGACCCCAGCGGTTGATGAAGCTCCGGGCCGCGCTGCCCGACGTGCGCATCCTCGCAGGCAGCGGCGTCGATCCCGATCTCGTGGGCGCGCTGCGCGGTCACGTGGACGGCGCCATCGTCGGTACGTGGCTCAAGCGCGACGGCCGCGTGGAGAATCCCGTGGACCCGGAGCGGGTCGCCGAACTGCGGCGCGCCATGGACGGGGGCCGAACGTGAAGCTCCGGTGGATGGGGCTGCTCGGGCTCGTGCCGCTGATGGCCGTGGGCATGTTGCTGCTCGGCGCGCGCATCGGGGCCGTGCCGTTCGGGCACGTGGTGTCGGTGGCCTGGTCGCTGGCCTTCGGCGCGGTCCTCCTCTCCCTGGCCGCCACCGCGCGCCTCCGCGAGAGGGGCCCCCGCCAGGTCGTCGCCTATCTGTTCCTCGCGCTGTGCTTGGCCGAGGGCCTGACCGGCATCTGGGTGTTCCTCGGCCCCGAGGACGCTGCGAGCGTCCTCGTCCGCGCCAACCACCTGAGAATGGGGGAGCTGCTCGGCGGATACCTCGACGAGTTCGGAGACGACGCCCGCGCGGGCGAGCTCGCCCAGGAGATGGTCGAAGAGGCGCCCTACCCGCAGATCTTCTCCTTCCACATGGAGCACCGCGAGTTCTCCGCGGCCACCGGCGTGCCCGACAGCTGCGTCGCGCGTATGAGCCGCGAAGAGCCCGCCGTGATCCTGCGGCACCTCGACGGCGCCCTGCAGGCCTTCGGCAACCCCGATGGGCAGCTCGCGCCCCTCGCGGCCACCCTGGACATGCACTCCGACCAGCTGGTCGCCTCGGACCTGGAACCCCACCTCGAGGACCTCACCGAGATCGCCCGCCCGGGCGGGCCCTTCGCCCGCCTGTCGAGCGTGCTGCTCGAGGTCTCGGCCAGCCGCATCGAGGCGGAGTACTCGGCGATGCTCGACGGCGACCGCGCCCTGGCCGACCTGGTCCTGGCCGCCCGCGACGACGGCCTGCCGTTCGTGCACCTGGACGCGCGCGGCGCCCCCGCAGCGCTCCACGTGATGGACCACCTGTTCCCCCGCCTGTACCTGCAGCTGGACGACACCGCCGACAAGACCGTGCAGCTGCGCTACCGCGAACACCGCGCAGGCGAGATCGTCAAGACCAACCAGGGCCACAAGCCCGTCGACGTCGTCCGCGCCGAGCTCGACATCCGCGTGATCGTTGCCGGCGAGTCCCGCTACCAGCACACCTTCCGCGGCGAGTCCCCCATCGACGCCTGGACGATGCTCGAAGAGGGGACGTCGCTGCGCGACGGCTACCGCGCCGTGGCCGTGGACGCCCTCAACCGCGACCTCGCCACCCAGTTCACGGACGTGGCCGTGCCCTGAGCCCCTCCTGGACCAACGCCAGGTGGTCGAACGCCAGCTCCACCCGCTCGCCCAGCACATCGTCGAGGGACCACCAGCGCGCATCCGACGCGTCCGAGCCCCCCTTCGCCGGTGGCGGTTCGTCCAGGTCCGCCCGGTACAACACCGTGATCGTCCTGTGTCGCGGATCCCGATCCGGCGCTCCGAACGCCCCCACCTGGACCAGTGACAGCCCCGTCACCCCCGTCTCCTCCTCCAGCTCCCGCGCCGCCGCATCCTCCAGGTCCTCCCCCTGCTTCCCCGGCCTGTCCCCCACCTCCACGAATCCCCCCGGCAGCGCCCACATCCCCCTGTACGGCGGAAAACCCCTCCGGACAAGCAACAGCTGGTCCCCTTCACTCCCACGAGCCACCACCAGCAGGTCCACGGTCACGCACGGCCTCGCATGTCGGTACATCGGCATGCCCCCATTCTACTCCCGCACCCGCACCCGCACCCGCACCCGCTCCCCCCTCCTCCTGGCTCCCACGCTCCGCGTGGGAGCCGATAGACTAGGACGCTCCGCGTCCTTCAACTAACATGGGACGCCCCTGGACCCCGGAGGACCCTCACCATGCCCAACGACCCCAAACCCAAGGGATGTCGCCGCATCGTCGGCATGGTCTTCAGCCTCGGCCTCGCCTCCATGATCATCCTCACGCTCGGCCTCGCCGCCCTCGTCGTCGAGGGCGAGGTCCGCTCCGGCCAGGCCCTCGACCACCTCTCCACCGCGGTCCAGGGCCCCCAGGACGGCAGCACCTCCCAGCAGAAAGCCGGCTACGACCTCACCGTCGGCCTGGCCCAGCTCCAGCCCAAGCCCCTCGACGTCGCCGCCAACCTCGGCACCATCGCGGAGTACGTCGACCAGGCCCTCCAGCAGGACTGCAAACTCCTCGTGCTCCCCGAGCTCGCCCTAACCGGCCTCGAACTCGGCGACGACATCTGGACCGCGGCAGAACCCCTCGACGGCTTCGCCGTCAGCCGCCTGCGCGAGATCGCCGTGGACAACGACCTCGCCATCGCCACCTCCGTCGCCGAGCGCGCCGACGACGACGTCTTCGACACCGCCATCTTCATCAACCCCGACGGCACCTACGTCACCGGCCGCAAGCTCCACCCCCCCCTCGCCGAAGCCGCCCGCTTCGCCCGCGGCAACGGCCCTCAGGTCGTCGACACCAGCATGGGCCGCCTCGGCCTCGTGCTCTGCGCCGACGCCTTCCGCGCCGACACCTTCGAGAACCTCCTCGACGGCGACCCCGACATGGTCCTCATCATGTCCGCCGCCCCGGTCCTCGACACCCAGCTCCCTGGAATGCGCGTCTACACCCCCGACGAGTGGCTCGCCCTCGCCGCCTTCTACTCCGATCGCCTCGGCATCCCCGTCGTCTCCGCCCACGCCTGCGGCGCCGTCTCCATGCAGGTCCCCTGGCAGCCCGACAAGCCCGTCCCCGCCACCTACTGCGGCGCGTCGCGCATCGTCAACAAACGCACCCGCGTCAACGTCGCCCCCACCCAGGGCCAGCCCATGTTCACCGCCACCACCGTCCACGTCGGCCGCCTCGGCCCCCAGCTCGAGGCCGAGATCTACGGCGACTACATCGTGCCGCGCTCCATCCTCTACAACTTCATCGCCAAGATCACCGAGGACCAGGCGAACGAGTTCTACCGGACGAACCCGAGGCCGTAGCCCGCCAACGGCCCCCCAGTCCTCGCTCCCACGGTCCCCGTGGGAGCGTCCCTTCCTCGGCGCTCCGCGCCGGTTTCCCCTCCCCCCCGCCGACCCCTCCTACGGTCCCTCCCCCAAC
>CAYRNR010000105.1:0-32562 GCA_964425605.1 uncultured Rickettsiales bacterium | reverse complement strand
CGGCGGCGGCTGGGGCGGCGGCGGCGGCGGCGGCGGCGGTGGCCGGCGCTGGTAGACGATCTCCGTTCCTCCTACCTTCCGCCCGCGCTCGGCGCTGGCCCTTGCCAACGTGAGATCCCAATCCGATAGATAGAAGATCCAGGAGGCCAGCCGTGTCGGTTCACATCGACGTAGAGGAGTGCATCGGATGCGGAGCGTGCGTGCCCACGTGCGAGCACGACGCCATCACCCTCGACGACGCGGACGCCATCGCCGCGGTGGACGCCGAGACCTGCACGGACTGCGGGGACTGCATCGAGCTGTGCCCCGTGGACGCGATCCTGCTCGAGGGGCAGACGCGGGAACGGCCGGTACGTCAGACGACCGCGCCACCTCCACCGGCGTCGGCACCCCGCGACGAGCCCGCCTGGAACGCGAGCGCGCGGTCCGACTGCGATTCACGCGGCTGCGGCTGCGAGGACGAGTTCAGCCTGCTTCGCTGGCGACCCGGCAAGGGTCAGCTGCGCCGCAGGTTGCGCGCGCGGCTAGGGCGCGGGCATCGGTAGCGCGGCCACCGACTCGACGATCCACACCGCCAGCTCCGTGGCCAGCTCCTCCAGCGCGTCCCTGGAAGCGGACAGCTGGTGGGTCAGCACGGTCGCGCCGTCGCGCTGGACCGCCACCGTGAGCTCCACCCGACGCGGGTCCATCTCATACTCGATCACGGCCCGGTGGGCGCCCGGTACGCCGGAGGTGTCTGCGTAGACCACGGACTCCTCTCCGGTCCACAGGAGCCCGCGCAGAGCATCCGAGAGCAGGAACTCGAGCTCCAGGGCGTCGTACGCCTGGTGGCGCCAGGTCACCTCCGGACGCAGCAGGATGGGGCGGACCGCGGGAGTCGAGTCCACTCCAGCGGAGCCCAGTCCGAGGACGAACGAGGCGTCGCTCCCGCTGCTGACCACCGGCGCCTGGATCCCCGCGACCAGCTGGGCCGCGGACTGGACGGCCTCGCTGGCGTCCGTGAGGAGGCGGTGGGTCTCCACGGGGCCGTCGTGTCCGCGCATCTGTTCCAGCAGAGAGGTCACGATCCAGCCGCCGGCGACGGTGGTGGCCTCGCAGCTCGCCTGATCGGCGGATCGTCCCACCAGCGCCTGGAATCCGCCCTCGTCGTGGAGCAGGTGGGCGGCGCGTGACGCCTCGCCGCCCTCCGGTCCTTCCGGCGGCGACTCTGCCGAGGCGACCGCGCACGTGTCGAGGATCAGCACCCGCGAGCGCGCCGGGATCGCCTGGCTCCATTCCGACAGCTGCCGCACGGTGACGACCCCTTCGGGGATCGCCGGGCGGGAGGCGTCCATCCCCGAGGGCACCAGGGCGAGGTGTCCATGCTCCGGGGCCACCTTCGTGGAGTAGCCCGCGAGGTAGACCACCAGGACGTCGTCGGGGGAGGACGCGGCCGCAGCCTCGAAGGCGGCCTGGAGGTTCGAGCTCGTGGGACGGTCGTCCCCGCCCCGGTCGCTCAGGGTGGTGACGTGGACGTTCTGGGGACCGTACTGCCGCCCCGCGATCCGCCCGATCTCCGTCGCGAGTCGCCGCGCGTCACGGGAGGTGAAGCGTAGATCCACGCCGCGGTCGCCGCGGAACTGCGACGCCCCGGCGACGATGCCCCACAGCCGCGGTGGCGTGCGCACGGCGGTGCCCGGCGCGTACCAATCGAGCACGGTCTCACGTCCGCACAGGTCTCCGGCCTCGTTGCAGGGCACCAGCCGGATCTCGTTGGCCTGCCCCGCGAACACGGACGCCGCGCCGGAGAGATCGACGCTGTAGGCCGGGAGGTCGCGACTGCGCGCCTCGATGGGCTCGATGTCCAGCGGACGCCCGTTGAGGAACATCCGCGTCCGTCCCATCCCGCCGCCGCGGGGCTCCAGGGAGAATGCCAGGTCCCAGCGGCCCGGCTCCGGTGCCTCTGCGACGAGCAGCGGGTGCAGGCCCGTGGCTCGGAAGGGTGGCACGTCCGCGGCTTCCTCGCTCCGCAGGAGGCTGCCGAGCAGGCCGGGGCGAAAGTACCGCGCCTCGGTCTGCCACAGCGCCACCGCCTCGCTGCCCACCACCCAGTGCAGCCCCCGTATCGGACGCTGGCCGTCGAAGCGGCCGAGGGGATCGATGGTGGCCCAGGCGCCGCCGTCCAGGGCGACCACCGAGCCGATCGCGGCGCCGGTGCGGAGGTCCCACAGCCGCGCCGTGCCGTCGGCGCTGGCCGTGGCCGCCAGCCGGCCCGAAGGTGCGAATGCGACGCTGTCCACCGGTTCGGCGTGGCCGGACCAGGCGTGGAGCACGCGACCCGACTCCACGTCCCACAGCCGGGTGATCCCCTCGCCGCCGCCGCTGAGCAACGTCCCGCCCGCAGGGGAGAACGCGAGGCACCGGACCGCGTCGTCGTGGGCGTCCAGCCGCAGGATCTCCTCGGCGGACTCGGTGTCCCAGATGCGCACGGTGTTGTCCCCACCCCCGGTGGCCAGGCGCGTCGAGTCGGCGGTGAACGCCACCGCGCCCACGTAGTGGGTGTGCCCCCGCAGCTCGATCACACACTCGCCGCTGGAGAGGTCCCACACGCGGGTGGTCTCGTCCCACCCCCCGGCGACACCCAGCGCTCCGTCCGCGGAGATGTCCACGGTCTCCACGACGGGACCCTGGCGGACGAGCACCCGGATCTCGGCGCCGCTGGAGGCGTCCCAGAGGCGCACGGAGCCGTCCTGGCCGCCGGTGAGCACCCGGGTGCCGTCGAGGGAGAACGCGACGGCGTGTACGCGCCCCTCGTGGCCTGTGAGCACGGCGGTCTCCTCGGCGGCGACGAGATCCCACAGGTGGACCCGGCCGTCGTCGTCGCACGACGCGAGGCGCCGGCCATCCCGCGAGATCGCCACGTCCCCTGCCGCCGTCCCCACGCGGCGAATCAGGCTGCCGTGCCGGGACTGCCTCAGCTGGACCAGCTCCTCGCGGCCCGCCGTGATCAGGAGCTGGCCGCCATCGAGGAAGGTCACGGAGCGCACCGGCGCTGTTCGTCCGCGAAGGACCCACTCCTCGACTCCTTCGGCGGAGATGCGCCGCGCGGAGCTCGCGATGGCCACCAGGAAGGCCCCATCGACCGACGCCGCCGCGGCGATGGGAGTCCCCAGCGCGGGGCCACGCGCTGCCTCACCGCCCCGGGCGATCTCCCAGAATCGTAGCGCGCCGTCCGTACCGCTCGTCCACGCTCGCCGCCCTCCGGTGTCCAAGGTCGCCGAGGTCACGTCACCGTCGTGCGCTCCCCCGCCCGCGACCCGCTCGCCGCTGTCGATGTCCCAGAGGTGGACCCGGCCGCCGCGGTGGCCCGTCGCCGCGTGGATGCCGTCCGTGGCCACGGCGAGCACGTCCTCCCCGTCGGGGCTGGACAGGGCGCGGAGCTCGCGTCCCCGGCGGAGGTCCCAGAGCCGAGCGGTGCCGTCCAGGTGGCCGCTCAGCGCCTTGCGGCCGTCCGGGGTCAGCGCCAGCGAGGTCACCTCGGCGTAGTCCGGCCGGCCGCCGAACTTGCGGATCTGCTCGCCACTCTCCAGATCCCAGTGGATCAGGTGGTGGTCCTCGCTGCCGGACACGAGGGTCGAGCCATCGGGGGAGAACGCCACCGAGGTGACGGCAAAGGCGTGCCCTACGAGCCGCCGGTGCTCCGTGCCGCTGGCCACGTCCCAGATCCTCACCGAGTCGTCGCGGCTGCCGGTGGCCACCCAGCGGCCGTCGGGGGAGAACGCCAGCGAGGTCACGTCATCCATGTGGCCGCGCAGGCAGCGCAGCTCCTCGCCCGTGGCGGCGTCCCACAACCGGGCCGTGTCGTCGCGGCTGCCCGTGGCCACGAGCCGGCCGTCCGCGGAGACCGCCAGCGAGGTCACCGTGCCCTCGTGGCCCCGCTGGATCACCAGCTCCGGCGCGGCCGCGAGGGCCTGCACGGCACACAGGCACGTGAGCAGCAGCGATACGACGGCGCTCGAGGGCATGCCCCTATTGTACGCGTGGGTTCAGTTGGGCGCTGGGCTCAGCAGGAACCGTAGTATCCGTAACTGATCTGGATCACGTCACCGTCGTCGGGCACGTAGTTGGGCAGGAAGACCACGGCGTTGAGGTTGGCGTCGTAGGACCAGCCGGTGATCACCTGCACGCCGTTGATGTACACCTCGATGGTGTTGGGGATGGCCTGGTACGTCAGCGTGAACGTGTCGGCGAGGTTCATGCTCAGCCAGCCGAGGCTGGTCAGCACGCTGGACCAGTCCGAGTCGCAGATGCGGCCGAGCACGCCCCCGGTGGAGTTGGTCACGTCCACGTACCCGGTGCCCGCGGACGCGCTCCCGCCCGCGCCGCTGCACGACACGGCGTTGGCGCCGTCGGTGCCGCAGATCGCCGACATGATGACGTGCGATGGGTTGACCTTGGAGCCCTGGTAGTACGACAGGTACGTGGACCAGGTGCCGCTCTGGTCGGGCTCGTCGGACACGAACACCGTGCGCAGGCCAGCGTCGTCCCGCCAGAAGTTCTGGTTGGGGGACGTCTGGTTCATGGCCATGGTCAGGGCGTCCCAGCCGAACATCAGGCCGCGCTCGGTGCCGCTGCCGCTGGTGCCGACCGTGCAGTTGGAGGAGAAGACCGAGGCGCCGTTGGGCGTGGTGGGGTAGATGACCTTCTGGCTGCCCTGGAAGCTGGCGTTGTCCGTGGTCACCGTGGCGATGTGGTAGTCCACGCCGGCGCTGTTGATGATGGAGTAGAAGTAGCCGAAGTCGTCGCTGAGCTGGCCCTGCTCGTCCCCCATGGAGCACGAGTTGTCCACCACCCACAGGATGTCGGTCCAGTTGTTGCCCTCCTGCAGGTAGTTGTCCTGGTAGTAGCCACCGGCCGCGCCGTCCCCCTCCTGGTCGCCGTAGGCGTAGGTGTTGTAGGGGTCGTCGCTGGTCACGGTGAGCTGACCGCTGTAGGCCTGCACGTCGTCGGGAAGGAAGGTCACCGTCACGGTGATGGCGTCGCCCACGGGGAGCTCGGTGGAGTTGTTGATGTACGACTCCAGGTCGGACGCCTCGACGCTCATCGTGGTGCTCGGGGTCGTGGTGTAGCTGTAGCCCCACAGCTCCAGCGGCGCGCTGCCCACGCTGCGGACCTCCACGTCGAGGGTGTCGTCGCAGCCCGCGTTGAGGGAGCCGAAGTCGTAGTACGGGGGGTCGATCTCGATACCGGAGGCCACGCCGTTGCCGATCAGGTCGACCACGACCGTGGGATCGAGGGGATCGTTGCTGTCCACGTCGACGGTGCCCACCGAGCCGCTCTCGTAGTGGGGCTCGTAGCCCACCTCCATCTGGACGCTGTCTCCGGGGGCGAGGACCGTCCCGGTCGGGTCGGTCTCGATGGTGAACTCGGGATCACCGTGTTCGCTGCAGCCGTAGATCTCGAGGTCGGCGGTGCCGACGTTGCTGATGGTGACCCACTCGGTCTCCAGGACGTAGAGCTTCACGTCGCCGAAGTCCACGAGCAGCGGATCCACCTCGATGTCCGGCGCGGCCGCCGGGGCGTTGATGTTGAGCACCACCAGCGGCTCGTCGGGATCGTTGCTCGGGATGTCGATCCGGCCGTTGTCCGCGGTCTCGTTGTCGGGGGTGTAGGTCACGGTGACCGTGGTGTACTCGCCGGGGGCCAGGATGGCGCCCGAGGGGTCGGTGGTCATGACGAACTCGGTGGAGCCGGAGTAGACCAGCGTGCCGAGCTCCAGGTCGGCCATGCCCAGGCTCCAGATCTCGGCGTCCATGGTCACGGTGTTGCCGACGGCCACCTGGCCGAAGGTCAAGGTGGTGGGCACCAGGTCGATGTCGGGGGCGGGCAGCAGGTCACCGGTCAACGGGATGAGCACCTGCGGGATGTCCGGGTCGTTGGACTCGACGATGAGCGTGCCGGCGTCCGCGCCGAGGTCGGCGGGGGCGTAGACCACCTCGATCAGCACCGAGGTGCTGGGGGGCAGGCTCGCCGGGGCCGGGTTGGACAGGAGGCTGAAGTCCTCGGAGGTGCCGGCGGCCAGGTAGACGTCGGAGAGATCCAGGTCGGCCGTACCCACGGAGGTGATGGTGACGGTCTGGGTGATCACGGCGCCGCTGTACACCGATCCCCAGTCCAGGCTGCTGGGTGACCAGGCGATGGCGGGCTGGGGCGCCTCGACCACGTCGAGGGCGTAGACCGGGACCTCCACGAGGGGCTCGTCCGGGTCATCGCTGGCGATCTCGATGATGTCCTCGGCCGGCCCGAGGGCGGTGGGGGAGAAACCCACCACCAACTCCACGAACTCCTCGGGCGACAGGGCGTCGGCGAAGTCCTCCACCGTGAACGGCGCGCCGCCGACCAGCGTCACCGAGTCCACGGTCAGCGTGCCGCCGCCCACGTTGTGCACCGTCAGCGTGCGCTCGGACGCCACGCCGATGGTGACCGTGCCGAACTCCACCTCCTCGGGCGCCACGGAGATGTCGGGGGACAGCGGATTGAGCTCGTTGTCCGTGCAGGCGGTGAACAGCAGTGCCGCGGTGATCAGCCCCGTGAGGGCGATCCGTGCCGGGCCGAAGAGGGCAAGTGCCTGGGCGCGCTCCATGGCGACCTCCTATTAGGAGATTCTCTCCTAATACCGGAGCATAGCCGCAACACGCGGGGCGAATCCACTCCATTGTCCCGGCGCAGCCTTTCGGGCAGCGGGGATTCACCATGGGCGTCACCATGCCCGGTCCACATCCCAGGATCGCGGCGGCGGGGCTCGTTGACATGGATGGACCGGGGCCGGTACCCTCAGCTGAGGACAACACCACGACACGGCTGGGGTGCGGGGTCCCATGAAGGTCCAGCTAAAATTCCTCAACGGTGCACGAGAAGGCGAAGTCTTCGTTCTGCGCGAAGGACGCACCGTCGTGGGCCGCCAGGTGGGCGATATCACCATCGCCGACAAGGAGGTGTCGTCCATCCACGCCATCGTGAGCTTCGAGCGCAACGCGTGGTTCGTCATGGACCTGGGCTCCACCAACGGCGTGTGGGTCAACGAGCAGCTGCAACCCGAGGCCGAGCTGGCGGACGGCACCGAGATCCGGTTCGGCCAGACGCGGGTGCTGTTCTGCTGCAGTGACGAGGCCGAAGAGGGCGCCATCCCGGTGCCCGAGCCGGAACCGATCCACGACGCGAGTCTCGGCGAGGCGGCCTTCCAGACCACCGAGATGTTCAACCCCAGGGATCTGGCCCAGGAGCCCGCGGTCAAGGACGACATCCAGTTCACGGGCGCACTCAAGGACGACGCCAAGGCCAGCCTTCGACCGTTCGAGATCCTCCTCGAGGTGCTCGAAGGGGCGGACCGCGGCCTGGTCTATCGCTTCAACAGCGAGACCATCCTCATGGGGCGGCTGAACACGGACCTGGTGGTGCGGGACAGCGACGTGAGTCGTCGCCACGCCATCGTCGAGGTGTTCGAGGACGACCTGGTCTACATCCGCGACCTGGGCTCCACCAACGGCACCTTCGTCAACGGTCAGCGGATCTCCACGGTCAAGATGAACGCGGGCGACAAGATCAAGCTCGGCCGCTGCATCATCCAGTACAACTACAAGCTGCTCTGACGTCCCCGGCGCGGGGTCTGGAGCGGTCTACTGCAGGCCGCGGGCCTCGGCGTGCCCGGTCCACCAGTCCTTCCAGCCCTGGATCTGGGACGGCGTGGTGGTCCTGCCGTCGCCGATCTGGCCGGTGGGGTTGGCGCCGGTCGCCTCCTCGAGGGCCTTGACGGTCAGGGCGCGGAGCGAGTCGTCGCTGTCGTCGAGCACGCCGACGAGGGCCTCGATGGCGGTCTCGCCGCCGGTGCGCCCGAGGGCGATCACGATGTGTCCGCGAACGGGCAGGGAGCCCCCGCGGTGGAAGCTCTCGGGGCTGTTCAGGGAGCGGCTCAGGGGCAGGCTGGAGGCGGCGTGGCCGATCTCGGCCAGGCCGTCGGCCGCGGTGCAGCGCACCTCCATGGAGGAATCGAACAGGGCCTCCTCGAGGGCCATCCGCGCCTTGTCCGTCTTGAGCACCCCCAGGGCCGACACGGCGCCGATGCGCGAGAGGAAGTCCGCCTCCCCCAGACCGTCGAGGAGGGCCTGCGTGGCGTCCTTGCCACCGATATGGCCCAGGGCGCGGGCGGCGACCCACCGCCGGTGGTCGTGCTCGTCCCCGTCCCTGTAGATGTCCACCAGCTCGGGCGTGGCCACGGCGCCGAGGGCGACGAGGTCGTTGAATGCCCGCTGCGCCACCTCCTCGGGAACGCCGATGGCGGTGATCTCACCGAGGTGGGTCTCCACCTCGGAGGGCTCGACCACCACGGTCTGGAGGTCCGCGGGGATGTCCTCCTGGGCCCGCGCTGCGAGCGCAGGCAGCAGCGTCGTGACCAGGGCGATGACAAAAAAGCTCTTGAATATCGACAAGTTGACCCCGTTTTGAAGCGGGGACGAGTATGGGAGAGGTTGCGATACCTGTCAAGGAAGGCCCTTTGGCATTAGGATCGCCGTGCTCCGCACCCGGGCGCGGAGCAGGACACGGGAGGCGTGATGAGCAGGGCGGACCACCGCGACGTGGAACGGGTCGAGGAAGCGCTGGAGTCCTGGAAGGAACGGGTCCTGGCACCCATCGAGGGCAAGCGCCCGCCGCGCAAGGAGCGCTTCGAGGTGCCCTCGGGCGCGGAGCTCCCCGTCGTGAACACGCCGGCGGATCCCGAGGGGCCGTACCTGGAGACGCTGGGCTTCCCCGGCGAGTACCCGTTCACCCGCGGCGTCCGCCCCAACATGTACCGGGGCCGCCACTGGACGATGCGCCAGTACTCGGGGTTCGGGACCGCCGCCGAGACCAATCAGCGCTACCGCTTCCTCCTGGACCAGGGCCAGACCGGGCTCTCGGTGGCCTTCGATCTGCCCACCCAGACAGGGCGCGACTCCGACGACGACATGGCCGCCGGAGAGGTGGGCCGCGTGGGGGTGGCCATCGACACGGTGGAGGACATGGGGTTGCTCTTCGACCGCATCCCCCTCGGCCGGGTGAGCACGTCGATGACCATCAACTCGACGGCCGCCGTCCTGCTGTCCCTGTACGTCCTCACGGCCGAGGGCCGGGGCGTGGACCGCAAGGTCCTGCGCGGTACGGTGCAGAACGACATCCTCAAGGAGTACGTGGCGCGGGGCACCTACATCTACCCGCCGCGGCCCTCCATGCGCCTGGTGACCGATCTGATGGCGTTCTGCGAGCAGCAGGTGCCGAGCTGGAACACCATCTCCATCAGCGGCTACCACATCCGTGAGGCCGGGGCCACGGCGGTGCAGGAGGTGGCATTCACCCTCGCCGACGGCATCGCCTACGTGGACGCAGCCATCGCCGCGGGCCTGTCCGTGGACGCCTTCGCGCCGCGGTTGAGCTTCTTCTTCAACGCCCACAACAACTTCCTCGAGGAGGTGGCCAAGTTCCGGGCGGCGCGCCGTCTCTGGGCCTGGATCATGCGCGAGCGGTTCGGCGCGAAGGACCCGCGGTCGATGATGTTGCGGTTCCACACCCAGACCGCCGGGTGCACGTTGACCGCCCAGCAGCCCGAGAACAACGTGGTGCGGGTGACCTTGCAGGCCCTCGCAGCGGTGATGGGCGGCACCCAGAGCCTGCACACCAACAGCCGCGACGAGGCCCTCGCGTTGCCCACCGAGGAGAGCGTGCGGATCGCCCTGCGGACCCAGCAGATCCTCGCCAGCGAGAGCGGCGTGGGGGACATCGCCGATCCCCTGGGCGGCTCGTACACGGTCGAGCACCTCACCGACACGGTGGAGGCCGGGGCGCGCGCGTACCTCGACGAGATCGACCGCATGGGGGGGATGGTCAGCGCCATCGAGCGCGGCTACGTGCAGAAGGAGATCCAGGACAGCGCCTACCGCGAGCAGTGCGCCAACGACGAGGGCACGCGCGAGGTGGTCGGGGTCAACGTGCACAAGCTCGACGAGGAGGTGACCCCGCCGCTGATGCGCGTCGATCCGGCCATCGAGGCCGAGCAGCGTCGCCGCCTCGACGCGTTCCGCAAGGGCCGCAGCGACCGCGAGGTCGCGATCCGCCTGGACGCGGTGCGGCGAAGCGCCGAGAGCACGGACAACCTGCTACCGCCCATCCTCGACGCGCTGCACCGCGGCGCCACCCTGGGCGAGGTCTCCAACGCCCTGCGGGAGATCTTCGGGGTCCACCGCGAGGTGGTCGTCCTCTGAGGCGGTCGCTGGACTGACTCCATGGCGGTCCCCATCTTCCAGATCGGCTCCCATCCGGCGGCCAACCTCTCGGATCTGCACGTCCACACGAGCCGATCCGACGCCCTGGTACGGCCAGCGGACGCGGTCGCGCGCGCCAGGGAGCTGGGGATCCGTATCGCCGTGACGGATCACGACGTGGTGGCTGGCGCCGTGGAGGCCTGGGCGGCGGCCGGGGACGAGGGTTTCGAGCGCGTGGTCCCCGGCATCGAGGTGACCACCCGCGAGCGGGTCCACCTGCTGGTGTACTTCCGCCATCCCGACGCGCTGGTGGAGTTCCACGAGGCCGTGATCGTGCCCAACCGTCCCGGTCACGACGTGGCGACCCTGCCGGCGGCCATCTCCCTGGCCGAACTCCTCGCCGAGACCTCCACCCGCGACTGCATCACCTCCGCGGCGCACCCCTACGCCGTGGTGTTCAACGGCGTGATGACCGCGCGGCGCAAGCACGGCCTGGACGAGAACCAGCTGGCCGGGCTGACGGCGGTCGAGGTGGTCAACGGTTCGGAGAACGACCACCACAATCGCCGCGCCGCCCGCCTGGCGCGCCGCCTGGGCAAGGCGGCCACGGCCGGCAGCGACGCGCACGTGCTCTCGCAGATCGGCTCGGTGTGCGTGGCGACCCCCACAGGGGACGACCTGTTCGTGGCGCTGAGGCGAGGCCACGCGGTGGTGTTCAATCGTCCCCAGTGGCGGCTGCTGAACCTGCTGAGTCACTCGGCCAAGCTGCCGTTCCACGCCAGCCGCCCGTGGTGGCGCCTGCGGTGGTTGGCTGCGGAGCTACGGAAGGGGAGGTAGCTACGACTCGTCCTCTTCCTCGGACGGCTCCACCCACTTGACCAGGTAGATCCCGGCCTCGTACAGCAGCATCAGCGGGAGGCCCAGGGCGATCTGGGTGACCACGTCCGGAGGGGTGATCAGGGACGCGGTGACAAAGGCCGCGACGAGGGCGAAGGGGCGGATCTTGCGCAGGGTCGTGGATCGGACCAGCCCCATGCGCCCCATGAACATCATCGCCAGGGGCAGCTCGAAGACCACCCCGAACGCCAGCAGCAGCCGCGTGGAGAACGACAGGTACTCCCCGATGGTCAGCATGGCCGTGGTGTTCTCGTCGCTGTACCCCAGGAAGAACTTGCACGCCCAGGGCAGCACCGCGATGTAGCACACCGCCGCGCCGGCGATGAAGAGGAGGGAGCTGAACAGGACGAAGGGGATGGCGGCCTTGCGCTCCTTCTTGTAGAGCCCGGGGGCGATGAACTGCCACGCCTGGTGGAACAGCACCGGGCTGGCGCCGAAGATGGAGGCGATGAGCGCCACCTTGAGGTAGGTGATGAACGCCTCGGGGAGCTTGGTGTAGATGAAGCTCGAGCCCTCGGGCAGGTAGGGGATCGCCGGCCGGATCAGCAGCTCGAAGAGCCGCTTGGAGAAAAGCAGGCACACCGACAGCACCACCGAGTAGCCGATCAGTGCCTTGATCAGCCGGGTCCTGAGCTCCTCGAGGTGCTCGAGCAGCGGCATGCGGTAGGCGTCCACCGGGTCCGGACCGGGGCTGCTTCCTGCCTCGGTCATCCGTCCTCCCCCGCCTCGGTCGCGTCCGCGGGCGCGTCCGCCTGGTCGTCGCCCGGACCGTCGTCTTCGGCGCCTGGCCTGGGCGCGTCGGCGTCCTCGGTCTGGCGTACGCGGGGGGCCTTGCGCGGCGGCGGTGGGGTCCACGTCTCGCGCTTCTGGCGCGCCTCTTCGAGGTACAGGGCGGTCTTGAGCTCGTCGGTGGCGCGGCGCACCTCGCCCATGGCCCTGCCCAGGGTCCTCGCCACCTGGGGCAGCCGCTGGGGACCCACGAAGATGAGCAGGAGCAGGAAGATGACCGCCAGCTCGCCGAATCCGATGCCGGGCATGGTTCGTTGATACTCCGTGGCCCGACGCATGGCAAGTCCGGGATGTCCGGGGCTTGGCTGCAGCGCCCATTGGGCATACGCTGGATGCGTGAGGCGAAGAACCGCCACGATCCTGATCCTGTCCCTCGTGCTCGCCGGGTGCGGCGTCAAGCCCCCCCTGCGTTACGTGGCCCCCGACGACTCCCTCCACGACGTGACGTTCCAGCCGCGGGCACCGGACCACGCCGCGGCAGCGGAGGCCCACACCGAGGGCACGGACCCGCAGATCCCCGTCGATCGGCCGGCGAGACGGTCCAAGGCGGACGTGGCGCGACACCACTACGCCTCCGCGGTCGGCCTCCAGGCCGCCTGCCGCCACGACGAGGCCCTGGCCCACCTGCGGGGGTACCTCGCCGCGGAGCCCGACGGTGAGTACGCGGCCAGCGCCCTGGTGAGGATGGCGGAGATCCACCTCGATCCCGCGTACACGGGCCGCGACGTCGAGCGCGCTCGATCGCTGCTGTCCGAGGTGCTCGCCCGGTTCCCGGACAGCGCTCCGTCCACGGTGGCGCGCCAGCTGCTCGGCGACCTGTGATGGTGGACCTTCCCCTCGGTCCCGATATGCGATAATCAGCTGGAGGGTAGGGGGCAGCGGAGGTTTCGATGAAGGCGTTCTTCCACGAGATCCCGATGGACCGCGAGACCGCGTCCTTCTTTGCCGCCGGGCTGCGGGTGCTGGCCGAGGTGGACGGGTTCCACGACGCCGAGCTGGCCCTGATCGACTCGTTCGAGGGCGGGCTCGAGGTGGATGTGGCGGGATTCGACCTGAGCGGCGATCACCCGCTGGACACCGCCGAGAAGGCAGAACTCTTCATGCGATCGGCCATCTTGCTGGCCCTGGCCGACGGGGACATCAGCGAGATGGAGGGCGAACTCATCGGCCGCTGGGCCCACGCCCTGGCCATCCCGGTGGAGCGGCTCGCCGAGCTGTTCCGGGACGTGAAGGTCTACCTGCTGAGCACGTTCGAGGACAACACGGTGTTCAAGGATCAGGCGGAGAAGATCGGCGAGGAGCTGGGCCTCGACAAGGAGGACATCACCACCACCTTGCAGTGAGCTTCCCGCCCGCTACTTCGGTTGCGCCCCGGTCCCGTGGGCGCTGACCACCCGGTTCCTGCCCGACTGCTTGGCCTCGTACAGCGCCTCGTCCGCCTTGCCCACAAGGACCATCGCGTCACCCGCTTCGGGGTAGGACGCCACGCCGATGCTCATGGTCACGTGGAACTGGTTGGCGTGGGAACCCTCCATGTGGATGAAGGTCTCGTCCTCGAGGGCGCCGCGCAACCGCTCGCCGAGGTTCAGCGCGCCCTCGTGGGGGGTGTTCTCGAGCAGGACGGCGAACTCCTCGCCGCCGTAGCGAGCCGCCATGTCCACCTTGTCTCGCACCGAGTCGTGGAGCAGGCCCGCGAGCCGCCGGAGGACCTGATCGCCCACGGGGTGGCCGTAGGTGTCGTTGACGTTCTTGAAGTGGTCGGTGTCCATGATCAGCAGGCTCACGGGGGTCCCGAAGCGCGCCGCGCGGTGGAGCATCTCGTCCATCTTCTCCACGAACGAGCGGCGGTTGGGCAGCCCGGTGAGCCCGTCGGTGGCCGCGCGCGTGCGGCTCTCGTCGAGCAGCCGCAGGTTCATGATGTGGGCCGCGGCCTGGTTGGCCAGCATCTCGGCGCGCCCCTGATCGTCCTCCTGGAAGGCGCTGTCGTCGTCGCGGCACAGACAGATGGCGCCGATGCAGACCCGGGCGTCGCCGCCGGCGCCGGGCTTCCACAGGGGCATGACCATCACGTCGGTGAAGGCGTCGTCCGGCCCACGGTCCGCGCCGAACAGGCGGGCGGGCTTGCGTGAGATCCCCAGCCCGGTCTGGCAGATGGTCTGGGTGTAGTGCATGGACTGGGAGATCAGCGACGTGGTCTTGTCGAACGGGAAGGCGACCCCGGTGGGATCGTCGGGGAACCCGGTGGAGAACAGCACCTCGAGGGTTCCGTCGTCGTCGAGCATGGTCAGGGCGCCTGCCTGGGCGGCGACGAGCTGCGCGCAGCGCTCCACCAGGACCTCGGCCAGCGCGTCGAGGCTGTCCTGCTCGGCCAGCGCCTGGCTGGTCTCGTGCAGCATCTTGTCCTCGCCCGATCCCCGCCGGTAGGCGGTCAGGTCCGTCAGCTGCTGGAACAGGGTCAGCAGCAGGCGGGCCACGCCCTCGGCGAGCTCCCGGTCGGCCTCGGTCAGCCCCTCGCGCTCCCTCGAGTCGAGGATGACGATGCCCCAGGGCAGGCCCCCGCGCTGGTGCAGGGGGACGGCCAGGACGCTGCCCACGGCCTCGACGTCGCTGGTGTAGCTCAGGGAGGTCTGGCTCTGGCCCACGGTGGGCATCAGCAGCGACTCGCCGGTCTTGAACACGACGCCGAACACGCCCTCACGCGGTCGTATGGAGCCGATCACGTCCTCGGAGGCGTCGCTCTGGGCCTGCAGCTCGAGGGTGCCGGCGTCTCGCGTGGCCCGGTAGACCAGGCAGCGGTCGGCGCCCGTGCCGGCGACCAGCGTGCGACAGGTCTGGGTCAGCCAGTCCCGCGACTGTACGCCCAGCGCCTGCAGCTCCTCCTCCACCACCTCGGGGCTGAATGCGGCGCGGCGGACCTCGTCCTGGCGCTCGAGGGAGTCCTGGTTCAGGTCGCGCGCGGTCCTCTCCAGGGCCTCCAGGGTCTCCTGGGCCCGGCTCCCTTCCTCGCGCGTTCGGTGCAGGAAGAACGCGGGCAGCAGGCCGAACGCTGCCAGCCCGCCGACCGCGGCCGCGACCCCGGTCACGCCCATGCCCAGGGCGCCCAGCACGGAGCACAGGACCAGCGCCACCGCGCCCAGGGCCACCGCGGGCGCCACGCGCCGCGGTCCGAGGAGCAGGCCGAGCACGCACGCGGTGATCCACATCACCAGCAGCAGCGGGGGCGAGCCGCTGGCCCCCGCCTGTAACAGGGCGATGGTGAGCAGCAGGACATCGGTCCCGACGATACGCTGGTCCAGGACGCCGGTGACCACCGGGCGATGGACCAGGAACGACCACACGGCGCGCCCCACGGGGGGCAACAGGGCCACGACGACGTAGGGGTACAGCAGGCGCTCCCCCACGGGATCGAACTGCCCCGCGGCCACGGCCAGCCAGAGCAAGAACGTGGTCAGAGGCCCCAGGAAGGCCGGGACCTCGTGCTGCACGCTGAGGGGAAGGCGCTGGGTCAAGGTGTTCCGGGTGCGCTGTCGCCAGGGGTCGGCTCTTCGGGGGTTTTGCCGTCGGGGAACACGAAGATGGTCTCCGGGCGATCCTCGCGCACCATGAACATCTCCTCGCGGACGGTCTGCTCGATGGTGACGGGGTCGTCCCGCATGGACCGGACCTGCTCCTCGAGCTCCGCGTTGGCCGTGCGCAGGCCCTCGATCTCGCCGTGGAGCTGCGCCATCTCCGTGCGGAGCTGGTGGTTCGCCATGAGCCCCTGTTCCCCGAAGAATGCGATGCAGAAAACCAACACCAGCCCCGCCAGGGGCAGCAGGTTGCGCATCACGTTCCAGACTCTGGATGGGGAACTACCGGACATCGCTGACTTTTCTTCGAAGTGCAGTCTGATTCTAGCGCGCGGGCGCGTACGGGTACAAGAGACAGATCAGGGGTTGGGCTCGCCAGAGGGGGCGCGGAGCCGGCTGCCCTCGGTGGCCACGGCGAGGCGGTGCAGGCCGATCCGCTTGGCCAGGTCCATCACGTGCACCACGCGACCGTGATCCACGTCGCGGTCGGCCTTGATGATCACGACCGTGCTCGGATCGCGCTGGACCGCCTGCGTCAGCTCCCTGGTGACCGCGCTCTCCGGCATGGGCACCTCGTCGAGGAACAGCGAGCCGTCCTCCGTGATCTTGATGACCACCTCCTCACCCTCCCGGATGAACTCCTGGGTGTCGGAGTGGGGCAGATCCACGCGGATGCCGCCCGGTTCACGGATGAAGGTGGTGGAGACCATGAAGAAGATCAGCAGCAGGAAGACCACGTCGATCAACGGCGTCAGGTCGAAGGTGTCCTCGGAGCGGCGGGTCGCAGCGAACTTCACGAGGCATCCCGGCCCTTGAACAGGTCCAGCATCTCCAGGCTCAGCTCCTCCATCTCGGCGATCAAGCTGTCGGCCCGGCTGACCACCCAGGCGTGGGCGAGGTGAGCGGGGATCGCCACGAGCAGGCCGGCGAAGGTGGTGTACAGGGCCGTGCCGATGCCGCCGGCGAGCGCGCCGGCGTTGCCGACGCCGTACTCCTCGATGGCCGCGAAGACGTTGATCATCCCCCACACGGTGCCGAAGAGCCCCATCAGCGGGGTGACACGCGCGATCACGGCGATGGCCCCGGTCCAGCGCAACAGGTAGCGCGCCTCGAGCCGGCCCACCTCCTCGAGGTGCTCCTTGACCTCGGGCCGCGGCCGGCCGAACGTGCGGAGCCCCGCGATGAGGATGCGCGCCATGGGGCTGTCGTCGGTCTTGCAGGCGGTGATCGCCTCCGGGATCTCCTCCCGGGCGACGAGATCCCGCACTCGGATGACGAAGCTCCTGGGCAGCACCTTGGCGCGCTGCAGGGCCCACAGCCGCTCCAGGAAGATGGCCAGCGCGACAATGCTCAGCGCCAGGACACCCAGCACGATCCAGGTGCCCGGACTGTCCCAGCTCCACACCGAGAAGAAGGATTCCACTACGTCCCCAAACCTCTTGGATTCAACGCAGCAAGCTACGTTTCGTCCCATCCTGAGTCAAGAACGTCACCGCGTCCTTCTACCAGGGTTATGCTCTGCACCATGACCAACGCGAGCGCCCGGTCGTCTATTCCCCGAGGCCGCCGAATCTGGCGCATCGCGTTCCCCCTGCTCGCCGTGGTCGTCGGCCTGGCCTCACACCCGTCGTCACAGGTGGACTACCTGCTGACGCAGGCCGTGTACCAGGGGGGCATGCTGCTGGCGCGGGAGCCCAACGGGCAGGTGGAGGAGCTGTCCTCGGCGCGAGCCGAGCGGCTGGCCCTCGTCCCGGAGATCCGCGCGTTCGCCATGGGCGACCTGGGGCTCGCTCGCCTGCAGAGCTACTCGTCGGTCGCCGTGGGCTTCGACCGCCGCATGTACAACGTGCTGGCGTGCCGCCCCGATCGCTTCGAGGCGCGGGGGCGGTGGTTCCCCATCGTCGGCGCCATCCCGTACCTGGGCTTCTTCCGCCGCCTGGACACCCGGCTGGAGGCGCGACGACTGCGGGACGCCGGGCTGGACGTGAGCGTCAGACCGGTAGGGGCCTACTCCACTCTGGGATACTTCGACGATCCGATCCTGCCGCCCATGCTCGACTGGCCCGAGCACCGCCTGGCCGACACGCTGATCCACGAGTCGGCCCACGCCACGTTCTTTCTGAAGGGGCAGATGCGGTTCAACGAGTCCTTTGCCCGCTTCGTCGGCAACGAGGGCGCCCGCCGGTTCGTCGAGGCGAGGCGTGTCGTGGCCCCCGAAGCCCACCGCGCGGCCCTGGACGGCTGGCACGACCAGGCCCTGCTCCAGGGGCTGTTGTCCAGCCTGTTCGTGGACCTGGAGACCCTCTACGCGCTGGAGTTGCCCCGCGACGAGACGCTGCGCCGCAAGGCCGATCTGCTCGAGTCCGCCCGGGAGACCTGCGAGGGGCTGGCGTTCCGCGAACCGAGGTACGCCACCTACTTCGAGCGGGTGGACGTGAACAACGCCACGTTGATGACCTACCGGACCTACAACAGCGGTGAGGACGGGTTCGCCGCGATCCTCGAGTCCTGCGACGACGACATGCGGTGCTTCGTTTCCACCTGCCGAGGGGCCGATCCGGATGGTCCGTTCGGGTGGATGGCCGACCTCACCGGTGTCGAAGATCCAGACACCATCGATCGTCCCTAGCTCAAACCATACCGTTCGCGCGGGCGCCTCCCGGCCGTCGTTCTGGCATGGAGGTTGCAGGTTTTTCTTGGCAATTGTGATTTTTTTAGAACTGGGATTGACGACCAACTTGGTGGACTTAGTCTAGGAATTCGAGGTTGTAGATGGCTGCTGGTCGATACCGCGACAACGCCCGGATCCTCAACCGCTACCTCCGGAACATGGGAGCGATCGCCCTTCTGAGCCGCGACGACGAGGTCCGCCTCGCGACGCAGATGGAAGAGGGCAATCCCTTCGAGTCGGAGATGGCGAAGGAGGACCTCATCAAGGCCAACCTGAGGCTGGTGGTGAGCATCGCCCGGCAGTATTCGTACAGGGGCATGCCCCTGGGGGACCTCATCCAGGAGGGCAACCTCGGGCTGATCCGCGCGGTCGAGAAGTTCGATCACACCAAGGGATTCAAGTTCAGCACCTACGCCTCGTGGTGGATACGTCAGTCGATCATCCGCGCCATCGAGAGCCAGATTCGCACCATCCGGATCCCCATCTACAAGCTCGAGATCGTCAACAAGGTCCAGCAGACCACCAAGCGCCTGCAGCACGAGCTCGGCCGCGAGCCCACCCCCCAGGAGGTCGCCGACTGGCTCGGCGAGCCGGTGGAGAAGGTGGAGGAGATCCACAAGCTGGCCAAGGAACCGATGAGCCTCGACCAGATGGTGGGCGAGGACTCGGACGCGACCATCGGCGAGTTCATCCCCAACCCCAACGCCGAGATGCCGTCGGAGCACCTGGAGGGCGTGGCGCTGCGCAAGTCCATCCTGCAGGCGCTGTCCACGCTGACGCCGCGCGAGGAGAAGGTGTTGCGGATGCGCTACGGCATCGACGAGCGCACCAACTACTCCCTCGAGGAGATCGGCAACGTCTTCAACCTGACCCGCGAGCGCATCCGGCAGATCGAGATCAAGGCGCTGAAGAAGCTCCGGCACGTCACCCGGTCGCGGGATCTGGCGACCTTCGTCGAGCAGCGCTGACTCGCAACTTTTTTCATACCCCCGCTACTTTTTTGCAGTTCTTTCCGGTGGACGGAGTCCATCATGACGGCTAACTTGTAGGGTTCGCCTGCCGGAAAAGCGTCCGATCCGTGTCGTTTCGTGCCCGGTGGACTCCCCGAGCCCGGACCCCGATCACGTGCCAAGATCGTGGACACCTGACCAGATACTGGTCACGGCGTCCAGATAGTGGTCACGGCTCAGGGCTGGATCGCCACGTCACCGAAGGAGTACGGCGGCAGCAGCAGCGTGAGCAGGGGCATGTAGTCGTAGTCGAGCTGGAAGTTGTCGTAGTACAGCAGCGGATCCGAATCCAGGTTGATGTCGGTGACCTCGTCCGTCTCCAGGTTCACCACGGCCACGCCGTTGGCCATGGTGATGGCCGCGAACGGGTCGAGGATGTTCTCGAGGTCGTACTCGAAGTCGAGGTAGATGCCCGCCGAGACGTAGACGCGCTCGTCGTACCGCACGTCCACGGCGGTCTGCATGCCGAAGGGGAGGAACCAGCTGGACCCCAGCACCGGCGTGCCGCTGTCGAAGCCCTCCACCTCCACCACCCCGCCGAAGCTGAGGCTGGTCAGCGCGGTGAGCAGGTCCTCCCAGGCGCCGATGTTCAGGGGGTCGGCGATGATGCCGTTGAACGCCGTGGCCACGTTGGAGAAGTTCTCGTCGAAGCTGGCGATGTAGGTGCTGTAGTCCGGGGCGATGGACATGTCCCACGGGATCGGGGCGTGCTCGTCCACGGCCACGCACACGCCATCACCGTGGACGTTGGCCAGCGGCAACACGGCCAGATCGATGACCGTCATGCAGGTGTTTCCCAGGTCCAGGTCGGGCGGGATGGCGCCCTCGCCGCCGCCGCTGAGCACGTAGGCGTACTGGCCGTCGTCGGTGATCTGGACGTCCTGGATGCCCCCGGACGCCTGGACCACGTCGCCCAGCAGCGTCGCCCCGCTGAAGCCCACGTCGTAGAACCGGACCGTGTCGTCGAAGGTGCCCAGCACCGCGGCGAGGGTCCCGTCCGGCGTCAACTCCACGTCCGTCGCCGCCAGGTCCTCCAGGGGGTAGAAGGTCAGCCCGACGCTGTAGGGGTTGTAGGGATCGGTGAGATCCACCACGTTGAGCCCCGCGGCGTCGGCCACCAGCGCGATGTCCACCGCGGTGGCGATGTCGAACAGGGGGCCCAGGCCGATGTCGGTGGTGACGCTGGTGACCACCGGCGAGAAGTCGGCGGTGAGGTCGATGAAGGTGAGCGTCGGCGTGAGGTTGATGTCCCAGCGCCCGTCCCCGACGATGGCCGTGGCCCCGTCGCCGGTGATCTTGACGATGGTGGCGTCCTCCACCACGAGGTTCTGGCCCTCGAGCATGAACTCCGGGTAGTCCCCGAAGGAGATGAAGCTGACCTTGTCGTGGAACGCGTCCGTGGTGACCGCGTAACGCTTCACCCAGATCTCCACCTCGGTGTCGCCGCCGTCGTCCTCGGGGAAGTCGATGTCCACGGTCTGCATGCCCGAGTCGGCGCGCGGGGGCACGCGCACGCGCAGGTTCTCCGGATCCACGAAGAGCACCTGTGTGGCCACGGCGTTGCCGCCGAACGTGAACGTGGGGACGTTCTCCTCGCGGAACTCGGTCCCCTCCACCAGGATCCACTCGCCGATCACGGCCACGCCGTCCACCGAGACGTCCATCCCGATGACCTCGGGCAGCGGGTACGCCACCTCGACCACCTCGGAGGTGGTGTCCTGCTCACCCACGGCGTTGGTCACCGTCAGCGTCACGTTGAACGTTCCGACCTCGGTGTAGGTGTGGTCCACGAAGTAGATGGTCGTGGACTCGGTCTCCCCGTCCCCGAAGTCCCAGGTGAAGTCCACGAGGTCACAATCGGAGTAGTAGGCGGCCACGTCCTTGCCGTCCGTGCTCGGACCCGCGTCGAAGGCGACGGTCTCCTCCACGAACAGGGCGGTGGGATCGGCGATGAAGGAGGCGGTCACGGCGCCGTCGACGGCGTCGTCGTCGTCCTCACCGTACCCGTCGTAGGTGTCGTCGTCCGACGCCTCGTCGGCGCAGCCGAGGGCCAGCAGACACAGGATGCTCAGCAGCAGGGGGCCAAGGGTGAGGGGCGTGCGCATGGGTTCCTCCCGTATGGGCCGGGAGCTTACCATGGTCCACACGGCCGTTGTGATAAGCTGGCCCATTCGGGTGGGGTGCCCGGCTGCCCTGCGAGTCGCGCACCTCGTGTGGATGCGGAATGCTGCTGAGGAGGTTGTGGTGGCGGCGACGGTCGATATCCGGCGGTACATCGAGCTCAAGCGCGACGGCGCGCGCCTCGAGGACGAGGACTGGGCTGCGATCATCCCTGCCATCGCCGGCGGACGTGTCCCCGAAGCCCAGATCGGCTCATGGCTCATGGCCGTGTTCGTGCGCGGTCTGACCACTCGCGAACGCGCGTCGTACACGCGCGAGATGATCGCCAGCGGTCAGAGCCTGCGCTGGGACCACCTCGGGTGTCCCGTCGCGGACAAGCATTCCACCGGCGGCGTCGGCGACAAGGTGTCGCTCATCTGGGCCCCCCTCGTGGCGGCGGCCGGCGCAGCAGTGCCCATGATCTCCGGCCGCGGCCTCGGCCACACCGGCGGCACCCTCGACAAGCTCGAGGCCATCGCGGGCTACGAGGTGGCCCTCGATCCCGACCGCATGGACCGGATCCTGGCGGACGTCGGGTGCGTCATCTGCGGCCAGACCGAGACCATGGTCCCGGCGGACCGCGTGCTGTACGACCTGCGCAACCGCACCGCCACGGTGGGCACGGTGGATCACATCGCGCCGTCGATCATGAGCAAGAAGCTGTCCGAGGGGTTGGACCGCCTCGTGCTCGACGTGAAGTTCGGCAACGGCGCGTTCATGAAGGGCGTCGACGATGCCCGCCACCTGGCCCAGGTCATGGCCGACCTGGGCGCGGCTGTGGGCTGTCGCACCACGGCGCTGCTCACGTCCATGGAGGCTCCGCTGGGGCGCTTCGTGGGCCACGCCGCCGAGGTGCACGAGTCCCTCGAGCTGCTCGAGGGGCGGGGCCCCGCAGACACCCGCGAGCTGGTCCTCGCGCTGGCCGCCGAGGTGGTCGACGACGTGGACCTGGCCGCGCTGCTCGACGGCGGCGAACCCCGCGAGCGGTTCGCACGGATGGTCGCAGCGCAGGGGGGCGACCTGGACGCGTTCCGATGGCCCGGCGACGCGCAGGCCGTGGGCGTGACCAGCCCGGCAGACGGCGTGGTCGAGGCGGTGAGCGCCCTCGGCGTCGGTCTCGCCGTGGCCGACCTGGGCGGTGCCCGCACCGGCGCCGACGAAGATCCCGATCCGGCCGTGGCCGTGGAGGTGCTGGTCCAGCCAGGCCAGACGGTGGGCGCCGGCGAGGAGTGGGCCCGGATATGGCACCGCGAGGGTAGGGGACTCGAGCGGGCCCAGCAGCGGTTGAGAGAGTCCTTCAGGGTGGGCGCGGGTGTGGAGGGAACCGCGCAGATCCTGCAACGTGTGGAGGCGACCCCATGAGCGAGGCTGCAACTGTACAGAACATGGCCGACGTGCTGCTCGAGCGGCTACCGAGGCTCCAGAAGTGCCGGGTCGCCCTGGTGCTCGGCTCCGGCCTCGGCGCATTCGCCGACGAGCTCAAGGAGGTCGAGACCCTGCCCTACTCCGAGGTGCCTCGCTTGCCGGCTCCCGGCGTCGAGGGCCACGCAGGGCAGTTCCTGGTGGGCCGGCTCGGACGGCACATGGTGGCCGTCCTCCAGGGTCGCGTGCACCTCTACGAGGGCTACAAGGCCGCCGAGGTGGTCCGCGCCGCCCGCGCCCTGAACCTGTGTGGGGTCGATCACCTGGTGCTGACCAACGCCGCGGGCGCAATCCGCGGTGGGCTGCACGTGGGCGATCTCGTCCTGCTGCGGGATCACCTCAACCTGTCCGGCCAGAACCCGATGACCGGCACGCCCTCACCCGTGTTCGGCGCACGCTTCCCCGACTGCTCCGACATCTACAACAAGGAGCTGCGCGCCGAGATCCTCGCCGCGTGTGACAAGAAGGGCGTCCCCCTCGCAGAGGGGGTCTACGCCTGCTTGCTCGGCGGTAGCTACGAGACCCCCGCCGAGATCCGGATGCTCGCGGCCATGGGCGCCGACCTCGTCGGCATGTCCACCGCCCTCGAGGCCATCGCCGCCAACGCCATGGGCACCAGGGTCGTGGCCATGAGCTTCGTCACCAATATCGCCGCCGGCCTCTCCGCCTCCGCCCTCGACCACGCCGAGGTCACCGAGGCCGCCGCCGCCGTCGAGGGCCGCCTGGCCAGCGCACTTCGCGTCGTCGTGCGCACCCTCCACACCCAGGCCGGACCCCGCAGCTGATGCCAGACTGGGTACACATCACCGACGAGGAGACCCTCGTCCACGAGCTGGAGCAGATCCAGGGCGTCGCCTCGGTCGGCATCGACACCGAGTCCGACTCCTTCTACCACTACCGCGAACGCGTCTGCCTCATCCAGATGACCGGCGCCGGCGGCAAGGACCTGATCATCGATCCCCTCGCCATCGACGATCTCTCCGCCCTCGCCCCCCTCATGGCCGATCCCGACGTCGTCAAGATCTTCCACGGCGCCGACTACGACCTCTCCTCTCTCAAGCGCGACTTCGACTGGGAGATCGCCCCCATCTTCGACACCATGCTCGCCGCCCAGTCCCTCGGCTTCCCCGGCATCTCGCTGGCCGACCTCGTCCTCAAGTACTTCGACGTCAAGCTCGACAAGAAGTACCAGCGCCGCGACTGGTCCAAGCGCCCCCTGCTCCGCGAGCACATCGAGTACGCCCGCCTCGACAGCCACTTCCTCCCCGATCTCCGCGACCTCCTCGTCGACGAGGTCGCCGCCGCTGGCCGCGACCGCCAGGTGGACGAGGAGTGCCGCATCCTCGAGGTCCGCGAGTGGACCGACCACTCTTTCTCCCCCGACGACTTCCTCAAGATCCGCGGCGTCGGCAAGCTCGACGAGCCCGCCCGCCGCGTCCTCCGCTCCCTGTGCATTCTTCGCGACAGGATCGCCCAGAAGGTCGACCGCCCCCACTTCAAGGTCATGGCCAACGACGCCCTCCTCCACATCTCCCGCAGGGCCCCGACCACCCACGACGCGCTGGTCGACGCCCTGGGCAAACGCCACCACATCGTGCGGCGCTACTCGCGCGACATCGTCGAGGCCGTGAAGAAGGGCCGCGCCGATCGCACCAGGCTGCCCCGCTCCCGCACGGATGGACGCGGCATTCGCCGCCCCACGGGCCCCCTCGAGTGTCGCACGTTCAATGCCCTGCGGGACTGGCGCAACAAGCTCAGCGAGAGCCGCGGCGTACAGCCCGGCGCGCTGATCTCCAATGCGCTGTTGCAGGAAATCGCGGTGCTCAGGCCGAAGGAGCTCGAGGATCTGGCGAAGGTGCCGGATATTCGCGAGTGGCAGAAAGAGGAGTTCGGGGAGGAGATCCTCGAGGTGGCGCTGGGGCAGCGGAAGGGGTAGGGGCCCACACGACTTCTTACCCTGCTGGACTCTCAGCGGAGACCGAGAGCAACTTGTCGCAGATAAACTGCCCCCACTGCGGAGAGCCCACCGACAACGACAGGGGTCGGTGTGTCAGCTGCGACAAGAGGATCGGTATCCGCAACTGGAGTCCGCTACGGCGCGTCCAGCGGGCGCTGGATGTGGTGGTGGTGCTGGCGCTGCTCGTGCTCGGCTGGCTGGGCGCGACCAGCCTGGTCTCGACGGCGTTGCGGGCGACGCGTACCGAAGCGGAGAACCACCTCGCAGCGATCCGCGTGGCCGAGCTGGCGTACTTCGAAAAATGGGGGACCTACGTCGCTTTGCCCTACTGTCCGGCGAGGCCACCGGGGCGCTCGAGCGTGAACTTCGCAGGGCCGTGCACCGAACCATTCAGGCAGGTCGGCTGGCTGGCCGACGCTCCGGTGCGCTGTCGGTACTGGGTCGACCTGGTGCCCGATCAGGATGGTGAACCGCCGGATTTCATGGCCTGGGGCGAGTGTGACGAGGATGGAGACGATGCACTACGTGTGTATCGGGCGACCCGGGAGACGAAGGTCGAGTTGCGGACGCCGGAGTCCGTGCAGTGAGGGGAGAGGGGAAGCGCCAATCGACTCCCGATCCACTCACTCCCCCAGCCCGTCCAGAACGCGGCGCATCTCCTCGTAGTCCTCGTCCACGTCGTCGGTGAAGAACACCACTCTTCGTTCGGCGTCGAGCACGAAGATCGCCGGCACCTTCTCCGTGTAGACCTCCTCCTTGGCGAGGGGACCCACCCAGCCTGTGGTGAACTCCGGTCGGCGGTGCTCCTCGAAGTAGTCCGGGAGGCCGTTCACACGATCCGTGGAGAGCGCCACGACATGGAGGGGCAGGGACGAATAGTGGAACTGCAGGAACTCCAGGTGAGCCCACGACTCACGGCATGGTCGTCACCAGGTCGCCCAGAGCTCGAGGAGGACCGGCCCCTCGAACTCGGAGAGCCGCATCTGCCGGCCGTCGACGTCGAACACGAGATCGGGGAGAGTTCGGTCCAGGAGCGCGTGCTCTGCCCCGCCTTCGGGGACCTCCTGGGGACCCGGCGGGTCGTCCACGTCGGATTCCTCGTGGGCGTCGGCTCGATCGTCGAAGTAGCCCTGGGCGCCGGCGGGATGCCAGTAGGGCCGCTGTTCCCAGGCGGTCTGGAGCGACTGCCACGCCCGCTCGGAACCCGGAGGGAGACCGCGCACCCGATGCTCGAATGCCAGATCGGGCTGGTCGAGCTGCTCGTATAGCCTCCCCATCAGCGCGTGGGCGAGGAAGTCGTCGTCGAGCGTCAGGGACATGCGGCACGCAGCCGCAGCGCCCTCGGTGTCGCCCATGTCGGAGAGCAGCCGGGCCTTGAAGTAGTACAGGTTGCCGAGGTGCTGGTTGTGGCGCTCGCGCCAGCGGTCGTAGCCATCAGTGCGGCCCCTGGCCTCTGTCCCGTAGTCCTCGGCGTGGCCGAGGTCCAGCGCGTGGTCGAGGAGTTCGAGGGCGAGGGCCTGGTGGGTATCCTGGAGCGCGGCGAGCGCCACGTAGCGCAAGATGATCGCGACCTCATCCGGGTTGTGTTCGTGTGCCATCATCCAGGCGTGCAGCGCGACGTCGGTCCTGCCCATCGACGACAGCAGTCGAGCGCGGGCCGACCAGATCGCCGAGAACTCCCAGTCGGTCGAAGCCTCCTCCTCGATCTGGTCGATGAACTCCAGGCTGCCCTCGGGGTCCTCCCGGTCCACGGCCGCGGCCACGCGCCTCCCCAGGGGGTGCCACAGTTCTCTCCACGCAGGATCGAGCTCGGCCAGTCGCTGGTCGGCCCGGTCCTCCAGCTCCTGCTCGCCAGCGCGCTGGAATGCCACCGAGGCGGCTGCCACCTCGAGTGGATCGTCGCTCCGCGCGGCCACGGTTGCGCGCTGGACCACGCGGGAACGAACGCGGTCGAGGGCGGCCCCGGTCGCTTCGTCGTTCCACAGCGCGACGGCGATCCTGCCGACGTGCCACGGACACACGCGCGCCGAACGTTCGAGATCCCGAGCCAATGCCCCCTCGATCGGCTCGTGGAAGGCCCGCAGGATCGCGACGCTGGACGCCCGGCCTTCGTCGCGGTGCGAGAGTTCCGCCATCTGCTCGAGTACTGTGTCGAAGTCACCGGGGGGATTGGCCAGCGAGCGGGACACGTACAGCGTGCGCAGCGCCCAGAATCGCGCGCGATCGTCCACGAACGGCATGCCGAGCAGATGCTCGACCTCCTCGCGGTTTCCGACCCGGTCGTCCGTCAAGAGCACCCTCGCGAGTGACACGCGCGCGACCTCGTTCGCCGGCGACGCCTCGTACCACGAGCGATACTGGTGGACGATGACGGATTGCTCCCCGAGCAGGGACCAGGAGGACTGGTATGCGAAGTGGGCTCCCGGGTGCGTCGGGTCTTCGTCGAGGGCCCGCGCGGCGAGCTCGGCAGCCTCCAGGTACCTGTGCGAGTGCTGGAGGTACTGACACTGCTCCAGGATGCCGGGCTCGGCGGCTCGTGCACCCGTATTCGAGAGCATCGAGAGGAGTACGATCCAGGGGACCGTGTTTCGTCCCAGGTAAAAACTCACCATGCCGGTCGGTTTCACGAGCCCCCCTCGTCAAGAAAGAGTACGCCTGATCTCCATTGTATCCCGCCGCCGAGCGGTTCAGTCCTCGACCGAGAAATGCGGCGGCCACAGGATGGATAGGTCATACGTCCCCTCGAGGCCCTCGACTGGCTCGCCTGTGTTCTCCTCCCCCACATGCGAGAAGCCGGCGAGCGCCCATGCCTGGGTGTGGGAGGTGTCCCGCGGGACGAGATACACGAGCGCCTCGTTGCTCTGCGCGTCGAACTCCCCGACGTCGCACGGTCGCAGCCAGATCGCCTCGGTTTCCCCCAGTCCCTTGAAGTACCTTGCTGCGTCGCCGATCTTCTCGCAGACATACTCGAAGGACAGGATTGGGTCCTCGGGCCACATGCTCGGCTCGACGAGTTCCATGGCCGCCAGATCCGGATTGGCTGCCACCGAGTCGCAGCTGACGAAGGCAAGCGGGAAGAGCGACCACTGTGACAGGTCCAGGAGGTCCGTGGCGGAGATCTCGAGGCTGGCCGGGCAGTCCCCGTTGGTCGACTCGATCCGTTCCGGCGCGATCGACTGGTCGATGTACTCGAACAGCTCGTCGCTCTGGTCAGCGCCGTGGGTGTACTCGGCTGCGACGATGAGTGTCTGTTGGCAATATCCCGTCGTCTCGTCTTCGTGGAAGGTCACGTGGAAACGGATCGTCGCTGCGCCTCCCTCGGTTCCCCCGGTAGCCTCGAACCGAATCCCGATCGTGTAGTAAGACCAGGCGGGAGTGGTGCCCGCGGTGTCGTCGTCCGCCGCGTCGTCGTCGTCCTCGACCACGTCGTCGTCAGCGCCGTCTCCCTTGTCGGCCGCACAACCCCAGAGCGAGGTCGCCATCAGAGCGGCTACCAGGAAGGGGGACCGTGCCTCCATCCATCCAGTATACCTGCCGGTTCTGAAGCACCCGATTGGCCAAGCCTTCGGATTCGGCCCTGTCCGTCGCGTCTCACGCGATGATAGCCTCGTGCAAGAGCGAGGTAGAACCGTGCCGCAGATTGCCTGCCCCCACTGCGCTGAACTCACCGACAACGGCAAGGGCCGGTGCCAGCTGTGCAAGAAGCGGATCGGCATCCCCAACTGGAGTGTGTACAGGGCGACGAGTTCGGAGAAGGCGAGGATGCTGACGCCGAATGCGGTGCAGTGAGGCGTGAGAGCGAGGGAACGAATGGGTGGGGTAGGGGAGCTTGAGGGGAGAGGAGGTCAGATGAAGAAGCTCGGATTACTCGTGGCCGTGGCGGTCCTGGTGCTGGTGTCCGCGCCCGCTGCCTCCTGGGCAGACGACCCCCCCACGTGCTCCACGGACAGCGACTGCGCGGACGGGCGGTGCCGTGACGGCCGTTGCGAGCCGAAGCCGGCGCGCTGCTACTCCGACTCCGACTGTGGCGGCGGCTCGTGCCGCAGCGGCGAGTGCACGACGGCGGGTGGACGGTGCTACTCCGACTCCGAGTGTCCTGGCGGCAAGTGCCGCAGCGGGCAGTGCACGACGGCGGGCGGGCGCTGCTACTCGGACGCGGAATGCAACGGAGGAAAGTGCCGCAGCGGGCAGTGCACGACGGCGGGCGGACGGTGCTACTCCGATTCCGAGTGTGTGGGTGGGAAATGCCGGGATGGCAAGTGCACGACGGCGGGCGGGCGGTGCTACAGCGACTCCGAATGTGGCGGCGGCAAGTGCAGGGACGGCAAGTGCACGACGGCCGGCGGACGCTGTTACTCCGACTCGGAGTGCCCCGGGGGATCGTGTCGCAACGGGGCGTGTACCAACGCGACCTGAGCACACATCCCCCGCCCGGGGGTGGTTGAATCTCACCACTCCCGCTGTCAGACTCCGCCGTATGCGACACGTACTCGACGGCAGCTGTTTGACTCCTCTGTTCCTCGGCCTGGTGCTCGTCTCGACCTCGCCGGCCATGGCCTTCGACGACACCCCTTCCGCACGGGACTTCGACGCCGCCGCAGCCATCCTCACCGAGCTCGCCCCCAGCGTCCCGGAGTGGGTGTGGGGGCGCCTCGACTGCATCTCCATCGCGGAACTCGGCCGGGGCGGCTTCATCGTCGGTGGGACCCACGGCCGCGGCTTCCTGACCTGCCGCGACGAGGAGACCGGCGACTGGAGCGCGCCCACGGTCCTGGAGATGGGCGGGGGTACGGCCGGCTTCCAGATCGGTGGCTTGCGCGCGCAGATGGTGATGCTCTTCGTCGGCGTGAGCGATGTCGAGGCCTCCACCGAGGTCACACCCGTACTGCAGATGAAGGCGTCCGCTGCCGCTGGCGAGCTGGGTATCGGCATCAGCGGCGGCGTCAGCCCGGCCGTCGAGTCCGAGGTCATCACCGTCTCGCGCGCCGAGGGCCTCTACGCCGGCGCCACCTTCGAGGGGCTCGCCGTCGGCCCGGACCACGACGCCAACGCGGCTCTGTACGGACGCGCAGTCACCGTCCAGGAGCTCTTGCTCGACAGCTCCGTCGGGGCGCCGGAGATCGCCACGGTCCTCATCGACGCTGTGGTCGCGGAGGTGGCGAGGGACCGGAGCTGTACCCAGGACTACGTTCCGCCGGCCGCGAAGCCGGCAGCGGACGGTTGGTCGCTGTACGAGAGCGCACCCACGTGGACGGCGGACACCGTCGCGGACCTCCATCCCGGCAACGCCACGGCCGAGGCTGCGGTGGTCCACTACCTCGCGAGCCGCGTTCGCGGTGACCGGGCCTTCGAGGAGGTCCTGCCCCTCGGCATCGTCGGCGACGGGCCGATGGTACGCAAGCTCGCCGAGCATGGGCAGTGGACCTTCCACGCGTTCCGGCTCGTGGGTCGCAAGGAGACCGGGTCCGGCGAACTCTGGATCAAGGTCTGGATGCGGATCTCGTGCGAGGGCGACGAGGACTCGGGTGAAGACGAGTTCACCGTGTCTTGCAGTAGGGGGACCTGTATCGTGACCTCGGTCCCGGGGTAACAAAAAAAACGAGCGCAGCCCCTCAATCCACCATCGCCACACACTCCATCTCCACGCCGACCCGCTTGGGGAGCTCCGAGGCCTCGATGGCCGAGCGCGCGGGCGGTTCGGTGGGGAAGTAGCGCGCGTACACCTCGTTCATGGCGCCGAACTGATCCATGTCCTCCATGAAGACGGTGACCTTGACGACGTTGGCGAGGGAGGAGCCGGCGGCCTCGAGGACGGCGGAGAGGTTCTTCAGCACCTGGTCGGTCTGCTCGGCGATGCTGCCGCGGATGATCTCGCCGGTGGCGGGATCGATGGGGATCTGGCCGGCGGTGAAGACGAAGTCGCCGCAGCAGACGGCCTGGGAGTAGGGGCCGATGGCGGCGGGGGCGGTGTCGGTGGAGATGGTGTGTCGGTGCATGGGGGGCTCCGGGATCAGACGAAGGCGTTGTTCATCAGCTCGCCCAGGGCGCCGAGGCCGGGGACGATGTACTGGTGGGCGTCGAGGCCGCGCTCCTGGTCGGGGAGGGTGCCGGGGATCTGGTCGAGGGCCTCCTCGGTGGAGAGGCCGCGGTCCACGCGCAGGGTGTAGATGGTGACGTCGGGGTGGCGGTCGGCCATGGCGCGGAGGTACTCGGGCGTGACGACGAGGTGTAGCGCAAAAATACCTCGCGGGGTGCCGCCCACCTCCTTGCGGTAGAGGTTGAGGGCGTAGCGCATGGTCGAGCCGGTGCCGCCGAGGGGATCGGTGACGACGAGGAAGTGGTCGTCGAGGGGGCCGCCGATCTTGGTGCCGCGGCAGTCGACGCCGACGACCTCGCCGGTGGCGGAGACGCGACGGCTCATGAAGAGGTGGTCGATGCGGATGCCGGCGGGGTCGATCAGATCGCTGAGGCGCTCGAAGCAGCGGTGGGCGGGCAGGGTGCCGGCGCGGGCGATGGCGCCGATGGCGACGCGGGTGTTCTCGTGGATGAACTCGCCGCGGAGCCCGTCGGTCTGCAGGTAGCTCTCGCTGCGGGTGGGCCGAGACGCGCTCTCGACCGGGAACCCGTGGCCGACGGCGGCATCGAGGAGAACGTCGTACAGGCGCAGGACGAGCTGGTTGAGCTGCGGCTGCCGTGTACGGTTCTGGCCGAGTCGGGCGAGCAGGGTGCGGGCGACGGGGTGGGACAGGATGTGGACCCGGTCTCCGTAGAGGTGCTCCATCTCGGGAGCGTCGCGTCGCAGCTGACGGTTGTGTAGATCGCTCATGGCGGCCCCTCGGTCGGTGTCACAGATCGATGCCCAGCACGGCCAGCAGATCGTTGAGCCAGGCCAGCAGCAGGACGAGGTCCTCGGCGGTGCCGTCGGCGATGAGGCGGCCGAGGGCGGCGAGGGGGACCTCCTGGCCGCCCGCGGAGCCGGGCATGCCGAGGGCGTCCATCAGGCCCTGGTCCTCGAAGAACAGAAGCCAGTGGGTGCAGACCTCCTCGTGATTGAGGATGTCACCGACGTAGTCGAGGCTCTTCAGGTCGGGATCCAGGTCGAGCAGCCCCTCGATGCCGTACTGGATGTCGTGGGTGACGGCGTCCGGGTGAGCCAGCAGCTCTCCCCAGGTGACGATGAAGGCGTCGAGTTCGTCCGGCTCGCCGGCGATGATCCCGTCGACGATGCGGCCAGCGATGATCAACGGCGCGCGCTCGTAGAGGTCGTCGCCCTCCGGCGGCGTGATCAGGTAGATGACCACGTCGAGCAGGGTGTAGACGTCACCGCCGGCCAGGTCGTAGCTGGGATCCACGAACGCGCCGATGCCGGCGAGCACCGCGGGCATGAAGTGCTGGCCGAGGGTGGGCGCGAGCAGGCCCTCTATGGGGGCGATCAGGTCCAGCGCGACGAGCAGGTGGACGATGTCCACGAACTCCCGCAGGTAGTTGTGCGCGTCCACGTCCGGATCGGCCAGCGAGTTCAGCAGCGGGATGAGGGTGTGGAGCGCCCCGGACTCCGCCAGGCGGATGATGGCGTCGAAGTGCGTCGGCAGGATCGGCGGGACGTCGCACGCGAACGCGACCCACTCGATGACCGTGTCGTACATGCCCTCGACAAAGGAGACCAGCTCCTCGATGGTGTGCGCGTCGATGCCGTAGTTGACGATCTCCTGGAGCAGCCAGACGCTGACGCTGTCGATGTAGACCAGCTCCAGGCCCAGCGGATCGCAGACGAACTCGTCGTCGGCCTGGTCCAGCAGCACCATCGCGGACTCGA
>CAYRNR010000104.1:0-32599 GCA_964425605.1 uncultured Rickettsiales bacterium | reverse complement strand
TGGGCAAGCAGGGGGGGGCCTGGTACACGCGGGTCAGCGGGATCTGGCAGACGGTGTACCTGGAGCAGCGGCCCGAGGTGCACGTGACCGGGCTGCGGGTCGTGCCCGATATCGCGGCGGGGGAGATCTCGGTGCGGGCGTCCTATGAGGGGAACGCCGAGGCGCGCGTCCGTGCGTACCTGGGCGACACCCTCGCCGGGGAGGCCGCGAGCGATTCCGGCGAGATCTCGGTGGCCCTCGACGACGTCCAGCGCTGGTCCCCGGACCAGCCCACCCTGTACGACCTCGAGGTGACCCTCACCTCGGACCGCGGCGTGGACGTGGTCCACTCCTACTTCGGGCTCGCGGACCCCGGCCGGGACTGGCTGCCGGGCCGGTCCCCCGGCGACACCGGCGAGCCGCTGGAGCAGGCCCAGTCGTTCACCTCGCACGATGAGCCCGTCTACCTGCGGTGCGTGCTCGACCAGTCCTACTGGCCCGACGGGCTGTACACGGCGCCGTCGCTGGAAGCCATCCGCGGGGATCTGGAGCTGGCCCGCGAGTTCGGCTTCAACTGCATCCGGCTGCACATCAAGCCGGACGAGCCGGTGAAGCTGCGGCTCATCGACGAGATGGGATTCCACCTGGTCTACGACATCCCCTGTCTGGACATGGCCGCCGAGAATGGGCCGGGGTTCGTCGGCCGCGAGTACTTCGCCGAGACCCTGGCCGAGGTGATCGAGCGCGACGCCGGTCACCCGTCGCTGATGATGTGGGTGGTGTTCAACGAGAACTGGGGGCTGTCGGCCGACGGTTCGCTGATCAGCCCCACCCCCCTGGCCGGCGACCCGGACATGCAGCAGTGGGTCGTGGAGATGGTCGAGCTGACCCGCTCCCTGGATCCCTCGCATCTGGTGGAGGACAACAGCGCCGGCGGCGTCGTCGGCGTGTTCGAGCACATCACCGGCGACTCCAACTCCTTCCACCACTACGCGGCCGAGGCCGTCGAGTGGCGCGACGTGCTCGAGGCCGAGGCCGCCGTCACCTACCCGGGCAGCCCGGCCAACTACGTGGGCGGCGCAGTGCAGGACGGCGCCCCCTGGTGGAACTCCGAGTTCGCCAGCTTCTCGTTCCTCGGGTCGTCCGAGGACGCGTACTGCAACCTCTTCGGCGCCCTCAACGAGCTGCGGCGCACGCCGCGGCTGTCGGGCTGGGTGCTGACCCAGCTGACCGACCTGGAGTTCGAGGACAACGGGCTGGTCACCTACGACCGTGGGACCAAGGACGACCTGTGTACCCGCTACGACGTCTCGCTGGCCGACGTGCTCGGCGACGACTTCGTGGGATTCGACTGGCTCCCGGGCGAGGTGCTGGAGGCGGGAGCGGCGGTGGAGGTCCCCCTGTGGTTCAGCCAGTGGTCTTCGGCGTTGGCCGAGGAGCTGACCGTGTCGGTGCGCTGGGAAGATGGCCCGTGGACGGAGGCGACGTTCACCCCGCAGCCGTGGGAGGTGAGCCCCATCGAGGGGATCGAGCTGATCGTCCCCGCCGATCCCGGCGCGCACACGCTGGTCGTCCAGGTCCAGCGGGGTACGCAGCGCGTCTGCGCCAACCGGCTCGACGTCGAGGTCCAGTGAACGGATTCAGGGCTCGGGCGCGAGCAGCGTCTCGATGGTGTCGACCAGGGTCGTGATCCCGGTCTCCCCGTAGAAGTACTCGTCGAACTCGTAGATGGTCCCGTCGAAGTGGATCAGGTACGCGTGCCCTTTCTCCGCGACCCAGGTGGTCCACACGCCCGCGTCGTCGGTGTCCTGCAGCTCGGGCTGGTGGTACTCGTCCACCAGGTCTTCGTAGGCGACGGTGCACCAGGGACACTCGAGGAACCAGATCTGGACCCGCTCGCCCCATTCGGGGTGGTCGTCCACGGCGCCCTGCAGCAGCGCCGCGTTCTCGGCGCAGGCGTGGCAGGTGCCGTAGGCGAAGTAGACGAACACGAGGTGGCCGACGTGATCGCTCAGGGTGAACGTCTGGCCGCACGTGGCGCTGGTCGGGTTGACGTCCTCGAGGGAGAAGTCGCCCGGAACGGGATCTCCGCCCCAGGGCGCCCAGGCGTCGTCGTCGTCCGCCTGGTCGTCGTCGTCGTCCGCCTGGTCGTCGTCGTCGCCCGTGTCGTCGTCGTCGCCCGTGTCGTCGTCTCCGGCCGGTGTGGTGTCGTCGTCCCCGGCGAGGGTGTCGTCGTCCTCCAGCGTCGTCTTGGTCGGGCAGCCCGTGGCCAGGACCACGAGCGCTGGTACGAGGATCCCGCTGCGATTCCATCTCATGTGAACTCCCTGCCCGATCCCGAGGGTAGCGGCCGGAAGCAACTCCACGAAAATCCTCGACTACGGGGGGTTCTTGGGCCGCGGACCGGGTCAAGAACCTGTCAGCGCGTTGACGATCATTTCACATATACACACTTGTATGTTTTCTGGGCGGATCGAACAATACAGATAGGTATTCGATTCTCGTTCTCGATGCGGAAAAGCCTGTAATCGCTCGCACTTGCGAGCCGTAGCCCTGGTCCGGGCGCTCCGCCCGGATACGACGGAGGAGTGCGTCATGGCCCGGACCCGACGACAGGAACCCTCGCTGGCCCTCGTGGCCGCCCTCGCCGTGGTGATCGCGCTGCTGTTCGCCTGGTCCACGTGGCGCTCGCCGACCCATGGGGACGGCCTCCGGGCCGCGCCGCCCACCAGCCCAGTCGCCCTCGAGCTGCCGACCGCCCGGGACGGCTGGGCCACCGCCGAGATCGACGGACCGCCGCCGTTGCCCGCCGCCGTCACCACCGGCCCGCTGGCGGAGGCCCTGGCGCCCATCGCGGCGGATATGGACTGGTGCAACGAGCGCGTCGCCGACGCGCTGGCGAGTGTGCCCGCAGACGATCGCCACACCCACGCCCCGTACTTCTACGTGCTGTCCGACGACCCCGAGACCGACACGTTGCCCCTGAAGAGCACCCGCGCCGAGGTGGCGATCGCAGGACCCGTCGCCGAGGTGGCGGTGACGCAGGCCTACCGCAACGACGGCGATCGCCCCATCGAGGCGATCTACCTGTTCCCGGCGTCCACGGGCGCCGCGGTCCATGCCCTGACCCTGAAGGTGGGCGATCGCGTCATCGAGGCGGAGATCCGCGAGGCCGAGCAGGCGAAGGCCGAGTACGACGCCGCCAGGCACGAGGGGAAGACCGCGTCGCTGCTCGTTCAGCACCGGCCCAACGTGTTGCAGATGATGGTCGCGAACATCCTGCCCGGGGATCAGGTCGAGGTGGCGCTGGCCTATGCCGAGCCACTGGTCCCCATCGACGGGCAGTACGAGTTCGTCTTCCCCACCGTGGTCGGCCCCCGGTATCCCGGCGGCGCCGCGGCCACCGACGGCTGGCTGGACACCCCATACCTGCACGAGGGCGAGCCGGCCCTGCACACGTTCGGGATCGACGTGGTCCTGCGGGCGCCCGTTCCCCTCGCCGCGGTGGATGTGCCCTCGCACGCGGTGCAGGTGGACCGCCCCGGCCCCCGGGAGGCGAGGCTGCGCGTGGAGGACTCGGCCACGGCTGGCAACCGGGACTTCGTGCTGCGCTACGGCCTCGCCGGAGACGCGGTCCAGAGCGGGTTGCTGCTGTATCCGGGCCACGACGAGAGCTTCTTCGCGCTCACCGTCGCGCCGCCGGATCGCGCGTCGCCGGTCCAGGTGATGCCGCGGGAGGTGATCTTCGTGGTGGACGTCTCGGGCTCCATGAGCGGCTTCCCCCTCGACGTGAGCAAGCAGCTGATGAGCGATCTCCTCGCGGGCCTGCAGCCCCACGACCACTTCAACGTCCTGCTGTTTGCAGGCGGATCGGCCGTGCTCTCGGACGCGTCCCTGCCGGCCACCGAGGTCAACGTGGCGCGTGCCACGTCGTTCGTGGACGAGCAGGCAGGTGGCGGCGGTACCGAGCTGCTGTCCGCCCTCGATCGGGCCCTGGCGCTGCCCAGGGTCGAGGGCTCGTCGCGCACCGTCGTGCTGGCCACGGACGGGTACGTGTCCGTGGAGAAGGAGGCCTTCGAGCTGGTGGAGGCGCACCTGGGCGAGGCCAACCTGTTCACGTTCGGGATCGGCACCTCGGTGAATCGATTCCTGGTCGAGGGCCTGGCGCGCGCAGGGGGCGGCGAACCGGTGGTGGCGCTGGACGAGGGGGAGGCGCGGTCGCTCGCCCGGACGTTCCGCGAGCAGATCGCCGCGCCCGTCCTGGCCAACGTGGAGGTGCAGTTCGAGGGATTCGAGGCCTACGACCTCGCCACCGCCGCCGTGGGGGACCTCTTCGTCGGCCGCCCCGTGACCCTGGTGGGCAAGTACCGTGGTGATGCCACGGGGAGGATCGTGGTGAGCGGGGACACCACCGCGGGCCGCTTCGAGGCCACGGTGGACGCCGCGCGCGGCAAGCTGTCCACCCACAACGGCGCCCTGCGTACCCTTTGGGCGCGCGAGCGCGTCCGCACGCTGGCCGATCACCAGGTGCTGGCGCCGGACGACGACCGCCTCGCCGAGGTCACGCGGCTCGGCCTGACCTACGGGCTGCTCACCGACACCACCTCCTTCGTCGCCGTGGACCGCACGGTGAGGACCCACGGCGCCCCTGTACGCGTGGACCAGCCCCAGCCCATGCCGGCGGGCGTGTCGGACTGGGCCATCGGCACCTGTTCTGCCCTGGGAGCCGAGGGGGACGAGCTTGGCTCGATGTACGGCTCCGCTGGATTCGGCTCGCGTGGCAGCGGCCTCGGCGGCGGCGGTGTCGCGTTCTTCAAGGGGTCGGGGAGCGGAGGTAGCGGATACGGCTCCGGCGGAGGGTACCTCAACGCGAAGGGGGAGGGCCGCATCGGGATCGTGGGGAGCGAACCCATCGTGCTGGGTGCCCTGGATCGCGACGCCATCGAGCGGGTGATCCGCGGACACCTCGCGCAGATCCGCTACTGCTACCAGCGCGAGCTGCAAAAGGACTGGGACCTCGAGGGGCGTGTGGTGTTCCGGTTCGTCATCGGCCGCGACGGCAGCGTCGTGTCCGCGGAGGTGGTCCAGAGCGATCTGGAGAACCAGATCCTGGAGAGCTGTGTGAGCAAGCGGCTGATGCGGCTGAAGTTCCCCGCCCCGGACGGTGGCGGGATCGTGGTGGTCACCTACCCGTTCGTGTTCTCACCGGCGACCCCGTAGTGTGGTTGAATGGCGACCATGGAGACACGCCGACTCTTCCTGGCCGCAGCTCTGCTGCCCATCCTCCTCCTCGGTTGTAGCCCGGGGACACCCTCTCCCGAAGACGCCACCGAGGTGACCGTCGGGGGGCCGCCTCCAGCCCTCCCCCAGCTCACACCGGAGCTGTCCACCGATCTCGCCGATCTCGCCCTGACCTGCATCGACACCGAGTACCCCAACAAGCCCGGAAACGTCCTCGCCGACGCCGCCGGTGTCCTGCCGCCGAAGCAGCTGCACCCGGCCTTCTACGGTTGCTTCGACTGGCACTCGGCGGTGCACGGCCACTGGGCGCTCGTGCGCCAGCTGCGCCTCGTCCCGGACCACCCCGCGGCCGACGCCATCCGGGCCCGGCTCGACGAGCACCTCTCCGCCGAGGCCCTCGCCGCGGAGCTGGCCTACTTCGACGAGCCGCACCACCGGACCTTCGAGCGCCCCTACGGCTGGGCCTGGCTGCTGCGCCTGGTTGCCGAGCTGCACACCTGGGACGACCCCCAGGGCGCGCGGTGGCGGGCGAACCTGCGGCCCCTCGAGGACGAGATCGTCGCGCGGCTGATCGCCTTTTTGCCCCTGCAGAACTACCCGGTCCGCTTGGGCACCCACACCAACACCGCCTTCGCGCTGACCCACGCCCTGGACTACGCCCGCGCCGTGGGCAACGCGGATCTCGAGCAGCGGATCGTCGCGCGGTCCCGCGAATACTTCCTCGACGACCGGGACTGTCCCGCCGACTACGAGCCCTCGGGCACCGACTTCCTCTCGCCGTGCCTGGAGGAGGCGGACCTGATGCGGCGCGTCCTGCCGCCAACGGAGTTCGAGCCCTGGCTGGCGGCCTTCCTGCCCGATCCCGCGGGGCCCTCTATGGCGCGGCTGCGCGAACCCGCCGTGGTGCTCGACCTCTCCGATCCCTACCTGATCCACCTGGTCGGGTTGAACCTGTCGCGGGCGTGGTGCCTGGCCGGTGTGGCGTCCCAGCTACCGGCGGACCACCCGGCGCGGGCGGTCTACGAGCGCGCGGCGGCAGATCACACCACCGCGGGCATGGGACAGGTGTTCACGGATCAGTACGGCGGCGAGCACTGGCTGGCCACCTACGCGGTCTACCTGCTGGGGGGCACGGGGCTGCCCGGCGGGGGGAGCTGACGTTCAGGGGGCCGTGGTCGAGGCCTGCGCCAGCAGGACCCCCGACTCGCCAGCCACGGCCGCGAAGCCCTCGACGAAGCGGGTGGGCTCGCGGTACCCCAGCCCGGCGAGGTTCTGGGCCCAGCGGTAGCCGATGGGCTGGTACCACAGCTCTGCGGTGACCTCGTAGGGCCCTGCCGCGCCGGACACGTCCACCGTGTAGCGGACGTGGTCCGATCCCCCCTGGAAGCCATCGTCCCCGGTCGCGGCGCCGTGGACGGCGATCTCCCACCCGGCCGAGGCCTTGTCGAAGCCGCTGGGCAGCACGCGGTTGTCCTTGGCGAAGCCCGTGGCGGTCAACAGCCCCGTGGTGACCGTGTCGTCCATCGTGGTGAGGATGGCCTCGTAGATCTGCACCTGGTCCGCGGACGTGATGGCCCCGTGATGGGGCTCGAAGAGGGCTTCGTCCGCGTCGTTGTCGTTCCCGGCGATGGAGCCGTCCGGCTGCAGCGCGCCCGACTCGAACACGGCGTCGCCGCCTGCGTCTCGAACGACGAGGTGGATCCACGCGCGTCGAGAGGGATATGCGGTAGGCAGCTTGTGGCCTGCGAGGTTCTCGACCGAGACGTCGAGCTCGAGCACTCCGTCCTCTCCGGGCTGGGCCTGGACCGCGACGCGGGCGGCGGCCGAGCCCAGGTGCTCGCGCGTGCGCGCCAGGCCGGCCTGGATGTCCTGGGACCGGGCCTCCGTGCTCAGCGAGTCGCGCTCCTTGTCGAGGATCTGTGGCACCACCACGTTGCCGCCGCGGAACTGGTGGCGCAGCACGTTCTCGTAGGGCTTGGCCATCACCGTCGCCGTCGTCACGCTGCCCTCGATGGTCTCCATGTGGCACGAGACGCAGCCCCGTTCGGGCGCGTGCGAGCTGTGCTTCCACTCCAGGTAGGGCACCTGCTCGGGCAGCGGCTTGAGATCCTCGGCGCCGGGCGCGAGCGCGTGGGTGAACAGGGTGTGGCAGCTGGCGCAGAGCTCCGTGGCCGCCATGTGGTCGGCCTGGGCAGGAGCGAAGCCCGACGCCGCGGTCATCAGGCCGCTGGCGCTGTCCTCGGGCGCGCGGGGACCGTAGGCCAGGCGCTTGCCCGGCTTGGTCTCGAGGTCCACCTGATAGCCACCGCCGAAGCTCGGCTCCTCACCCAGCCCCTCGGCTGCGATCTGGTGGCACACCACGCACGATACGCCGTCCATGGCCAGCTCACCGTCCGCCTGGTTGCCCCCGCCCGGCTCCAGCAGCGAGAACACCGGCTGCTTGCCCCCCTCCGCGTGGACCTGGAAGCGCGCCATCGGCATGTGGCACCTGGCGCACTCGTGCTCGATGACCGCGGCGGCCTTGGGGTACTCCAGCACCTCGCGGCGCACGGATCCCTGCCAGTACGGATCCCGGGCGGCGTTGGCCATCATCGTCGACTGCCACTGGTAGCCGAAGGAGAAGTCCTCCCCCTCGCCATCGGTCAGGCCGTCGTGGCACGCCACGCAGCGCGAGGACGGGGTGAACAGCTCCGGGACATCGGCGGGAGCCGCGGCCGGAGCCACCTCGGCCGTGGCCTCTGGATCGCTCGGTCCAGGGCAACCCCAGAGGGTACCGAGGACGAACAGGCCGAGCGTCGTGAGTCGAATCGGGAAGTGAGTCATCGTCTCCTCGTGTCCAGTCCGCGGCGGCCGCTTCACCGCCGCGAGCGATACAGGATACGATCCACGTGCGGGCCCCTCAACGGGGGGTCGCGGGAGGGAGCCCCGAACATGGGTGATCACCGGGAGCTGATCGCGGCGCTGAGGGATCTGCTCGGGCAGCCGGTCAAGGAGCACTACCCTCTGCCGCCGGGCGAGACGGCGGCCTCGTGGAAGGCTGCGTCCCTGGCCGCCCTCGACGGGATCGAGGCCCTGCTAGACCTGCCCGACGCCCTAGGCAAGCCCCTCGCCGGCCACCTCCGGGCCCTGTTCGATCCCGGCATCGCCCCCCCGTTCATCCAGCGCCCCGGCCTCGTACGCCTCGCAGGCGAGCTGATTCGCAACCTCGCCGATCCCGGCCGCATCAACCAGGGGCTCAACAGCACCTGCTCCGTCACCAGCGTCGAGAGCTTCCTCGCCGCCGGGCAGCCCGGCGAGTACGCCCGCCTCCTCGTGGGCCTGATGTCCACCGAGGGTACCGTCGCCATGGCCGACGGCACGCCCTGGCCCCGGGACGAGGAGGTCATGCTGTGGTCCGACAAGGAGGCCCGCCGCAGCCCCGTCAGCCGCCTCTTCCAGGTCTCCGCCATGGAGATCGCCTATCCGAACCTCGACTACCGCAACACCTTCGACGGCATGCTCGAGCGCGGTGACCGCACCGGCGAGTTCATCCTCGTCGGCACCGGCGTCGACCTCGATCACTTCGACACCTTCCTCGAGCGCATCACCGGCCAGCGCTGGGACACGCTCTCGGACAAGAACGCGCACATGGCCAAGCTCTTCGAGAAGCTCGGCCTGCCCCCCGCCCACCTCCCCGACATCGACCACGACGGCATGGACATCGTCCGCCGCTCCGTGGCCGCGGACGAGGCCACCTTCGTCACCCTCGACACCTCCATCGATCCCGAGCGCGAGGGCGCCGACACCGCCCGGTTCACCATGCCCCACAAGGTCCGCGTCCTGACCATCGACGAGGACGCCCAGCGTGTCCTCTACGAGGACCCCCTCGATCCCGAGGAGGCGTGGATCTACGGCGTCGAGACGAAGATCGAGTCCTCGGACGGCCGCTGCTCCATGTCCGTCGAGGACTTCGACCAGCTCATGGTGGAGCTGAGCTACCTGCCCCGGTTCTGGGTGGCGCCGGAGGACCCTTTCTAGCCCATGGACCCCCTCGAATCCCTCGTCCGCCATCGCCTCGCCGAGTTCCGCGGGACCCTGGGGCCGCACCTCTCGTTCGCGCTCGACAGCCTGCTTCGACGGCTGAAGTTCTACCGGGAGGACAGCTACTTCCTGGGGCCGGCGGCGCAGCCGGTGCTGCAGATGTCGGGGTGGGTGGAGGCGAGCGGGGAGGTGAGGGTGCTCGGTGGGGTGCTAGAGGACGTGGCGGCGGCGGCGGCGTTCGGCTACCTGCACGTGCGGCTGCAGGACGACCTGCTGGACGAGGGGACCGGAGATCCCGCGATCGTGATGATGCTCTCGGACGTGCTGTTCACGCGTCATGGCGGGCTGCTGCGCGGCGCGGTCGGCGATCACCGCGAGTTCTGGGCCCTGTTCGAGGAGGTGTGGGCGGCGTACGCGGAGGCGTCGCTGCTGGAGCACGAGCTGTTCGAGAGGAGATCCGGGTACGACGAGGCGGCCTTTGCCGAGGTGCAGCGTCGATCCCATCCGTTGCTGCTGCCGGGGGCTGCGGTCCTGGTGTCCCAGGGGCGATGGCAGGAGCTCGGTCGTCTGCGCGAGTTCGTGGTGGCCCTGGTGGCGGCGCACCAGCGGTTCCACGATCTCGCGGATGCCCAGGCGGATCTGCGGTTCGGGAATCCCACGTTCATCGTGCAGCGGTTCGGGGGGGAGTACGACGTGGCCGCCCAGAACAGGCGACTGTTCCTCGAGGGGGGCTTCGACGAGGTGATCGGGGAGGTGCGGGCGGATCTGGACCGGGCAGCGCAGAGCGCCGAGGCGCTGGGCATGACCGGGGCCGTGGAGTTCGTGCGCCAGCGGGAGGAGCTCGTCACGCGTACACAGCAGTCGGTTTTCAGGAGCCTGTTCGAGCAAATCCTTGAAAGTGGTCGCGAGGAGCCTGGAGAATAGCGGCCACGCCTCAAAGGAGTGACGACCATGCCGCAGAAAAAGGGATACAACGAGCTGGTGGGCCAGGCGATCATCGACGCGGACTTCCGCAAGAAGCTGCTCGCGAACCCCGAGCAGGTGATCCAGGCCGAGGGATTCGAGGTCGAGCAGGCGATCGTGGACAAGCTCAAGGCCATCGATCCGGTGGCGGCCGAGGCGGCCGTGGCCAAGCTCGACGAGAACTTCGGCGGAGATCCGTCGGGTTACTGACCCGCGATCCGCGCGATGGCTGCCAGGGCCCGCAGGGCCTGGGCCGTGGCGTAGACGTCTTCGCGCTGGACCCGCCCCATCGACGAGGGGAGGGGGAAGGTCCCGCCGTTCCAACCTCCGTCCGCTCGCTGGGATCGCCGCAGGAAAGCGGCCGCGCGCAGGATGCCCTCGCCTTGCCCGGACATCCCGGCGGCCAGGGCAGCACGCACGCCAAGGGCTGTCTGGAGCTCGGCTGACGGCGCCCCCTGCCTCCAGCTGCCGTCCTCGGACTGGCTCCGGACGAGGAGACTGCGCGCGCGATCCCGCACGGGCCCGGCCGCCGGATCGTCGCGCAGGACCTCCAGGATGGGCGCCATGGCGTAGTAGGGCGTGCCGAAGAACTGCCACGGCGCACCCCAGTGACCCTGGTCGTTCTGGGTCGCGCGCAGGAACAGCCTCGCGCCGCCGAGGTCCAGGGGCTCGACCCCCACGTCTCGCAAGGCCTGCAGCGCAAAGGCGGTGGCCGACGGGAAGGTCTGCAGCTCAGCGGTGATGGACCGGCTGAGGATCGGCCAGCAGCCAAAGGGGGTCTGGTCCGCGCGGATGGACTCGATCAGGGGGGCGGCGGGGGGGACGACGGGGAGGGCCGCGCGGCTGGCGGCGACGCGCAGCGAGACGTACTCCGCGGTGGTCTCCAGACAGGAACCCTCGGTGAAGTCCGAGGTATGCAGCAACCGGCCGCCGTCTCGCTCGGCTCCGGCCGCGAAGGCGAGCCCGGCCTCCACCGCATCGCGAAACCGTGCGCCGGCCACCGCGACGATCGCCCGCAGGGAAGCGAGGGTCTCCCACACGTCGAAGATGGTGTCGTCGAAGGCGGTGATCGCGCCGCTGGGGCGCTGCAGGCCGGTCAGGTACGACACCCCGCGGAGGAGTCGCTCCGGGGAGTCCATCACGGTTCCGTGCGTCGCAGGGCCGGGTCGCCCATGCTGTCGAGCAGGGCTCGGCAGCGGTCGGCGTAGGGCATCATGCCGCGGTCCTCGAACAGCTCGAGGGCGGGGCGGAGGTGGTGACGCGCACGCGCCTCGTCCTCGTCGGCCCAGCAGCTACCCGCCTCCAGGTGAGCCTCGGCGAGCATCAGCTGCGAGCCCTGCCGCCGCGTGATCTCGATGGCGTCGTCGAACGCCCGGATCGCCGCGTCGCGCCGCCCCTCGGCCCAGTCCAGCAGACCCTGGTTGAGCAGCGCAGCGCCGCGGTAGTTGCTGTGTCGTTTCACGAGCTTGTTGCCCCGCCGCACGGCCTTGCGCGCGAGCTGGCGCCATCGATCGGCGTCGTCGCCCGCGACGGAGAGCCTGGCCAGGTAGGCCCGGGCGAGCATGGGGTAGGTCCACTCCAGCGTGTCGAAGAACAGGGCGTTGGCCTCCTTGGTGGCCCGCGCCAGCTCGAGGAACTCGATGGCCTTGTCCACGGATCCCATCACGAGCATCGAGTGCCCGGCCTCCATCTGGCCGTGGGCCAGGGGGAAGGGGTCGTTGTTCTCCTCGAGCAGCTGCAAGGAGTGCTCCAGCTGGCCCAGCGCGGGCTCGGCCTGGCCCAGCAGCGCGTTGGCCCAGCCGAGCTGGGACAGCAGGCCCGCGGCGAGCTTCATGGAGTCGTCCTGCTCGCGGATCTCCAGGGTCTCGAGCACGTCCGCGGTCAGGGAGGCTGCCTCCCGGGCCTTGCCCTGGTACATCAGCGCGAAGAACTCGCAGGCGCACGAGAACGTGAGCTGCGACTCGTCGCCGCGGACCAGAAACGCCTCCCGGGCCCGTCGAGCCAGCTCCCGGGCCCGGTCGAACTCGCTCATGAACAGGTGGCCGTAGGAGCGATGGGCGGCGGCCGTGGCCGTGTGCCACGGCGATCCCAGGGTGTCGGCCACCTCCACGGCGCGGTCGAGCAGGGTGTTCCCCGTGTCGTACCGGGTGAGCATCAGGTACAGCACGCCAGCGTTGCAGTAGGTCTCGACCATCTCCCTGGACTCGCCGATGCGGTCGACGAGGTTGGATGTGACCACCGCGGGCAGCAGGATGTTCGACGGCTCGTGAATGAAGTAGGCGTCGCCCAGGCCGAGGTAGGTAGAGCACAGGTGACGCAGGCGCGTCCGCCGCCGTGGATCGGCCTCCTGCCGTGCGAGGAACGGGAAGATCCGGCGCAGCAGGTACACCAGCCCGCTGGTGGCCAGGGCCAGGTAGAACCACACCTTGGCCTGGGTCCGGCGGCCGCCCAGCAGCTCGATGGCGTCCCAGAGGTGGTCGATGGCCGTGGCCATGTCGCCGGTCTGCCAGAAGACCCGGCCGATCTTGCGCTGGAGCCGGGCCTGCCCCTCGGAGTCGGCGGTGGCGGCGAGGACCTTCTCGTAGTGGGCCTGGGACTCGTCGTACCGCGCGGTCAGCATGTACAGGTCGGCCAGCTTCTCGGTGATCTGGAGCCGCTGCTCGGCCCGGTCGGCCGGGAGCAGGTCCATGGCCCGCTGGAACAGCTCCACCGCCAGGTTGTTCTCGTAGGCCTCCTTGGCGCGGTCGCCGGCGTCGACGCTGTACACGAGGGCCTCGTCGCGCTGGCCGGCGTGGAAGAAGTGGTCGGCCACCTCGTACAGGTGCGAGTCCGTGGCGTCGGGGTAACAGGCCAGCAGGGCGCGGGCGAGGCGCAGGTGGATGTCCTCGCGGCGCGGGGGATCGATCTCGTCGTACAGGGTCTCCCGCATCCGGTCGTGGCTGACGCGGTAGGTCAGCTCCTCGCCGGGCACACGCTGGACGAGGTGTCGCCGCGACAGGGGCCGCAGCGCCCGGTGCAGCTCCTCGACGCCCAGCCCGCTGACCTCGCCGACGACACGCGCGGGCACCGGCCGGCCGTAGGTGGCCATACGATCCAGCAGCCGGCGCTGCTCCTCGTCGAGCAGGGCCAGCCGCCGCAGGAACACGTTGGTGATGGTGACGGGGATGTCGAGATCGACGATCTTCTCGCGGGCGGCCCACTGCCCACCTTCGAGGAACACCGACCCGTTCTCCACCAGCTCCCGCATCACCTCCTCGACGAAGTACGGGTTGCCGGCGGTCTCGTGGTTGACGCGGGCGACGAAGGCGTCGGGGATGGCCTCCAGCCCCAGCATCGAGCCCAGCAGCAGGTCCACCTCGCCGGTGCCCAGGGGTTCGAGGAGGAGGACCTCGCAGGCGCCGCGGCGCTGCAGGCCCTCGAGCAGCTCCTCCATGGGGCGGCCCTCGATCTCGTCGTCGCGGAAGCTGCCCAGGACGGTCAGGGCCACGGAGTCGCCGCGCGCCTCCTGGATGGCGACGCGCCGCAGCAGCGTGCCGATCATCTCCACGGCGGCGGGCTGGCCCCAGTGCAGGTCGTTGAAGTACAGGATGTACGGCTTGACGCGGGCCACCTGCGCCAGGAACTCGCCCACCTGGTCCACCAGGTGGACCCGCTCGCCCTCGTCCTCGCCCGACTCGGTCGCCTCGTCGCCGGGATCGTCGAACAGGTCGGGATCGATCTTGGACAGGGCCGCCGAGTAGCGCTGGGTGAGGTGTTCGGCGTCCGCGGCCCGGGCGAGGCGCACCACGTAGCCCAGCACCTCGGCGATGGGACCGAGCTCGGCCAGGGCCCCCTCGTAGCAGTTGCCCTCGATGAACGGGACCTGGGCCAGCTGGGCCCGGTGGCGGACCTCCCGCATCAGCCGCGACTTGCCGATGCCGCTCTGGCCGCCCACGAACTGGGCCGGGGGCAGCCGCTCGGTGCCCTCGTTGCGCGCCTCGTAGAACGACGTGATCCGCGTCAGCTCGCGGTCGCGCCCCACGAACCGGCTGGACAGGATGTAGCTCTCGCGCGTCTCCTGCGTCTCCAGCTCGTAGTCCAGACCGCCGAGGCGGTTGATGCTCTCGATGACCGCGTTGCCGGTGCGGTAGCGGTCGGCGGCCTCCTTGGCGCACAGCCGCTCCACCACGGCGCGCAGCCACGTGGGCACGCGGGCCCTCGCCTCCTCGTCGAACTCGATGGGCGTGTAGCAGTGGTGGAACAGCAGCCCGATCACGGTGTCGGCGTGGAACGGCAGCCGCCGGCACAGCAGCTGGTAGGCCATGATGCCCAGGCAGTACAGGTCGGCGCGGTGGTCCAGGGCGTCCCCCTGGGCCATCTCCGGGGCCATGTACGAGGGGGTGCCCATGGCGTGGGTCCCCCCCTCCATCGCGCGGGTGCCGGCGATGCCGAAGTCCAGCACCTTGACCGCGCCGCGCTTCGTGACCAGCACGTTGGCCGGCTTGAGGTCGAAGTGGACCACCTCGCGGCTGTGGATGTACGCCAGCGCGCGGCAGGCCTGCACCAGCAGGTCCAGCACGTCGCGCCACCCCATGCCGTCGCTGGCGCTGTAGATGTCCTTGCCCGACACGTACTCCAGGGTGAACAGGTACTCGCCCGTGTCGCCGTTGGCCTCGAAGTCGTAGACCCGCGCCACGTTGGGATGGCGCAGCTTGGTCATGGTGGCGAACTCGGCCTTGAACAGGGCGAGCTGGTCCTCGTCCAGGGTGCCGCTCTGGATGGTCTTGAGGGCCACCTTCCTGTCCGGGTGCAGCTCGTCCGTGACCCGGTAGACCACCCCCATGCCGCCCTCGCCGAGCACCTTGCGTACGGTGTAGCGGCCGTTGATCACTGCGCCGGGCTCGAGGTGGATCCGGTCGGGATCGCGGGCCCCTTTCTTCTTGGCCCTGGACAGGGTGGTCCAGCTCTCGTCGGAGAGCGACGTGATGGCCTGGCTGCCGCTGACGTCCAGGGAGATGGGCTGCCGCGGCGTCTCCGGCAGGGTCTCCATCTCCTCCATCGAGGGGGTCACCGAGGTGGTGGCGCTGGTCGCCGAGAACACCGCGGTCGCGTGGCCCGTGGGATCCTTGTCGTCCGGTCCGAAGCGGCGCGTCTCGATCGAGGTGTCGCTCGCGCCGTCGGGCGCGGCGGCCGCGTCGGGCCTGTCGTCGTTGGCATCGGGCCGGTCGCTCATGACACCTCACCCCGATCCGTGGGGCGGGTGTCAGCCTATCACGGCGACGCGAAGTAGAACTGGAGGTCGAAGTCGGTGCGGTCGTCGACCATGGTCCAGTCGCCGCCGTCGGAGTACTGGGCGTGGCCGTCCGAGTACAGGCTGTCGCACTCGAAGCCGTAGTAGATGCCGTCCTGCAGGGGCTCGAAGACGTAGGTCGTCCCCGCGGGCGCATGCAGCTCCAGCGAGTACGCCGTGCCGGCGCGCAGGGTGATCGGCTGGGTGAACTCGGCGTCGGTCCAGTCGTTGGCCTCCCCCACCTCCGCCGCGGGGACCTCCACCTCCTCCACCAGGGCGCCGCCGTCCTCGGCCAGCCGGACGGTGAGGGCGCCCTCTCCCTCGGTTCGATGGAGCCTCAGCCGCACCCGCGCGGCCTGGCGGTCCGGCCCCTGGGGCGTGAAGACCTCGCGGACGGCGGCGTCGCCCGACGCGCGCATGAAGTCGAGGTCCCGCCGGACGTCGATGTAGCACTGACCGTCGCGGGAGCCGTCGGCGTAGACCAGCGAGAACAGCGGCGTGACGTTGGTGAAGTGCTCCCAGTCGTAGTGCGCGCCCCAGCGGATCAGGCAGGCCAGGTCGGTGTCGTCGATGGTCGGCTGCACGCCGGGCAGGTCGCGTTCCACGTGCAGGCCGTTGACCGAGACCCAGTTCTCCGTGGGATCGTCCGCCGGGTTCGAGAACACCACGTGGAGCAGCTGCCCCTGGGTCACCGTCGCCAGACCGTCCAGGACGATGAGGCGGAATCGCTCGGCCATGGGATCGGTGATCAGCGCGGAGCCGAGGACCTCACCGGACGGACGGTGCTCCGCGCTGCCGTCGTCGGTCTGCAACTGCAGCAACACGTGACCGCCGTCCCCGTCGAAGTACCCCGGCCCCGTCGCGACGAGCCAGACCCGCACCGCCTCGACCGCGCCGGAGTGGGTCACCCGGTAGCGCCAGCTCACCGAGCGGCCGATGTTGTAGCCCAGAGGGCAGTTGCTCAGCGAGTCGGCGTTGAGGCCGACGCCGTAGAACGCGTCGTCGTCGTCGTCGTCTGCCGGGGTGGTGTCATCGTCGTCCGCGGTCACGTCGTCGTCGTCGTCCGTGGCGGAGTCGTCGTCCGTCGCGGTGTCGTCGTCATCCGGCGGGTCGCCCCAGCAGCCGCTGAGCAGCAGCGTGAGCGCGGCGATGGGGCCGACGAACCTAGCCATCGATCTCGACCCGGTCGACCCGGATCGGCTCCAGCGGCCGGTCCATGCCGTCGGCGGGCGCGCACTCGATCTGCGCCACCACGTCCATGCCCTCGATCACCTCGCCGAACACCGGGTGCTTGCCCACGCGCCCGAACCAGCGGAACCAGTCGAGCTGCTTGTTGTGGGCGGTGTTGATGAAGAACTGGGAGCTGCCGCTGTCGGGGCCGCTGTTGGCCATCGAGAGGGTGCCCTCTGTGTTGGAGATCTTCGCCGACCTGAGGAACTCGTCGGCGATGGACCCGTCCGGCGACTCCCCCATCCCGCACTGGGGGCTCCGGGGATCCCGCGAGTACGGGCAGCCGAACTGGACCATGAAGCCGTCGATCACCCGGTGGAAGTGCAGCCCGTCGTAGAAGCCGCTGCGCGCGAGCTCCAGGAAGTTGCCGGCGGTCAGGGGCATCCGATCGGCGAAGATCTCCGCCCGGATGACGCCCTTGGTGGTGTGGAACACGGCCACGGGATTGCCCATTCATCCTCCAGGTCCAGTGTCGCGTCGGACAGTTATACAATGCCGGAGTCACCCCGAGGAGACCTGTCCATGATCGATCTCCGCGCCCTGCCCGACACCCCCGCCGACCTCGACCGCTACGAGCTCGACCACGTCTTCCACTCGTGGTCGTTCCAGCCGGCCGCGCCGCCCATGCGCGTGGTGTCGGCGCGGGGCGTGCGGTTCACCACGGCGGACGGCCGGGAGCGGCTGGACTTCTCCAGCTGCTTCGTCAGCCACAACATCGGCCACCAGGACCCGCGCGTGGTCCGGGCCATCTGCGACCAGGCCGAGGACCTGTGCTCGTTCGCACCCAGCACCGCCACGAAGCCGCGGTCGCTGCTCGCGCGGGCCCTGGCCGAGGTCACGCCGGGGGACCTGTCGCGGTCCTTCCTCACCCTGGGGGGAACCGAGGCCAACGAGGCGGCCCTCAAGATCGCCCACCAGGTGACCGGCCGGTCCAAGGTGGTCTGCCGCTACCGCAGCTACCACGGCGGCACGGCCGCGCCGCTGACCCTGTCGGCGGGCGATGTGCGCAACTGGGCCCAGTGCCTCGGCGGTACGGGCGCCGTGGCCGTACCCCAGCCCTACTGCTACCGCTGCATGTTCGGTCAGCAGTACCCCGACTGCGATCTGCGCTGCGCAACGTTCGTGGACGAGGTCGTCGAGCTCGAGGGCCCCGAGACCGTGGCCGCGGTGATCGTCGAGCCCGTCACCGGCGCCAACGGCATCGTGGTACCGCCGCCCGAGTACATGCCCCGGCTGCGGGAGATCTGCGACCGCCACGGCGTGCTGCTGATCGCCGACGAGGTGATGAGCGGCTTCGGGCGCACCGGCCGCTGGTTCGCCATGGACCACTGGGACGTCGTGCCCGACATCCTCACCGTGGCCAAGGGCCTCACCGGCGCCTACGTCCCCCTGGGCGCCGCCATCGCCCGGACCCACCTCGGCGACCACTTCAAGGACCACTTCTTCAACCACGGCGCCACCTACGCGGGCCACGCCCTCGCGTGCGCCACGGCGCTGCGGGTCCTGGCCATCTACCAGGAGGACGACCTGATCGAGCGGTCGGCGACCCTGGGCGAGTACCTGCTCGAGCGCGCCAGGGAGCTGCAGGACCGCCACCCCTGCGTGGGCGACGTGCGCGGGTTGGGGCTGTTCGTCGGCCTGGAGCTCGTCAAGGACCGCGCCACCCGCGAGCCCATCCAGCCCCTGCGCGCGCGGGTGACCCGGGGACCCAACCCCAAGGCCGAGCTCGCCTGCAAGCTCGCCGAGTTGGGGATGATGTGCATGACCGCCAACCCCGGCAACGTCGTGGCCATGGCGCCGCCGCTGATCGTCACGCGAGACGAGATCGACGAGGGGATCGGCAAGATGGACGAGGCGCTACGGGTGGTCGACGCGCTCCTCTGAGTCCAGCTCCAAACTCGAAGACCTCAATCCACCGAGCACCCCTGCTCCACCTCGTCCTCGCAGCCCTCGGCGGGCTCGTAGTCGATGCCCTCTTCGAGCCAGATCACGTCGCCGGTGGGTTCGACCACCGCCTCCATGGCCCCGGCCTGCTCTCCGTGCACCTTGCAGGTCGTGCGGACCACCACGAGCTTGTTGGACACCAGCACGGGCACGGCCGTGTGGCCCTTGCGCACCAGCAGCGCCTTGTTCCAGGCGAGCCGTAGCCGGAGCACGGCCTGCTCCCAGCGGGTCAGGTCCACGTCCTCGGCGTCGCACTCCTCGGCCTCCCAGCTGCGGTCCAGGGCCTCGTCGAGGGGTACCTCGGTCTGCAGGCCGCAGTAGAACAGGTCGAACTTGTCCACGTCGCCGTCGTCCTTGGCCACCGGGTACAGCACCACCAGATCGGCCATCTCGGGCGTGTACAGGATGGTCTGGAGCGTCTCGCGGCAGTTGGGACAGGTCAGGGAGAACCAGATCTCGTACTGGGCGGTCTCCGGGTCGCCGTGGATCGGCCAGGGGCGGAACTGCTCGCGGGCGGCGTCGGTGGCGTCGATGACGAACAGCAGCAGCCAGGCGCCGAGGACGACGCGGGCGCCCCGCCGCAGCCGGACCGAGGTCCGGGCCGCCGCGTGCACCAGGCCCGAGAGCAGGCCCAGCGCCAGCAACGCCGCCACCACCAGGCAGCTGGAGCAGGGCATGAACACGGTCTGCCAGGCCAGGAAGCCCACGTCCGCGACCACCAGCAGGGCCGACCAGGCCAGGTACAGGCCGGGGCGCAGCCGGTCCAGGCCCGCGAGGACCACGGCCACGCCGAACGCCCCCGCGCCCCAGACGTAGAACGACAGCCCGAGGAAGCTGTAGTCGGCGTACACCGAGCAGCCGGTGGTCAGGCAGGCGATCTCCATGCCCAGCCCGTTGAGCACGCAGAACAGCGCGCCCAGGATCCCGAAGACGTATCGGCCGATTCCCGCCGCCGCGGACCACGCGCCGGTCGTGCTGCCTCGTTCAGCTGCCATCGCCTCGTCCCTCGCTCACCCCGACGCCGCAGGGAGGTGGACCCGGGTGAAGTCGTACGCGTTGCGCCAGGCGATCTTCTCCACGATCGCGTCCACGCCGACGCGCGCGATCATGCGGGTGTGCTGGTGCGTGTGCAACAGGCGCGCGAGGTCGTCGGCAAAATCCTGGAACTCCAGCACCGTGGGATAGGGGGGCAGGGGGTGGACGAAGCCGTCGAAGTCGGTGCCGATGCACAGGCGGTCCCAGATCCGGACCTTGTCGTCGGGATCGAGGCGGTCGTCGGCCATGATCACGTCCACCATGCCGGTGATCTGACGCCACAGCAGGCTCGGCCACTGCTCCGGCGGGACCTTCAGGCCCGGGGCCGCGCCCACGACCCGGCGGTCGAAGATGATGCCGATCAGGCCGCGGCTGTCGTGGGCCATCCGCACGTCCTCGTCCGACAGGTTCATGCCCCACGCGTAGTAGGGGCCGGCCAGCCAGTGGTCGTCCTCGCGGTCTGCGTGGGCGATCTGCTCGGCGATGGTGGCCACCCCCGCGTAGCCCATGTGGGTGCCCACGATGGGGATGGGCGGCCGTCGCGGCGATTTCTGCGCCCGGTTGCGCTCGTTGTAGGGCCGAACCACCTCGTCGTAGTACTGCTGTCGCGCAAGGGGGCTGAGGTGCTTGACGTCGACGAGCACGCGCCGGCCGTCGCGGTCGTTCAGCTCCTCGTCCAGATCGAGGATCTCCCGCAAGACCCGCATGCCCAGGTCGTCGCCGCGCTCCATCCCCTCGCCCATCCGTGGGCTCTGATCGATGACCGCCTCGCCCTTCTCGGGGATGGTGTGGGCGTGGCCGCAGACGCCGTTGTCGAAGTGGTGGGCCAGGGTCAGGATGAACACCGGGTGCCGCCACCGCTTCAGCGCCGCGATGCGATCGAAGATCACGTCCTCGGGCAGCCGTTTCTGGTCCGGCCCCAGGGTCAGCACGTGGCCGCCCTCGATGGTCAGGACCACGGCCAGGTCGTCCCCGCCGTCCTCGATCACGTCCTCGAGGTGGCCCGCGTCGCGGATCAGGTGGTAGCAGCCCTGCACCTCGCTCGAGACCATCTCACCGGCGTCGAGGTGCTCGCAGGTCGTGTCGTTCACGCGACCGTCGGCCAGCTGCAGGAACTCGTACTCCCGGACCAGCTCGTCCCAGTAGTCGTAGCGATCCGACAGCATGTGGCCGATCCGCTCGGCGCTGTACCCCACGTACAGCCGGTTGAGCAGCGCGCGCAGCGGCCCGTGGTTGCGCAGGATACGGCCCGCCTCCCGCGCCGCGCCCTTTCGGTCACCCCGCGCCAGCCTCCGGCCGCTCTCGAGCAGCGTCGCGCCCGTGGCCAGCCGCAGCGCCTCGAGCGCGAACGGGTGCCGCGCCTCGTCCGAGCTCTCCTGGAGGAATCCCTTCTCGATGGGCGTGAACGACGCGAACGTCAGTCGCACGCGCCCCCTGGCCAGCTGGGCGAAGTTGCACTGGGAGTACGCCCCGGCGTGGGCCCCGGCAGCCATCTTCTTGCCGTCGGAGGGCAGCGCCCTCCACGGGTGGAAGAGATCGGGATCCCCCTCGTCGGTGCTGTTGCGCATCCGGTTGAACCCGTAGAGGCTCGGGTGGCAGTGCAGGTCTGCGAACATGCGCGGTCTCGTGCTCATCGGTCGTCCCTGTGGCGAAGGAGCACGAGGATAGCAGCGCGGGAGATCGAGGGGGAGGTCAGTGCGTCGTGACCGAGCTGGAGGTGTCCGCGTCCAGCAGCACCGTGTCCGGCTCGCAGTACACGTCCACGCGGCTCGCCGTGCTCACGTCGCCGGCGAGGGTGTCGGTGGAGCACACGTCCAGGCCGGACGCGTTGGCCACGCTGGCGGCCACGTGCCGGGCCTCGAGATCGCGGGTGTCGGCCGCCGACGCGTTGAGCGCGGTCACACCCAGCTCGTCCACGGTCCCTGCGGCCCGGATCGACGAGGCGTTGAGGGCCTCGAACTCGACGGCGCCCTCGCGCAGGCCCAGCACCGACAGGTCCACGGCGTTGGCCGCGGTCGCCGAGCGCAGCGCCGGCACCGCCGTCGTCACCAGGATCGGGTTGTCCGTGTCGATGTTCCCGTCGGCCTCCACCACCAGGGTCGAGCCCTCGATGCGGGTGTCCACGTGGGCCAGCAGGTTGCCGTCGGCGGCCACGGTGACCGCGTGGGGATCGTCGCCGTCCACCTGGACCACCGCGGTGATCCCGTTGCTGATCTCGACGCGGTCGAATGCGTCGAGGGCGCGCGTCTCCTCCTCCACCGCGCCGTTTCCGACGAGGACGTCCCCCGAGGGGCCGGTGGAGACAGCGCACCCGGCGAACTGGATGGCCGCGGCGCACAGGAGCACGGTCGCAGAGCGGAACTCGGGGAGGTGCTTCATGGGGTCTCCTTGGATGCCATCCACCCTGACACGCTCCCGTTCTCACACGATACGGCGAGGACGTGAGAAGGGGGTGTTTCGGTGCCCATGGTCTAGCTCTACGCGGGGCTGCGGGGGGGTATTTCATCCGGGCGCGGAGGTTGTTGATATGCTGCGGGCATGAGGGGTGGACCGCTGCATCGCGCCGTCTCCCGGCTCGCCGTTCTCGTCCTCGTGGCGTCCCTTCCGGGGTGCGACCCGGAGAACTGCTCGAACGCCGAGCCGTGTGAGCTGGGTCTACGTGTCGAATCCCAGGACGGGCTCGACCTGGTGTCGCAGTGCCGGTCGTTGACAGGCAACTTGTACCTCCACGAGGAGGCGTGGATCGAGAACGTCGACCTGCCGTGCCTGGAGGCGGTCGGGGGGTACCTGCACCTGCGCCGCAGCGCCAACCTGGAGAGTGTCACGGGGCTGTCCTCGTTGGAGCAGGTGGGCGGCATGCACCTGTACCGGAATCCGAAGCTCGAGTCCGTCGATGGGCTCCAGTGGCTCAACGCCGTCGGAGACGATCTGGCCCTGGCCGAGAATGACGTCCTGGTCGATCTGGACGGGCTACGCGGGCTGGGGGCCGTCGGCGGTAGCCTGCTCGTCGCAGGCAACGATGCCCTGGCCGACCTGGACGGCCTGGATCACCTCGGCGCGGTGGGCGGATGGGTTCACATCCGCGACAACGAGTCGCTCGTCGCCCTGGGCGGGCTGCGCGGTCTCGGGGCGGTGGGTGATGAACTCTGGATACACGACTGCGCAGCCCTGACGCACATCGACGGCCTGGATAGCCTCGGCTCTGTCGGCGGCAGTCTCCGGATCTCCTACAATCCCGCTCTCCAACGCGTCGAAGGTGTGGACTCCCTGGAGGACGTGGGCGGGAGCCTCTTGCTCCACGACAACGCCTCCTTGGCGGCGCTCGACGGGTTCGCCGGCCTGACGACCGTGGGATGGGATGTCGGGATCTACGAGAACCCCTCCCTGACTGCCATCGACGGACTCGAGAACCTCCGGGCGGTGGGCGGGGGCGTCCACATCCGCGACAACGGGGCCCTAGAGACGATCGACGGACTGTCCGGCCTCGAGCGGGTGACCAACCATCTGCAGATCGTTCGCAACCCGGCGCTCCTTCGGATCAGTGGTCTGCAAGCCCTCAGCAACGGGCTCGACTACGTGGACATCTCCGAGAACGCCTCCCTGACACAGCTCACCGGCCTGACCAGCCTCACCCAGGTGCGGGGCAGCGTGCGGGTGGACGACAACCCGGTGCTGGCCGACCTGACAGGCCTGGCCGCGCTCGCCACTGTGGACGGCTTCTTGTCGATCTCCGAGAACCGGAGCCTGGAATCGACGGCTGGCCTCTGCGGCCTGACGACCGTCGGGGACGACCTTCACCTGCGCGACGACGACGCCCTCGACCACCTGGACCTGCCCCACCTGGTCGAGATCGGAGATTCCCTGAACATCCAGTCCAACGACGCGCTGGTGTCCGTCTCCATACCCGAACTCGCGACCGTGGAGTACGAACTGAACGTCGACGGGAACCCATCGCTGACCAGCCTCGCCGGCTTGTCCGCCCTCGCATCCGTCGGCGAGGACCTCCGGATACGTGGGAACGCGGCCCTACTCACGCCTGACCTGCCCGCGATGGAGTTCGTCGGCGGATTGCTGAACATCGAGTCCAACGCCTCGATGACCGATCTCGTGGGCCTCGCGAACCTCCGGACCGTCGAGGAGGACGCGAGTATCGTGGACAACGCAGCGCTGACCTCGCTGAGCGGACTGGAGGCGCTCCAGACCGTGGATGGCAGCCTGCTCATCGCCGAGAACTCCTCCCTGGTCCACCTCGGCGGCCTGACCGCGCTCGCCACACTGTCCGGGAGCCTGACCATTCGAGCCAACGGCGCCCTGGAGGATCTCGAAGGGCTGGGGGGGCTGGCGGACGTGGGGCACGATCTGGACATCCGGGGCAACGACTCGATGCGCGATCTCGAAGGATTGTCCGGTCTCGTCACCGTCGGGAACAGCCTCTACATCACGGACAACGCTTGCCTGAGCCAGGAGGTTGCCGAGGCGTTTGCTGCGGCCCTCGACGTTGGAGGGGAGATCGGGATCGAGCGCAACGGCGACCACTACCCGTGTGTCCAGCTGGCACAGTAGGTCGTCCACGCGGCGCGTTGTAGAGTAGGGCCCATGCCCAAGTTCCAAGGTGTTCTCACGACAGTGCTTCTGCTGGTGCTCCTGGGGTGCCCGGAGGACGATCCCGCGGACGACGACGACGACGTCACCGCGGACGACGACGACGCCACCGCGGACGACGACGACGACGACACCACCGGCGAGCCGCGCGTCCGCCTGATGCTCCACGGCGGCGGCGCCGAGGAGGACGACGTCTACGGCCGGTTCGTGGAGGCGGCCGGGTTCGGCCACCTGGTCACGCTGGGGGCGGTGGAGGAGCCGGAGACCTACCCGGACCTGCTGTTCTGGGACGGGTACTTCGTGGGGCTGGGAGCGGCGTCGGCGCAGACATTGAACACACAGAGCGCTGCGGACGCGGGGATCCAGGAGGTGGTGGACGCCCTGGCCGCGGCGGACGGGATCTACATCCGCGGCGGCGACCAGTCGCGGTATCTGGAACACTGGACCGGCACGGCGCTGCACGACGGGCTGCGCGAGGCGTGGGATCGGGGCGCGGTCGTCGGCGGATCGTCGGCGGGGTGCGCGCTGCTGGGGCAGCGGGTGTACGACGCGCGTGTGGGCAGCGTGGCTGCGTGGGAGGCGCTGCTCGACCCCCAGGATCCGTACATCACCTTCACCGACGGCTTCCTCGACGCCCTGCCCGGGGTGATCACGGACACGCACTTCACCGAGCGCGGCCGCGTGGGGCGGCTGGCGGTGTTCGTGGAGCGGTGGCGCGCCGACGGCGAGGCCGCACCCCTGGGGATTGGCGTGGACCCGATGACGGCGCTGTTCGTGTGGTCGGACGGCACGGCCGAGGTGGTGGGGAACGGCTCGGTGACGTTGCTCGAGCCCGCCGCGGAGGCGGCCACCCTGACCGCGGGGCGGCCCCCGGACATCCGCGGACAGCGGCTGTGGCAGCTGCCCGCGGGCTACCGCGTGGACCTGGGCGCGTTGCCTGGCGGGGAGCCGGTCCTGGAGCGGCCGGGGTACGTGGTCCCGTGGACCGGCTGGGAGCCCCTCCCCGGCGACTTCGGGTCCCTCTCCCTGAACGGCAACAACCACGGCCACCGGACCTATGGCGACTGGACCATCGACGGCCTGGAGTCGCACGTGGACGCCTGGCGGGACGGTGATCTCTTCCTGGCCGGCGGCTCCGGAGACCTGCCCGGTGTGCTGCTGGTGACCGCCCTGTACGAGGACTCGGACTACTACGAGAACCACCTGGGCGGCATGGCCTGGGCGCTGGCCCAGCACCCCGGCACCGTGGTCGTGGGCCTCGACGTCTACCTCGGCGCGGCGTCGGCGCCGCCGGCGACCCTCTCCACGACGGCCGGCAGCTACCTGCTGGTCCTGGACGGGCGTTCGATGACCCACGCCGGGATCCCCGGCGACGGGGGCTGGCTGACCGCGGGCCTGGAGGGGGCGCTGCTGTCGGTGGTCGGGCCGGATTCGAGCTGGTCGGGGCTGGACGCGCCCTGACGGATCAGGCCCCGAAGACCTGCCAGGCGAGGATGCCGACGATGGTCATGTCGGCGAAGACGTGGGCCACGATGGGCGCGAGGAGGCCGTCGGATCGTCGGCGCACGATCCCCATCATCAGGCCGTAGATGGCCGCGAGGCCCACGCCGGTCCAGCCGCGGGGGAATCCCTGGTAGTGGGCCAGGCCGAAGGACGCGGCCTGGATCAGCAGGGGCGCCGCGCCCTCGCCGAGGGTCCGGTCCAGGGCGTCGAGGATCGCGCCCCGCCACAGGAACTCCTCGCCGATGGCGTTGAACACCGAGAACAGGAACCCGCCCAGGAACAGCAGCGCCAGGGGGACGTCGGGTGGGATGAGGGCGCGCAGGTTGCTCAGCTCCGGCTGCGCCAGGTGGGTCCACAGCACCAGCGCGATGCTCGCCGCGATGGCGAACCCGACCGAGATCACCACCACCGGGCGGTCGATGTGGCCCTTGCGCCAGACCTCGACCCCCTCGCCCAGCCAGGGGACGAACCGGACCACGGCCGCGTAGAAACCCACGGCCAGGAGCATGGGCAGGGGCCAGGTCAAGCGCATGGGCGGATAGGCCACGAGGACGAAGAAGGCGCACAGCAGCAGCCCCACCCGGGCGGGCGCCCTCGCGCGCCGGAGCACGGCCACGCCCGTCAGCACGAACAGCACGGCCACGCACGCCACCGAGGCGGGCAGCGGCACCATGGGCGCGGCCGCCAGGCACGCCAGCATCGCGAGCAGCAGCCTGGCGTCAGTCGCCCGTCGGGACATCGAGTCGCTCCACCCAGTGCGTGAACCCGAACCCGGCGGCCATCTGCGTGCGGAGGCGCCACACCACGTCGCCGTCCGGGGTGACCTCGTCGATCTGGCCCGACGAGGACCAGCTGACCAGGGTGTTGCCGCTGTCCAGGCGCTGCACGTCGCCCAGCGCCGGGGTGAACAGGGGCGGCTCCGCGTGGAATTCCCACGCCGGGACCGCCGCGCCGTCGTCCAGGCTGTACTCCACCGCGCGCGAGTCCCGCACCTCGGGCGTGCCGTTGTCGAACACCAGCACCCCGTCGTCGAGGACCTCGAACTGGTGCTGCCAGGCGAACAGCTCGGTGGAGCCGTCGTCGAGGGCGTAGTCGCTGGTGGCGCCACCGATGGTCCTCAGCTGCGCGCCGCTGTCGCGGTCTATCTCGACGATGGTCCCGAAGTTGCGCAGCGAGACGCGGTACACGCCCGCGTCCTCGTCGAGGTCCAGGGCGTTGGCGTGGCACCACGAGCCGTCGGACTCCACCTCGAACTCCGGGTCGAACTCGAAGTGGTCCCAGGCGGACCAGATCACCGTGCGGGTGCCGTCCGCGGCGATCTCCACCAGCGAGTCGGACTTGACGGTCTCCCCGTCGGCCTCGCGGTAGTCGCGCTCGAGCACGGCGAAGCCGCCGTCGGCCAGCTGCAGGTAGTCGTGGTGCACGTCCTCGGCGTCCAGGTGCTCCTCCACGGCGCCGTCGAGGCTGACCCGGACGAGCTTGCGCTGCTCGTCGGAGTCATCGAGCACGGTGCGATCCCGCGCCAGGTACGTGACGTGGTCGTCGCCCGGGGTGTAGCGGGTGCGGGAGATGAACACCACCTCCCAGTCGAGGTCCGGCTCGTGGGCCCAGACCACGTCCCCGTCGGCGTCGAGCATCGCGCCCGCGCCCTGACGGGTGATCAGGGAGGTGACCAGGTACCCGCCGCTCGCGCGGGCTGGATCGTGGTCGTGCAGGGTCAGCCCGGGCAGGGAACTGCTCAGGCCTCCGGTCTCCAGCTCCAGGGGCCCGCCACCCAGCCAGTCCCCCCGGTGCTCCTCCTCGATGGTCAGCGAGTAGGCGGTCAGCGGCTTCATGCCCAGCAGCACCGCGCGGGCCCAGCCGTCGTCGTCGATGCGGGCGGTGGATTGCAGCGGGTCGCCGTCGTCGGGGGTGAACGCGACGCGCGCCGCGGTGACGCCGGCGTCGGAGAGCTCCCACGAGACCGTGGCCACGGTGGGTATCACCTCGCTCAGGACCACGTCCGCGTCCACGTCCAGGCCGGCGCAGCCGATCGCGCCGAGGGACAACCCCAGGGCGACTGCGCGCGCGCGGTTCGGGCGGCTCACGACCTCACTCGCGCCGCCACCACGTAGGGCTGCACGATCAGGAACTCGAAGCTCGTGTCCGGCTCGCCGGCCCAGGCCGCGACCTCGTCGTCGGTGGGCCGCGCGAGCGCCCCCTGGGCGAGCCAGGCCGCCACGGCCGCCGAGTCGTCCTCGGCGATGGCCACGGCCGCGTCCAGCAGGTCCACCCCGCCGCTGACCACGAACAGGGCCTGCCGTTCGTGGTGGGATCCCAGCGAGCGCCAGTCCGTGACGGCCCGCTCGCTGCTCAGCTTGTCCCGTGTGCCCTGGGTCTCCATGGTCTCCAGGCTCGTGTAAAACGCCGCCGGGCGCAACCGTGCTAGGTTCGTCCCCGGAGTGATGGGAGCGCGGATGACGGCAAGAACCCTCGGTGGTGTGGTCCTCGCAGGCCTGCTGCTGCTGTGCGGCTGCAAGGGCGGGGGAGGGGACGGCGGCTCGGCGAGGGGGGCCTCGCCGGATCGGCCGAACATCCTGCTGCTCACCCTCGACACGCTGCGCGCGGACATGCTGGGGTGCTACGGCAACCCCAGGCAGCCGACGCCGAACCTGGATCGCCTCGCGAGCTCGGGCGCCCGGTTCGGCCGGGCGTACACGGTGGCGCCGCTGACGATCCCGGCCCACGCGTCCATCTTCACGGGGCTGCTGCCGCCTCGCCACGGCGTGCGCGACAACGGCGACTTCTTCCTGGACGACGGCGCGGTCACCCTCGCCGAGCTCCTCGGCGACGCCGGCTATGCCACCATGGCGTCGGTGGGCGCGGAGGTCACCTCCCACCACTGGGGCTTCGGCCAGGGCTTCGACGCGTTCTTCGACGACATGGGCCAACCCGATCCCAGGGACCCCAATCGCTGGCACGTGCAGCGGCGCGGCGACGCGGTGATCGCCGACGCCACCGCCTGGTTCGATCAGCACGGCGACGCCGAACCCTGGTTCGCGTGGGTCCACCTGTTCGACCCCCACGCCCCGTACTCGCCCCCCGAGCCGTTCGCCTCGCAGCACGGCGGCCGCCCCTACATGGGTGAGGTGGCGTACACTGACTCGCTGGTGGGTGACCTGCTGGACCATCTCGGCGGGCTCGCGGCGCTGGATGACACCTGGGTGATCGTCGTCGGAGACCACGGCGAGGCGCTCGGAGCCCACGGCGAGGCCATGCACGGGGTGCTCCTGTACGACCCCACGACCCGAGTCCCGTTCCTCGCCCGCCCGCCGGGCGGGGGCCCGCCGCGCGACGTGATCGAGCTCACCTCGGTGGTCGACGTGACGCCGACGGTCCTCTCCGCGGCCGGGGTGGAGATCCCCGACGGCCTCGATGGCGAGGACCTGCGGCCGTGGATCGAGGGGACGCCCGAGTCCACGGGCCGATCCGTCTACGTCGAGAGCCTGTACGCCCGCCGCCACTACGGCTGGGCGGAGCTGCGGGCGCTGGTGGGGCCACTCCACAAGTACATCGACTCGACCACCCCCGAGCTGTATGCCATGAGCGACCTGGGGGAGACCGAGGATCTCGCGCAGTCCGAGCCGGCGACCGCCGTGGCGATGGCGGCCCTGCTCGACGCCTTCGTCGCAGACCTCGAACCTCGTCAGGACGTGGCCGGCCAGGTCAGCCTGAGCGCCGACCGCATGGCCCAGCTCGAGGCCCTGGGGTACGTGACCGCGCTGCCCGATCTGCCGGAGACCGCCGACCAGGTGTTGCCCGATCCGGTGGAGCGGATGCCGGTCCTGCAGGATCTGCAGCTGGCCCGGATGGCCCTGCAGTCCGACGATCCGGCCGAGGCCGAGCGCCTCGTGGACACGGTGATCGAGCGAGAGCCCACCCTGTACGAGGCGCGCATCCTCCGCGGCACCATCCTGTGGCAGCAGGGGCGCCTCGACGACGCCCTGACCGCCCTGCAGGCCGTGGAGTCGGAGCGCCCCTCCACGTCGACCCAGGCCCTGCTGGGCTCGCTGCTGCTACACATGGATCGGGTCGACGAGTCCCGGATCATGCTCGAGGCCGTGCTCCAGACCGACCCCTACCTGGCCAACGCCTGGGCGTCGTACCTCCACGCGCTGCTGCTGACGGGCGATCTGTCGAAGCTCGAGGCCGAGGCCGCGCGCGCTCGCAAGCTGTTGCCCTACTGCCCGGAGGCCATCGGCATGGAGGGCATGCTGCTGGCCATGCGTGGCGACTACGCCGAGGCCGAGCCCGCCCTGCGCGAGGCCCTCGAGCTGAACCCGGACCAGCCCTTCGCCCACCACGCCCTGGGCACGGCGCTTCGGGCGCGCGGCGACGTCGTCGAGGCCGAGGCGCTGTTCCACGAGGAGGTCAAGCGCTTCCCCGGCGCCGTGGAGACCCGGCGCATGCTCGTGGAGCTGTACGCCGAGCAGGGACGCTACGACGAGCAGCTCGAGCAGCTCGAGCTCATCGCATCCCTGGAGCGGCCCAGCGTGCTGACCATGCACTCGCGCGCCCAGTGCCTGTTCAACCTGCGGCGGTTCGACGAGTCCAGGAGCGCCGTGGAGGAGTGCCGGGCTGCGGCGCCGCTGTACCCCGCGTGCGCCATGCTCGAGGCCAACGTGCTCAAGAAGCTGGGGCTCGACGCGGAGGCCGAGGCGGCGTTCCACCACGCCGTGGAGCTGACCGAGGGGCGCGCGGTGGGCAAGCGGGTGGAGTGATCAGCGGCGGCGTACGGCCACCAGCAGCAGGAACAGGGCAGCCACCGCGACGGGCGCAGGGCCGGCGATCCGTGGGCCACTCGTCGAGCAGCCGGCGGTCGCCGCGTCGGGATCGTCACATCTCGTCTCGACCGTCATCTCGATGAACGCCCAGGCGCTCTGATCGCTGGTGAGGTCGGTCACCTGGCAGAAGACGGTGAAGGCGCCGTCCAGCGGGGGCGCCTGCCAGGTGACGCACGGGGCGTCGGTCTCACCGGCGAACGTCCCTGCGACGGCCTGCCAGTCGTAGTGCAGCTCCGCGTCGGGGCCGGCGACGACCGTGAGGCAGAGGGGCACCCCATCCTCGGGGGCCGCCACGACCACCTCGGCCTGGACACCGCCGACGACGCGCAGCGGCGTGATCTCGTCGATGCACGCCTCATCCGCCTCGCCGTCGCAGTCGTTGTCCTTGCCGTCGCAGTACTCCAGGGCGTCGAGGTAGACCTCGGGATCGGCGTCGTCACAGTCCCCGTGGGCCTCGCTGAACCCGTCGAGATCGTCGTCGCAGTAGTCCGTGCCCTCGTCCACGCTGCCGTCGCAGTCGTTGTCGATGAGATCGGCCACTTCGGTGGCGCCGGGGCCGATGCTCGGATCCGAGTCGTCGCAGTCGCCCTCGGCCTCGGACACCCCATCCCCGTCGTCGTCGCTGTCCACGGTGTCCTCGTCCACGGTCCCGTCGCAGTCGTTGTCCACGCCGTCGGCCAGCTCGAGGGCGCCGGGGAAGCTCGTGGGATCGCCGTCGTCGCAGTCCCCGATGCCGGGGATGTACCCGTCGCCGTCCCCGTCGCCGGCCTGGAACTCGGCGTCGATGCTCACCACCGCCGTGACGCAAGTGGCCTCTTCGTGGACGTCGGAGCAGCACAGGATCAGGGTGTGCACGCCCGGCGACTGCATCAGGATCGAGTCCTCGATGGGGACCTGGAGGAGCACCTCCAGGGTCGACGGGTCGGACGTCTCCTGCTCGAGGGCGCCGACGCGATGGGACTCCAGCGTGCAGTACAGGCCCACGGTAGGCTGGTCGTCGTCCGCTGCATGGGCCAGCAGCTCGAGGTCCTGATACGTGTAGAACGCCGCCGGCCCGGTGGGATCGAGCAGGTAGACCTCGGGCGGCGAGTTCACGAAGGCGCCCGGTGAGTTGGCGTTGAGGGTGACCACGTGGCGCGTCTCGTGGGCGTCGTCGATCTCCACGGTGAGCGACGCGGACGCGTAGTCGCCCCCGTCCGAGGTGAACTGGACGGTGACGAGGCCCACCTCGCCAGGCTGGATGGCGTGCGAGGGCCACGAGACGACCTCGAACGAGTCGCTCGTGCCCGCCACGGTCACCGCCGCGACCTCCAGGGCGACCTCGCCGACGTTGAAGATCTCCACCGCCTCCTCGACCTCGTCGCCATCGGCCACGAGACCGAAGTCCAGGAGGCTCGGCGTGACCTGGGCCACGGGTTCGCCCGCGCTGGAGCTGCCCTGGAGCACGACGATGCGGTTGGCTTCGTCCGGGTCGTTGCTGTACAGCCCGACGTAGGCGAGCGAGTCCCCCTGGATCGCCGGTGAGAAGGTGACGGTCATCTCCGCGTACGAGCGCGGCGGGATCTCGACGACCCATGTCCCCGGCTGCATGCCGGGCAGCAAGGACCAGGACGCCGCGATCGCGAAGACGTCGTGCTCGCCCTCGTCGCGTACCCTGGGGATCTCGGAGAGGACCAGGTCGTAGTCCCCTGCGTTGTGCACCCGCACCACCTGCGAGGCCGTGCTCCCCACCGGGACCAGCCCGAAGTCCACGTGCTCGGTCGAGAGGTGGATGTCCTGGGCGCTGCCGGTGTCGATGGGCTGGCAGCCGAGGATCAGAACGGCGAGGAAGGCCGGGATCGAGGTGGCAACTACATGGAATTTCTGGGTATTCATGGCCAGTGCCCCCATGTATCGACCCTAGCAGTGGGATCGAGAGGGGTCAAAGGGAAAGGGAGGTGGAGGTGGAGGTGGGGGTGGAGGTGGAGGTGGAGGAGGAGGTGGTGGAGGA
>CAYRNR010000103.1:0-32631 GCA_964425605.1 uncultured Rickettsiales bacterium | reverse complement strand
CTCCGCACCTCGAAGAAATCGCGCGCACTTCGCGGAAAAACGGAAAAATCGCAATGCTATGATCCTTAGACCGCAGGAGGATGTTTCTTGACCCGAAAAGCACTGGCCAAGGCTGCCTTCCTCGACGAGATCCGCCAGGTCTTCGAGGATGACAAGGTGCCGGTGGCCAGCCGCCTCACCGCCATGAAGCTCTACGCCAAGTGCCGGCGCTACGACGAGCACAAGCCCCAGGTCCGCGCCCCCAAGGTCCCCTCAGACCCCATCGCGGCCCTCGAGTGGCGCCTGGCCGACCTGCGCAAGCGCATCAAGCAGAGCGACGGCAACGCCTATGCCAAGATGATCCTTGCCGAGCGCGAGCTGCTGACCGAGATCCGGGAGGCCAAGCTGGCGGCGCGCCTGGAGCTGCAGGACGAGGAGACCCTGGCCGCGCTGTCGCCCGAGGAGCAGCGCGAGTGGGTCCGGGAGAAGTTCAGCAAGCTCCCGGACGGGCTGCTCTTGCCCATCTGGGAGATCTGCGTTGAGAGGGGGTTCGGGACGTGACCGACCTCCTCCAGCTCCGCACCCTCCTGGATCCCCTCTACGAGCTCATCGGCACCCAGCCCCTCGGCCAGCGGCTGTGGACCGGCCCCCAGCTCGACTACTTCACCATGCCCCGCGGCTACAACGCTTGGATGGGGGCGAATGGGCAGGGCAAGACCGACGCCCTGGCCGCCGATATAGTCTGGCGCCTGCGGGGGAAGCACCCCTTCCGCCAGGTCCACCGGCCGCCGATCCAGCTCCTGCTGATGGTGGACACCTTCGAAGCCCAGAGCACCATCGACATCGCAGAGGCCATCTTCTGCAAGCTGGTCCCCGGCGAGGTGAGCCCGGAGAGCGGCTACACCCCCGGTCGCGGCCTCAAGGGCAGGCCGCCCCGCATCGTGCTGGAGGGCGGCCCGGGCAGGGAGAGCATCCTGCACCTGTCCACCTACGGCGCCGGCGCCAGGCGCTCGGCAGGGGGCACTCGCCACCACGTGGCCTGCAATGAGCCCATGCCGGCTGGGCACTGGGGGGAACTGTCCTCCCGCGGCCGGGGGGTGGACGGCGAGATCTCCCTGGTGTTCACCCCGACCCTCGAGCACCCCCCTCAGGGCTGGCTCGAGGAGCTCTGCCACACCGGGGACGCGGAGCTGCCGACCGACGGCATAGAGCGCGACTGGGTGCACGACCGGAGGGTCGGCGGGGAGTGCAACCTGCTGCAGACCAGCCTCACCAGGGACTCCCTGCGGCTGGTTCATCCTGATGACGCGAGGAGGTGGGGTTCATGAACGTGATTCCTGATCTGGTATCGTCCGAGCGCGGAGGAAAGTACCTCACGGCCCTGATGGAGGCTGCTGTAGAGCTTCGTTGCCGGGGGCACGAAGGGATCATGTGCGCCCGAGTCCAGCGGGATGTCCATGAATCTGTCCGGCTGCACATGCTCGACCTTGGCGTGTGGCCAGCTCAGCCGGCCCTTGGGCCCTCCCAGGGCTTCACGGTCAGCGGCTTGCAGGTGATGATCGGGCCCCCGCACTGCACCCCTTGGGTCTGGCCGGAGTTCGACGAAGGAGCTGGGCTATCCCCATGAGACCCCGCTACGTCCGCTCCATCGACAACTGGGATCGGGTCGAAAAGCAGATCCGTTCCTGGTCCGAGATGGAGCGCGAGATGCGCAGCGGGCGCTCCTGGACTCCCATCACCAAGGGCGCGGTGTTCGCCCGGTACTGGCGCCAGAGCTTGCTCCTGCAGCCCGGGGAGCGCCTGCAGCCCGGGGGCCTGGTGTGCGTGGGCGTGGACCACGGACTGATAGCCAGGCGCAACCGCGCAACGTGCTCAGTCGTCTACAACCTCGGCGACCATCAAGAGATCTGGACCATGGCGGAGTACGCCCCGGAGGGCGCCACCACTCCCAAGCAGGACGGCCGGGGGATCGTGGAGATGGTGGTGGAGGCAGGGCTGACACCCAGCGCGGACCCGCTCAAGTGCCTGCACAGCGTGGACATCTGGGTTGGGGATAGGCCTATTCAGAACCGGGCGGATGTACGCAAGAGCAACCGGCGGCTGGTCGGCGGCATCCGCGCCCACCTCGCCGAGGTCTACGACCGGGAGATCTCCCGCTACGAGCTGCCCGAGCAGCTGCGCGAGATCTCCACGCCCATCAAGAAGCAGGGCCGGCAGTGGACCGTGATCAGCTTCCTCCAGGACCTGATGATCGCCGGGCACACCAGGTTTCATCCGCGCATGGTCCAAGGCATCAAGGACCTGCAGACCTGGGAGGGCAAGGAAAAGGCCCCCGGGAAAGACTTTGTGGACGCTTGGCGATATCCTGTCGAACGAGCGATGCAGCACTATGGCGTCTGGCGCTGGTGAGAGGAGAGCGAGATGGCAACGAGCCTGTTCTGGGATGCGGTGATGGGCGGCTTCAAGGGCAGCGTGAAGCGCCCCCCCATGCAGGAGACCGCGCTGCGGGTGCGGATGATGCGGGGGCGGCACATCCAGGACGTGTACGACAAGCTGGTCGACGAGCTGGGCCAGGAGGTGGTGGACAAGCAGGGCCCGCTTGACATGTCGCGGAACCCGCTGCAGACCTGGGCCAGGCGCACCGGCAAGGCCTATCTGGGCCCGATCCCGTTCCTGACAGGCCCCGGTGGCCAACTGGATGAGCGCCTGGCGGAGCTCATCGGCGGCCAGGTGGCCAGCACCACGGTGCAGCGCTACGCCGCGGCCGGCGGCACGCCCATGCCCACCTACATGCTCACCGTCTCAGCAAAGGCGCTGGCCTACCGTATCGCCTGCAATTACGCGGGCGTGAAGGTCGGCTACAGCAAGCGTGCCAAGCGGCCTTTCATGGAGATGGTCTACCCGGACGACCTGCACGTCACCTACGCCAGCGACGACCCATTCGAGCCCACCGTCATCCAGCACCGGCTCGAGAGGACCTGGAGAGGGCGCCAGGTCGAGACCATCGACGTGTACGACCTGACCGACCTCGAGAATCCCGTCTACAAGACCTTGGACGGCAACGGCAACGACATCACCGAGGGCCTGCACGGTGAGACCTACTCCGGGGACGCGTACTGGTGGCGGATGGACGACGGGACGCCGTTCCATCGCATCGTGATCAGCGGCGATCCGCGAGAGCCCTACCTCAACGTCGAGATAGTGGAGCTGGTGCTGAAGATCTGCATGTTCTACAGCTACTTCGGCGCCAACTTGAGGGACGCGGGCCACCCTCAGCGCAACGTGGCGGGCCTGAAGCTGGTGGGCGCGGACAGCAAGACCAGCCCGGACGGCGGCGGCAGCGGCACCAGCGGCCAGGCCGCCGGGCCCACCAGGGTGGTTCAGTGGCGCTACACCGACGACGAGCGCCGCGCCGAGCACTGGCAGGACGATCCGGGCCAGGATTCCGAGATGATGTTCCGGTCCATCCAGGCCTACGAGCAGGCCCCCATCGCCACCGCGCTCGGCCTGCCTCTGGACTTCTCGCGCAGCGGCGGCGAGCCCTCGGAGCAGGAGCGGCTGGCGTTGGAGGAGCAGATCCGGGCCGAATATCCGGAGTGCAGGCGCTCGGACATGGCCGCGGTGGAGCGCTTCGCGGCCACCGCCAACCGCGCGGCCGAGGACCGCAACGAGAAGCTGGGCATCCCCGAGAAGGGCTACGCGGCCCTGTACCGCGAGGAGGTCCGGGAAGCTCTGGCGAAAGCCGAGGGCACGGAAGAGAGCGAGATCACCCCAGGAGAGGAGGGATAGAGCATGCCGTACACCATCGAGGAGGAGATCGAGCTGCTGATCTCGGGCATCGAGGGCGACAGCGCCCAGCAGCGCATCCGCGGGCTGGTGAGAGCCAAGCATCGGCTGCAGAAGAGCTTGGACGAGCAGAAGGCCGCCCATGCCAAGGAGCTCGACAAGATGGCCGGCAAGCTGACGCAGGCCAACAAGGACCACGAAAAAGCCCTGGGCGAGGCCCGCCAGAGCTGGCAGGCGGAGGCGGAGACCGACCTGGCGCTGTCGGACCTGGGCATCGGCTCGGCCTTCGACCGAAAGGCCCTGCGCGACTACCACGCCACCCTCGAGGACGCGGGCACCGTGGGCGAGTTCGCCAAGAAGCTGTCCGAGGACAAGGAGGCTCGCGAGGGTCTGCCGCAGTCCATCGGCGCGCTCTTCGGAGCGAACGGCGTAAAACGGCGTAAAACGCCCAATGTGGACGAGGGATCGGGGCGCCGCGGAGACGGGCCGACCATGGATGACATCCTGGACATGTCAGACGAGGACTTCGACAAGGCGACAGGTCGCGCTTGACAGCCCGTCGATTTCGGTGGTAGGCCTAAGCCCGACAGCTCCCGGCCCGCCTCGGTCGTCACGTCATAGCGCAATCAGGGCCCGCAGCTGCCGGAGAAAATCATGGCTGCCGGCCCCTGGTATACTTCGTCTGGCTACGGCGATCAGCTGTCCGCCACCGCTACCCGCTCGCTCACTCCCGCCCTGATCACTCAGTCGAAGAACAAGGCGTTCATCGGTCATCCCGTGGTCCAGGCCATCCTGGCCGAGGACACGGGGCTGCGCGGCATGCTGGGCGCCCTGGCCGCCCGCTTCGGCCTGTTCACCGTCGGCGACAAGTCCATGGCGGCCACCGCCGTGGGCTCCAAGGCCTCGGCCACCAACACCAGCGCCGCGGTGGTGGACATCACCCCCGCCCGCCGCCAGCTGGTCATCCAGGTGTCCGACGACGGCGCCCAGGACGTGGGCGAGATCGGGCTGAACCGCGCCATGGAGCTGATGCGCTACCTGGTGGAGGAAGGGACCGCGGCGTGGGCCAACACCGTCACCGCCCTGTTTCTGGCCCTCGTCAGCTCGCTGTCCATCACCGCCGGCACCACCGGGACCGCCCTGACCTGGGCCGCCGCCTTCAACGCCTGCATTGACTGGCGGAACCGCGGCGACGAGGGCAAAGGCCTGATGATCCTGGATGCGAAGGGCGTCAAGGACCTGGCCGGGGACATGAGCTCCCTGGGCGGCGCGGTCGCGTGGTCGAAGACGGCCCAGAAGTTCTTGGACTCCGACTACAAGCAGGGCATGGTCCTGGAGAACTTCGCCGCGGACGTCGACATCATCATGCTGTCCGGCCTGCCCACCAGCGGCGCCGACACCTACGGCGCCATCGTCGGGAGCACCGCCTGGCGCTCCAAGCACAAGAGCGTCCCCTACCAGCCCGGCAGCCAGGCCGTCTACAACGTGGGCCTGCACCGCCTTGAGGCGCTGCGCGGAGATGGCACCGACACCAACGACTACAGCTTCACCACTTACTGCAGCGTCGCGGAGCTGGACGACAACGCCGGAACCCGGCTCATCTACGCGACCTGATATCATCTACGCGACCTGATAGCCGACCCTGACCAGGAGCCCGAGGAGGAAACATGGCACCGGTAGGAATCGAGGAACAGCCCGACGGCACGATCGACTTCGACGCCGGCAAGAGCCGCGTCAGCAGGAGCAACAAGCGGCGCATGCCCAGGGCGTGGCCGGCCTTTCACTTCTGCTGCAGCATCGGGGAGCTGATCAAGCTGCCCGGCGATGTGCTGGTCCCCGACCTGCCGCAGCTGCCGCACATCGAGGGCGTCAACGGGGCGGATGGCGAGGGCCAGCTGGGCGGCGCGGTCAGTGTGGCCGAGAACAAGGGCCGCCACGTCATCCCTCACAGCGCCATCAAGATCGTGGCCCACGGCAAGCGGCGCAAGACCTACCTCAAGCGCAAGCTCCATGGCCATACGGCCAAGAACGAGCCCATCTGGTGCTACTACAGCGTCTTCCGCAAGCCCATCTTCGTGGGCAACAGATTTTTGCACATGGACTTCGACGCCAAGGCCTGGCATCAGTTCAGGCTGGACGCGATGAAATGGCTCCTTGACCGCGAAAGCATCAAGGGCTTGGACAAGATCCCGCCGGCCTACCGCATGCTGGCCGAGAAGGGCATCCGCGACGAGATCCGATCTCTTCAGGGACGCAGCGGTGAGAGCGTGAAAGCGCGTCTTGGCGAGCTGAAGTCCCGCCTGCCCGCCGAGCTGGAGGCTGCCGACGAGTAGCGCTCTGCCATCACCTGATCTCAGCGCCCCGGGGCGCTATCGGAGAGACCGATGAGTGTCAGCCAGTACGAGAGAGTCACCCGCAAGGCCGGAATGTTCCTCGGCCTTCTGCTCGCCACCAGCCTCGGCGACCAGGACAACGACAGCGCGTTCGCCATCCTGTCGGGCACCGGGGTGCCCACCAGCAACGCCTATGGCAACCAGCAGTTGGGCAGCGGCCAGACGGCGCTCTTCCTGCGCGAGGACGCCCCTACGCTGGCCGAGATGTTCTACGTCACCCTGGACGGCGGGACGACCATCATCCCAGCGGACATCTCCGGCGGCTTCGAGGAGATCGCGAACAACAGCGGCGGAGCCTACGCCGCCGGCGACCTGGTTTACCTGCCGACCTACGACGCCACGAACGAGATGCGCGAGGCCGTGCTGGCCGACAGCGACGACCCGGCCAAGCAGGCCACCCACGTTGTCACCGAGACCATCGCGAACGGTTCCGCCGGGATCGTGGCAGAGCAGTGGGTCCAGCGCGACGTGGACACCAGCGGCTACTCCGCCGCCGACGTGCCCCTGTACCTGACCACGACCGCGACGACCACGAACACCAGCAGCGAGACCAGGCCCACGGCCAAGACCGACTACGGCCAAGAGGTCGCGATGGTGGGCACCAAGCACGCCACCACCGGCGTGATCTACTGGTATCCGGGGGCGGCGCTGGTCAGCGTGCACGGCAACGCCTCGCTGCAAGCCGATGTGCTGTCCGCGGACGCCACCGGCCGCGCGCTGATGGAGGACAACTACTTCTCCGCCGCCCAGCTCGAGGCCAAGGTGGTGCTGGCCCGCGGCTCCCTGCTGCGCGGCTCGGCTGCCGCCGGCGCCGAGGCGCTGGACCTGTCCGGGGCCGACGTGGGCTGCATGGGCGACGGAACCGACCTGGTGGCCGTGACATGGCCGACCACCGGCATTGTGGCCAAGACCGCGCTGAATACCATCGCTGGCCGCACTCTGACCGGCCCTGCGGCCGGCATCTCGGTAGCCGATGGCGATGGCGTCGCGGGCGACCCCACGCTTTCGCTGGCAAACGACCTCGCCGCCCTCGAGGCCCTGGCCGGAACCGGCTTGGCCGTCCGTTCCGCAGCCGACACCTGGGTGCAGCGCCAACTGGTGGCCCCCGCGGCTGGCATCACCATCACCGACCCGGACGGCGTGGCAGGCGATCCCACCTTCGCCCTGGCAAACGACCTAGCGGCTTTCGAGGCCCTGGACGCCACCGCCGGCCTTCTGGCCAAGACCGCGGCCGACACCTACGCGCGCCGCACCATCGTGGCCGGCTCCGCCTCCATCACCGTGGCGAATGGCGACGGTCAGGCCGGCAATCCCAGCATCGACACCGCCCAGGACATCCGGACCAGCGCGTCACCGACCTTCGCTGACATGACCCTGACAGGCTCGCTGGGCGTGGCAGGGGACCTTGTGGTGTCCGGGGAGAGCTTCCTGGCCGAGCTGGAGCACATCGCCGTAGACTCCAACTTCCTGCTGCTCAACCAGAGCTATGCCACGGCGGTGGCGCAAACCGGAGGCCTGGCAGTCAACTACCTGCCCACCGCCACCACCGACGACACCACCGGCGCCGGCGTGTTCACCGCGGGCGTCAACGGCGTCTCCGACCCGACCGTCACCACGCAGGGCGCGGCCACCTTCGCGGCCTCGGACATCATCATGCTGTCTGGTGCCGCCGACGAGGGGAACAACGGCTTCTTCGAGGTCGTGAGCCACGCGGCCAACATGCTGACGGTGCGCTCGACTGCCAACGGCGCGACCCCCCGCGTGGAAGCGTTCACCCTGGACCAGTTCACCGCGAATGCCGGAGATGTTGGCGTATCCATCACCAAGATCACGGTTTCCGCCCTCCGGGCCGGGACCGATGGCCGGTGGGAGGCCGCGTCCGGGGCCGTGACAGGCTTCAGCTACTCCGATCTGCTGCTCACCAGCGAGGTCGGCAGCGTGGTGCAGGCCTGGGACGCGGACCTGGATGCTCTGGCCGGACTGGCCTCGGCCGCCGGCCGCGTGCCCTACTTCGATGGGGCGACCAGCGCAGCTGTGGCCGATGTGGGCGGAACCGCCCAGGGCCTGCTCTTCGGCAACGGCGCCGGCGTGCTGGCAGTCGGATCCATCCAGGACCACGGCGCCACCACCAGCAGCACGCCCAGCGCGGACGACACCGCCAGCGCCAACGCGGTGATCGGCGGCTCCACGGCATCCGGGAGCGCGAGCGTCACCGAGGACTCCGCCGACGTGCGCTACGAGGTCTTCAACAACCCCGCGGCCGCCGGCGCTTCGTGCATCCCGTCCAAGGGCGCGGACTTCGACGAGAGCACCTGGGGCAACATCACGCAGCCACCGAACCAGCACCCGCGCAACATGCAGATCACGACCGCCGTCGGCTGGGACGGGGGCAACATCGAGGTGACTGGGCTGCTGATGAGCGGCGACGACGGCACCGAGACGATCGACGTGAGCGGCGGCGACGGCACCTACTACGGCACCCAGGCCTTCCATCTCGTGCGCCGCGTCCGCAACCTGGGCACCCATTCCGCCGGCACCTGCGATCCCGACTACGGGCCGGGCATCGGCGTCTACATCGGCAGCAAGACGCCCACCCTGCTCGAGGCCTACGAGACGAGCGGCGGCGGCCGAGACGCGGGCGCCACCATCAACGCCTCTACCGGGCTGCTCACCTTCACCAACCCGCCCAACGCCGGTCGCGACTACATCGTGACCTACTCGCTGGCCGGAGGCTACACCGGCGCCGGTCACACCCACGCCGCGGGCACCCTCGCCGGAACCGGCCACGTCCACGGCCCCGGCAACCACACCCACAACACCACGCCTCCCGCGCACGTCATCAGCTGACGGGCGGGGGCGCCCCCAGAGGAGGACCCATGCACGCAGAGAAGCTCAAGGAGCGACAGCAAGAGCTGCAGAAGCAGCACCAGCAATACAGTGCGCAGCTTCGCGCCCTGGCCAACGAACGGGCCGTGCTCGATGCCAGGATCAAGGCGACGGAACGCTCAGTGCAGCGCCTCGACGCAGCGATCATCGTCCTCAGGGAGGTGGACGAAGCCGCCCAGGAGGCCATCGCCGCAGCCGAGAAGGAGGCCGCCCAGCTCGAGCTGGTTCCCCCGGATGCCGAGGCCGACAAACCCCAGGAGCCCGCGGAGGCCTGACCGTTGCCCGTAGCCGTCGACACCTATGCCCCGGATCTGCCGCACGCCTACTTGTTGCGGCAGGGGGCTACGCAGACCATCCAGATCCCGATCCGGTACGGACCGGAGGGGCCCCTGGTGTCGCCGGTGCAGGCGGGCAGCTCCATCACCATCGAAAGGCCCGACGGCACGGAACTCGTCTCCGGGGCGGCGGTGGTGGTCACCTCCTCGACCGCGACCTACGAGGTAGCGCCGTCCGCCTCGGAGACCTTGGGAGAGGGCTGGGTGATCACCTGGTCCCTGCTGATGCCTGACGGCGTCACCCACGATTTCCGACACGAAGGCATGCTCTGCGAATACCTGCCATATCCGGTGGTTTCCGCGGATATGCTTTTCAAATTGGAGCCCGAACTGCGCTACCGAGTGCCGCAGGAGCAGGGCGAAGACGGCGACGACGTGGGCTGGCAGCCGCAGATCGACTTCGCCTGGCACGAGATCCAGGAGTGGCTGATCGAGAAGGGGCGGCGCCCCTGGCTCATCGTGGAGGCCGTCAACCTCAAGCTGGTCCACCTCAAGACCGCGCTACGCATCTGCTGCCGCGCCATCGCATCGACCGCCGACGATCCTGCCACGTGGGAGGGCAAGGCGACGGTCTACTACCGCGAGGCCGAGCTGGCCAAGGGCGCCTTCACCGTGCGCTACTCCGACCAGGAGGCCGGCATTCGCCGCGGCGGGGATCCCGGGGCCGACCTGCGACCGGTTGGGAGGCCTGCATGGTAGGTCTCTTCTACCAGGAGATGCTGGAGAGCATGGCGTCAGCCCTCGAGGGGCTCAACACCCAGGGCTATCGCTGGGCCGACAGCGACCGGTGGCGCCGAGCCAGGACCCTGGACGCCACCCGAAAGGGAACGCGCCACCTGGAGTTCTGGATCGACCTGGGCAAGGACACGTCCCTTCGAGGCCGAACCGGCCTTCTGCACGAGCGCTGCGAGCTCACCGTTGTTTGCCGCTACTCCTTGGATGACAACTTCAGAGCCCAGGGCATCATCCGCAACGCCGGTCTGGCGGCCATCGGCGCCCTGCTCGCCTGGGGCTACCCGTCCATCGGCGCCCGCGTGGTCCCCGAAGGCATGCACATAGAATCGACCGACTCCGAGTGGGCCCGCGTCGCGGTTCCCTTCCACCTCCTCATCGCCGAATGGAGATGAAACCATGGCCACATCAGCAAGCGCCCACCTCCACATCAAACTCGACGCCGAGACCCTGGCCGACAGCCCGCACGAGACGCTTCCCGCACGGGATCTGCTCGAGAACGCGGTAGGCGGGGAGCGCTGGACGAACGGCCAAGGCAGCGGCCAGATCGATCGCGTCTACAAGGTGGCAGGCACCCTGGGCGCCGGAGCGACCGACAACTACAACGCCCTGGCAGCCGGCTCCCTCACCGATGTCTACGGCCAGGCCATCGACCTGGACGAGCTGAAGGGCATCGTAATCCGATGCCTCACCGGCCAGATCACCTTCGAAGCCCCCGGCGCCAGCTTTCTCAGCTGCTTCAAGGCCGCCGCCGATGGTATCGTGCTCGTCGCAGGACATTCCATCGGCCTGAGCTTCGGGGCTGGTGGGATCGATGTGACGGCCAATTCCACCTTCGATATCGACGACTCCGGCGGCGCAGGGTCCACCTACGAGCTCGAGTTTATCGGCGCCAACTAAGGAGGCATCTCCATGTCCGCGATCCCCAAGAACTTCACCGACGGCACGGTCACCGTGAGCGACGCCGGTGGCAACAGCGCCACGCTCCAGGTGGCCAATGGCGATTTCTCCCTGACGGGCCTCAAGCCCGAGGGGCGCAACGTCAACGCCTACCAGTCCCGCGGCTCGGTGGCCGGCATCCGCAAGACGGACCGCGCCCTGCCTGCTGCCAGCTTCGGCGCCATCATGACCGACGCCATGCTGACGGCCTCGTTCAAGGAGGTCGCCCTGGGTATGGTGGCGGGCTTCGTGTCGACCTCGGTCGCGCTGGGCGACGCGCCATGCGTCAACCTGACGTTCAACTTCGACTATCTGGCCGAGAGCCACGAGATCGTGATGGAGGACGTCAACCTCAGCGTCGACATGGCCGAGGGAGACCCGTCCACCGACAGCTACAGCTGCGAGATCTACGGGGACGTGACCTTCGACGGCGCGAGCCTGATCCCGACTCCGTAGCCCTTTCCCGCGCATCCTCGAGGAGGTTTCATGGATGCCCCCACCGTCAAGATCGGCAAGATCGAGGCGACGCTTGTAGCGCCGCCCCCCCTGACCGTCATCGCCCTGTCGCGCACGGAGGAAGAGTTTGCGGCCATGCCCACGCCGGCCAAGATCGCCCTGGGCGCCGCGGCGCTGGCCGAATGCTGGCCGCAAAACGTCACCTGGCCCGGGCGCCCCAGGATACGGAAGTGGAAGCCGCTGCGCGCCATCGAGGATCATGGCGCGGACGCCTACAACTCCCTGGTGGGCAACGGCGTTGCCTTCTCCGAGGTCATGGGCGCCGGCCCGGTCGCGCTGGGCTGGGCGCTGTCGACCGCCATCACCGAAGACGAGGTGGCCGCGGCAGAGGGAAACTCCGAGGCCCCCACGGGGGGCTGATGCGCACGATCCTGGCCATCTGCCGCGAGCATGGCCAGGCCCCGTCCTGGTTCGACGAGCAGCCGCGCGACGATCAGATCATCATGCTAGCCTCCCGCCGCTTCGAGGCCAAGGAGCGCGCCAGGGCTCTCCGGGAAGCCAAGCGCCGGCGAAGGAGGCGCTGATGGCCAAGGTCCGCTATCGCTCCGGTGCCGCGGCTGTCGTCTCAGATGGCGTCTTCGAGGGCGCGCTCCGCAACATGCTGGAGAACTACGCCCCCACCGTGGGCCGCGAGATGGAGAGCATGGTGGACGGCATCAAGGAGGGCGCGAAGGCCCGCTGGCCGGTTCGCACCGGCCGCAGCCAGAAGGCGCTCGAGTCCTATTTCGATGTCACCGACTCCGCGGTTTCGGGGGTGGTCGAAAACGACGCCAGGGACAAGCAGGGGCGCCCCTACGCCTTCTACATCAAGAGCGGCAAAGTCGGCAGGACGAAGGCCGGCAATGCCCGTAGGGTCTGGCAGGTGCTCGTACGTGGGCCGCTGCTCAAGCGCCGCAAGAAGCTGCTCAAGGACTGCGCCGCCGAGGTGGCGAAGCTGATCGAGAGGTGACGCATGCCAGCCACTGAGACCGCGCGCCTCGCCCTCGAGCTGGAGATCTCGGATCTCAAGAAGAAGCTCAAGGAGGCCTCCGGGGTCAGCGAGGACGAGTTCCGCAAGATCTCCAAGGCCCTGGACAAGGAGCTCAAGGCCCAGACCGCCGCAGCCAAACGCAACGCCGCCGCCCAGCGGAAGGCCATGCGCGACGTGGAGAAGGCCGCCGGCGCGGTCACCTCCGCTGTCAACAAGACCGCCCTGGCGTTCGGCGCCATGGGTGTCACGGCCGCCGCCGCCATCGGTGCCGCCTCGGCCGCCATCGGCTCGGACTTCGAGGCGCAGATCGCCAGGGTGAGCGCCCTCACCGGCACCACCGGCGAGGACCTGGCCTTGATGGAGCAGAAGGCCAGGGACATGGGCAAGGCTACGCTCTTCAGCGCCACGCAGGCCGCCCAGGGCCTCGAGGAGCTGGCCAAGGCCGGCTTGGGGGCCGAGGGCAGCATCGCGGCGCTGGACTCCGTGCTGCTGCTCGCAGGCGCCCAGAGCAGGGAGATCGCCGAGGCCGCGGACCTGACCACCAGCGTGCTCAAGCAGTTCAGGCTGGAGGCGGGCGAGGCCGGGCGCGTCACCGATGTGCTGTCTAAGGCCATGTCGACCTCCAAGCTGGACTTCGACAGGGTGAACGAGGCCCTCAAGGTCGGTGGCCCCATCGCCAAGGCGTTCGGGATGTCCCTGGAGGAAACCGCCGGCGCAATGGCCGCGCTGGGCGAGCTGGGCCTGGAGGGCTCCACCATCGGGACGGCCTTCCGGCAGACCATGGCCGCGCTGGCGAACACCACGCCCAAGGCCGAGGCCGCGCTGGCCAGCCTGGGGCTCACCATCGAGGAACTGGACCCGAAGACGCACAGCTTCGGGGAGATCATCCAGACCCTGTCAGAGCACAACTTGACGGCGACGGAGAGCTTCCAGATCTTCGGCAAGCGCGCGGCCGGCGCGGTGGTCTCCCTCTCCGATGCCTTGCGCGAGGGCAAGAAAGACAGCATCGCGTTCACCGAGGAGCTGGAAGGCGCCATCGGCAGCACGGCGGATGCCTACTCCATCATCCTGGACACGGTGAAGGCCAAGGGCCAGATCGTGATCTCGGCCTTCCAGGACCTGATGATCGAGACCTTCAGCACCTACGCCGAGCCCCTGGCTGAGCTGCTGGACCAGATCCCCGTCCTGCTGGGCGAGATGTCCTCGGCCATCGGCAAGAGCTCCGGCGAGATCAAGACCCTGGCGCGGGACGCCCTCGGAGACCTGACGACCTGGATCCGGGAAGACGGGCCCATGTTCGCGCGGGACTTCGCGGATGCGGCTGTGGCCGTGGCCAAGGTCTCCGCGAAGCTGGCCAAGATGGCGCCCTATCTGGACGACATCGCGATCCTGGTGGGGACGGCATTCGCTGCCCAGAAGATCTACGCCTTCACCACCGCGATCGGCGCCGCAGCCACCGCCCTGAAGACTCTGGGGGCCGCGGGCCTGACCGCCCAGGCCGGTCTCGGGCCGGTGGGCGTGGCCATGGCCGCCGTAGCCGCAGCCACCGCCTCTGCCACCTTGCTGTTCCGCAAGCTCAACGATGAGATCACGGAGCAGGAGCGCGGCAAAGCCCCCTCTGAGTGGGTGGAGATCTACACGCGCCGCGCCAACGAAAGCGAGGAAGCGATATCCAAGATGGGGGCCCAGATCTGGAAGCTCCAAAACCAGAAGGTCGGGATCGTCGACAAGCGCCATATCGAGGTGCTTGAAGAGCGCATAGACGCTGAAAAAGAAACGCTCCGCTGGACCATGGAGCGCCTCGACCAGGCCGAGCTTGCAGTGGAGGCGATGGCCGCCGAAGAGGCCGCCATCAAGGCTCTGGCGGACGCCGCGGCCAAGGCGGCTGGGACCGGGCTGCCGGGCATGCCGGAGGGCGACGAACCTGCGGCGCCTGCCGGAGACGGAGGGGCAGCCGCGGAAGAGGCCGCCGAAGCCGCCATCGCCGCGGAGGAAGCCCGCCGGGATGCCGTGCTGGGCATTATCGCCGAGATCGAGAGAGCCCGGGAAGATGCGGTCCTGGCCCAGCTGGATGGCATCGACAGGATCCGGGCCGACGAGGACCGGGCGCTGGCGGAGCTGGAGGCCAACTTCGCGGCGGCGCGCGAGCTGGCGGGGCGCAACATCGAGGAGCGCCTGGCCGCGGAGCGAGCGTTCGGAGAAGCGAAGCTGGCCATCACAAGGCAGTTCGATGCGCTGGAGGCCGAGGAAGCCGCCGAATCCCGCGCCATGGAGCTCGAGGCCCACCAGGAGCATGTCTCCCAGCTGGTAGCCGCCGCCGAGTTCGCCTACGAGACTCTCTCCACCGCGGCCGCCAACTACGCCGCCGCCGAGTTCGCGGAGCGTAGCGCGCTGATCACGAAGCTCGAGGCCAAGCTGGAGCAGTTCGGCGACCAGATGACGAACAGCCAGAAGGCCCAGCTGGAGTCCAGGATCGCCGAGGAGAAGAAGGCGGCCAAGAAGACGGCCAAGATCCAGAAGGGCCTGGCGCTCTTCGATATCGCCATCAAGGCCGCGCAGGGCATCATGGCCGTCTGGGCCGAGTGGGGCGGCCTGCCTTTCGTTGCTGCCGGCCTCACCGCCGCCGTTGCCACCGCCGCGGGCATCGAGGCGGCCATCGTCGCCAACCAGAAGATCGAGTTCCACCGTGGCGGCGTGGTTCCGGTGGACGCGCTTCCCGGGGAGGCCTTCCTGCAGCGGCAGACGGTGCAGAATCTCGGCGGTGAGCGTGCCGTCAACGAGATGAATCAGACCGGCCGCGTCCCCATGCCAAGCGTAGAGCTGCGCATCGGTCGCCACGAGGCGCGCGAGATCATCAGGACCGACGTGCGCTCGCGCGGTCTAGTCACCCAGGAGATCGGCCGCGCCACGCGCACCCAGGGCACCGCCGGCCTCTCGACCCTCCCGGTGTTGGCATGAGCAACTTCTTTCTCCGCCCTGATCACCTTCACAGCCCGGACAAGGTGCTCTCCGTCAGCACGGAAGAGGGTCTTGTGGTGGGCGCCCCGGTGGCCGCCTCGGCCAATGTGGGCACTCTACGGCTACGCAGCTCCGGCAACCCCCTGGCGGCGCGGGATCTGGACATCCTGCACCTGACCGGCGGCAACCCGGTCGGCTACGCCAACAGCGACAACGGGGCCGGGGCGGGCAGCGCCGTCGTATGGAAGGAGGCCGCCGACACGGCCACCCAGTACCGCGGCTACATCGACACGATCTACCTGGTCAGGACCGAATTCCCGGTGGTGCGCAACGCCAACGACAACCAGCCCAGCACCCCCCGCGAGTTGGCCAGCGGCAACCTGGGCATCCTGGTGGCGCAGGGGCAGGCCGGCGCGCAGGCCCGCTTCCACAGCATCGACCCGGACGGCACGGTGGGCGTCGCCAACATCGCTCAAATCTGCTTCGACGACTACAAGGCCGACTTCGTGGTCCTGCCATCGGGGCGCCTGGTGGCCGTGCTGGCGGCGTTCGCCTCGGTCTTCGCCCTGGAGACGTACTACAGCGACGACAACGGCGCGACGTGGACCCTGCTGGGGCGCTCGGAGCTTTCGCCCCTCGGCAACCCCGCTGCGGATCTGAACCTCGAGTACGTGGATGACATGCTGATCGTGACCCAGGGGGATCCGGCCGGCGTGGAGTCCGTGCACGTCTACCTGTCGAGAGACGGGGGCGCTTCGTTCACCGAGGTCGACACGGCGGCTGCCAGGTTCGGCTGCAAGACGTGCGTGACGAAGAGCGGCGTCATCCTGGTCGCCTCGCGAAACAACACGACCCACCAGGTTATCGTCAGCAGGCTCATCCCAGGAGGCGGCCTGGAGGCCGGCTCGGTGGCCACCACCGCATCATGCAGATCCACGATCGGAGGAGCCTCCGGCATCGTATGCCGAGATGACGGCACGATTTGGGTCTGGGGGTGCAACCCTGGAGTGGATGACATCGCTTTCGACATCTCCGTCTCGTTGGACGAAGGAGTCACCTGGGAGGATCCGGCCGGGTCGCAATACGTCTTCGACACCGATTTTGTCGCCACGGTCAGCGGCTACGAGAGTTTCTCCGTCGGCACCTGGCGAGGCAAGGTGGTCATGGCGGCCTACACCGAGGGCTCGGGCGCCTCGACGGACGGCAACATTCACCTGCTGACCTGGGGCGGCTGGGACGAGATGACCGACGTCCGGGCCGTCGTCACCAGCAACGGCCAGCCCTACGAGCACTGCTACACGCCGACGGACTATCCCGAAAACATGGGCTGGACGCATGGCGCGGTTGGCGCCGGCGCCACCTACACCAACATCGGCCCGCTCAACATCATCTCGACGGGTGTGAACAACAGCGGCTGGACGGATCCCGGAGTGGCGTTCTGGACCAGCAGCGCCGGCGACGAGAAGCGCGTCCGCTTTGTCTGCAGGGTCAACTCCGGCGGCAGCGTTGCCGTGGACTCCCATCGTCTCGAGCTGGCCATGGACGACGGGGTCAACACGCAGGAATTCGTGCTCCGCTTCAGCTCCACGCAGTTCCGCATTCTCGACGGCGCCGGCAACGTCCGGCACACCGAGACCGTGGACATGACAAAGTGGACAGAGTTCCTGATCACCTTCAAGCACGACAACACGCCTGGTGCGGGCAGCGCCAACGTCTGGTTCCGGCAGTGGCACAGCTCCGAGTTCTGGACCTGGGCGGGCGGCGCGGCTCACAACATCGCCGAGATCGTGGGAACCACCGATGGCGTCAAATTCGGAGGGACCGCGGCGGTGGCTGGAAATTGGGACATCGCCTACCTGGGGGTCGCTGACGACACCAACCGCTTCCGTGCCTACGCCGGTTCGCTGAACCCGACCTGGCTGGCCCCCCGCCCCCTGACGGCCGCCCTCGACTGGTATCTGATGGACGGGATCATGCTGGGCGCCTACAACGCCGGCGCGGTCCCCGATGACGCCTACGATCTGGCCACCACCTACGAATACGGCAAGAGCAACCTCTGGGACGAGATGAGGCCCTCGCGGCAGCTGCGGTCCACCGGGGATAATGTGGCGTGGGCTACGGTCTTCGACGCCGGCGCGACCGACGTCTTCGGGGCCGACACGGTCTGTCTCTTCGGAACCAACTTCCGAACGGCCACCTTCCAGATGAACAGCGCGGACGTGTGGGTGGGCCCTCCGGTCTCCGAGGCGCTGGACGCCACGGTCGCCACCGGCACCGTGGGCGCCGGCAACCGTGGCCCGGGCTACTTCGGGCCGGCGGCCTCGCCCAGCTGGCGCCCCCATCAGTACCGCAGCGACGGCGACGCTCACCGCTGGTTCGTGGAGGTCAACGGCGTCAGCTACGAGATCACGGACAACAGCGAAGACCGGATCTACGTGGAGGGGACGGACTTCTCGGCAGCATCAGGGACCTTCTACGTCTATGGCGACCGGATGGGAAAGACCTTCACCGCCGCGGACTACCGCTACGTTCGGATCCTGGTTGGCGCGCAGCAGACCGCCGATGACGACTACAGGATCGGCACCCCCATCTTCGCGCGCAGGTTCACCCCGTCCAGAGTCTACGATTGGAACTTCGTCGACCGCATCGAGCCGACCGTCACCGTGCACGAGACCGACGCCGGCTACCGCTCGGCCAGCCGCAAGGGCCCCCGGACCTGGTCCCTGTCCATCCAGTGGGCCCCTATCGACGCCATCGGCTCCGACCTCGAGCGCAGGATCCGGGACTTCTATGCCGCCCTGGAGGGCTCGCTGCATCCCATCGCCTTCTGGCGTGACAGCACGGACCAGGAGACGCTGCACCTTGTGACCTTTGAGGGCGCCTATTCCGCCAGCAACGAGGTGGGAGAGCTCGATGACGCCCTGGCCCGAATCGACCAGCTCCAGCTCCGCGAGTGGCACTGATGCGCTCCACCTTCGCCGATGCCGCGGTCCGGGCCGGCAGGCTGCCCATCTGGCTGCTGACGCTGGAGCTGCCGGACGGTCGCTTCCTGCGCTTCTCCACCGAGCCGATCTCCATCGACACCACCTCGACCTTGCAGCCCGGGCCCTACCACTACCTGCCGCTGCTCTCCGGCGTCTCCGAGTTCGTGGAAGAGCTGGACGTCTTCGTCCTGGAGGGCGTGGCGGCATTCACCCAGGCACGCGTCGACATCGCCTGGCATCAGAGCCTGGAGGCGCTTCACGAGGACTGGCACCATGTCACCGCCGCCGATGCGGAGGTGGCTCTCATCTGGGCGGGCCAAGCCTGGGAGGATCGCCACGTGATCCTCGGCGCTGGCACCGTGCAGGGCCTGCAGATGGGCGCGGCGGGCGAGGAAACCACGATCACGCTGGAGACGACACCGCCCATCACCTCGGCGGCCATCTGCGACGACTCCAGGGACGTGGGCGCGGACTGGCCGTCGCCCACGGACAACGGGCTCAACGCGCTCTCAGAGCTGGAGGGCCGCAAGTACCAGCAGGTCTACGGCGCCTGCAGCTCGGTGCCCGGCTACAAGGTCGGCGGCGCGGTGAACAACAAGCTTCTGCTGGCGGGCCACCACTTCCCGGACACCACCGCCGTGCAGCCCTACGAGGATGGGCTGGCCAGCGGCGGAACGCTGACCGTGCAGAACGGCACGCTGTCCAGCGGGGACTACGCCTACATCGAGGACGCCGTGCGCTTTTCCGCCGCCTCCGGGGCCTGGACCTATGCTCCGGTCAACGGCGGGATCGTCGCGGCCGACGACATCACCTCTCCGGCGCTGCGGGCCGATGGCGTCGTGCGCAAGCTGCTGACGGACTCCGGACTGCGCATCGACTGGGACCGCATGCAAGCCACCTTGATCCTGCTGCGCAGCTGGGACGTGGGCTTCTACGTGGACCAGCAGACGACGGCTATAGACGCCATCAGAGACCGCTTGCTGCCCTACCTGCCGCTGGTGGAGGTGGAGAGCGGAGACGGGCTCTGGTTGGCCTACGCGGATCCGATGGCCGCCCCTATCGAGGGCAGGCTGGTGGTGGGCCAGCAGCTGATCGAGCGCATCGGGAGGATCTCCGTCTCCGACATGGATGGGATCTTCAACGAGTTCACCGTAGACTACGACTACGAGGCTTTTTCCCAAGCGCATAAGCTGGTCTTTTCCCTCGACGGAGACACCTCGACGCTGTGCTACCTCTCCCAGCAGCTCTACGGGGCCAAGCCCGCGGACGCCATGGAGTGCAAGTGCACCTCCGACCCCGCCACGGCGCACCGCATGGCTGCCGCCAAGGCCGCGCGCCTGGCGCTGCCCCGCAGGTCCGCGACCTACCTGGCCGCCAGGGACCTGTACTACCTCAGGGCCGGCTCCCAGTGGGAGCTCGTCGACCCGATCAATGGCATCACCGCCCAGCGCGTCATCGTGCGCTCCGTCAACAGAGGCCTGGATCCGGACGAGGTGGTGTTTGATTTCATCGACCGCACACCGATTTCGAGGCTGACATGAGCTCCGACCAGCCCCAGCCGTCCCCGACCCAGCCCACCGGCATCCCCTGGCGCTGGCTGATCCCCGGCATGCTCGGCGGCGGCGTGCTGGGCGGCACAGGCGGCGCGACGTTGGACGACATCGTGGGGGGCTTGCTGGGGAAGGCGCCCTGCCTCCCGGCCGAGGTGGAGATCGTGGAGGTGACCCCCTGCGAGGACTACGCCGAGCTGCTCGAGGAGCGCCTGGCCGAGGCGCTCTTGCGTTGCCTGGAGGCCGAGGTGGCAGCCTACCGCGCCGCTCAAGATGCCCGCAGAGACTGTGCAACACGTGCTGAGAGGTGAACCGATGACTGATGCTGAAGAACCGACCGCGAGCCATCGTGAGCCGATGTCCAACCAGCGCCTTGCCGCCATCGTCGGCGGCATTGTCGCCACGCTCGGAGCCCTCGGGCTTGGTGGCAGCTGGGTGTACGACTTCGCCGGCGTGGTGGAAGACGTGTCAAGCAACGCTGCCGCCGTCGAAGAGCTCGAGGCCGACCTGGCCGCGGGCCTCGACAGCTGGGCCGGCCTGCCCGAGCGCATGGCCCGGATGGAGGAGCGCCAGCTGGCGATGGACGAGCAACTGGATCGGATCGAGAAGGCGGTCAGTCGGTAGCGACACCAGCGGCCGTCGGACAGCGCATGCCAGATAGAGAGGGAGGCCATCACCCTCCCTCCTCATCCAGCCCGCACGAACTGGGGCACTTCTCCCCGGCATGCTCCCGCGGGCATTCGGCGCACATGTCAAGTCCCCTTTCCAGGGATCTCAATGGTGGTCCCTTCCGGCCCCACCGTGAAGCGGGCGCCGGTCTTGCGGGCCCAGTCCTCCAGCCTGTTGAGGGTGGGCGAAGCGCCCCCTTGCCGGTAGCGGTAGGCTTGGCGGCGCTGGAGGTGGCCGCGCAGGAGGATCCAGAGGGGGTGGGCGGCGTTGGTGGGGAGGGGCATCAGGACTCCAGCCCGTAATCGATCAGGCTCTCGCCCTTGGCGACCAGGAATGAACGCACGCCGAGGTCTACGGAGCCCTCGCGGTAGATGCGCTCCACCAGCTCGGCCTCCTCGCCATCGGTGAGCGCGCGGTCGTTGAACCAGGCCCAATCGAGCATCCCGGAGTTGATCCAGGCCGTGTTGGCATCTGACATTGTGTTGATGGTGGTTTTCATGGTCTTTCTCCTTGTTCGGCTTCCCGGACGCCCGAGGGCGTTTCGGCCCCTGCCATGGGGCCTCGTCAGCGGGCTACCAAGAGGCTCGCTCCGGGAACCCGAGGCATTGCGTGCGGAAGCCGCCAACGGTGCGCAGCCGCACGTCCTCTATGAGGGTCTCGGATTTCAGCACGAGGTAGCTGCCGCGACGGCGGCTTGTGCGGCGCTCCAGCCGAACGCCGAGCTCGACCGCGATGACTGCCGCCTCTTCCTCGGTGCAGTGCTTGTCCATCTCGGATGGCGCGAAGAGCGCGGCATAGGCGCCGATGGTGTGAGGGCCCGTGCCGGGGACGCGGTTCCTTGCCTCGCTCAGGTAGACGGTGACCGACTCGCGGCCGGTGCCAGGCTCGCGGAAGTCGTAGCCGTAGCAGTTGAAGCCACTGGTGTCCTCGTCGGCGTCAGGGCCTCCGCGACGAGGCTTGCGGTAGCCGGCGGCGAGGGCGTCTTGGAGGGTGTCGAATTTGATAGTCATGGTCTTTCTCCTTCGGGGTTGCTGTTCCGTCGTTCGCTTTCCATGATCTCAATGTAGTCTTTTATGGCTCCCTTGTCCACAAAAAAGAGTACAAACAGCGAAAAAAGATGGGGCGTGCTATCCTTCCATCGGAGGTACACCCGATGACCGTCTCCCACGTCCTGCAGCGCTTGCCCAGCTTTCTGGCCGACTCGACCAGTGCGGCCAAGGGTCCGCGAGTCCCGCGCGGGGAGTATCCGCTGACCCTGACCAGGGACCAGGGTGACATCCGCTGGCATCTCATCCAGTACCACGGGGTCGCGGTCTGGATCGTGGCGGAGAGCCCGATCAGCCGCAACCGCTACGCCAGGGAGAGCGATGGCGAGCCCGCGGCGCCTGCGAGCGACGTGCTCACCACGCCGGGCCCCTGGGCGACCGCCCTGGCTCGCGAGCAGGCCGGCCAGCCCTGGGTGGCCGAGCACCAGGTCAAGGCCCTGGAGGCTATCCCCGGCGGCATCACAAGCGCGCAGGAGAATGCCTGCCGATTCTTCATCGGCCTGTTCGGCATCCAGGAAAGCGCCGGCTCCAATCGCGGGTTGGCCTTGGACCACTTCGTGCTCGAGTACCGCGAGCGCTGGCAGATAGCCTCCACGGACCTGGCATGGTGTGCGTTGGTGGCCCAGGTGGCCCAGTTCGTGGGCCTGAAGCTTGGGGACTGGAAGGAAAGCGCCCCCTGGAAGACCCACCCCCTCAAGGACTGGATCGGGGCGAGTTCCTACCAGGAGAAGGCTGCCGTGGAGCAGGGTCTCTGGGTGCCCATCGTGGATGTCCTGGCCGGCAAGCTCTCTAGCGCCTCGGCCTGCGGGGCCCTGGCCATCCGCCACCGCAGAGGCAGCGGGAGCGACGTGCCCCCCTCGAGGCCGGATGCGCCGGTCGACTACTACCCGGGGCACACCGACCTCGTGATTTCGCTCGCCGGCGGGACGGGATCCATGCATGTGTGCTCGGGCAACATAAGCGACACCGCGAAATATCGGCTGGTCAAGACCGCCGAATACCGGGGGCTCGTCCCCCTGATCGGAGCCTGACATGCTCCTGACCCCACGCGAGATCGCCAAGCTCTACGCCGAGGCCAGGGACATCTGCCAGGATCTCCGGGAGGCGAGGGACGCGTCCAGCGAAGGTGGCGAGACCATCACCAAGGCCGAGCGGCGACGCATTGTGCGAAAGGCGCTCCGCTTCGTGGGCCACGTGGGCCGGGATCTGCTCGACTGATGCGCCGCCCCCTCCTCGCCCTTTCCCTCGCCTGCTGGGCCGTGCGCTGGACCGCCTTCTGCGCCCTTGCCCACGCCGCCGAGGCCGGCGCCATCGCCTGGGCCAGCTGGAGGGCGGCCAGGTGAGGCGCTACCTCGACTATGCCGGCTGGGTGGCGCTGTGGGGACTGCTGCTGGTCGTGGGCTGCTCCATCGTGGTGCGGGGGCCGCCGCAGAAGTAGACACCGACGCCGACACCGACACCGACACCGACGGCTACGTCGACTGCGACGGCGTGGACGAGGACTGCGACGGCTACCAGTATCGGCAGTCGACAGCCCGCCCCGAACCGCCGCAGCAGGGGCATGTCTCCATCTCCCCATCGTGGGGCCCGTGATCGGGTCTTCGCATTCCCAGTCCGTGCCGATTATGCCCCAGCCCTGGCCGTCGCATTGCCAGCAGAGCTCGTCATCAAAGTAGCCGTCGCAGTCGTTGTCGCACATCTACCCTACCCTCCTCTAGAGCGCTTTGGCGTTGTAGATGTCCCAGGCCCGCGCGACGCCCCCGGAACCCGGGAAGAGGTCGTCAAGCTGATCGCCAGGCCTGGCCCCGAGCAGGTCGAAGAGCCAGGCGCAGAAGGCCGCCGGCTTGCTGCCGATGACGCGGTGAGGATCCGTCGTCCTCGGACGTGCGTGGTGGATCAAGGCGTCGCTCGCCGCGGCCGCCGACACCTGCCGTCTACCGCCGGCGAAGACGACGGGCTCCCAACTGCAGAGCGGCCACCTGGAGGGCGTCTTGCGCTCGCCCCGCACCCAGCAGGCAACCCGTACGTCCAGGCCCGCGGCGACGCATAGCGCCAGGATCCCGGGCAGCGCCCTGCTCGAGGTGGACAGCGCCCAGCCGTCGTAGACCTGCAGGCGCGACAGGAGCTGCTCGTGGTCCACCTCTCCGGCGTAGTCCGGGTGCCCCTCGTAGTAGCGCCTGGCCAGGCCCGGGTAGGGGGGATCGGCGTAGGCGAGGCGCAGCGGGACAGCGGCTATCTCTCTGGCGATGAGCTCCTTGTTGAAGCGCCAGGCGGCCTGCCGGTGGGCCTTGGAGCAGTACTTAGTGTCCCGTCGTTTTCCTGCAGGGATGACGCCTCCGCAGTAGGCGCACCCTCGAGGGTGGCGCGACGCGTCGGTGCTGCAGCTCCGCGACGCATCGCGGCCTGGCCCGCGCGACCCGTTCGGAGCTGCTCGGCGCGACCCGTCGCCACCTGGTGGCCGCGACCCGTCCACATCCTCGAGGCGCGACCCGTCGCGGCCTCCAGGAAGAGACTCGTCACCTCGAGGCCTGGGCGACGCGTCGCCGAGGTCCTCGAGCGACGGCAGCCGTCGCGTCTCGCCGGCGCAGCGCGATGGTTCCGCCACGGTGCCGTGAGACGCGTCGTGTAGGACCTGCGCGACGGGTGGGCGTGCCATCAGCGCGCAGCCTCACCGAACAGCCCCAGCTGCCCCAGCGCCCTCTCCCTGCGCCGATAGCGGGCCATCCTGTCCGGCTGGGCCCACAGCAGGGCGTTCCCCACCCGGAGCTCCAGCACCACCTCGGGATCCCAGTCCCCCAGCCACATCCAAGAGCAAAGGCACTCCGGCCGCTCCGGCTCCCCGTGCACGGCCTCGCCGCAGATCTCGTCGACGGACATCCAGCCCGGTCCGTCGCAGCAGGCGCACTGGGCCAGGAAGCGCTGGCCGGGCTTGGGGGCGGGGAGGTCAGGCGGCATGTGGATGTTTCCCGTAGTCAAACTCGGGGCACCGCTCGCAGTCGCCATCGCAGCTGTCGACCTGCTCGTAGCACTCGAGGTCGCAATGGGTGCAGCCGCCCCACACACCATCCGGGAAGCCGTCGATATCGCCGTGGCAGGTGCACTCCAGGCGGCACTCGGGGCACTCATGCATCGTCGCCGCCCTCGTCGAGGTATTCGAACTCGATGCGGCGCACGAGCTGGCTGGGCCTGCAGCGGTTGGCCTTGCAGAACAGCGACACGAACAGCAGATCGCTCATGCCGGGAAAGCCCTCCCGCGCCACCTCTTCCTCGGTGATGGCGCAGAGCGCCTCCTCGCGCACGTCCAGCACCCGGATCTTGCAGATGCGCTTGACCTTGCCGCCCTTTGGGATCCCCTGGGCTTTCTCAACCGCCCAGAGGATGTCGCCTGGCTTCAGGAAGGCCCAGCCGAGCCGCCTGGTAACGGTCTTCTGGCGCGCGTAGACTTGGAACTTCGTCATCGCGAAAGACATCAGACGTGGCATCGTATCGCCTCCGGCACCTGGTTCCACACCAGGCCATCGAGCAAGCGGCCGGCCCGCTTCACCCCTACGCGAGCGAGGCCGGCCCACACCGAATCGCAGCGCTCCTCCGGGCGCGACCAGTCAACGACAACGTGCTCGAATGGCACGCCCTCATGGAACAGATCCCCCATGCTGGTGATAAAGACCCGGGCCGGCTTCCTCTTCGGCAGCTTGGCGAATGCGGGCTTGATGGCGTCGCGGTCCGCTATCACCTTGCCGGTCCAGCGCCGCCCCTGGGTGATGCCCTCGGGGTACAGGCCCTGGCCGACGAGGCGGGGAGCCAAGCCGGCGGCGTAGCAGTTGGTGCAGCCAGGCCCCGCAGGCGAGCAGCCGTAGATTCCCGGGTTGATCGTGTGGTCCGTCCAGCTGATGGTTGTCCTGCTCATCGCCTACCGCCCTCCTACGGCCATGGCACCTTGACCACGAACACCCCGCGCCCCCGCCCAAGCAGCGCCGGCTCGGGCCCGCATGGTTCCTCCGCATGGTAGTGGAGCGCGGTGTAGAGGGCTGCGACGAGACGATGCGCGCAGACGGTCTCGATGCTCCTCATGCCGTCGCCCATGTCGATGGACTCCGCTGCGCGGACCAGGGCCACGGCCTCCACCATCTCGGGCAGCGACAGCCCGCCCCGAACCGCCGCAGCAGGGGCAGGTGGTTGCGCGCTCGGGCATCAACTCTCCTCCCCATCCACCGGCCAAAGTGTACCATCCGGGCTCTCCTCGTAGGCAAGCAGCCGCCCGTCCCTGCGCATGCGCCCTATCTCGCCGTAGATGGTCCGAGGGGGCGCCTTGAGCAGGATCATCAGCTCGACGGGCCGGTAGCGCCCCGGAGAAGACCTCACCAGAGCCAACAGGCGCCCCGCCACGCTGCTCGGGCCCGGGGGCGCCTCGTGCCTCGCGCGTTCCTCCTTGGCCCACCTCGCGACCGCCAGGGCCCGCTGGTGGATGGTTTGGGCCCCTCTCCAGCTGGGCGCGCGCTCGTAGTCGGCGACGTCCTGCAGCAGGGCCTGGATGGAGGGGCGCGACATCAGCTGTTCACCCAGAGCAGGACCGCCATGCCGCCGGCCGCGAGCAGGCACAGTCCGACGGCGATGAGCAGGTGGTCTTTCATTCCTCGGCGACCTCCGGCTCCTGGGGGCCGTAGCGCTTCAGGAACTTGCGTTCGGCTGCGCGGTGGGCGCGGGCCCTGGGGGAGTCCCAGTTGTCGTCTGCGTGGTAGAAAGTGCCTTTGGCCAGGGCGCGCAGCTCTTCGATGGAAAGCGGATCCTGGTCGAGGCTGTTGAGCAGCCTGCCAGCCTCGTCCCTGGCCGCCTGCGTGGACAGGGCGGTGCAGAGCGTTCGGAGCTGTTGGATGGCGCTCACTCCTCACCGTCCTTGAGCGCCCGCAGCGCCTCATCCAGCTTGCCCCTGTAGATGCGCAGGACCGCGGCCGGCAGGCTGGGCAGGTCCGCGTATTCCTCCACGCCGCTACGGCCGCGGGCCTCCACGATCGTCTCCTCGGAGAGCTCGGCCTCCACCGCCTTGCACAGCAGGGCCAGCTTCGCGGAGTCCTCCTGCGGGTCCAGCTCGTCTTCCTGCTCGACGGGGACTGCGACGGGCTCAGGGGTGGGGATGGCCTCGAGCTCGGTGAGCCAGACTTGCAGCGTGCCGTTGCTCTGCGCCCAGCGAGACACGGGATCGTCCGCTCGGTCGCCGCGACGCTTCCCGAGCCATGCAGCCGCCTCGGAGCCCAGCCTGTCCAGTTGCCCCTGGATGGCATTCTTCAGCTGCCCGCGCGTAGGGGCCTTCGGTAGCGCCTCTGCGGCATCCTGCGGCGCGGGGGGCGTGGGCTCGCCGATGGCATCGCCAAGCGTCTCCGGTGGCTCCTGGGGCGGCTTCTCGGGGCTGCTGGAAGGCTCTGACGGGAAGTCGTGGTCCAGCACCTTGATGTGGTCCCAGATCCCGGCGCTCGGCATGTCCATCACGTCGGCCACTGGGACACCTATGGCCTTTTCGCACGCCTTTTTGCCCTGCTGGGCGATGTGGATGTTGAGGGCCAGCAGCGCGGCGTCCCTGTCGGGATCGGGCTGCGACGGCGGATCCTCGTGCTGCGCGGACATGCCAGCCGCCGGCAGCGACAATGGCTGCGACGACGGATCAGGGGTTGGCACGATGCCCGGGGCGGCGCCGCTCGCCAGATCTGCGAAGCTGGGGACATCCGCGTCCCTGGACGCGGACTGCGACGGGCTTTCCTGCGGCGGCTCGGGGGGCAGTTCCGAGCAGCGGGGGGGTGGCTCAGGCCTCGCCTCCTTGATCTCGAATGAGATCGGCCCCATGGCTCGGAAATCGAAGCTCTTGGGCTCCGGTTCCGGCTCCTCGCACAGGATGTCCTTGACCAGCTCGGCCAGCCGGTGGGCGTGAAGCTCCATGATGTCCGCATACTCTCTCAGTCGTTCGGTTCGTCTCTTGTCCATGTCGTTCCTCCTCGGCGGTTGGCTCGTTCGTAGGATTCGCGGCCGGCTTGCGTGCCCAGATGCTGGAGCAGCCCGGTCCGCTTCTCCCCGGTCATCTTGGACGGCATGGGCCAGCGCTTGGACTCGCACCAGCGCTCCACGCCCATCAGGTCGGCGTTGAGAGCGTCCAGGTGCCCGAGGAAGGCGTCCTCTTCCTCCGATGACCAGCCCACGATCTCGGGGGCCTGCCGCTCGGGGGGCTTCAGCGGTCCCACGGAGAAGGACTTGTACTTCCGTCGCCCGCTGGGCAGCTTGCCCGTCACCGGCTGCTTGATGTGGCTGGCTCCCGAGATGCGGACCCCGCCCACCTCCTCGCCCGCGTAGGTGACGGTGGGATCGCAGTACAGACGCAGCCACCGGCCCACGTAGGCATGCCCGTCGCTGCCCCAGATCTTGACGAGCACCCTGCGGGAGGTCTTGCTGGGCAGCCACGGGAAGCGCTGGCCCTCGAAGAAGATGGCGATGGGCTTCTTGGCGTCCTCGGTGAGGCGCACCTCGGAGATCTGCAGCACCACCGGCTCGGCCAGGTCGGCCGCCGTGATCTGGTCGCTGTCGGCCTTGATGTATTCGGTCATGTCGAGCATGGGCCCTCCTCAGAGTTGGATCTCGTCGTCATAGTCAGGCATCCCCGGCGCCCACCCGGGCAGCGCCAGGGTCTGCTCCGCGCCGTCGTAGCGCCCGGGCCAGCGGCCCTCCTTGGCGCATTTCGCGGCCAGGTCCAGCAGGCGCCTGTACCAGGTCCAGCCGGCCTCGAGGGCATCTTCGCCCAGCTCGAATACGCCCACGTCGTAGGGCGCGCGGTTGCGGACGACCAGCATCACCACGCGGGCCACGCGGACCCCCAGGACCCGCAGGCCGTCCATGTAGGATGCCAGCTGGCCGTGGTAGCCGAAGCGCGCCGCGGCCTGGGCCATGCCCCGCTCGGTGATGTCCCTGGCGGTCTTCAGGTCCACCAGGATCACCTGGCCGTCGTGGACCGTCAGCCAGTCGAGACGGGCCTTGCGGGGGACGCCGGTATCAGGGTCTCGCCAGCGGATGGTCAGCTCGGCGCGGCCATGCCTCAGGTAGCGCATGGCCGCGGAGTCTCCGCGGACCGCCGCGGCCATGTCCTGGCAGGTCTCCAGCTCGGAGACCTTGAGGATCGTCCTGCTCGCGTTGCTCTCCTTGAAGGCCTCCCAGGCTTTGCCCGCTCGTCGGCTGTCGTAGGTGATGACGTCCGTCTCGAACCGGTCCGGCTCCAGGATGGCCATATGCGTGGCGCGGCCCAGCACCCTCGAGGGGGTGTCCTCGCTCGGAGTCTTCTGGCGATGGAGCATGGCCAGGGGGCTATCCTCCATGGCTTTCAGGGTGGTCCAGTTCAGGCCGTCCAAAGCCAGGTATTCTTGAAAAGTCATGCGTGCTCCGGCAGGCCGCCATCTCGGAGGCCCTGTTCGTAGTGCTTGCGTGTCTCGGTCTCGCCCAGGACGGCGATCGCGTCTTGCATGTCGTGGCGCTTCTGGTCCCAGTGCCAGAGGTGACCCGCCTCGAGCTCGAGCCAGCCCTGGCAGGCGCGACGGTGGCCGAGCCTGTAGGCGTGGGCTTGGAGGAGCTCTTCGCGGGTCATGGCTACCGACCCCTCAGCAGTTTGTCCAAGGCCTCGGCAAGCAGGCGCGTGGACTCCGTCTTGACCTGCTCCTTGACCTCGGAAACGGCGCTGTCGATGCCCTCGCGGATCCCCTTCATTGCCTGGTAGCTGACGGCCTGCTGCGCATACCAGCGGATGCGCCGCTGCCGGCTGCTGCCGTAGTGGCTCGTGGAGGGCTTGCCGTCCGGGCCTACGGTGACCTCGAGCCAGGACCGGAAGTAGTCCACGGCCCACGCCTTCAGAGTCTGGCTGTCCCCCTTGGGGCGTCCGAATTCGTCCACTGGGCACCACTCCTCTTCGAGCAGGTCGTCGACGATGGATTCGGCCCGCTTCTGGATGTACGCTGTCATCGCCTGTTCGGCTTCGGTGCGTGCGGCTTCGAGCACTTCGTCTCGGGCCTCGTGGACAAGACAGCTCACTACGGCGTCCCGGACCTTTCTCGCGGACCAGTCGGGAATGTCGAGAGTCACGATCATCGCTACCTCCAGCAGCAGATGGGGAGCAGGAGCATCAGGGCGACGCCCCAGCAGAGCAGGAATCCGGTCACGGCTTCGTCGCCTTCGCGCCGTACATGGCGATCAACCGCCGACGCTGCTTCTTTCTGGCGGCGTCCCTGGCGGCGGCCCAGGCGGCGTCCCTGGCGGCGGCCCGTAGAGCCGGATCGCCCGTCTTCAGGTAGCGCAGGACGACATCGGGTGACTCCCAGAGGTGGGCCACATCCAGGGCGCACAGCCTGGCGAACTTTCGCAGTACGAGTTCGCCCTCCTCCGGCGACACGGCCCACAGATATTCTCTCCGCTCACCGCAGAGCTTGTCCTTGTCGTGCAGGATGCGGCCCGACAGGCGCACGCGGGCGAGCCCAGCGCCGGGCGCGTATTCAAGCGCGTCGAAGATGTCACGCGATGCGTGCAGTCCGTATCTGCAGAGCGACAGGCGATCCGGGTCCACCTCGTGGACAGCCCCGGGCTTCACCTCGCGGCCGTCGTCGTAGCGCAGGGCTCCGCCGTGGAAGTACCAGGCAAGAACGGAACTCATCCCCTCGCCCCCGCCAGCCGCTCGGCCCATTGGCGCCAACGAAGATCCGACCAGGCCATGCCCAGCCCGAGGCCCACGAGGAGGCCGGCTCCTGCGCCGGCGAGGAAGATGGTCAACATGAAGCCCTCCCGTGGCCCGACCCGCGACGCCACGAAGGAGAAAGAAATGGAAAGGGGCGCCGTGGGCCGAGCCGTTGAGATTGGGTTCCAGTTTTCTCCTTCGGGCTTCAGGGTATTGGTGTCCCGTTTTCGTGTCAAGGAAAATCTTTCGTTGACAGGAAATCAGCCGCTGACTACCCTACAGGCGAAAGGAGCCGTCATGTCAGAAGATTGGAAGACCAAGGGAGGGCGTCACATCAAAGAGCGTCGCCTCCATCTCGGCCTCACGCTCGCCCAGGTGGCTGAGAAGATCGGCCGCTCCGTCGGGACCGTCTCCAAGTACGAAACCGGGGCTCTCGCCCCGTTGAGCCCGGACGTGCTGCCGAGGCTTGCCGGAGCGCTGCGCGTGGAGAGCGCCAGCGCGCTCTATCTACGCGGCGAGGTGGTGGAGGCCTCCCCCTGATGCCATCCCCCCGCCGTCAGCTCGCAGGCGCCAAGGCCAAGGCCTCCGGCAAGGCCTGGGAGAGGTTCCTCGAGGAGCGGCTGTTCGCCCTGCTGGCCCGCTCCGAGCTGTGCGCCTGGTGGCGCACCCCCGAGGCGCTGAAGCGCCTGCAGCCGCTCGGGGGAGGCCGCTGGGCCTGCTGCCCGGGCGGCAAGGGGCCGCCGGACTACGTGCTGATGTACGGCGGCTGGGGGGTGGCGCTGGAGGCCAAGAGCACCGCGCAGAGCCGCTGGCCCTTCCAGGATCTCAAGCAGCACCAGGCCGAGCACCTGGACGCGTGGCAGGCGGCCGAGGGCATCGCCGGACTGCTCATCCAGATCCGCGGGCTGCGCCTGGCCGTGCCATGGCGACGCATCGGTCCGCTCTGGAACGCATGGCATCGCAATACAGGTCGGGCCAAGCCCGGCTCCGCTTCCGTGTCGCCGGGAATCCTGCGCGGCATGGGCTTTCCACTGGATCTCGGTGGCGCGTGGCTGACACGTCTCATCGAGGCATCGCAAGAGGAGGAAATGTGTCAACTGTCAATGTGAATGTCGCCAAGGGTGAGCGCTGCGTCGCCAGCGGAGAGCTCGTCAAAGCCGAGCCGGGGCGGGACAAGGGAGAGGGGCGCTCGCCGGCAAGGTGGGATTTCAAGGTGGTCTATCTGCTGGACTACGACGATGCGCCGGTCCTGGACGAGATGCTTCCCGGCGCCTCGGTCATGCTGGACCCGGAGCAGGATTCGCAGAGCGACGCACGCAACCGCAAGGTGGGCTTGGACGTGGGTATCGCGATGCACGGCCCCGGGGACGAGGAACTGCTCCGCGGGGATGCCACGGTGCGACGCATCATCTACCGCGTAGCCAAGGGGCTCAAGACCCTCCAAGTCAACTACCGCGCCAACCTGCGGGCCGACCTGCAGCCCGTGATCCGCAAGGTGGTCAAGACCGAGCTGTGGGGCATCGACCAGCCCCCGCCGCCCGAGAAGAGGAAACGCGGCAAGAAGGGTGAGGACAGGAACCAGGTCGGCCTCTGGGACGCGAGCAAGGACAAGCCCGGCCCGGAGATCTATGACGGCGGCGGGGGGCACGACCACGCGGCGGGGTTCCCCTGGAAGCTAGGGCAGGGGCTGCCGGTGAGCGGGGGCGCCTGATGGCCCGCCCCGCCCCCAAGCTCAAGCTCCGCGTCCAGCCTGCTGGCGACCAGCCCCGCATCATCTGGCCCGTCTGCAGGCTGTGCGGGGAGTGTGCCGATTACATCCTCTCGGGCGACAGGGGCTCGGTGCAGCTGTGCAGGGGGTGCCTCGAGGGGCTGCTGGAGCACTGCAGGGTTTGGGGGTGGCCATGAAAGCCCTCCACTTCATGCTCGGCGACGGCGTCCGCTGCGACTACGGCTGGGAAGCCCCCAACGCCTGCGACGACTGGGCACGCGTCACCTGCCGGAACTGCCTCAGGCTGCACAGGTACACGCTGAGGCGGAACATCCGCGGGCTGGAGGAGCGCCTGGAGAACGGGCTGCCGCCAGGGCTGGTGGGCAGGCCGAGATGGACGCGGGAGGCGATGCTGCGGCGGCTGGGGGAGTACAGGGAGACGCTCACCATCGTCGACGAGCGCTTGACGAGCGCCAGGAGATAGACCA
>CAYRNR010000102.1:0-32761 GCA_964425605.1 uncultured Rickettsiales bacterium | reverse complement strand
CTGTCGTCGTCGCCGATGGTGCGGTCGAGGGAGGTGGGGGTGGTGAGGCGGTGGGGTGGGGGATGGAGTACCGGGCGGAGGAGACTCACTACGAGGCGGAGAAGACCTCGTTCTCGGCAAGCGGCGTGGTGACCACCGCCGATGGCCGGGAGATCACCTTCGACGTGGAGCTGGGGCTGAGCCGCGAGCTGATCCGGCACGAGCGGGTGGAGATCCTGGCCGGCGACGCGCTGAAGGACCCGCTGGTGATCAACTTCGACGCGCCGACGGCGGAGCTGACCGACGCGAAGTTCAGCTTCGACCTCGACGCGGACGGGAGCGCCGACTCCATCTCGTTCGTGGAGGCGGGCAGCGGGCTGCTGGCGCTGGACCGCAACGGCGACGGCGTGGTCAACGACGGCCGCGAGCTGTTCGGGCCGTCCACGGGCAGCGGCTTCGGCGAGCTGGCGGAGTTCGACGGCGACGCCAACGGCTGGATCGACGAGGGGGACGCGGTGTTCGATCGGCTGCGGGTCTGGTCCCGGGACGCCGAGGGCAACGACCGGCTGATGGCCCTGGCCCAGGTGGGGGTCGGCGCCATCTCGCTGACCCACGTGGCCACGCCGTTCTCGTTGACCGACTCTGCCGGTGAGCTCCAGGGGCAACTGGCCGCGTCCTCGGTCTACCTCGAGGAGGACGGCGGGGTGGGGACCGTGCAGGAGCTGGACCTCGTCGTCTGACCCGCTCCCCACGTTACCGTCAGCGCGAGACAGGTGTATCGTACTGTCTCGACCCCGGATCAGTTCTTTGTCTCACCCGCTGGATGCGCCGACGTGAGGGTGTACACGTCGCCGCCGTCGAGCGTCTGGCACGCTTCTTGGAAACCAAGGGGGCAGCCAAGAGGAGGACGCATGGCACGCTTCACCCGGTTCCTTTTTGTCGCATCGTTGGTTCTGACGTGGATGACCCCCGCCCTCGCACAGGACGATCCCGGATACATTCCCGAGGAGGTGGTCACCGCCACGGAGGAGGACGACACGGGCTGGAAGCCCGCCCTGTCGGCCTCGGCCAACCTGTCCATGTCCCACAACAAGGCCGTCGTGGGGAACGTGGATGGCCTGAGCCTGTCGGCGGGCCTGCTCGTAAGCGGCGGCCTGACCTACGTCAGCCCCAAGAAGATCCACGAGTGGCGCTCTTCGCTGGCGTGGGGCCTGGGCACCACCCGGACGCCGGCCCTGCCCAAGTTCGTCAAGAGCCTGGACTCCCTGGGCTTCGAGACCATGTACCTGCTGCACGTCCCCCGGGCGCCGTGGTTCGGCCCGTTCGTCGGGTTCGATCTGGGCACGTCCCTGTTCCCCACGGACGACGTGCGCGCCACGGACGTGACGGTGCAGCGCGTGAACGTGGACGGCACCAGCGAGGCCGACGAGGTCGTGACCGCCCTCGAGGACATCGACCTCACCGGCGCGTTCGCCCCCACGTCCCTGCGCGAGAGCGTCGGCGTGTTCGCTCGCCCGGTGGAGAAGGAGCCCATCACGATGGAGATCCGCACCGGCATCGGCGCATGGGAGACCTTCGTCCGTGACGGCTACACCATCTCCGACAACGAGGAGACCACCGAGGGCGTCCTGGTGCTGTCCCAGCTCCAGGACTCGGTCCAGCTCGGCGGTGAGTTCAACCTCAACCTGACCGGCGCCATCGCCAAGAACGTCAGCTACACCGGCCGCGCCGCCATCATGATGCCGTTCGTGCACAACGTGGAGACCGACCTGTCCGGCCACGAGCTGTTCAACTACGAGTTCGAGGTGCTCATCGGCGTCAAGCTCGCCGAGTGGGCCTCCCTGGACTACCAGTTCAAGGCCTTCCGCGTGCCCCTGGTGTACGACGGCTGGCAGGTCCAGAACGGCCTGCTGCTGAGCTTCACCGCCAACCTGATCCGTGAGAAGAAAGCCGTCGCCGCCGCCGAGTGATCCGGCGCACGTGACAAGGACCGATCGATCTCGCGCGGCGTCAGCGGTGCTGGCCGCGGCGCCGCGCCAGGCCCACCGCCAGCATCCCGAGCACCCCGAGCGAGCCGTGGAGCGGCCCGGCCACGGCGTTCAGCGCGCACTCACAGCCTCCCGCGGCGCCGTCGTCGTCGGGATCGTCGGTACCGGGCGACGTGGCGTCATCGTCGCCGGCTGAGCCGGTGGTGTCGTCGTCGTCGCCGGCGGTGGTGTCGTCGTCGTCGCCGGTGTCGCAGTCGTCGTCGTCTTCGTCCACGGCCGAGTCGCAGTCGTTGTCGATGCCGTCGTCGCAGATCTCCGCGGCGTCCGGGTTGGCGTCGGGGTCGCCGTCGTCGCAGTCCCCGTCACAGGACATCCAGCCGTCGGCGTCTCCGTCGTCTTCGTCGATGGGCAGGTCGCCGTCGCAGTCGTTGTCGAGGCCGTCGCACAGCTCGGCGGCGCCGGGGTAGACGGTGTCGTCCTCGTTGTCGCAGTCGCCCTGGCAGGCGTTGAACCCGTCTGCGTCCAGGTCCTCGTCCACGTCCTCGTCGATGATCCCGTCGCAGTCGTTGTCCGCCTGATCACACTGCTCCGTGGCGCCGGGGTAGGTGTCCGGGGACGCGTCGTCGCAGTCGCCGTCACAGATCATGAGGCCATCGCCGTCGTCGTCGGCCTCGTCCGGGGGCAGGGCCTCGTCGCAGTCGTTGTCGAGGCCGTCGCACAGCTCGGCCGCGCCGTCGAAGACGGTGGCCTCGTCGTCGTCGCAGTCGCCGTCGCAGAGGCTCAGGCCGTCGCCGTCGTCGTCGGCCTCCTCGTCGGTGGCGGGATCGCAGTCGTTGTCCAGGCCGTCACAGATCTCGTCGGCCCCGGGGAAGACGGCGGGCTGGGCGTCGTCGCAGTCGCCGTCGCAGATCGTGGCGCCGTCGCCGTCGGCGTCCACGGCCTCGTGGGTGGCGGGATCACAGTCGTTGTCCAGTCCGTCGCAGATCTCGGTCGCGCCGGGCCGCACCGCGGCGTCGGCGTCGTCGCAGTCGCCGGAGCACTCGTCGATGCCGTCGCCGTCGTCGTCGATCTCGTCGGAGTGGAGGTCGCCGTCGCAGTCGTTGTCGATGCCGTCGCAGGCCACCTCTGCGGCGCCGGGTCCGCGAGCGGGATCCGCGTCGTCGCAGTCGCCGTCGCACTCGCTGAAGCCGTCGCCGTCGTCGTCGATCTCGTCGGGGTGGAGGTCGCCGTCGCAGTCGTTGTCGACGCCGTCGCAGGCGGCCTCGCTGATTCCGGGGAGGACCGTGGCGTCGGCGTCGTCGCAGTCGCCGTCGCACTCGCTGAAGCCGTCGCCGTCGTCGTCGGTCTCGTCGGGATGTAGCGCCCCGTCGCAGTCGTTGTCGATGGCGTCACAGGCCACCTCGGCGGCGCCGGGCCCCTGGCCGGGGTCTGCGTCGTCACAGTCTCCGTCACACTCGCTGAAGCCGTCGCCGTCGTCGTCGCTCTCTTCGGGGTGGAGGCCGCCGTCACAGTCGTTGTCGATGCCGTCGCAGGCGACCTCGCTGGCGCCGGGGAGGATTGCGGCGTCGGCGTCGTCGCAGTCGCCGGCGCATTCGTCGATGCCGTCGCCGTCGTCGTCGGTCTCCTCGGGGTGGAGAGTCCCGTCGCAGTCGTTGTCGATGCCGTCGCAGGCCAGCTCCGTGGCCCCGGGGTTCACGGCGGGATCGGACTCGTCGCAGTCGCCGTCGTCGGCGGAGTACCCGTCGCCGTCGTAGTCGAGGCATGGGATGTCGAGGCCGGTGGCCGGGACCAGGGCGAAGGGGGAGGCCGCGAACGTGGTGTCGCCGACCACGGCGCCGTCGTGGTACCCCAGGGTGTCCGCGACGGTCACGTCACCGGGGCTCTCGTCCATGGCGTAGTGCGCGTACAGGCCGGGCTCGTCGCCCGCGAGCGCGTAGCCCAGGGTGCAGGCGATCTCGTCCTCGCTGCGGACCACCGACCAGACGCGGATCTCGTCCATCAACCCGTCGAACGGGTCCGACTGGTAGTCCTGGTTGCCGTCGGTGTCCGCGCCCAGGTGCCACGGATCAGCGCCGAACACCGGGGACGAGGACGCGCCCTGGCTCACCGCGAGCGCGCCGTCGATGTACAGCCGCAGCTCGGTCGGCTCGACCGTGACGGCCACGTGGATGTTGGTGCCGGTGGCGGGCGTGTCCGCCCAGCAGATGGTGTCCACGTCGGGGTTCGCGCAGGCGTTGCCCTCCCAGTAGTCGTCGTCCTCGATCTCCACCTGCCACTGCCAGTCCACGAAGCCCACGAAGAACGAGTTGATGTGTGTGGCCGGATCGAGGGCCTCGAACACCGTGTGGTAGCTCGACCAGTTGTCGGAGTCGAGCCAGGCCTCGACGGTGAACGACGTCCCGGGATCGAGGACGCCGAGTTCGATGACGTCGGCGTCGCCGTCGAAGCTCGCGGCGTTTCCCTGGGCCGCCGCGTCGGGGCAGGGGGACACCGCGAGGGTGGCGACGAGGAGGGAGAGCAGCGTGACCTGGGGGATGCGGAGCATGACGACCTCCCGAAACCGGCCCGGGTGGGCCGGCTCGTTGAGGCTCATTCTATCCCGCGCTCGTGGAGCCACCACCGGATCTCGCCGGCGTCGTTGAACCGCATCTCGAGGTCCGGGTGGCCCATGAAGCTCATCAGCAGCTCGCGTCCCTCCACCTGGGCGACCATCACCAGGCACGAGCCCGCGAGGCAGGTGTAGCCGGTCTTGGAGCCGAGCACACGCCAGTGGTCCATCCGCATCAGCATGTTGGTGCTCTGGGCGACCATCCGGCGGTCGCGGTCCACGCGCCGGAAGGGGATCTGCTCCTGGCCGAGGATCTCCGCCAGGCGCGCATCCTCCAGGCAGGCCTCCAGCAGGACGCCGGCCTCGAAGGGGGTGCAGCGGTTGTCCCCGGAGATCCCGGTGGGTTCGTCGAAGGTGGCCCGCGCCATGCCCAGGTCGGCGGCGCGGGCATTCATGGCCTCGGCAAAGGCCGCCGCGTCCAGGCCGGACGCCCTGGCCAGCGCCGCCATGGCGCGGTTGTCCGACTCCAGCAGCGCCATCTTGAGCAGGTCCCCGGCGCGGTAGCTCGAGCCGATCCGCAGGGGCGAGCGGGTGAACGACGGGGTGTACGCGTCTTCTCGGGAGATCCGGATCACCCCGTCGAGGTCGGGATCCGCCTCCAGCCACGTCAAGGCGCCCATGAGCTTGGCGATGGAGGCCATGGGACGCGCCCGATCGGCCTTCTTGGAGACGAGCACCTCGCCAGTGGCCCGGTCCTGGACGTAGGCCCCGTAGGAGCGGACCCAGGGGCCGTCGTCGGGGAGGTGATCGGGGTGGTCGGGGGTGGGCTCGCGTTCCTCCTCGGCGACCTCGGTGTCCACGGGCGCGAGCTGGGACCCGGCGTCGGCCGCTTCACACGGCGCGTCGGCCGGAGGTACCGCCGTCGGGGTCGCGGAGCCGCAGGCGAGCAGCAGCAGCAGCGGGAACGCAGCGAGGGGGCGGGGGCGCCGCATCGGCCCAATGTAACAGGTCGGGCGGTGAAACGTTTCGCGGGCCTGGTGGCTCTATCCTGTACGATGGGCCGTCGGGCCCGGCAGGAGGACGACATGACCAAGCCCTATGGATGGATCCGTCGGAACTGGCTGGTGCTGCTGATCGGCGCGGGGGTCCTCGCTTACACGGTGGGTGGCCGGCAGCTGAAGCGGCCGTCGGAGCCGCCGACGCTGAACCTGGCGGTCCCGGCGGGGCCGGCCTACCTGTCGGACGGGAGCGTGATCGAGCCCGAGCTGGGGTCGCCGACGGATCGCCCGCGGGTGGTGGACTTCTACACCGACCAGTGCCCCGCCTGCCGGACCGTCCGGCCTGCCGTGGACCGCCTGGCCGAGGAGTGCGGGGCGGTCGAGGTGGTGATGGTCAACCTGTCGGACCGGCGCAACGAGCACCTGGCCACCCGGTACGGGCTGCTGGGGGTGCCGACCATCTCCCTGCTGGACCGGGCCGGCGAAGAGACGGGGCGGATGGTGGGGATCGTGGGATCGGGGGCGCTGCGCCGCGCCGCCGGCAACCTGGCCGGGACACCGTGCTCCGAATGACCGGCCGGAGGGGACCCAGGGGGATTGTCAAGAATCGGTGAAAGGGGCGCGGTGGTCGGCAGGGACACCCCTGCCCCCCTTTGCTATCGGATCGACTTGTGGAATACTGCGCGCTGTCCGCCCCTCGCGGACGGGTAACGGAGGTTCCGAAGATGGCCAGCAAGTTCCTCGAGAAGCTCGCACCGTACTACTTCCTCCTGTCCGCGTTCGGCTGCATCTCGCTGCTCGGGACGGCGTTCGGGCTGATCGTGTTCGTGATCCGGGGCAAGCAGCTCCAGCAGGGCACCCGCTCGCTGTACCTGGTCATGGCCCTGTGGGCCGTGCTGGCCAACGTGCTGCTGTACGTGCTGCTGACCATGGTCGGCGGGGATCCCACCGTGGCCACCGAAGTCGAGGCCATGTGATCCAGCCCGCTCCTCTCCCGGTCCCCCTCATCCTCCCATCTCCTCGTCCCTGAGCGACCCGTGCGCCTGCTGTTCGTCACACCGCGTCCTCCGGCCCCGGCGGTGGGCGGTGACCGCCTGCGCTTGAACCACCTGCTGCGCTGGTTGGCGGCGCGGCACGAGGTGACGTTGATGTGTCCGGCCGCGGACGCGGCCGACGAGGCGTGGGTGAGGAGTCTGCGCGACGTGGCCCGACGGGTGCAGGTGTTCCGGGTCCCGCGGGCGGTGCGCGTGGCCCAGGCGGCGGCGGGCGCGGCGTTCGGTTCACGGCCGCTGCAGGCCCACTACTTCCACGCCCAGTCCCTGCACCGCGCGATCCGCCGGCAACGCCCCGGCGCGTTCGACGTGGCCATCGGCTCGTTGATCCGCACCGCCGGCTACCTGCTCGACGGGCCGTGGCCGGTCCTGATCGACGTGCAGGACATGATCTCGATGAACTACCGGCGCGCGCTACCCCACCTGCCGGCTCACCAGCGCGCGCTCTACCGGCTCGAGCTGCCGCGCCTGGAGCGGTACGAGGACGAGGTGCTGCGCCGGGCCTCGGCCGCGACGCTCGTCAGCCCGCTGGACCTGGCCGAGGCGCGCGCCCGCGCACCAGGGGCTCGCCTCGACCTGGTGGGCAACGGTGTGGACGCCGATGGCTTCCAGCGCCCCGCGGGGCAGGCCCCGCGTCCGGGCCGTATCGTGTTCCTGGGAAACCTGCGGACCCTGTCCAACCGCGACATGGTCGAGCACCTGGCGCGGGACGTGATGCCTCGCGTGCGGCACGCGGGCGCGCAGCTGCGGGTGGTGGGGACCCGGTGCCCGGCCAGCGTCGAGGCGCTCCACGACGGCCACCGGACGGTGGTGGTGGGGGAGGTGGACGACCCGCGCCCCCACCTCTGGGGGGCCTGGATCACGGCGTGCCCCCTGCGGTTCGGTGCTGGCGTGGCCAACAAGGTCCTCGAGTCACTGGCCGCTGGCACGCCCGCGGTGGTCACGCCGCTGGCTGCGCGCGCGCTGGGGCTGGCCGACGGCGAGGGGGTGGCGGTCGCCGGGGACGCGACGTCCATGGCCGCGGCCTGTGACGAGCTGCTGGGGGACGAGACACGGCGCGAGGTGCTGGCCGCGGCCGGGGTGGCCGCGATCCGCGAACGCTTCGACTGGGAGCGGGCGCTGTCGCCGCTGGAAGGACTGCTGGAAGAACTCGGAGCCTAGTGGGCGGCCGGCGCTTCCTCGGCCGCGGGGGCCTCCTCGGCGGTCGCTTCGGCGGCTTCCTCGGCCGGGGGCTCCTCCTCGGTGGCGGCGGGCGCGACCAGGCGCGCGCCGGTGGCCATGAGCACAAATCCTCCGCCCTCGGCGTGGTCGGCGTGCGCGTGCTCCTTCTCGGCGGTTTCGCCCTCAGGGGCCTCACCCTCGGCGGTTTCGCCCTCAGCGGCCTCACCGTCCTTGGCCTCGTGGTGGCCGGAACAGCCCGGGTCCACGGACACGGTGCCCTCGACGATGACCTCCTGGCCCTTCCACGCGGGGGGGAACTTGAAGACCTCGGGGTCGGACCGGATCTTCAGCTTGGCCTCACCGTCCTCCATGGTCATGGAGCAGCCGCTGCCGCACATGGAGGAGGGCACACCCTGGACCTGGACGGTCTTGTCGGCGAAGGCCTTGGGATCGGCGGCGATGTCGGCCACCGCCGTGGGGTTGAGCTCCTCGGACACGGCGGCGCCCACGGCATCGGTGTCCGCCTCGGCGGTCTCGGCGGCCTCGGTGGCCTCCTCGGTGTTCTCGACCGCGGCGTCGGTCACGTCCTCGGCGGGCGTCTCCGACGGGGGGCAGCCGGCCAGCGCCAGGGACAGCACGACGATCAACAGGATGGACAGATCTCGCATGGATTCCTCCTCGAAGTCCGCGCATCCTACTCGCGCCGCCTCGCGGGTACAATGGGATTGCACGAAGGCGAGGCATCGTGACGGACACTCCCCTGAGGCTGCTGGCTCACTACCCGTCGCTGGATCGCCGCCTGCCCAGGTTTGCCCTGGTGCAGCGCCCCACACCGGTGAAGCGCCTCGCGGCGCTGGGGGAGTCCCTGGGGCTCCGGGATCTCTGGATCAAGGACGACAGCGGCGGCCCGCCGGTGGGCGGCAACAAGGCACGCAAGCTGGAGTTCCTGGTCGCCGACGCCCTCGCTCGCCGATGTCGCACCCTCGTGACCGTGGGGTACCTGGGCACCAATCACGGCCTCGCGACGACCCTCGCAGCCCGGGAGGCGGGCCTCGCCACCGTCCTGATCCTCGTGGACGAGGTGGCCACGGACCACGTGCGGGACACCCTGCTGCGCTGTGCCGCGCTGGGCGCAGCGCTTCACTACGCTCCCGGGGAGGTGGCGTCGGCCCTGGTCTGCGCGCGCTCCCTGAGCAGCAGCTTCCTGCGGCGCAGGGCGCCGTACTGGGTTCCGCCAGGGGGATCGTCGCCGCTGGGCACCCTCGGGTACCTGGAGGCGGGGCTGGAGCTCGCGTGGCAGGTGGGCCAGGGCCAGCTGCCCGAGCCCAGGATCATCTACGTGCCCCTGGGATCGGCGGGGACCTCGGCGGGAATCGCGCTGGGGGTCTCCCTGGCGGGTCTGCGCTCGGAGGTCCGGGCCGTCCGGGTGGTGAGCCCCCGCATGGCGACCACCGCGCGGACCAAGCGCCTCGCGGTGAAATCGTGGAAGCAGCTGCGGAAGCTGGATCCGTCCGTGGACCGCCGGCCGCCGCCGCTGAACCTCGAGGCCATGGGCGGGTTCGAGGGGCCCGGCTACGGCACCGAGACCCCCGAGGCCCTGGAGGCGATGGCCCTGGCCCGCGACCACGAGGATCTCCACCTGGAGATCACCTACACCGGCCGGGCCCTCGCGGGCCTGGTCCGCGACGCGCGCGACGGCCAGATCGACGGTCCCGTGTTGTTCTGGAACACCTTCCACCCCCGCGGCCCGCTGCCCGACGACGTCCCCGCCTGGCAGGAGTTGCCCGCGCCGCTGCATCGGGCCTTCGAGTAGATCTCAGTCCCGGATCTGGATGCCCGGCGGCAGCTGGATCCACCCCAGCGGATCCACGGCCTCGGAGTGGTGCCGGATCTCGAAGTGCAGCAGCACCCCGAGGGGGCTGCCGCTGTCGCCGACCGTGCCGATGGGCTGGCTCGCCGTGACCATCTCGCCGACGTTGACGTGCAGCGCGTCGAGGTGACCGTAGATGGTGAAGTACCCCTCCCCGTGGTCGAGGATGATCGCGTTACCCAGGCCCCGCATCCACTCGGAGCGGCGCACCTGGCCGGCGTAGACCGCCCGGACCTCGTCGCCGCGGTCCGCCGCGATGTCGATGCCCCGCCGGAACGCGCGATCGTCGGCACCCTCCACGTCGTACCAGCCGTGGGTGCCGACGATGTCCCCCACCGCGGGCAGGATCAGCCGGCCTTCCTGGCGGCCGAAACCCAGGCTGGCCTCCTCCACGATCGCGGCGACCACGGCGTCGGCCTCGTCGGCCTCCTCGGCGACCGCGGCCACCACCAGGGGGGCCGTGGCCTCGAGCACCGCCGCCTCGGCTCGATCCGACTCGGTGGCGGCGAGGGCGACGGCGCGGCGGTCCGAGCGCACGCGCGTCAACAGGGCCGTGCGGCGCTCGCGGAGATCGCGCTGCTCGGCCTGGCTGACCTGGCTCTCGCCGATGCGGACGCGGAGCTTGTCGTACTCGGCCTGACGCTCCGAACGCAGGGCGTCCACGTCCTCGTGCAGTTGCCGCAGCTGAGCGAGGAGCTGCTCGTCCTGGACCAGCACGTGGATCAGGTAGCGGCTGCCCTGGATGAGTTCGCCCAGATCCTCCGCGGAGAACAGCAGCTGCAAGAAGCCGCGCTCGCTGCCCATGTACAGGGCGCGGGCCCGGCCGCGCACCGCCACGCGCTTGGCCTCCAGCTCCTCCTCGGCGCCGGCGAGGTCCGCGTCCAGCTCGAGCAGGTGGCTCTCCAGGTGGCGCTCCTGGATGTGCAGCGCCTCGAGCTCCGTGTGCAGCACCAGGAGCCTCGTCTCGATGGCGGCCATCTCGTCGAGCAGGACGTGCTCCTGGGCCGAGAGCTCCAGCAGGGAGGCCTCGGCGGCTCGCTGCGCCGTGGCGGTACCTGCGATCATCGTGGCGATGGCGGCGGCGAGGAGTGCGCGTATCACGCGGGTCGATCCAGGATGCGCCGGAGGCTGAACCAGGAGCCGGCCAGCCCCAGCACCAGCCCCGCCATCACGAACGCCGTGAGCTCCCCTGCGGACAGGAAGGTCAGCACGCCGGGACCCTGGGCCAGGCCGAGGGTGTCGCGCAACCCTGCGGACATGAGGCGCCACGAGGCCCACAGCAGCCCCACGCTGATCGAGGCCCCTGCCACCCCCTGGAATGCGCCCTCGATGAGCAGGGGGGCCTCGATGAAGCGGTCCGTACCCCCCACCAGCCGCAGGATCGCGATCTCGTCCCGCCGCGCCCACGTCACCAGCTGGATGGTGTTGCCCACGATGACGATGCAGGCCAGCGCCAGCAGCGTGCCCATGACCACGGCGGACAGCTTGAGCATGTTGAGGAAGGTGTAGAAGCGGGAGACCCACTCGCCGGCGTAGTCCAGCTCCACGAACTCCGGGCGGTCGATGGCCTCGGCGAACGCGGCGACCTGTTCGGGCTCCCGGATGTGGGACCGCAGGCGGATCTCGAGGGACGGCGGGAGGGGGTTCTCGTCGAGGTCGGTGAGCAGGGTGTCCGCTTCGGGGATCAGCCTGTGGAAGATCTCCAGGGCCTCCTCGCGGCTGACGTAGATGACCTGGGCCACCTCGGGGTGCGCCTCGATCTCCTCCTTGGTCCGGAAGCAGGTCTCGTCCGAGACGCCGTCGGTGAAGTACGCGTACACCTGGACGTCGCGGCCCCAGCGGTCCATGACCGACGACAGGTTGGTCAGGATCAGCAGGAACACCCCCACCAGCAGGAAGCTGGTGGTCACCACGCCCACGCACACCGCGTTGATGAACGCGAAGTCCACGAGGTTGCGCAGCGCCCGGCGGACGGCGGCCTCGGCGTGGTGGATCACCTTCACCCGGTCTCCCCGCCCTGGACGGGCTCGTCGCCGACGAGGCGCCCGTCGTCCAGCTTCAGGTGGCGGGCCCGGGGGAAGCGGCGGACGGCGTCCATGTCGTGGGTGGCCACCAGCAAGGTGGCCCCCTGGGTGTGGATGTCCGCGAGCAGGTCGAGGATGTCGTGGCCGAGGGCGTCGTCGAGGTTGCCGGTGGGTTCGTCCGCGAGCAGGATGGCCGGTTCGTTGATGATCGCGCGCGCCACGGCGACGCGTTGCTGCTCACCGCCGGACAGGGAGTCGGGGCGCAGGTGCCCGCGGCCGGTCAGGCCCACCTGGGTCAGGACCTGGCGCACCCGGGCGCGGATTCGCCGGCGGGGCAGCCCCAGCACCTCGAGGCTGACGGCCACGTTCTCGACCACGGTCCGTGACTGAAGCAGCTTGAAGTCCTGGAACACCACGCCCACGTTGCGCCGCAGGTAGGGCACCGACCGCGGCTTGAGCCGGGCCAGGTCGTGGCCAGCGACGTGCACCGAGCCCGCGGTGGGGCGCTGCGCGCAGTAGATCAGGCGCAACAGCGTGGACTTGCCCGCGCCGCTCGGGCCGGTGACGAAGCACATCTCCCCTGGTTCGGTGGCAAAGCTGACGCCGCGCAGCGCGCCCGTGCCGTCGCCGTAGCGCATGTCCACGTCGTCGAAGGCGATGACCGGGGACGGGCCGGACCAGTCGTTGGACTCCATCTTCACAGGTCCACCACCTCCACCGGCCCGATGGTCTGCCGGAAGAAGGACGAGCCGACGGCCGCCACGCGCTGGGGGTTGTCCGTGGCCTGGACCCGCAGCACCCCCGGGTGGCCCTCGGGCGCGGCGATGCCGTGGCGCTGGAGCACCTCGCCCACGCGCTGCGCCGTGGCCGGGGCGCTGTCCACCAGGGTCACGTCCGGGCCCATCACGTCCTGGATCACGTCGCGGAGCAGCGGGTAGTGGGTGCATCCGAGGATCAGGGTGTCTACCCCGGCGTCGCGCACAGGGGCGAGGTACTCCTCGGCCACGAGGCGGGTCACGCGGCCGCGGATCCACCCCTCCTCGGCCAGGGACACGAACAGGGGGCAGGCCGCCGCGGTCACCTGGGCGTCGGGGAGCAGATCGGCGATCGCCCGCTCGTACGCGCCGTTGCGGATGGTGCCCTCGGTGCCGATGACGCCGATGCGGCCGGAGCGGGTCGTGGCCGCCGCGGCCCTGGCGCCGGGCTCGATCACGCCGACGATGGGGATGGGGGCCCGCTGTCCCAGCGGCGCGAGGGCCGGTCGTCCCTGGATGATCCCCAGCGCTGGCGGGCCCTCCGCCTCGGAGTACAACTCCCTCAGGGCGTCCAGGGCGTGGGCCGAGGCGGTGTTGCACGCCACCACCAGCAGCTTGACGTCCTGCTCGAGCAGCTTGCGCGCCACCTGGTCCGCGTAGCGGGTCACCGTGTGGCTGGTCTTGGTGCCGTAGGGCACGCGCGCCGTGTCCCCCAGGTAGAGCAACGGCTCGTCCGGGAGCTGGCGGCGCACCTCTCGCACGACGGTGAGACCGCCTATCCCGGAATCGAATATGCCGATCATCCTGGTGTCGCGGGGCATCGCTGCGCTCATCTCCGGAGGGTCGAGAATTGTAACACACGGCCGCGGGTGTCTATTCTAGATTGCATGCCCGACGACGAGGCCCAGACCACGCGAGTCGCCCTGCTCGGGGGGAGCTTCGATCCGCCCCACGTCTGCCACCTGCTGATCAGCAGCTACGTGCTGCAGGTGGTCGATGTGGATCAGGTGTGGTGGTTGCCCTGCGCGAGCCACGCCTTTGGCAAGCGGTCCGCCCCCTTCGAGGATCGCGTCGCCCTGTGCCAGCTGGCCACCCGCCACCGCGCGGACATCCTCGTCAGCGACGTGGAGGCCCGGCTGTCCCCGCCGAGCTACACCATCGACACGGTCCGGGCGCTGCGGCGACGACACCCCGGCCACGCCTTCGTCTGGATCGCCGGCAGCGACCTGCTGGCCGAGCTGCCGCGGTGGCACCGGTTCGAGGAGCTGCTCGCGTCGCTGAGGTTCGTGGTCGTGAGGCGCGGAGAACTCCGGGAAGCTCCCCCGCCCGGGTGCCGGTACGAGGCGCTGCCCCTGCAGTTCCCGGACGTGAGCAGCACGCAGATCCGCGAGGCGCTCGTCCACGGTGGCGAGGTGGAGGGGCTGCTGGACCGGGCCGTGCTGGAGGCGATCCGCGAGCGCGGACTCTATCGATCCTGACCGCCCGCGCCGAGGGTCGACAGGGGTAGCCCCCGCATGGCCTGGGCGTCCATTCCCTCACCCAGGTACGCCGCGATGAATGCCCTGGCACCCCCTCGGATGCTCTCCCCGAGGTGGAGCAGCAGCTCCGAGCCGTCGTCGTCCCAGCTCATCTCCACCGCCTCGATGTCGCAGTAGCGGAAGTCACACCCGTCGGCGGCCACCACGCCGAAGCGGATCCGCTCGGAGAGCCAGACCGGGATCTGGGCACGCAGACCTTCCTGATCGGGCATCCGGTAGTGGCTGATCACCTGCACGACGTCGTGGGTGGCCAGCTGATAGTTGTCGATGGCCTCGATGAACTGCCGCACGTGCTCCGACGCCACCTGGGTCACCAGGGTGAGATCCACGTTGGTGTCCGTGGCCGGACCCGGGGGCGCGGAGGGCCCTCGCCCCAGCCACCTGCGCAGCCGGTGCCTCAGTCCCCGGGGTCTCAAGATGATCTTCGTCTCACCCGATCTCATCGGGATCCAGCATATCCCAAGACGGTGAGGGATCAACTGCTGATCGCGCGGCCCAGCCGCGCGATCCCCGTGCCCGTGCCCGTGCCCGTGCCCGTACCCGTTCCCGTTCCCGTTCCCGAGTCTACGGTCGAAAAAGCACCCCTTGGGGGTGCCGGATCGCGTCGATATTTGGTACCACCGGGTTGCCGCAAACCTCGACGATGGAGACCCCCAATGTACCGGATTCCCGCCTCCCGGACCTCGTTGACCACCGCCGATCTGGATGCCCTCTCGAGCCTCCGGGCTCGATGCGCTGCGGACATCCTGTTGAGCACGACCCTGGCCGGCTGCGGCCACCCCGGCGGCTCCCTGTCGTCGCTGGACATGCTGCTGATCCTGTATGCCAGCGCGAACCTCGACGCCTTCCAGCCCCTCGATCCTCAGCGGGATCGGGTCATCGTGAGCCACGGCCACGTCTCTCCGGCGCTGTACTCGGTGCTCGCCACGGCGGGATTCGTGACCCGGGAGGACTTCCTCACCGGCTTCCGCCGGGCGGGGAACCGGTTCGGCGGGCACGTCGAGACCGTGGTCCCGGGGGTGGAGTGGTGCTCGGGCAACCTCGGCCAGGGGCTGTCCGCGGGCGTCGGCTCCGCCATCGCCGTCAGGCGGCGCGGCAGCGACGCGCGGGTGTTCGTCTGCATGGGCGACGGCGAGGCCCAGAAGGGGCAGGTCTCCGAGGCCCGCCGCACGGCGGTCAAGTTCGGACTGGACAACCTCGTGGCGATGGTGGACCTCAACGGCCTGCAGATCGGCGGCGCCACCGACGACGTGATGCCCCTGGACGTGAGCGCGGACTTCGCCGCGGACGGCTGGAACGTGGTGGAGATCGACGGCCACGACCACGCCGCCATCCACGCCGCCTTGCTGGCCATCGCCGCGGGCGAGGTGGAGCAGCCCGGACGGCCGACCGTCATCGTCGCGCGCACGATCATGGGCAAGGGCATCCCGTTCATGGAGGACGACGCCAAGTGGCACGGTCAGGCCCTCGGGCCCGAACAGTGCGCCGAGGCCCTGGCCATCCTCGGGCTGGACCCGTCCGAGCTGGACACCATGCGGGCGCAGCGCGAGGCGCTGAGCGTGCCCTTCGAGCTCCCGCCCATCCCCCCGGCGCCCCAGCCGACGCTGGAGATCCCGCCGGCCACCGTCTACCCCGCCGGCGCCAAGACCGACTGCCGCAGCGCCTACGGCAAGGTCATGGAGGGCATGGCGCAGCTGAACAACCTCGGCGACGTGCCCCGCGTGATGGCCTTCTCTTGCGATCTCGAGGGCTCGGTCAAGCTCAAGGCGTTCCACGCCCTCAACCCCGACGGGTTCTTCGAGCTCGGCATCCAGGAGCACTCCACCGCGGTCACCGCCGGGCGTCTCAGCCGCGAGGGGTACCGCGTGTTCTTCAGCACGTTCGGGGTCTTCGCCGCCACCGAGGTCTACAACCAGCTGCGGCTCAACGACTACAACGAGACCCACCTCAAGGTGGTGTGCACCCACTGCGGCCTGGACGTGGGCGAGGACGGCCCCACCCACCAGTGCCTCGACTACGTGGGGCTGCTCTCCAACACCTTCGGCTTCGACATCTTCGTGCCCGCCGATCCCAACCAGTGCGATCGCATCGTGCGCCACGTGGCGGGCACCGAGGGCAACGCCTTCGTGGCCATGGGCCGCTCCAAGATGCTGCCGCTGACCCACCCCGACGGCGAGGTCTTCTACGGCGAGGGCGTCGAGTTCGTGCCGGGCAAGGCCGACGTACTCCGCGAGGGCGACGACGGCGCCATCCTCGCCTTCGGCCCCTCGGTCGCGGAGGCCGTGACCGCCCACGACGTGCTCGCCCAGGACGGGATCGAGGTCCGCGTCGTCAACATGGCGTCCCTGCGTCCCCTCGACCGCGACGCTGTCGTGGCCGCGGCATCGACCGGGCGGATCCTCACCGCCGAGGACCACCACGTGGACACCGGGCTCGGCGCCAAGGTCGCCGCAGTGCTCGCCGAGGAGGGCCTCTCGGTCCGCTTCGCCCGCGCCGGCGTCGAGGGGTTCTGCTCTTCGGGCAAGCCCGCGGACCTGTACCACCTCGTCGGTCTCGACGCGGAGGGACTGGTGGGGCGGTTCAGGAAGCTGCTGTAGGGGGACTACCGCTGGTCCGAGGCTCGGACCTCCTCCAGGAACAGGCGGAACCGATCGGCGTCGGCCTCCACGTGGGTGGGCACGCGGTCGGGCAGCGTTCCGAGCATCTCCTCGATCAACAACAGGACCTGCTCGCGCTTGTCGCGGTACTCCTCGGTGGCCTTGCGGCGAGCGCGCACGCGGGAGCGCAGCTCGTTGAACTCGTCCACCGCCTCCGGGGTGCCGCCGAACCGCTCCTCGAACCACACCTCCATGGCGCTGGCCTGCATGTCGTAGGCGTCGAACTGCAGCTTGTCGATCTGGGCCTCACCCGCGTTGAGGTAGAGCATGGCGTAGTAGGTGTCCGAGACCTTGCGCAGGCTGCCTCGCGTGGCCGCGCCCGCCGGGGGCTCGACCCAGGGCAGCGGGTTGAACGCCGCGTCACCGCCGGGCGGCACGATCTCCATCTCGCCCCAGGGCATGAACGTCCCGCGCATCAGCGTGGCCGTGTCGCCGGTGTCGACGATGCGGAAGCTGCGGCTGTTGGCGAAGCTGAGGATCAGGAACACCAGGGCCAGGAACACCACGATGGTGATGATCAATCGGCCGGGACCGCCGCTGCGCTGCATCTCGGGCTCGGCGTGGCGGCTGCGGTAGGGGATGTCCCGGGGCCGCTCGCGCGGCTTGTCGACGGCGGGCTTCGGTGGAGCGGCCGCGTCGTCGGTCTTGGCCGGCTTCGGGGCGGCCTTCTCCTTGGCCGCGGGGGCGTCCTCGGGTAGCGGATCGGCGGACTTCGGCGCGGGCTTGGGCTCGTCGGCCTTCTTGTCGTCCTTCTTCGCGTCCTCTGCCTTTGCCTTCGCGTCGGCCTTCGGAGCGGCCTTGGGCTTCGCCGCGGCCTTGGGCTTCGCCGCGGCCTTGGCCTTCGCCGCGGCCTTGGGCTTCGCCGCGGCCTTGGGCTTCGCCGCAGCCTTGGGCTTCGCCGCAGCCTTGGCCTTCGAGTCCTTCTTCGCGCCCTTCTTCTCGGGGGCCTTCTCCTCAACGGGGGCCTCGGCCTCGGGGGTCTCCTGGGCGGTCTTGGTGTCGCTGTCCTTTGCCATCGCGGGCTCCTCGTCGTTCCATCGTGTGGTGGGAACTCAACGATTCTACGTTCTGCCAGGCTAGAATTCGAGTCATGAGCCGACGACACGTCCCAGCGCGGTGGTGGACCGAAGAATCCGGAGGTCGCGTGCGGTGCCACCTCTGCGCCCACCGCTGCCGGATCCGGCCAGGCAAGGCGGGCATCTGCCAGGTCCGGGTCAACCGCGGCGGCGCCCTGGTCACCGGGGTGTACGGCGCCCTGGTCTCGGCCGCGGCCGATCCCATCGAGAAGAAACCCCTGAGCCACGTCCTTCCCGGATCCCGTTGCTTCTCGGTGGCGACGGTGGGCTGCAACCTGCGCTGCTCGTTCTGCCAGAACGCGTCCATCAGCCAGTGGCGTCGGCTCTCGGACCGCGATCCCCCCGGGGACCGGACCACCGCCGCCGAGGTCGTGGACGCGGCGATCCGCCGCGGCTGCCGCTCCCTCGCGTTCACCTACACCGAGCCCACCATCGGCATGGAGTTCGCCGAGGAGACCGGGTTGCTCGCGCGGGAGCGCGGCCTGCGCACCGTGTTCGTCACCAACGGCTTCATGACGCGCCGGACCGTGGCCGCGGCCAGCGGATTCCTCGACGCCGCGAACGTGGACCTCAAGGCCATGCGCGAGGCCACCTACCGTCGCACCTGCCGGGCGCGCCTGGCGCCGGTGCTACGCACCATCGAGGCCCTCGTCGACGCCGGGATCTGGGTGGAGGTCACCACCCTGGTGGTCCCTGGCCTCAACGACAGCGACGCGGAGCTGCGCGAGATCGCGACGTTCCTGGCGGGGATCGGGGCCCACGTCCCGTGGCACATCTCGGCGTTCCATCCCACCTACCGGATGACGGATCGACCTCGGACGTCGGTGCAGCGGCTGCGGCGCGCGCGCGAGCTGGGCCTCCAGGCGGGGTTGAAGTACGTGTACGTGGGCAACGTGTGGGGCGACGAGGGAGAGAGCACGTCGTGCGCCGGGTGCGGCCGCCGGTTGATCCGGCGGCACGGCTACACCCTCGAGGAGGTGGACCTGGACGGGGACCGCTGCCCGGGGTGTGGAGCGCGGCTGGAGGGGCTGGGCATGGACGAGGCCTGCGCCGGCCCGCAGGGGTGGGGCAGCCCCTTCACACGGAGGCCCTGAGCCATGTGTACCGTCGTCCTCGCGTGGCGAGTCCACCCCGAAGTCCCCCTCGTCGTGGCGGCGAACCGGGACGAGTTCTACGGCAGGCCCTCCGCATCGCCGGGCCCCCTGTCCGGCACCCAGTTCGGGCCGCGTGATCTGCGCGCGGGCGGGACCTGGATGGCGGTGAACCGCGACGGCGTCGTGGCCGCGTTGACCAACGCCGTGCCTCCGGACCTCGCGCCGGTGGACGGGGTCGCCAGCCGCGGCGAGATCATCGGCCGAGCGCTGCAGCACCCCACCGCGGCCGCGGCCGCGGCGAGCGTCACCGACGCCGATCCCGGCCGCACGCGGCCGTTCTACCTCCTCTTCGCCGGCCCGGACGGCGCCCACGCCATCTCCGTGGCCCAGGACGGGTGGACCCTGACCCCGCTCGATCCCGGCGTCCACGTGCAGGAGAACCGGCCGCTGAACGACCCGGGTGCGGAGAAGGTCACCCGCTCGAGGGAGCTGACGCGGGAGCTGGCGTCGTGGCCCGCCAGCGAGCTGGTGCCGCGGCTGCACGCGGTGCTCTCGGATCACGATCCCGCCCGGCCCGAGCTGCGGCGCCTGTGCGTCCACACGGATGGCTACGGCACGCGCTCCACCTCCATCGTCCTCGGCGGAGACGGTGGGCTGCGGTGGTGGTTCCTCGACGGGCACCCCTGCGAGGGATCGCTGCAGGAGGTCCAGGTGGTGTTCGGGGGTTCCTAGTCGATCTTCTTGCGCCGCTCGCGCACCCGGTCCCGCAGCCGCATCACGTCCGCGTCCTCGTCTGCGGTCCAGGTGGTCTCCAGATCCCGGTGGTGGTGCCACTTGACGAACGCGAGCTCGATGAGCTCGTGGTCCAGCTTGCGCCGGTGCCACCAGCGCCCTGGTCCAGCGGTGAAGAAGCGCTTGAGGCCTGCCATGACCCGGCGGCGCGCCGGCACCATGATCTTGCGCTGCTCCTCGGTGAGGATGTCGTCGCCCTCGTCGGCCAGGTAGCGCAGGATGATCTTGTTCTCGTGGCTCCACACGAACAGCACCACCATCAGCAGCAGCAGCACGAACGGCATCTGCAGGAACGCCACGGCGATGGGGATCTCCACGAGGTACATCAGCGCCTCGGAGTCGTCGATGATGAAGAAGCCACAGAAGGTGTTCCAGGCGAAGTGGGCGAACATGCCCAGCGACCAGAAGGCGGGCACCAGCAGCCACCGCGCGAACCCCTTGCGCATCACCCGAACGAGGCCGAAGCCGCAGCCGGTGATGCCGGTGAACGCCGCGTGGGTGCCGATCCCGCCGAGGATGCCGCGCACCCACGTCAGGCCGATCATCCCGCCGAGGCCGCCCTCCATGCCCGCCTGCATGTAGTACAGCACGTTCTCCACCGTGGCGAAGCCCAGGCCCACCAGGGCGCCGTAGAGCACGCCGTCGAGGACGTTGTCGAACTCGTTGCGGAACAGCAGGAAGATGAACAGCACGGCCACGCCCTTGCTCAGCTCCTCGATGAAGGGCGCGGAGATGGACGCGGTGAGGAACTGGGCGACCATGTAGTTGCCGGTGAACGCCTCGGCGGTTGCCGCGAAGGAGTCGTTGAACACCATCGACACCACAGTGGAGACCGCGGCGCCCCACATCACGGCGGTGAGGATCAGGTACACTGGCTCCTGCTCGTTGCGGTCCAGCCACAGCAGCAGCAGGCCGTAGGGCACCGCCGTGAGCAGCGCCAGGACGTTGGCGATCAGGAACAGCCCCGGCGCGGTGGCGAAGTACACCACCCCCAGCAAGCTCGAGCACAGCAGACACACGGCCATGAACAGGGCCAGGCTGGCCAGGCAGCCGTAGCGGGCGAACAGGTTCTGGTCTCGCTTGCGCCCCTGGGCCGCCGCGGGTTCAGCGCTCATTTCCCTCACTCCCTCCGGCTGCTACTATTCGGCCGTGCCGACCGACGACCAGCATCACCGCCTCCTGCTGGCCATGCTCAAGGCCCACCACGAGGCGGTGCGCGCGTGCAACCGCGTGTACAGACGCTTCGGCGTCACCCATCATCAGGTGCAGATCCTCAGGATACTCGAAACCGCGGGCGAGCCGCTGACCCAGGGTAGCATCGGCGAGCACCTGCTGGTGTCCCGCGCGAACCTCTCCGGGCTGATCGGCCGACTCGCCAGCGCCTCCCTGATCCGGCGCCGGACACCGAAGCGGGATCGGCGCGTGGTGATGGTGGATCTCACCGACGCCGGCCGCGAGGTCCTGCGCGCGGTGCGCCCCCTGCGCGAGACCGTGGAGTCGATCCTGTTCGCCGAGCTCGATCCCGAGGAGGCGGACCACCTCACCTCGGTCCTCGAGTCGGTGTCCGGCAACGCCGAAGGCATCGGATGACGCGGTCCGGGCCCGCCGTCCTCGCGCTCCTGATCCTCCTCTCGCTGCCCCCCGCCGCCGCATCGGCCGCTGCGCCCACCCTGGCCGCGGCGCTACGCGCCGACGGGCCGCTGATCGTCGCGGACTGTGGCGCGGACCGGCCCCACCAGCCCCTCGCCGACAAGGTCGCGGACGACCTGAGGCCGCTGCGTGGGGGTGTCCGGCCGGAGCGCGTGGCGTGCTCGGATCTGGACCGCCTGCGCTGGGACGACGCCAACGTGGTCGTGCTCGCGTCCGAGCCCGACGATCCGGTCCTGCTGGCCGTCGCCCCGGGGATCGAGCTGCGCGAGCGGGGCCGGGGCCTCGACGTGGCCGGGATGCGGCTGAAGGGCAGCGAGGTGGCCGTCGCGTTGAGCCTCCCCCATCCGTCCAATCCCCGCCGGTGGGTGATGGTGCTGTACGGGATCACGCCTGCGGCGCTGCGGAGCCTCGACCGGCACATCCGCAACGACATCGCCGCTTCGGCGCTGGTGGTGGATGGGCAGGGGGAGCGGCTCGCGTCCCTGGTGGAGGGGGAGGATGGGTGGCGGGTGTACGAGGGGCATCCGTACGAGGCGGCGGAGGTGAGGGGGCGGTTCGAGGCGTGGAGGGAGGAGAGTGGGGCGAAGGTGGTGGGGTGGGGGATGCAGGTCGAGGTGGTGGGGGAGGGGTTGGAGGTGGGGGGGGAGGTGGAGGTGGAGGGGGGGAGTGGAAGGGGAAGGGGGGAGGTGTGGCTGCAGCTGACGGCGAGGGCGGAGATCGTGTCGTGTTCGGATGCGTGTGTCCCTTACGACGCGAGGGATGGCCGGATCCTGGTGCGCCTGGCGGCGGCGGATGCGGGGAGGGTCAGCCTGGCGTACAGGGCGCCGTTCGAGGGGATCCTGCACGCGTGGCACGTGGGGGAGGCGACGGGGTACGTGATGCCGGAGGCGAACTGGTTTCCCCGGATACGCGGCGAGGTCGACGAGCCCTACCTGGCGCGGGGGCCGTGGAGCGTGGAGCTGGACGCGGGAGGCGCGGGGCTGGTCCACGTGGATCCGGAGGGGACGCCGGTGCTGGTCTGGGGCGAGCACGAGCGCGTGGACCTGCCCGGCGGATTCGAGGCGTATCTGCCGCCGGGGGCGGTGGAGGAGGTGGCGGAGCACGCGTCCGAGCTGGCCGGGGCGGTGGCGCGGCGCGCGCGTGACCGGGACGTGACCGTGGTGGCCGTGGATCGTCCGGTAGCCTGGTATGGCGGGGGGTGGCTGCTGGCGCCGCCGGATCTTCTCCAGCCGGGGCCCGTGGACGAGCTGGAGGCCTGGCACCTGGACCGGGCGCTGGGGGAGGCGAGCGCGAGGTTGCCCGATCCGGGCGGCCGGGTCCGGATCTACAGGGGCCAGGTGGCCTCCCTTCACCCCGAGGTGACGGTCCGGTTGTGGCGGCTGAGGGGCTCGTGGTGGCAGCTGCTGGACGAGGGGGCGGTGGATGCCGGGGGGACGTTCGAGCTGAAGGGCAGGGGACACGGCCGCCTGCTGATCACGGCCAGCGCCCCGTCTCGGGCCCCCGGCGTCCTGGAGGTCCGCGGACCGCGCCAGGGCGCGGGCCTGCAGGTGGAGCCGGGCCACACCATCGACGAGGTGGCGCTGGTGTGTCTGCGCTGCGGGCCCGACCTGTCGGAGCAGCGTTTCTCGATGGCGCTGGTGGGACCAGATCGATACCAGGTGACCCTGCAGCTGGGCGATCTGTTTCGCGAGTACGGCAGCTTCCCCTATGGCTTCGAGCTCAACCCGGGCGGCGACGCCGCCGTCCTGGTCCCCGATCCGCGGAGGCCCGTGACCCAGTTTCCGTCGTTCCTCTCCCCGGAGGAGTTCCACGCGGACACGGTCACCTTCGAGCTGGACACGACCCACCTGCGGTTCTGGATCGAGACGCCGGGCGCGATGATCGCGCCGCAGGGGTGGCTGGTCCGGGGGGACAGAGTCAGAGCTGCGGCTGGCCCATGATCTTGTCGGTGAACGACGTGTACAGCCACCGATCCTCGGGGCTCTCGAACGAGATGATCTGCAGGCCGAAGCCGTCGGGCAGGGACAGATCCGGGCGGTCCTTGCGGTACCACCGCACCACGGCGTTGAACTCCACCTCCTGCTCCGTACCGCCGGCGTCGCGCAACGGGAAGATCACGTGGACCACGCTGCCCACGCGGGGGAAGTTCTCCGCGGCCATGTAGAGCCCGCCGGCGCTGAAGTTGCACGCCAGGCCGTGGTACTCGCGCCCCACGGCGACGAAGGTGACGGGCAGCGAGCTGACGATCCGCTGGTCGGCGCGCTTGAGCCGGTCGATGGTGCTCTCGTCGAAGGAGTCGTCGTCCTGGGAGGTCCCGGTGAGGCCGTAGGTCTCCGGCTCGGGCAGGTCGTGGGCCGCGACGATGGGCGGACCCGTGGGGACCGGCGGGTCGGTGGGGATGGGCTCCAGCCCGGGCAGGCCAGCCTCGGAGGAGTCCTCGTCCGTCAGGGACGGGAGGGACGAACGCGCCGAGGCGTCGAGGCGCGCCTCCCAGAAGGGATCGTCGTCGAGCACCTGCTCCTGGTCGATCTCGGTGACCGCCTCGTCGGGCTGGTCCGGTGCGTCGTCGGGCTGGTCCGGTGCGTCGTCGGGCTCCGGTCCGGGAGCGGGCTCGTCGAACTCCTCGGGCTGCGTGATCGGCGCCTGGGTCAGGGGCGTCAGGAACTGCAGGACCACCGACGGTCGCCCCCGCCAGATGCCCCCGTCCTTGGACACGCCGATGACCTGGCCGGGGACGGCCACGTCCACGCGGTCCCCCGGGCGGCGGAACTGTGCCTGCACGTCGTGGGTACCCTCGAAGGGGGCCTCCAGGGTGATGGAGGCGGCCACCTCCGAGATGCGGGTGATCACACCCTCCACGGTGCCCATGGGCGAGACGAGCCGCACCGGCACCAGGCACGGGATGCCTGGCCGACTCGGCGGTTGTCGTAGCTGATCTGAGGCCAACTCTGTTCTCCACCCAGCGAGCGAGTCGTACCCTACGATTCTGCCACTGCCGCGCGCCCGGGTACACCCCCCGGCCTCACTGGCTGGCCCGGGGTTCGATTTTCGGACGGTGCGTCCGGAAATCGGACGTCGGTCGCCGTCCGTGCTGCGACCCGGGCCGCCGTCCGCGCTGGCACACTTCGTGCGTGAACAGGGCCCATGGAGACACAACCCCCGATGGACGTCCGGGAGCGAATGGCAGAGGGCGCCGAGCTGAGCGACGCGGAGCTGGTCGCGCTGCTGCTGGCCACCGGCACCCGAGGCGCCGACGCGCTCACCCTGGGCCGCAGGCTCCTCACTCACCTGGGCGGGATGGAGGGTCTCAGACGTTCGACCCTGGCCGAACTCACCCGCCTCCCGGGTGTGGGCCAGGCCAAGGCGACCCGCGTGCTCGCCGCGCGCGAGCTCGGCCGCCGTCTCGCCGCGGCGCCCCTCGACCGTGGGGCGAGCATCCGCTCGAGTCGCCAGGTCGCCGCCGCGTACGGTCCGCGGCTCGCCCACCTCGATCGGGAGTGCTTCTACGTGATCCTGCTCGACTCCAAGCACCGCAAGATCAAGGAGGTCTGCGTCTCGGTCGGTTGCCTCGACTCGGCCATCGTCCACCCCCGCGAGGTCTTCAAGCCCGCCGTGGCCGAGTCCGCCGCCGCCGTCATCCTGGTGCACAACCACCCGTCCGGCGATCCCACCCCCTCGGCCGAGGACCGGGCGGTCACCCGCCGGCTCGTGGCCACGGCGCAGCTGCTGGGAGTGGACCTGCTCGATCACGTGATCGTGGCGAGCCAGGGCAGCGTCAGCTTGCGGGATCGGGGCGAGATGTGAGGAGGACCCGGCTCAGCGCCGCTTGCGCTTCTTCACCTTGCCCCTGGACGGCGCCGCCGCTTCCTCTGCCGCGGCCTTTCCCTGCTCCATCCAGTCATCGGCGAGCGGCGCGGTCTTGCCCGACGCGATGCGCCCGCGCGCCCACAGCAGGACCCCCACGCCGATGATGACGACGGGGACGGAGACGAGCTGGGACGTGGACAGCGTGTCGCCGAAGTACAGCCCACGGTCGTCACCGCGGAAGAGCTCGACGATGGAGCGGCAGAAGGCGTAGACGATGCAGAACCACACGAAGATCTGGCCGTGGTAGCGCTTGCGCGGGATGATCCACAGGGCCAGGAACAGGAAGATGGCGATGGAGTAGATCCCCGACAAGGGCTGGGTCGGGACGAGGGCCTGGTCGGGGAGGCTGCCGAGACCACCCGCGCCCGCGGGGAACGTCAGGGCGAACCACTCGGGCCACTTCAGCGGGATCACGTTCAGCAGCCACTCGGGCAGCGGCGCGCCGACGGGGCGGCCATGACAGCAGCCGGCGAGCAGACACCCGGTGCGGCCGAACGCCAGGCCCAGGGCCATGCCAGGGGTCATGTAGTCGAAGACCTGCAGGAAGGGGATCTTCTTGTATCGGCTCACCAGCCACAGCGAGGGCATGGCCAGCAGGAAACCGCCGTAGAAGGCGTACCCGCCCTTGGAGAACTCCAGGAAGATCCCCGGATCCGCGAAGAACGCCGCCCGCTCCACCATCAGCAGGTGCAGCAGCCGCGAGCCGATCAGGGACGAGATGATGCCCACGAAGGCGACGGTGACCGTGTCGTCGCCCTTGATCCCCTGCTTCCTGCCCTCGCGGGTGGCGTAGGCCATGCCCACGAGGAAGGCCACGGCCAGGAAGAACCCGTACGCGTGGTAGGGGATCGTGCGGCCGAACCAGGGCACCTCGAAGAGGACGGGATTCATGGCGGGGGAGGATACAGGGGGGAATGGGGAAGGGGAAGGGGAAGGGGAGATCGGGCACGGGCACGGGCACGGGCACGGGCACGGGTGGGGATTCAGCGTCCGGCGATGCGGGCGCGGAGCCAGTCGGCGAGGTAGGGGTAGACGTCGTCGGCGGCGTGGTCGCCGTTGCAGAGGTCGACGTGGCCGTAGTCGGCGTGGTCGCCCTGGTCGAGGCCGAAGACACGCCAGGTCTTGTCGGTGGAGGCGAGGCGGTCGAAGAAGGTCACGGTGCGTTCGGGGGGGCAGAGGTGGTCGGTGCGGCCGGAGACGACGAGGAAGGGCACGGTGATGGAGGAGGCGCCTTCGAGATAGTCGTGGGCGCCGTCGAGGGAGACGAAGCGCCTCGCGGCGATGGTGGCGGCGAACTGGCGGCGGACGCCGGCCTGGATGGGGGAGAGGCCGACGCGCATCATGTCGGCGAGGTAGGGGCGCGCCATGTTGGTGGGCTCGTAGACGACGCGATCCAGGTGCAGCGGGATGTCGCCCTCCCACTGGGCGTAGAACGCGGCGAGGTCGCGGGCGGGCAGGGGGCCCGGTCCGGACAGCAGGGACAGCAGGCGGTGGATGACCCGGGTGAGGTGATCGGCGCCCCGCCAGTCCACAGGCGACGCGACCGTGGCCGCGGCTGCGAGGTGGTGATCCTCCACCCGCTGCAGGTACGCCACCATGACGAGCCCGCCCATGCTGTGGCCGATCCAGACGGCCTCGTCGGCGCCGCTGGCCGCGCGCGCCGCATTCACGGCCGCGGGCACGTCGTGCAGGGCATAGGTGTCCATGGACGTGGTGTCCGCCGAGGCGTCGGACCGCGCCGGCCCCGAAGCCCCGTGGCCGCGCAGATCCACCAGGTACACGTCGAACCCCTGCCCGGACAGGTACTCGCCCACGTCCCGGCCCGGTCCCAGCGCCCAGGTGCGCGTGTTCGAGGCGATGCCGTGGCAGATCAGCACCGGGATCGAAGACACCGCCGCCACCTTCGGCGGGTAGTGGTGCAGGGCGATCTCCGCCCCGTCGTCCGTGGGGACCTTCAGCACCAGGGCGGGCTCGATCAGCTGCACCGTGGTGGTCTGGTGCGGCGGCGCGCAGCCGGTCGCGGTGAGCAGCGCGATCACCGCCAGCGCGAAGAGGCCCCTCACGACGTCTCCCCCCGTTCGAGGAACCGCTTCACCACCGTGAAGACGTGCTTGCGTGCGCGGTCTGACAGGATCAGGTCCAGGTGGCCGAAGTCCCCCCCGTCCAGGTTCATGTACCCCACCTTGTGGAACGTCCCGCCGAGCTGCTCCCGCGCCCGCCACGCCTCCTCGCACGGGGCCATCCGGTCCTTCTCACCGCAGACCGTCAGCGCCGGGAACGCCACCTCGGGCAGGTCCGCCGCCCCCGCGATCCAGCCCTCGAGATCCGTCATCGCCGGCGAACTCGTCAGCGCCCCCGCCTCCCGCGCCCGCCTCCAGATGTCCGTGTCGCTGGGCCGGGCGGTCATCGACGCGGCGAACAGATCCGTGCCGGCGGGCGTCAGGGGCGATGGTTCGAAGGCCAGCAGGGACCACCGCGGCACGCCCTCTGCCGCCGCCTCGAACACCGCGGCGCGCAACGGCGACGTCTCCGCGAGGCCCACGGGCGCGCCGAGGACCACCACGGCGCGGATGGGGGGCTCGTCTCCAGCCAGGGTCAGGTAGCGGTAGATGGCCGTCCCACCCAGCCCGTGACCCACCAGCGACACCTGCACGCAGCCCTCGGCCGCGATCACGTGGTCGATATCCCCCGCGAGATCCTCCGAGCCCGCGATCCACACCGAGAACCCCCGGCGGGCGAGGAACGGCGCAAGTCCGCCTCCGCCGGGCCAGACGTAGAGGTTCTCGTCGGCTTCGGGGCCGGTGACGAGGATGACGGGGTCGCCGGTACCAGCGTGGTGGACGGGCTCCGCCCCCACCCGACCTGCGGCCACCGTGAGCACCACCAGGAACAACAACCTCACGGCCGCCGATCTTAGTCACTCCTGCCCCCCAAGTGGGGACATACGCGAGCTGGTCACACTCGAAGGCCCGATCCGCCCAGACCCAACAAGTCATAAAGTAATGAACGTCCCTTTTCCTCCCGCCCCAAACTCCAGCCCCCAAAGTGGGGACATACATGAGCTGGTCACACTCGAAGCATCGATCCGCCCCCTTCCAACCGGAGCAGGTCATGTGTGTCCCCGAGCACGCCCCCAAGGAGCTCCGATCCGCCCACCAAATCCCGCGATTGCCACCCACGGGTGGAAGTGGAAGTGGAGGTGGAAGGGGAGGTGGAAGGGGAGGTGGGGATCAGGAGCGGCGGGATGCATACCCGAAGGCCGTGGCTGCCGCCACGATGTGGCAGATCCAGCCCAGTGTGCCGCCGCTGCCGATCCAGAAGCCGGGGGTGATGATCAGCCAGAAGATGCCGCGGAGAATGCAGCCATTGTAGATCTGGCCCACGCCGGGAACGACGAAGCTGAAGAGTGCTGCGAGGCCGGGATTGTAAGTCGAGCGTGACATCGTGTCCTCCTGGTGAGGTCTACGCGCCTCGCGCGGGGATTATTTCCACGGCGAGCTACAGCAGGGTTACCAGGTCGTCGACCTCGTCGAGGATGAGATCGGGGCGGACGTCGCTGGCGTCGATGCCGGCGCGGGAGGTCTTGCCGGTGAGGACGAGGGCGCCGCTGAGGCCGGCGAGCTGGGCGCCGCGGACGTCGGACTCGGGATCGTCGCCGATCATCCAGGTGTGTTCGGCGGGGATGCCCAGGGGCTCGCGGGCGGCGCCGTAGAACGCGGCGGTCGGCTTGCCGAAGATCTCGGCGGTGGCCCCGGTGGCGTACTCCAGCGCGGCGAGCCAGGGGCCGCACGAGAGGCTGCGGCCGGTGTCGTCGACCCACATGCGGTTGCGGTGGCACGCGAGCAGGGCGGCGCCGGACTCGAGGCAGCGGGCGGCGGCGGAGAGCAGGGCGTAGTCTGCGAAGCGGGTGAGGCCGACGAGGACGACGTCGGCGGGGGCGTTCTCGACCAGGTCGAGACCTGCAGCGGCGGCGACCTCGGCCATCCCGGGCTCGCCGACCACGTGGCAACGGCCGCCGGGGAAACGGCGTGCAGCCTCGGCGGCGGTGACCTCGAGGGCGGAGTGGATGTCGGCCGGGGTGACGTGGACGCCGTGGCGGGCCAGCCCGTCGACGAGGTACTGCCGGGGGTGAGTGGACGTGTTGGTGATCAGCCTGAACGGCAGGCCCCGCTCGCGCAGGGCCGGGAGGATGCGGGTCCCGGAGACGAGGCGTGGCTCGCGCTTGCCGGCGAGGAAGACGCCGTCGATGTCGAACAGGAACAGGCGCGCGGTGCTGGGATCGGCGGTCATGGTCGTGCAACCCCTTCCATGGACTGAGCAGGGGATCTATGGTGGCTCCCCTTCGAGGAGCGAGCAAGGCATGGGCGAGCGAGAGCTGATAGCCACGCGGTGCTTCGGATGTGGACCCGACAACCCGTCGGGGCTGCACCTGCACTTCGATCGAGACGGCGAGGGCCGGGTGGCCTCCACGGTGACCCTGGACGAGGACCTGTGCGGCTGGGACGGCGTGGCCCACGGCGGCATCGTCTCGCTGCTGCTCGACGAGGTGACGTCGTGGTGCGTGGCCCTGTGCCTCGCAGAGAAGTGGTTCGTCACCCGCTCGCTCAACGTGCGCTTCTTGCGACCCACGCCGGTGGGGCAGCCCCTGCGCCTGACGGCGCGGCTGGTGGAGGATCGCGGCGTGACCATGGACCTGGTGGGGGAGGTGCGCATGCCCGACGGGCGCCTCACGGCGCGGGCCAAGGTGCAGTTCGCCCGTCTGAACGAGGATCAGTACGACGCCTTCTCCAGGCGTCTGGCGATGGAGTCGGATGGGGGGTGAATCCCCCGGGAAGGTCGCTACTCGGCCTCGCCGTTGCCCTCGAACTCGCCGTCCTCGAACTTGGTCTCCATGACCGCCCGCACGGCGACGTCGGCGCGCTCGAGGTCCGAGTCGAGCACCAGCACGACACCCCAGCCGCGGCTCGGCAAGAAGATCTTGGAGTAGGCCGTGTCCACGTTGCTGCGCAGGGCATACGGGATGCCCTCCGTGTCGAGCACGTGGGTGACCATGTGGCCGTGGAACGGCCCCTCGAGCTGGCGCAGCACCCGCATGGGCCCCTCGAGGGGCTCCTTCTTGAGGGACTCGTAGGTCTCCGAGTCCACCAACGGCTCGCCGTCCTCGGCGCAGAACGTCACGTGGTCCAGGTACTCGGTGCCACACAGCAGGCAGTACTTCATCGCGTTCTCCAGTGGGCGTCGATTCTAGCACCGCGCGCGCCCAGTCGCCCCGGCGGTGAGGTTTTACGGTCTCTTTGCAGCTGCCGCCTCTCCCCCGGCCCACCCCGTGCTATCTAGGAGGGCGCTATGGAGGACATCATGACCCGGACTCTCGCCCTCACCCTAGGTTCCCTGCTGCTGCTCGCCACCGGCTGCCCCCCCAAGGAGGAGCCGCCTCCTCCCCCCGACCCCTGCCTGGGCTTCTTCGACATCGACGCCCCCGAGGGCGACTGGATGTGGGCGCGCGGCAGCGCCTCGAGCCCCGAGCCCGACGTGCACTACCGCCTGCGGTTCGTCCGCGAGGGCGCCGCCGTCAAGGCCTGGTACGTCCACGACCTCGATCGCTACGAGCTCACCGGCACGCGCCGCGAGACCGACTGGTTGTTCACCAGCGATCCCCTGATCCCCGCCGACCAGGCCGAGGCCTTCAAGACCGGCAACGAGGATCCCGAGGCCCGCTACGACGTCTACGCCTACCTCTCCATCGACAAGCAGTGCCACGTGGAGTGGACCGACGGCTACCACACCTACCTCGAGGGCGCCGAGGCCGAGAAGACCGACGGCATGGGCCGCAAGCGCCTCGCCCCCGTCGGCGAGCAGACCGTCTTCAGCTACCGCCCCTGCACCGAGAAGCTGGGGGCCACCGAGGGCGACACCAGCCTGCGCGCCTTCAAGCGGATGATCGACGCGGAGACCGGCGTGCCCATCCTCGGCGGGGACAACGCCAACCTCGTCGTCTGGACCGACGCCGCGGCCGACGGCGACGCGGGCTGCACCTACAGCTTCGACTACTTCTGGGACGGGCTGATCAAGGACGAGAAGGTCGCCACCACCCAGGTCCAGGGCGACCAGCGCAAGTGGAGCCACCGGATCTCGCTGCAGTTCCTGGGCAGCCACGACGTGACGTTCGAGCGGTATCGGACGTGCGACGGGGGTGAGCCGGAGTACATCGGGACGAGCTGCGGGCTCATCCAGGTCCAGTAGTCCAGAGAACACCTCCACCTCCACCTCCACCTCCACCTCCACCTCCACTTCCACCTCACCCGTTCACCACGGAGACGCGGAGGCACGGAGAGGAGAGCAGAGCAGAGGTCAGCAGCCATCCTCCGGAGTCAGCGTGCCGTCCCGGTCGTCGCAGTCCCAGCCCGCGCCAGGGTAGGTCGCGTGGTCGTAGCTGCCTGGCATCCACCAGATGGGGTGGCCGTCCCAGTCCAGGTCCCAGTCGTCGGCGTAGGCGCCGCCGTACATGCCGATGTCGCCGCGGGAGCCGTCCGGGTCGATGTACGAGGGGGAGCCGGCGTCCACGAGGGGGGACCAGGGGGCGAGGTGGGTGTCCCAGTCCAGTGCGTCGCCGGCGTAAAGCATGTAGATCGGATCGGAGTGGAGGATGCCCGTCCAGGCGCCATACCCGATGTTCGCGTCGTCCGGGCTGTTCGCCCAGAAGTTGAGGTAGCTGCCGTCGATGTAGCTGAGGGCGTACGTGGCCTTGTAGAAACCACCGCCGGTCGTCACCGAGGTGTTGAACGAGATATCGCAGTCGCGCAGCGTCGGATCGCTCTGGGCGATGTACAGGCCTCCGCCGCTGCCCCACGACGCGGTGTTGCCGATGACGGACACGTGGATCAGGTCGGCGTCACACAGCGTGAGGTCGATCCCACCCCCGCTGTCGCTCTCGTTGCCCAGCACGGCCACGTTGTAGATATGGGCATCGGTCGTCGCGCAGCCGATCCCTCCACCGTCCGCCGAGTGGTTGTTGTCGTGGACCGCGCGGTTGTTTGCGACCAGCACGTTGTACAGGGAGACCGTCGAGCCGACCATGCCGATCCCGCCCGAGCCGGCATAGGCCTCGTTGCCCTCGACGATGCAGTTGGTCATCGAGAGCGTGGCGGTGTCCACGTAGATCCCCCCCCCGGCCAGGCCGGAAGAATCGGCCGTGGCGTTGCCGGAGATCAGGACGTGGCTCAGCGACGCCTGACTGCCGGGGTAGAGGTAGATCCCCGCGCCGTCCACCGTCGCGGGGTAGTTGTCGCGCACCCAGGACCGCGTCAGGGTCATGCTGGCCGTCGAAGACAGGTAGATACCGCGGTTGTTGTGCTCGACGACGACGTCGGTGATGGTCGCGCCGACGCGGGTGACATAGAGACCGTTGCCGCCGCCGGTGACGGTCAGTCCCTGGAGGACCGCGCCAGTCCCGTAGTCCCCATCCAGGATCATCGCGTTGGATGCACCGCCGCCGTCGATGGTCGTGGCCTCCGGACCCGACCGCCCGATGATGGACAGGATGAGACCGTCGGTGTCGATGGCCTCCGCGTAGGTTCCCGCCGCCACGCAGATGGTGTCGCCGTCCGTCCCGGCGTCGATGGCTCCCTGTATTGTGGCGTGCTGGTCGGGCACGACGTGGAATCCCGCGCCGTCGTCCACGCTGCCGTTGCAGTCGTTGTCCGCGCCGTCGC
>CAYRNR010000101.1:0-32944 GCA_964425605.1 uncultured Rickettsiales bacterium | reverse complement strand
GCCGCGGAGAGACCGCGTACTCGCCTACCTCGACGGTGACACCGACGAACTCTGATCCCAGCCTGCGGTCAAGTCGAAGCCCTTCGGTAGCCGTCCGAGACCCATGCACGGACACTCCACGTTCTGTCTACGGACTGACCTGCCGTGCCAGACAAGCCCCCGATGCCCGGGCGGAGCTCAACCGATCGCGTCGAGAGGGACGGCCTGAACCCTCGGGGTGAGGTCGAATCGTTCTCTGCATAGGCACACGACGTAGCCTCGTGATGCGCGCTCCGGGAACAGATCCAGGAACTTCTCCAGGCCCTTGGCATGGGATCGTCGGGGGGTGGCGGTGAGCTTGGCTTCGACGGGAATCAGACGGAGCCCGTCCTCGATGAGGAAGTCCACCTCGTGGCCGGCCGATGTCCGCCAGAACCCGATCGGATTCCGCTCGCCTCGATGGGCGATGGCCCGGGTCAGCGCGCCGAACACGGCGGTCTCGAAGAGGGGCCCGGCGGCCATGCCGCTCAGCGTCTCGTCGGGCCTGACGACACCGAGGAGCCACGACAGGACGCCGGTGTCGTGGAAGTAGATCTTGGGTTGCTTGACCAGGCGCTTGCCGACGTTGGCGAACCACGGGCGGACGACCGCGACCTGGGATGAGGCTTCCAGCACGGAAATCCACGCCTTGACCGTCTTGGCGGTGATCCCGATGTCGCGCGCCAGATCGGCGTGGTTGAGGAGACTTCCGGACCGTACGGCCAGGGCGGCGACGAGGCGGCGAAAGTCGTCGAGATCGCTGACCGCGCGGAGGGTGCGCACGTCGCGCTCCAGGTATGTGCTCATGTACGAGCCGTGCCAGAGGCGCACGTCCATGTCCTGCAACGCGGGCTCCGGATACCCACCTCGCCAGAGGAACCGGGCCACCGAGGGCTCCTCCAAGCCGAGTGACTCTCCCTTGGTCAGCTGGTCTCGCCAGTCCAATTCGCCATCGTCGCGGCCTGTCTCGTGGACCTCGCGCTGCGAGAACGAGTGGAGGGCGAGCACGGCCGCTCTACCAGCCAGCGACTCCGTCACGCCTTGCATGCGAGAAAACGCCTGTGAGCCCGTGATCACGAATCGCCCTGGCTGGGCTCGGTGCGTATCGATGTCGAGCTTGACCGTGGAGAGAAGGTCGGGCGCGTACTGGATCTCATCGAGGATGACCGGCGGCGGGAATCGTTCCAGCAGGAGGTTGGGATCCTCGCGAGCCTGATCCCTGACCAGCGGATCGTCGAGGGTGCAGTACGTGTGGGTCTTGCCGAAGACATGCCTGACCAGCGTGGTCTTTCCGGACTGGCGGGGGCCGGTGAGCACGATGGACGAGAACTGGTCTGCAGCGCGGATCAGGACGGAGGAGAGGGTGCGATCGACATAGACGAGTCCGCTCATGTCGAGATGCTACGGAGACGCCTGCGCCGGATCAAGCAAAAGGGGAATCTGATTCCCGAATTGCACGGTCGTCTGGCCGGCTCCCGCTCAGGTGCTCCTCTATCGCGCGGCCCGCCGACATCTCGCCCGGCATTCCCATCTCGCTCGTGACGCCCCGGCGGATTCGATAGGATGGGTGCGTCGAGGGGTGCATTGTTGACCGCGCACGCTCCATCCGGACCTCCAGAGGCCGTCCGTCGGCTGCTCGCCCATGCTCGCGACACGGCGGTGGCGGACTGGAGCTGGTCGCTGCGCCGGGGCCTGCCGCCAGAGCTGCGTGACAGCGCGGCGAATCGGGTCGGGAAGCTCGGCCTGATCACCGTGGCCACGCTGCTGATCTTCTGTGGGCTCAACGGCCTGACCATGGCCGAGGACGTGAAGCAGACGGGCGTCGGCGAGATCGTGCCGATCCTGGTGGCCGTCGGTGTCGCTCTGATGTTGTCGGTGGCGATCTATGGTGTGTCGCGCTGGAAACGGGACCAGCCCCACCTGATCACGGCGCTGTCCCTTCCATACCTGGTCCTCATGGCCGCGGCGATCGGGGTCTGTGAGTACGGCGCGCCTTGCCTCGATGTCCTGGACTCGATCAGCTGGTCGGGTGTGGCCGTGTGGATCATCATCTTCGCCGTGTTCGTCCCCGGAACGCCGATCCGGACGCTGGTCGTGTCGTCGGTGGCTGCGCTGATGGACCCGCTGGCCCTGGGAGTGATGCTCGTGCTGAGGGGGGACGCGTGGCCCGAGGGGCTCTCGTTGCTCGCGCAGTTCGGGCCCACCGCGCTGGCCGTGGTGACTGCGGTCGTGGCCGCGAGCATCACCTTCCGGCTCGGCAGTCAGGTCCACGACGCCCGGCAGATGGGCAGCTACAAGCTCGTCGAGCGGCTGGGCAAGGGGGGGATGGGTGAGGTCTGGCGCGCGGAGCACGAGAGGCTCGCGCGGCCCGCAGCGCTGAAGCTGATTCAACCGGACGTCCTGGCCAGGCCGGGATCCCAGGACAACCTCGAGCTCCGCTTCCAGCGCGAGGCCCAGGCCACGGCGTTGCTCCAGTCGGAGCACACCATCGAGCTGTACGACTTCGGCGTCGCCGATGACGGCACGTTCTACTACGTCATGGAGTTGCTCGACGGCATGGACCTGGACGAGCACGTCCGCAAGTTCGGGCCGATGACGCCGGCCCGCACCGTCCACTGCCTGGCGCAGATCTGCGAGTCCCTGGCCGAGGCCCACGCGAGGGGGCTGGTCCACCGCGACATCAAACCTTCCAACGTCTACCTGTGCCGCAAGGGGCTCCGTATCGACGTGGTCAAGGTGCTCGACTTCGGGCTGGTGAAGGCGGGCTCCGATTTTGTCGATCAGTCGGGCGACCTGACCACGGAAGGCGTGATCCGGGGCACTCCGGCCTTCCTGCCGCCCGAGATCCTCCAGGGATCCGTCACGATCGACGGCCGGACCGATCTCTACGCCGTGGGGTGTCTGGCCTGGTGGCTGTTGACCGGACGCCTCGTGTTCGAGGCCAGCAACCCGATGATGATGGCGGCCAGCCACCTCAACACGGCGCCGCCGGCGCTCTCCGACCACGCTGCGCAGGCCATCCCCGATGGCCTCGAGGCCCTGATCCTCCAGTGCCTGAGCAAGGACCCGCAGCAGCGGCCCGCGACCGCCGTGGAGCTGGCCACGCGCCTGTCCGCGGTGGACGTCGGCGCCCCATGGGACCAGGAGTCGGCCCGGCTGTGGTGGCAGCCACGCCTCGATCCGCCGGACGAGGAGGGCGCCCGGATGCAGCTGGCCACCACCGTGGGCCGGCAGGTGGCTCCCATCGACACGCAGCCCGTCGAGGAGGAGGAGGAGCGATAGGGGTCCCCGCCCGGCGGGGCGCTCGTCCCCGATCTACTCGACACCCTCCGTCTTCGGCGCCTCGGCCTCCACGGGAATCGTGAACCGGGCCGTCGTCCCCTGGCCCGGCTCGCTGTGCAGGGAGATCGCGCCGCCGTGGGCCTCCACGATGCGGCGGGAGAGGGCCAGGCCCAGGCCGACGCCTCCGGTGTCGCGGGTCCGGCTCTGGTCGGCCCGGAAGAACGGACGGAAGACCCGGACCAGATCCTCCTCGCAGATGCCGATCCCCGTGTCCTGGACCTCGATGGTGAGGAGGTCCCGTTGCCAGGCCGCGCGCAAGGTGACCGGCTCGGACGCCTCCGACGCGCGGACAGCGTTGTCGAGGAGGTTGTCGATCACGCGGCGCAACAGCATCGGGTCGGCCTCGACGGTGGGCAGCGGGGATCTGACGTCGAGGACGAGCCGGTCGGTGGCGTGCCGCCGGCCGAACCGCTCGGCTGCGGCGGCGACGATCTGGTCCGCTGGCACGGATTCGGGTCTCATGGGCAGCTGAGCAGGGTCCATGGCGCCTCCGTCGAGGCTCAGGCGCGCCGTGACGAGGACGTCTCCGACGAGGCGCTCCAGCTCCGCCAGATCCTGCTCGATCTCCGGCAGCTGCTCACGCGCCTGGTCGGCGTCGCCCAGGGCGGCGATGTCGAGGGCGACGCGGATGCGGGCGATGGGGGTGCGAAGCTCGTGGGAGACGTTGGCGAGCAGCTCCTGCTGGGCTCGCATCAGCGCGGTGATCCGGTCGGCCATCTCGTCGAAGGTGGCCGCCAGCTGCCCGATCTCGTCCCCGCGGTCGAGGCGGGCGCGGACCTCGTGGTCCCCGGAACCGAACGCGCGGGCCGTCCGCGTGAGGTGGGTGATCGGCCGCGCGAGGGAGCGGGCGAGCAGCGCCGACGTGATCGCCAGCAAGGCGAGGAACAGGCCCAGCGGGAGCGCGAGGTGCCCGGCGTAGGGCAGGAGGGTGGACAGCGAGAACTGACCGTAGCCGACGATGGCGCCGTCCTCCACCACGGTGACGACGGCGCGGGCGGGGCGTCCCCGGACGAACTCCACCTCCTCGAGCATCCTGGCGCGCTCGCTCGCGGGGACCGGGGCGAGGGGGGGATCGACGCTGGACACCAGCAGGCGGTCCTGTCCGTCGTGGACGGTGAACTCGGCGTCGGCGTGGGCCTGCAGCAGGGCCTGGATGCGCTGCATGGCCTCGGGATCGTCGCGATGGATCACCACCTCGGCGACGAGGAATCGCCCAAAGGGCGGCAGGACCACGGGCCGGTCGAGCAGGGTGAGGATGCCCGCGACGGTCACGGCGGCCGTGATGATCGTCAGCACGGCGAGCAGGTAGATGCGTGCAGTCAAGCGCCTCGACCTCTCACGGCTGCTCCGGGTCGGCGAGCATGTAGCCGACGCCGCGGATCGTCTTGATCATCTGCGGGCGGCGCGGATCGTCGCCGAGCTTGCGGCGGAGCCGGGAGACGTGCCCGTCGATGGACCGGTCGAAGGCATCGCCCTCGTCGCCCTTGGCCAGGTCCAGCAGCTGGTCGCGGCTGATGGGGCGGCCCGCGCGCTCGGCGAGCACGCGCAGGATCGCGAACTCGACCGCGGTCAATCCGAGCTCGCGGCCGTCCAGGGAGGCCTTGAAGGAGCCGGGGTGGACGGTGAGGCGCCCGATCTGGAGGACCCGGTCGGAGGGGCCGAGCTGCCCGCGGGCGCGGCGGACGTGGGCGCGGATGCGGGCCAGCAGCTCAGGGGACGAGAAGGGCTTGCACAGGTAGTCGTCCGCCCCGGCCTCGAACCCGACCACGCGGTCCACCTCGTCACCCAGCGCGGTCACCATGAGGATGGGGACGTCCGAGCGCTGGCGGATGTCGCGACAGATCTCGAGGCCGTTGCGGCCCGGCAGCAGCAGATCGAGCAGCACCACGTCGAAGCTCCCTCGCTTCAGCTCCGCCAGCCCGGCCGGGCCGCTGTTCGCCACCGTGACGAGCAGTCCGCGGATCTCCAGGTACTGGGCGGTGAGGCGTGCCAGCCGCGCGTCGTTCTCCACCAGCAGCACGCGGATCGTGCTGTCGGTCGCGCCGCCCATCGGATCGTCGGTCGTGCCGTCCACGGCACAAGCATATCGAAAGACCCGGCCGGCTGGGACCGCCGGGTCAGGGGTTGATGATGAATGCCGAGCCGCCGCTGGTGCCCGTGCTGATCAGGGTCTCGCCAGGCTGCCCCTCGTTGGCCACGGCGACCTCGGTGTAGTCGATCGAGACGATCCACACCGGCGGCGAGCTGCCCAGGGCGGCGATCCCGTCGGCGGGGATGTCGAAGCTGCCGTCGTCGTCGGTGATGCACAGCAGCATCGACTCGCCGGTGATCACCACGATCGTGGTGGCGAGCGCGCCGTCCCCTGCGACCCAGTCCACGGTCACCTCGGCGTCACCGCTGAACGTCTCGGGGGTCCAGGCCTCGGTGTCCGTGAGCACCTCGGGCGGCGCCGGCGCGGTCATCTGGACGGAGAAGCCGGGGACCACGTCTCCGGGCGCGGACACGGTGAGGATGTCGCCGTCGTCCCACCAGTCGCCCGACGGGACGTCGAACACGTAGGCCACGCTCTCCTCGTCGAACGTGCCGGTCACCGTGGAGTACCGGGACCCCCCCGTGATCGTGATCTCCCCCGGGATCGGCGGACCCGGGAGGCCGGCCGCCGGCACGCATTCGCCACCGCCACAGTCGGGCGCCCACAAGCAGACCTCCTCGGCACCGCAGGCCGTGTCGCACGTGGGAGCCTCGACAGAGGTGATCGTGCACTCGCCGTCGGCAAACTCCTGGACCTCCATGCCGCACACCACGCCGGACTCGGACTCGAGCCAGTAGGCAGCGGACGCCACGTTCATGAACCCGCCACCGATCTGCGCCTCGGCCATGTCCACCCACCCCACGGGGCGACCCGGGAAGGGACCGTCGCCGCCCGGGCCAACCCTGTCGGCACACCCGGGGATGGCTGCGAGCACCCCCACGAGGAATACGAGCCGCGCAAGGGATGCACGGGTCTGGTTCGATCGGGTCTCGGGATTGGAGTGGATGGGGAACATGATGGACATCCTTTCGATTCGTCCGTCCTCGTCAGGAGGGCACGTCCGGTGTGCGCCTCCGCTGTCACCTTCACGATGGACCGCGAATGTCGTGGAAATGTGCGGGCCGTGAGCGGAGTTGTGCGGGCCCCGCTCCCCGCGCGCCGGCAGGCCCCGCACACTCCGGCACCTCGGCCGCACAAACCGTGCACACGGGGGTGTCAGCCTGGTCCCATTGGAGGTCCACGATGTTCACTCGATTCCCTCTCCTCTCCTGGCCCCGGTTCACTTCGATGTCCGCCGTCGCGCTCGCCATGACGGTCTCGTGTGCGGAGCTCCCGGTAGAACCCGAACCCGATGACGAACCCGCTGCCGCCGACGATCGGCCCGACGGCTGGACCGATCCGACCCACGGAAAGGACGCCGTTCCCGACTACGACACGGTCTTCCCCCAGGACGCGGTCAACCGCATCGACATCACGATCGCGGCGGACGACTGGCAGGCGATGCAGGCCGACCTCACCGAGATGATCGGGGAGCCCGGCACCATGGCCGATGGCGAGCAGGAGATCCCCGACGCGTTCTTCGACGCCTGCGTGGACCTGGAAGAGGGCGACGAATGCGAGGCGTACGGGGGCGTCATCGTCGGGACGTGCGTGTCGATCATGGGCAGCGACCTCGCGTGCTTCTCCGAGGAGATGCTCGAGGGGGTCCCCGAGTTCGACGGCAACATCGAGCTGGTGCCCGGCAAGCCCCTGTACGTGCCGTGCGAGGTCGCCTTCCAGGGAAAGACGTGGGAGCACGTGGGCGTGCGCTACAAGGGCAACTCGACCCTGGCCTACGCGTGGTGGATGGGATCGCCCAAGCTGCCGCTGCGGCTGGATTTCGACGAGTTCGAGGACGACTACCCCGAGATCGACGATCAGCGGTTCTTCGGCTTCAAGTGGCTGTCGCTGGCCAGCAACTTCAACGACGCGTCCTACCTGCGCCAGAAGGTGGCCGCGGACATCCTCCGCGAGGCAGGGGTGCCGTCACCCATCACCGCGTTCTACGCGGTCCACGTCGACTACGGCGACGGACCGGTCTACTTCGGGCTGTACACGGCCACCGAGGTCCCCCACCACCCGATGCTCGAAGAGCAGTACGGCTCGGCGGACGGCAACCTGTACAAGGCCAGCGGCGATGGTGCGACCTGGGCTGTCTTCGACACCGAGGCGTTCGAGCAGAAGACCCACGAGTCCGACGACGACTTCGACGAGCTGCAGCGGATGTTCGACGCGCTGCACGCCTCGCGGGAAGAGCCCGAGGTCTGGCGCGCCGACCTGGAGGAGACGTTCGATGTCGACGGCTTCCTGGGCTGGCTCGCCACCAACACGGTGATCCAGAACTGGGACTCGTACGGGAACACACCGCAGAACTACTATCTGTACTCGGATCCCCTCGACGGAGGACGCGTGTCCTGGATCGCCTGGGACTTCAACGAGTCGTTCAAGTCCGAAGGTGTGTTGATGCCCGTCCTCTCGCTCGGCCTCGACGAGGTGAGCGACAGCTGGCCCCTGATCCGGTTCCTGATGGACGATCCCATCTACCGCGAGCAGTACCTGGCCCATGTGGCGCGCGTGATCGACGGGGCGGTCGATGTGGATGGTACGCGCGCGCGCCTCGAGGCCGGCCACGATCTGATCCATCCCCACGTGATAGGGGAGGACGGAGAGCTCCCCGAGTACGCGCTCACCGACGCCGACCAGTTCGCAGGAGCCCTCGACGAGCTGGTCGAGGGCGTCCAGGAGCGGGACCTCGAGGTTCGCGCGTTCCTCGAGGGAACCTGAGACCCTCCGAGAAAAGTGGACCGCCCCCTGGGCTATGCTTGGAGCATGCGAGTCCCGCTCGTCGAAGACGAGGCCGTGCTGCGGACCTCCGTCGCCCGATTCCTGCGCGAGGCCGGCCCTGGGCCGGGCCTCGGCGCCGTGTGGTTGGCGGTCGCCGCGGTCGTCCTGGGGAGCTTCCCTGCCGGCTGCTCCGACGAGCAGGGCACCCTGGTCGGTGACGACGACACCTGCGATCCCACGTGCGGGGACGACGACAGCCACCAGACCGACGACGACTCCGAGGAGGTCCCGTCGGGGACCGATCCCTGGCTACGCCAGGAGACGTCCGCGCCGGGCTCGATCACCTTCGACGAGATCCTCTATCACCCGTCTTCGGACGGGGACCTGGAGTGGATCGAGCTGTACAACCCCATGGTCCTGGACATGGACCTGTCGGGCTGGTCGCTCGATGGGAGCGTGGCCTTTGCCTTCGCCGAGGGGACCGTCATGCCCGCCGGTGGATTCCTCGTGGTGGCGGCGGATCCGGCGCTGCTGGAGGACGAGACCGGGTTCGCCGACGCGCTGGGGCCGTACGACGGCAGGCTCTCCAACGGCGGCGAGCGGATCGACCTGCGCAGCAACAGCGGGCGTCTGATCGACACGGTGGAGTACGGTGACGACGATCCCTGGCCTGTCGAGGCGGACGGCTCGGGGCTCTCCCTGGCCAAGATCGATCTCGACGCGGCCAGCGACCACGCGGAGAACTGGACGGCCAGCGCCGAGCTCGGCGGGACGCCGGGCCAGTCCAACCTGCTCGACCCCCTGGAGCCCCCGGCCACCTTGGAACTCGTGGCGATGGAGGCCACCTGGAGCTACGACATCTCGGGGGACTACCCCGCCCCCGACTGGGCTGCGGCGGACCACGACGACAGCGGGTGGGACAGCGATCAGGCCGTCTTCTTCGCCGGCGGGGCTCACGAGGACGTCGAGGCGACCGCCTGGGTCACGGCGGACAACTACTTCGCGCTCTATCTGGGGCGCGCCGACGGCAGCGATCTGCGCTTCGTCGGCCAGGACTCCGACGGCAGCTGGACGACGGTGGAGGGCTTCGACCTCACCGTGACTCCCCAGGACCACCTGTACCTCGCCGCGTGGGAGGCGTCCGGGGACTCCACCAGCCCGCAGATGACCATCGCCGAGGTCGAGCTGCCCGATGACGTCGTGGGTACGGCCGCGTCGTCCTTCGAGTGGGTCCTCGGGCCGCTGGACGACTGCCCGGGCGCCGTCCCCCCCAATCCACCGCCGAGCGAGGACGCGATCACGTGGCTGGTCGAGGACGCCGAGACCGCAGGGGCCTGGGACCTCCCGGCGGTCGAGACCCACCGCACGTCGGAGCCCTGGGGCTGGAGCGTGGGCGGCTGGTTCAGCGACGAGGCGGCGTACGTCTGGGCCGACACCTTCGACTCGGACTCGGTGACCAACTCCGAGAACACCTACGCGCTCTTCAGGTCCCTGGGGCCGCTGAACGCGCCGGGCGGGACCACGGAGCTGCCCGCAATCCCCACCACAACCACCTTCCGCGTACCCTTCTCGTTCGCCGGCGAGCCCGCGTCGACCGAGCTGGTCCTCGACTGTCTCGTCGATGACGGCGCGGTGTTCTACCTCAACGGCGTGGAGGTGCTGAGGCAGAACATGCCGAACGGGCCGGTGGACGCCGCGACCCTGGCCGCGGCCCCGGTCGCGGGACCCTCGGATGTGTACGCCGACATCTCTGCCGGGGCCCTGGTGGTGGGGCTCAACGTGCTGGCGGTCGAGGTCCACCAGGCCCAGCCCGACGACCCGGACATGACCTTCGGGTGCGCGTTGACCGCCGAGATCTGGCCCGGGATCGTCGAACCCACGATCGTGCTCAACGAGGTCGCCCCCTCGGCAGACTCGCCGTGGTGGATCGAGTTGCTCTCGGTGAGCCCGGGTGCGCAGGACACGGGCGGTCTCGTGCTGACCGCGGCCGACGACGAGTTCGTGCTCCCGGCCGTAGAGATCGGGCCCGATGAGATCCTGGCGCTGGACGACGTCGGCTTCTCGGTCGACGCCGGCGACGTGGTGTTCCTGTACGCGGCCGACCGCGGCGCCCTGCTCGACGCGGTGAGGGTGGGCGAGGGGCTCCGTGGCCGCGCCGGTGAGGGTGGCCCCTGGCGCTCTCCACGGGAAGCCACCCCGGGTGAGCCGAACGTCATCGACGCGACCGAGGACGTGGTGATCCACGAGATCCAGTACCACCGCGCGCCCCTGTCCCAGGAGGGCGAGCCTGTGGTGGCGCGGTCCGAGGAGTGGCTCGAGCTGTACAACCGGGGCACCGAGGAGGTGGATCTCGGCGGCTGGCAGATCGTCGACGCCGTGACCTACCTGTTCCCCACGGGCACGGTCCTTGCGCCGGATGCGTACCTCGTGGTCGCGCGCGACGCGGAGGCCCTGCAGGCGGACCATCCGGACATCACCGTGGTGGGCGACTTCACGGGTCGGCTGGACAATCACAGCGACCGGATCCTGTTGCTCGACGCGGCCGGCAACCCGGCGGACGAGGTCCGGTACTTCGACGGCGGGCGCTGGCCGGCCGCGGCCGACGGCGGGGGATCGAGCCTGGAGCTGCGTGATCCCTGGGCCGACAACGCCGCTGCCGAAGCGTGGGCCGCGAGCGACGAGGGCCTGCGTTCGGAGTGGATCTCGTACAGCTATCGCGGTGTGGCGGAACCCAGCGCCGTGGGCCCCGACGGCGTGTGGGAGGAGCTCGTGGTGGGGCTGCTCGCCGCCGGCGAGGTGCTGATCGACGACCTGCGCGTGATCCGGGATCCGGACACGACCCCGGTCGATCTGCTCCGCAACGGGACCTTCGACGCCGACGACGAACACTGGCGCCTGCTGGGGAACCACCGCCACGGCGAGATCGTGGCCGATCCCGACTCCCCCTCGAACCCGGTGCTGCGGCTGGTGGCCACGGGGCCCACCGGACACATGCACAACCACGCAGAGACCACCCTGCTGGAGCCCATCGGGCCCGGGGAGTACGAGATCTCCTTCCTGGCCCGGTGGATCTCGGGCAGCAACCAGCTCAACACCCGGCTCTACTTCAACCGCCTGCCGCGGACGACGCTGGTGGCGCAGCCCGACCTGTCGGGGACCCCGGGAGCGCGCAACTCGGCCTCGGCGGACAACCTGGGCCCGACGTTTGCCGACGTTCGCCAGGACGCGGCCGTGCCAGCGCCTCACCAAGGCGTGCTCGTCTCCGTCTCGGTGGACGATCCCGACGGTGTGGAGCAGGTGACGCTGTGGTCCTCGGTCGATGGGGCGGCGTTCCAGGACCAGGCCATGGCCGAGGGAGAACCGGGCCGCTGGGAGGCCGAGCTCGCGGGCGAGGAGGCCGGGGCGGTCGTGCAGATCTACGTCGAGGCCGAGGACGTCCTCGGGGCCCTGACCACCTTCCCCGCGGCCGGACCCGGTTCCCGGGCCCTGATCGGGTTCGACGACGGCCAGGGATCGACCACCGGCCTGCACGACTTCCGCATCCTCATGACCCAGGCCGACTCGGACTGGCTGCACGAGGACGTGAACCTGATGAGCAACGACCGGGTCGGGGCCACGGTGGTCTACGAGGAGACGGAGGTCTTCTACGACGTGGGCGTGCGGATCAAGGGCAGCGAGCGGGGCCGGCCCCAGGAGCCTCGCCTGGGGTACGGCGTCGAGTTCCAGGCCGAGCAGCCCTTCCGTGGCAGCCACTCCAGCGTGCTCATCGACCGATCCGAGGGCGTGGGTTTCGGCCAGCGCGAGGTGCTGCTGAACCTGGTGATGACCCGCGCCGGCTCGGTCTCGGGGGAGTACAACGACCTCATCCATCTCCTGGCGCCGCGGTCCCAGTACGACGGCCCGGCGGAGCTGCAGCTCGACCGCTTCAGCGACCTGATGCTCGCGTCCCAGTTCACCGACGGGGACGGCGGCGGGCTGTACGAGTACGAGCTCGTCTACTATCCGACGACGACCGACGACGGGACCGCGACGGGCTCGAAGCTGCCCCAGCCCGACAGCGTGGTCGGCACGCCGCTCACCGATCTGGGCGACGACAAGGAAGCCTATCGCTGGAACTTCCTGGCCAAGAACAACCGGCGCGAGGACGACTACGACGTCCTCGTCGAGCTGTGCCAGGCCTTTGCGCTCTCGGGGCCGGATTTCCTGGAACAGGCCGGCGCGGTCATCGACGTGGACCAGTGGCTGCGCGCCTTCGCCCTGGCCACGCTGGCCGGCGCGGTGGACCAGTACGGTGGAGACGGGAGCCAGCACAACGCGCAGTTCTACATCCGGCCCGAGGACCAGCTGGCGCTGTACTTCCCCCACGACCTGGACTACTTCGGCAGCTCCACGATGGCGGTGGTGGGCAACGGCGATCTGGCGCGCCTGCTCGAGGACCCCGTCCACCTCAGGTCCTACTACGGACACCTGCAGGACATCATCGACCGGGCGTACAACCCGGAGTACCTGGCTCCCTGGTGCGACCAGCTCGGCGAGCTGTTGCCGGACCAGGACTTCGAGAACAACTGCCAGTTCATCGCCGATCGGGCGGACTGGGCGATGTACGGGTCGCCCGACGCGGTGGCCACGGTCTATCCGCCGCTGGAGTTCCACATCACCACAGGAGGGGGCGCGGACTTCTCGGTCGAGACCGCGGAGGTCTCGCTGGAGGGAGAGGCCTGGATCGACGTCCGCCAGATCTCCTTCGACGGCGCCTACCTGGACGTGACCTGGGTCGACGACCTGACCTGGCAGGTGATAGTGCCCCTCGAGGACGGCCCGAACGACGTGATCCTCGTCGCCACCGACCTGTGAGGCGAGGTCGTCGGCACCGATTCCATCGTCGTGACGTCCGCGGCCGGTCCGATTACTCGAAGAAGATAGGCGAGGTCCAGGCGCGTTCGCTGTTCTCGAGGATCACGGTGGCCATCACCGAGGTGCGCTGCGCTGGATCGAGGGAGAGCAGGCAGCTGCCCTCGGCCTCCTCCATTCCGCCCACGTCGAGGGTGCACATCGGGATGCCGGCCTCACCGTCTTGCCAGATCTCGATGCGGGACAGCGCGGACACGGCGTCGCTGACCGGGGCGGGATCGGTTCGAGCGGAGACGACGAGGTCCCAGTCGAGGCTGCCGTCGGGGTCCACGGTCTCGCCCATCCAGGCGATGCGGTCGGCAGTACGAGCGCGGAAGATCACGCGGATCTTGGGGCCGGTGGTGGCAAACGTCCTCTTCGCCTGGAAGGCCTCCCAGATGTCGTCGCGCTCCTTGCTCAGGGACACCACAGCGCCGACGCCGCCGCCGTAGTCCATCTGCTGGGCGACGTACTCGACGTTCTCGGGATCGATGGTGTCGTTGCCCGGCTTGGCGGTGTGGGTGTCGGTGGCGCCGATGGCGCCCAGTTCCAGGTTCGGATCGCCGGTGGTGGTCCACTCCTGGAGCTTGGTCAGGTAGGTCAGCGTGGGGTCCTGGTCGGGCACGAACTCGTAGACCTCCTGGAGGCCCAGGGAGTTGCCGTGCTTGGAGAAGACCTCGACCAGCGGCATGTAGTCGACGTTGAGGTGGCCCCAGTCGGTCTGGTGGATCGGCGCCTCGGCCGGGGTGTGGATCATGGTCAGGAAGTCGATCTGATCTTCCATGCCGGGGTTGTCCGTCGCCAGCTGGTCGGCCTGATCGACGCACCACGCCCACAGGTCCTCGGGGGTGTTGTCGTCCTCGACGCCACCGAGCCAGGCATCGACGCCCCCTTCGAGGAGGGCCTCCCAGTCCCAGCCGTCCTCCTGGATCCAGGCGGGGTAGTTGGTGTCGGGCACGTAGTCGAGGTTCTTCCACAGCACGTTCTTGTGGCCGTAGCTCTCGCCGGTGAACTCGAAGCCCGGGAAGATCAGCAGGCACGGCTCGGCGCCGCCGGTGACGTCGCACGAGCGCGGGTAGAGGCGGGTCTGCTCGAGGTACAGGTTCCAGGTGTCGGGCAGCTCCAGGGGCCCGAAATCACCCCAACCCGTCGGGTACAGCAGATGGGAGTTGGGCTGGGCCTCGGCGTGGTCGTTGATGGCCACCCAGTCCAGCTCGGTGACGTCCATGGCGTAGTCGTACGCGTACCAGGGATCGCGCACCACGTCGCCGTACTTGGACAGGGGCCCGACGTACAGGAAGGTGTGGGCCATGAAGGCGTCCTTGGAGAACGCCGTGTGGACGTGGGCGTCGCCGTAGTAGCACGAGTCCAGGGAGAAGTACTCCTCGGGGCCGGGGCCCGTGTCGTCGTCGTCACCTGCGGACGAATCGTCGTCGCCTGCGGTCGCGTCGTCATCGTCCGCGTCGTCGTCGTCGTCCGCTGTGGCGTCGTCGTCGCCTGCGCCGGTGTCGTCGTCCCCCGCGTCGTCCGGACAGCCCGCGAGCAGCGCGGCCAGGATCGTCATCGTGGCCAGCGAGTACCTGCCGCACTTCGCCCACATCACGTAGGTCTGCTTCATCATCTTGATCCCCCTTGGTGGATGGGTGCACGCCCCCTTGACGAGCGAACCCATTCTACGCCAGGAACCGGGCCCCCGGCTCGCTCGTGGCGTTCGAGAAGCGTCCGCCGCGTTATACTCCAGCCATCGGCACCGGAGAACTGTTGGCATGAGCTTCGATCTGGTCGTCTTCAACGCAGACTCCGCCCCGCAGGACGAGGCGGGCTTCCTCCAGTGGTATCGGCAACAGATGTCGTCGCCGCCCGGCGACGCGCGGCCCGCCCTGCGGGCCTGGCGCCGCGACATGGAGGACCGTGGCGGGCCGTTCCACGCGCAAGCGACGCGGGAGATGGTGTACGCGACGTTCGGTCGGGAGCTGGCCACGGAGACCTTCCACACGGCGTTCGAGCTGGCGGGGCACCACCACCTGGGGCTGTTCGATCCCCAGGCGAGCATGCGGTGGCTGCCCAGGGACGGCGGCGGCCTGTACCAGTGGGGCGAGAGCAGCGGCGAAGACGGTAGCAGTCAGGACGCCGCAGATGTCGCCGAGACGTTTCTGCTCGCGCTGTGCGAATCGGGCGACCTCGAGCCGGACGAGGACGGCGACGGGCGGGACCTGCTCCAGCAGATCACGAAGATCCTCGACCGCGCGCGGCATCGCTCCGCGATCCCTGCCCTGTGGCGCCTGTTCATGAGCCACGACGCCGTGGGCGAGCTCTATCTCGGCAAGGAGGAGCTGAAGCTGCAGCTCGATCTCGCGTCCGAACAGGTACGCGGTCATCCCCCCACGTCGGATACCGGGTGGGTCTGACGGATCAGCCCGCGCAGTCCCCCAGCAGGTTGTAGCGAATCGAGATCAGGTCGCCCGTGTCCGGCACGTAGTCGGGCTGGAAGACCACCGCGCCGAGCACCTCGTCGTAGTCCCAGCCCACGTACACCGGCACGTGGTTCAGCTCGACCTCGATGGTCTCGATCACCGGATCCTGGCTCAACTGGAAGGTGTCCTGCCAGCTCATCGAGAGCCACGCCAGGTTGGACAGGGCGTTGACCCAGCTGGGCATGCAGATGGACTCGGAGATGCCCCCGCTCAGGGCCACGGCCTGCTCGTAGCGGGGAGCTGCGCCGGCGGTGCCGCCCGCGCCGTTGCAGCCCGTGAGCTGGCCGGTGATGCCGGACAGGATCACGTGGTCCGGGTTGACCTTGAGATCCTGGAGCAGGTTCACGTAGGCCTGGACCGTGTCCGAGGACTGGTCGTCCTCGTCCGACACGAAGATCACGCGGAGCCCGGCCTCCTCGCGCAGGAAGCCGTCGTTGGGACCGCCCGGGATGGCGAGCGGGGGGGTGAGGGCCGCGGTACCGTACTGCAGCCCCTTCTCGTTGCCCGAGCCGTTGACCCCCACCATCACGGCGTCCGCGAAGGCCGCGGCGACGTCCGGAGTGGATGGGGTCATCACGGGCACTGGCCCCTGGAACGAGCTCATGTCCGTGGTCACGACGGCGATGTGGTAGTCGATGTCGAGGACCTCGATGATGGACAGGAACGAGCTGAAGTTGAGGGCCAGGGAGGTCTGCTCCCCGGACATGGAGCCCGAGTTGTCCACCACCCACAGGATGTCGGTCCAGTTGTTGCCCTCCTGCGCGAACTCGTCCACGACCTCCGCGGCGAGGTAGGCCGCGCCGTACTGGGTCGCCAGGGCGTCGGGCTGGGCCGGATCGTTGCTGTACACGTGCAGGTATCCCGTGTCCGGCAGCTCGTCGGTGGGCGTGTAGTACACCGTCACGATCTCCATGCCGCCGGGATCGAGCAGGGTGCCCGGGCCGATGTAGCAGCCCATCACCAGCTCGTCGCTGGTGGGGGCGAACACGATCTCCTCGAGCTCCAGCGGCGCCGATCCCACGTTGCGGATGGTGATGGTCTGCTCCAGGTCACAGCCGATCTCGTGCTCGCCGAAATCCCAGGCGGCCGGGTCCAGCTGGATGCGCGGTGCGAGGCCGATGCCCTGGAGGTTCACCAGGGCGTCGGGGGTGTCCCGGTCGTTGCTCAGCACATGGAGCAGGCCCGCGGCGTTCTCGTCGGTCATCGGCGAGTACGTCACCGGTACGACAGCGGTGGTACCGGGAGCCAGGATGCGGGCCACGTCGGCTGTCTGAACCGAGAAGCTCGCCGGCCCCTCCACGAACAGGTCCTCGAGGTACAGCGTGTCCGTCCCCACCGAGGAGACGATCACCTCCATGGTCAGCGATCCGCCGGCGCCGAGCTGCTGGAAGTCCAGCACCGAGGGTGTCACATCGATTCGCGCGTCGATCTGGGTGGGATCGTTGTTGTCCGGATCGGGTGTGAAGACGTAGTCCTGGCAGCTCGTCGCAACGAAGGCGGACAGGAACAGGAACAGCGTGAAGAAGGTAGCCCCCCTCATGTGACCTCCAGTCAGGGATGGTGTGCCCTACGAGACTGGGTGTCGGGGTGTCGCGGGAATCTTCAACGGGGATCGTCGCGACCCCATCGCCGGCTCACAGGATGAACACCACGTCCCACGGCCAACCCTGGTCGGGCCCGCGGCCGTCGAAGACGAAGTAGTACAGCCCCGCAGCAAAGGGCGTGAAGTCGATCATCTCGAGCTCGTTGTTGAACGTGTCCTCGGCGGCGAGGCAGTTGGCGTCCGGGGCGTAGGGATCGTCGCTGATGTAGAGGATGGCGTCGGGTCCTCCGGACGAGTACTGGAAGATGGCCTCGAAGGTCTGGCCGGCGTTGAGATAGACCGCGAAGCACCCGTCGAGGCTGTTGGCGTTGAACACGCCGCAGGAGGAGGGATCGTCGTAGTCGTCGGTCATGTAGCTGCTGTCGCCGTACAGGATCATGCCGGCGGGGACGATCGGGGCGTTCGCGCAGGTGTCGCTGGGCTGGATGCCCACGGGGACGGTGACGTCGAGGTCGAAGGCCATGCCGTCGGCATCGACCTGCAGGACCATGGGCAGGGTGTCCGAGGCCGAGGCGCCCGGATCGATCTCGATCACGGCGCGGGGTGAACCCACCGAGGTGCCACCCACCGGGACCGTACCGAAGCTGACGTTGCCGTTGAGCACGGTGACGTCGGGATCGTGGGTCACCAGGATCCCCTCGGTCACGGAGGAGTCGCCGTAGCCCACGTTGGTGATCTCGAACTCGGCGCGCCACTGCTCGCCCGGATCGATGAAGTCGTCGCCGTTGCCCGAGGCCTCGGTGTAGACGACGTCCACGAGCTCGATCTCCGGGTCGGACACCAGCACGATCTCGGCCCAGTCGTACCAGTCGCCCGAATCGTCTGGAGCCGTGTCATAGGCGGATTGGCTGGTGTTCCAGGAGATGGCGTAGGCCCGGATCACTTCCGGGTTGCCCAGCAGGACCATGGGCGCGGCGATGAGCAGGTGGGAGGAACCGTAGGCGTACTCGAACTGGGTGGCGGACTGTACGAAGTTCCAGCCCCCGTTGTAGATCCAGACCCCGCCACCGTAGCCGTAGCCGTCGTAGGTGGAGTACGCGTGGTCGCTGTCCCCGTCGAGGTTCGTGTCGATGAAGAGATCGACCTCCTGGTCGGCGTCGTGCTGGGAGTGGCTGTTGAGCAGGAAGACCAGCTCCTGGCCGTCGAGGTACCAGTAGACCTCGGCGATGTCGAAGGCCGCGGAGAAGTCGTCGGGATCGTCGTAGATCTGTCGCAGCGAGAGCACCTGGGTGGGGGTCTCGAGGAGCCAGCTGTTGCCGTCGTCGTCGGTCACCAGGACGTCGAGGACGAGGGTGTCGCCGGCGACGGAGCCCGGGGTCACCACCAGCTCCAGGTCCTGGTCGGGTGACGCGACGACCTGGGCATCGATCGGAGCGCCGCCGTCGTAGGTGGTCGTGGCGGTGTTGATGGCGAAGTTGGCCGTGCTGGCCCCGCCCGCGGCGATGGTGGCGGTGATGTTCGAGCCTGTGGGGGAGAAGCCCGAGTTGACCAGATCCAGCGTCACCGCGATCGTCTCGCCCGGGTCGATCAGGCCGTCACCGTTGCCGCCGGCGGTGTCGCCGAACGTCACGGACTCGATCTCGACTACCGGGACGTGCTGCAGGACGACGGCGCCGTAGTCCGAGTCGTCGAAGGCGTCGTCGGGCGCCTCGTCCGAGACGCTGTTCTCCAGGTCCACCTGCACCGCCGCATCGAGCCAGACCGCGGAGTCGAGGCCCACGTCCATCAGATCGATGCCCATGACCAGCCCGTCGGTCGTGTCCGCCTCGAAGAACAGCGAGCCCGGCGGCATGAAGTCCTGGTCCCAGCCCTGGTACGCGTCCCACGTCCACAGCTGCAGGGCGTCGGGCACGGGATCGACGTTGTTGTAGTACAGCCCGATCCCGGCGGTCCCGTCGGGATCGAACAGGTACATGAAGATCTGCAGGTCGGGGTTGCCGTCGTTGAACAGGGTCCAGCTGGAAGCGCGCATCCTCAGCGTCGTGCCGTCCCAGTAGTACTGGTAGTCGGCGAGGTCCACGACGTAGCCGCCGTGGTCGCCGCTGGGATCGAGGGCGTCCAGCGCGGACTCCCACGGCGGATCGTCGTACGTACCGTCACAGTCCTCGTCCACCCAGTTCCCGGGGACCTCGGCCACCCCGGGGTTGATCGCGTCGTCGTAGTCGTCACAGTCCCCGCCGCAGCTGGTGTAGCCGTCGACGTCCTGGTCGTTCAGGTTGAGGCCAGGATCGTCGTCGTCGCAGTCGAAGCACATGGCCGCGCCGTCGGCGTCGACGTCCACGGTCTCGTTGGGCGGTATGGAGCCGTCGCAGTCGTTGTCCAGGTTGTCGCAGAGCTCCTCGGCGCCCAGGTAGGTGAACTCGTCCGCGTCGTCGCAGTCCCCGTCGCAGGGGGTCTGTCCGTCCGCGTCCGCGTCCTGCTCGTCCGCCGGGAGCGCCCCGTCGCAGTCGTTGTCCACGCCGTCGCAGATCTCCTCGGCCCCGGTGTAGACGCTGGCGTTGCCCTCGTCGCAGTCTCCCGCGCACTCGGACTGCCCGTCGCCGTCGAAGTCGATCTCGTCGTCGGGCAGCACCTCGTCGCAGTCGTTGTCCAGGCCGTCGCAGATCTCCTCGGCCCCGGGGTACACCGCGCCCTCGTCGTCGTCGCAGTCTCCGTCGCAGGCGAGCGACCCGTCTCCGTCAGCGTCCTGCTCGTCCTCGGGGACGACGTCGTCGCAGTCGTTGTCCAGGCCGTCGCAGAGCTCGTCCGCGCCCGGGTAGACGTCCGCGTTGGTATCGTCGCAGTCGTCGCCTTCGTCGTATCCGTCGCCGTCCGCGTCCGCGGCAGCGTCGTCATCCGACGAGCCGGTGTCGTCGTCGTCGTCGCCGCTGTCGTCGTCGTCTCCGACGTCGTCGTCCGACACATCGTCATCCGATACGTCGTCGTCGTCCCCCTCTCCGGGACATCCTCCGAGGATCAGCGAAAGGGCGACACACAGGACCAGGCGGATCCATCCGTACGAAAGGCGAGTTGTCATGGGGGCTCCCTCCCTCTGTCGGCGAGTATATCGGGAGGAGGGGAGGGCTTCGCAAGGATTGTGCAGTCTACGCCGGCGAGGTCACCTCAGGGCGTACCCGACCCAGGTCAGCGGTTCAGAATCGACCCGCCACCGCCACCCCGCCGGCACCGGCCCAGCTCCAGGGTGCCACGACCACGGGTTGCGGCGAATCCTCGGATTCGAGCCCGGTGGCCACCTCGCCGAACCCCGAGCCGATGCACACGAGCCCGGTGATCAGGCTGACGAAGAAAAGCGGCATGTCGACGAGAAAAGCCGAGTCGTCCGGATCGACGTGGTCGCCCACGGCGCTCGATGCCTCGTCGATGGCGTCGAACTTCTGTGCCGTGGCGGCGATGCCGACGATACCCGCCAGGATCGAGTACGCCCCGCTGTGCACCAGCCCGGCACCCAGACCCAGGTGCGTCCGCCGGTCCGTGCCGTCGCCGAGGAGGAGCGCGTACCCCGCGACCGTCATCGGGGTCATGGCGAGGCTCATGGCCTGGAACCCCACCCGGGCGTCGTGAAAGCCTCTGTCCTGTACGAAGAAGGCCGCGACCGACATGGACAGTGCACCCGCCTGGAACACCGATTGTGTGATGACGAAGGCCGCGCCGAGGCGTCGGTTCGCCGAGTAGTCCACCGACTCCATCGGCTCGTTCGCCGTTGCCGCGCCCGCTGTTCCGACGATGATGGCAGCCACGACGAGCAGTCTGGTCATGGGGGTCCTCCTGTCGAGTCCACCGTAGCAAGATCGGGGCCAGTGAGGCCGGTGTTTCAGCGCACGACGATCCGATGGGGACTGCCGGGCGAGCCGTGGGTGGCGGTGCCGCACCCGGTGACCTCGACGTAGTAGAGGATGGCCGGGCGGTGTTCGGCGGTGACGGGCAGGGACCAGGAGTAGGCGGGGCCGTCGCCGGGCAGGGTCGCGCTGTGCCAGCTGCCCGCGCCCTCGATACCCCAGTGCACGGCCACGATGCAGCCGGTGGTGCCGGTGTCGATCCGGGTGACGAGGGTGGTATTGCGCAGGCAGCGGCGCTCGCCGTCGACGGTCAGCGCGAGGGCAGGGGCGTCCTCGGGGGTGGTCGCGTCGTCCAGGGGCTCCGTGGTGGAGGCGTCGGCCACGGCGTCATCGACGTCGTCTTGCTCGGGCTGGCGCGGTTCGACCTCGCGGGGCTGGACCTCCTCGACGGGGGTCGGAGGCTCCTCGCGCGGTGTGGGTTCGTCGCGTGGCGTGGGCTCCTCGCGTGGCGTGGGTTCCTCGGCCGCGGTCACCTCGTCGTCCGCGATCTCGATCTCGGAGAGGGGCTCCTCGGCCACGCCGTCCGTGGTCGGCGGGCCTGCGATCTCCTCGGGTCCCGCCGCCCCGCGATCACCCAGGATCCGCCACATCCCGAAGGCCACGGCCACCGTGAGGAGCAGGGCCAGCAGGAGGATCAACGGCACGAGGAACCACGCGGCGCGTCGTCGCCGCTCGGTCGGTTCGTCCCGCTTCGCCGCGGCGGGCGGCTGCGGCGGCGAGGCAGGCGCGGCCTCGTCGTCGATCTCCGTTGTGGGCGTGGCGTCGGCCGCCACCTTCTCGGTGGGGTCCTCCCACTCGGGGTGCCGGTCCGAGCCCGAATACCGCCGGCGGTTGGTGCCCTCCTCGGGTGGAGGCGCGTCCGGCTCCTGTCCGTGGCCGACGAGGATGGAGAAGTCCCCCGTGCGATCCGACGGCAGCTCGTCGAGGCAGTCCTCGTCGAGCTCCTCGGCGAGGTCCTCGGCGATCCGCACCAGCCAGGTGTCCAGGTGCTGCGAGAGCCGCTGCTCCAGCGGGTGCAGGGCGCGCAGCCGGGTCAACTCCTCGGCCACCTCGTCGGCCGAGGCGGGGCGATCCGCGGCGTGGATCTGGAGGAGCCTCGTCAGCAGCGGCCGGAAGGCGGCGGCGCGTTCGGGCAGATCCTCGAGCAGCATCTCGGGATCGGGCGCGATCTCCTCCACGGGGGTCCCCCGTGAGTAGGGGAGCTTGACGGGCGTGCGCGACGTCAGCCCCTGGAGCATCATCACGCCGAGGGGGTACAGGTCGCTGGCGGGTGAGACCTCCCCGGCGACGGCCTGTTCCGGAGACATGTACCGGGGGGTGCCGATGATCGTGTCGCGGGTGGTGATCTGCTCGCGGGCCCGGGCGCTGGCCACGCCGAAGTCGGTGATCTTGACCCGCCCCGATCGGTGCACGAGCACGTTGCTGGGCTTGAGATCGCGGTGCACCAGCTGCAGGTGCCGGCCCTCGAGGTCGTGGAGGTTGTGGATGTAGCTCAGCCCGAGGCAGATCTGGTGCCCCAGCTCGGCCACCAGCCCGGGATCGATGGCCTCCTCGCGGTCCATGAGGTGGAAGAACAGGTCGCCGAGATCGAGGCCGTCCACGTACTCGGTGATCAGGAAGTACTCGTCGCGGACCTTGAGCAGGTCGATGGTCGCCACCACGTTGTCGTGGTTCATCAGCCCGCCGATCTCGGCCTCGCGGATCAGCAGGCGGACCACGGCGAGGTCCCGGGTGGCCTCCTTGTGCAGGCGCTTCATCGCGACCTGGCGGACGAAGGGGCCCTCCCCCTCCATGCGGGCCAGGTAGACGTTGGAGAATGCACCCGATCCCAGGGGGCGGACGATGGTGTAGCGGCCTATCCTGACCTCTTCCATGGGGTGCCCCGGCGGGCCTCTCAGTAGTCCCCGCCGCAGCCGCCGGGGACCTCGGCGGGCGAGCCGTCCGCGGCGATCACGCCCTCGACGTACCAGCACATCCTCAGCAGCTCGTCGTCGGAGAGATCCTCGTCGCTGGACACGCGCTTCTCACCCAGGGCGTCGTAGAGGGGGCCGACGAAGGGGAGGTGGACGTTGTCCGGTTCGGCGAGCTGGGCGAAGGTCTCCTCCACCAGCATCACCACCGTGGTGGGGACGTCCTGGTGCATGGGGGCCAGGTAGACCGTGCTCTGATCGGCGTCGATCTTCACCTGGTCCCAGACCGTGGCGTAGGGATCCCAGGTGCCGTCCATCATCTGCTCGACCAGCCGCGCGTACAGCGGTCCCCAGTTCCAGTAGGGGGCGGTCAGGCAGGTGTCGGGCGCGAAGCTGCAGCTGTCCTCGTTGTCGTAGCCGATGGAGTAGATGCGGTGGGGGTAGGCCACGGAGTTGGACAGGGCGTCCACCGTCTCGAGGGGGATGGTGGTGTCGGTCTTGCTGACGATCACGTCGGCCCCGGCAGCGATGAGCGCCTCGGTGACCACGGGCTCCTGTTCGATGTCGAACCAGGCGTGGATCCACTCCACGTGGACCTCGACGTCGGGGTTGACCGACCGGGCGCCCAGGGTCATGGCGTTGAGGTGGCGGACGGTCTCGGGGATCACCACCGGGCCGACCACGCCGATGCGGTCGCTGCCGCTCTCCTCGGTCATGTGGCCGGCCACGATCCCGGCGAGGTACCACACCTGGTACATGCGGCCGAAGTAGGACCCCAGGTTCGGCGAGCTGACGAAGCCCGAGCAGTTGAGGAAGTGGGCGTCGGGGTTGTTGGCCGCGGCGGTCTGGGTGGAGGAGAGGAAGTCGAAGCTGGTGGTGATCAGGATGTCGTCGCCGCCGGCGATGAAGTCCTCCATCACCCCCACGGCGTCGGCCGGGATCACGCTGGGCTGGTACTGGGTGGTGACGCCGTCCAGGTTCGCCTCGATGTACTCCCGCCCCACGTCGTGGGCCTTGGTCCAGCCGTGATCCCCCACCGGCCCCACGTAGAGGAAGCCGACCTGGGCCTCGTCCAGCGTCGAGTCCTCCTCCGGCCATGGGCCCATCCAGCACGACGAGACGATCCCGGCGACGCCGAGAACCAGCAGCGCGCGGATCGCGGGGCCCGTCCGTGGGCGTCGTCGTTCGAGCATCTCCTCGGCTTCCTCTCCCTCGTCGATCAGAAGTGCCAGCTCGCGCTGAGGCCGAGCTGCCCCGGTCCCGGCCCCAGCGCCGGGGCTCGCCCAGCGCCCACTGCGGCCGTCGCGCGGGCCCGCCGGCCGGCGGTGGCGAGGTCGACGATCAGGCCGATCACCGCCACCCCGCCTCCAGCCGCGCTGAGGACCACCGACGCGTTGTTCAGGGGCTTGCGCGCCTCGTACAGCGATTGTTCACCGTCCTCGATCCAGACCTGGCCCTGCACGTGGGTCACCGTGGCGGTGACGCCGAAGCCGATGGCCATGGCACCGCCGATTCCCATGAGTACGAGCCCTGGCCGGCCGCCGGAGGTCCCGGCCGCCCGGGTGGTGACCGCCGGGGACGTGTCCTCCACGGTCGCCGCGGTCGTCGCCGGAGCGTTGCGCCGGGCCTCGGACACCAGCTCCTCGAGCTCCTCACGGATGGGCTCGTCCGACGAGATCATGCAGCCGACGAAGTCACTGTAGGACGCCGTCGCGCGCTCGACCTGGCCGAGCTCGGCGTAGGTCCGGCAGAGGTACTCGTCGATGATGCAGCAGTCGGGATCCTCCGCCTTGGCGCGCTTGAGCAGGGACAGCGCCAGGGCCGGATCACCGTCGGCGAGTGCCTCGGAGGCGGCGAAGAGGTAGTTCTCGGTCTTGAGGCTGATCTCGTCGCCGGCGGCAGGCACGACAACGCCCACCGCTGCGATCCACAGCGCACAGACGAGCACGACGGGTCTGGTAACCCGCGCCCCCATGTTCCTCCCCTCTGACCGATGCCTCAGCCACCACCCGAGAAGAGAGGATACCAGCATTGGACGGTCGGGGTTCGTCAGTCCCCGTCGAGGACCTCGCGCACCTTGCGGGCCAGGTCCTCGGCGGAGAGGGGCTTCTCCAGCAGGGTCGCGTCCGGGTCGAGCACGCCGTGGTGGACGATGGCGTTGTCGGTGTACCCGGACATGTACAGCACCTTGAGGTGCGGGCGTTCGAGGGACAGCTGGCGACCCAGCTGGTGGCCGCTGGCGCCGGGCATCACCACGTCGGTGAGCAGCAGGTGGAGCGGCCCGCCGATGCGGTGGTTGACGCGGACCGCCTCGTCAGGGCTGGCGGCCTCGTGGACCTGGTAGCCGAAGCGGCGCAGGACGCGGCAGGCGAGGGTCAGGACGGTCGGCTCGTCCTCGACCACGAGGATGGTCTCGTCACCCGTGAGGTCCGTGGGCGCGGCGCGCAACGCCCCTGAGTCGAGGGTGCCGCCGGACTCGTCCACCGGCAGGTAGATCTTGAAGGTGGTGCCCTCGCCCGGCTCGCTGTACAGCCAGATGTGACCGCCGCTCTGGGCGACCACGCCGTGCACGGTCGCCAGGCCGAGACCCGTCCCCTTGCCCACCTCCTTGGTGGTGAAGAAGGGTTCGTACGCACGCTCCTTCTCCTCGGCGGTCATGCCGGTGCCGTTGTCGGTGATGGAGAGCAGGGCGTACCGGCCCGGCGCGACACCCACGTGGCTGCGGACGTACTCCTCGTCCAGGAGCACGTCGCGGGTCTCCACGAGCAGCCGGCCACCGTCGGGCATGGCGTCGCGCGCGTTGACCGCCAGGTTCATGACCACCTGCTCGATCTGGCCGGGGTCGGCCAGGACGGCCCCGACGCCAGCCTGCAGATCGGTGATGAACTCGATGTCCTCGCCGATGATGCGGCGGAGCATCGTCTCCATCTCGGCCACGGAGCGGTTGAGGTCCAGCCGCCTCGGTTGCAGCATCTGCTTGCGGCTGAACGCCAGCAGCTGCCGGGTCAGGGCAGCGGCCTTGTCGGACGCCTTCCGGATCTCGTTCACGGCCGACGCCAGCCTCTCGCCCTCCAGCTTGCCCAGGTCGATCAGGTCGCACGACCCGATGATCGCGGTCAGGAGGTTGTTGAAGTCGTGGGCCACGCCGCCGGCGAGCTGCCCGATGGACTCCATCCGCTGGGTCTGACGCAGCTGCTCCTCGAGCCGCTTCCGGGCCGCCTCTGCCCGCCGCTGGTCGCTGATGTCGATGAACGTGACCACTACCTGCTGCAGCTCGTCGCCGTCGCCGAAGACGGGGTAGGCGTTGCACAGCACCCAGATCAGATCCTGGGTGAGTGGCCGGTTGATCCCCACCACGAGATTGCGCAGGGGGGTTCGCGTCGCGATCACCCGGTTGACCGGGTAGTCCTCCAGGGGCATGGGCGCGTCGTCCGCGCCCAGGAAGCACCAGGCCGGATCGATGGCGGTCTTGCCCATCATCTGGTCCATGCTCAGGCCGAGCAGCTCCGCGGACGTGCCGTTGCACAGCAGGATGCTGGTGTCGGCCGCGTGGACCACGAGGCCAGCGTGCAGGTTCTCGATCAGCTCGCGGTACTCGGCCACGCTGGACATGGCCCGCGGCGTGTCGTCCTGCGCGCTCCCCTGCGCGGTTCGTCGTTCGTCTTCCACGGGCTTCCCCTCGTGTCTCGGCTCCGCGGCCGCGATTGGACCAACCTAGCACGCAGTGTTGCGCCCGCGCAGGTTCGGGGATGGAATGCACGGATGGTTCGATCCGGGAACGAGCTACGAATCGTGCTGGCGCTGCTCCTGGCCACCGCCGCGGGCTGCGAGCCTGCGCAACCCCAGGGCCCCTTCGACGCCGTGATCACCGTCGAGGGCAACCCGGACAACCCGTTCTCGGCCATCGTCCGGGCGAGCTTCGGCGTGCAGGTGGAGCTGTGCGCGGAGTACGGCATCGACGGCGCCTTCGACCTCCGCACGCCGTTCGTCACGGCCGAACCCGGCGAGGAGGTCCGGCGGCTGGTGCTGGGTCTGCTCGCGGACAACACATACGAGATCCGGGTCGTGGCGCGCTCGGGGGACACGGAGTGGACCGGGGATTCGTTCTCGTACAGGACGGATCCCCTGCCGGAGAACTGGCCGGTGTGCGAGGTCACCTCCACCGAGGACCTGGACAGCTTCGACCCGAACGAGGTGCTGTGCTCCAACAGCGCCCTGCAGGACGAGTCGCCGATGATCCTGTGCGTGAACCGCCGCGGTGCGCCGGTGTGGTCGCTGGTGCACCCCGACGGGGTGATGCTGCAGGAGTTCCAGGCGCTCCCGGATGGCGGCTTCGCGGGCACCGGGCACTCCAGCTCGGAGCTCATGTTCTTCGACCAGGCCGGCGCGATGACGAGTCGTTATCCGCCGCTGTGGTTCGAGGGCAAGACGCGGTTCGTGCACACCTATGTCAACGAGCACGAGGTGATCGCCATCACGGAGGGGCCCTGGTCCGGCGCGGTGATGTTCATGACCACGACCAAGGACGTCGTGGAGGGTGAGGAGCGCCTCGGCATCGGGATGATCGCCTTCGATCCGGCCACGGAGGTCGTGCTGTGGGACTGGCTGATCCACGGCATGCTCGGCGACGACGCGCCCATCGATCCGACCCTGGACTACGACCGCTTCGGGCTGCACAAGCCCAGCGGCGACATCTACTGGAACCACGGCAACGCGATCCTCCACGGCGTGGACGACGACGGCGGCCAGTACGTCTGGGTGAGCCTGCGGGCGCAGGACTGGATCCTCCGGATCGACGTCGAGACGGACCAGGTGGACTGGCGGCTGGGGTACGACGGGGACTTCGCGCTGGTGGACGACCTCGACGCGGCCGAGCCCGCGCCCCTGGACCCGCGGCTGTGGTCGTTCCAGCAGCACGCGCCGGAGTGGATCTCGCGGCAGGGCTCGCGGACGCGCTACCTGGTCTACGACAACGGGGTGAGGCGTCCGGACGAGAACGGCGAGCCCGACTCGTCGAACCAGTACAGCCGGATCGTGGAGTTCGAGATCGACGAGGAGTCGATGCTCGCCACGATGCACTTCGATTACGGCAGCCCGGACGAGGACGATCCCGAGCACTTCTACAACCACCAGCTCGGCGACGCCGACATGAGCCCGGCCGGCGACGCCATCCACTTCCAGAAGGGGTACACGCCCTTCATGGCCGAGATCACCTACCCCGAGGGCGTCGAGCGCTGGCGGTACAGCTGCCCCGAGGTCCCCCGCTTCTACCGGGTCGAGTACTTCCCGAGCCTGTACGAGACCACGTGGTGGTACGACGTGGAGCGCTGACGCGGCTTCAGGAGCGTCGCACCGTCACGACATCGCCCCCTCCCCACATGGGACCTGACGAGGAGGCGACGATGAACGCAAGACCCACGTACTACGAACCCTCTGGCGCGGTGGGCCCCCTGGGGCTGCTGGCCGTGGCGCTGTTCGGCCCGCCCGTGGCCTGGGCCCTCGGCCTGGTCTATGCGTACCTCATCTACTACATCCCGTTCGTCTATCTGAACTTCCTGGCCACGGTGGGCCTCGGCTTGGTGATGGGGTTGGTGGCCCTGGGCTGCGTGCGGTGGGGACACGTGCGCAACGCCCTGGTCGGCGCGGCCATCGGGGCGCTGCTCGGGGGCCTCGCCGTGTGGTTCCAGTGGTCGCGGTGGATGGCCCTGTTCTCCGAGGGCGCGGTGGACACCTACGGCCTCGGGTTGCTCTGGGCCAACATCCAGATCGTGGCCAGCGAGGGCGCCTGGTCGATCTTCTCGTTCACGCCCATGGGCGCGGGCCTCTACATCATCTGGGGCATCGAGGCCGCCATCGTCGTGGGTATCCCCGCGTTCCTGGGGCTGGGCGCGACGCGCGAGCCCTACTGCGAGGAGTGCAAGGTGTGGCTGCGGTCCACCTCGACCATCGGGCCGTTCGTGCCCCTGGTCGCTCCTTCGGTGTTCGTCGACGACCTGCTGCGGCGCGTCCCCGACACCCTCCGGCAGCTGCAGCCGAGCGCCCTGGGCGCCATGCGGTACAGCGAGCTGGAGCTGCTCAACTGCCCCGAGTGCCGCCGGTTCCACCTCATGACCCTGACCACGGTGACCATCACCCACGACGAGGACGGCAAGGAGTCGCGGGACGAGGACGTGGAGGTCGACGGCCTCGTGCTGCCCGCGGACGTGTACGGCGCGCTGTGGAACCACGCCAGGAGGCCTGTCTCGGCCTCCACCCTTTCGGCCCACCTCCCCGGGTGATATCTGTACCCTCGGTTCCACGAATCGAGAGGTGTTCCCATGCCTTGCCGCCGTTGGCGTCTCGTCCCGTCGCTGTCCCTTCTCCTGCTCACCGTGTCCGCGGCCGCGACGCTCGCCGGACCGGGTCTCGCACCGGCCCTCGAGGCGGTCCCCGCGGACGAGCTGGTCGTGGACGGGTACTCGGTCACCGGGATACGGAACCGTGGAGGCACCCTCTCCATCGGGATCGCCGCCGAGGTCACCAACCTGGACGCGGGCGCCTTCGAGCTCGTCAACGGCACCCTCGTCGGCGGCGTCCCGGCCGGCGTCGAGGTCACCTGGGGCGAGCTGTGGTTCGGCGACGTGGACCCCTACGGCACCACGCCGAGCGAGGCGGGCGCGGCGTTCTGGCTGCGGGCCTCCACCCGGCCGGCCAAGCGGGCCATGGTGCGGGCGCTGCTCCTGGACGAGCTTCAGTGGGAGTTCGACGGCAACGAGCGGATCGTGTGGGAGAACGGCGTGTACGAGCTCGACGAGGAGACCCTCGATCTCGCCGTGGTCCAGCTGGAGGACGACTTCGGCACGTTCTGCGCGTTCGAGGACTGGACCGACTGGCTCGCGGATCGCGTCCCCGGCGACATCGTCGTGTTCGTCCACACCGAGGACGACAACCCCCTCAGCGCGCCGGAGATCCCGTGGGAGGTGGTCGACGTCGTCGAGGCCGGTGACGAGGTGTGGGTGTACTACCTCTCGCGACCGGACCTGGAGGTGCCGGACCTGGTGGTCTCGGGCTTCCTCGAGGCCGCGGCGCGCACCGGGGGCAACGGCATGCACCAGAGCGTGTTCGACCACGGCGAGAAGACCACGGTCTGCGAGGTGCTGGACGGGGAGGAGGTGTGCCGGTTCGCGGGGCTGTACCTGCAGAACAACGGCCTGGCCGTGGGCAACGACGTGGTCCTGGACGGCGGGTTCAACGTCACGGGCGTGGACGGGGAGTTCTTCGTGCGGTTCCGCTCCGGGATTGCGACCGAGATGGGCGCCACGCTGACCCTCGAGCACGAGACCGCGGTGGCCCTCGAGGCGGTGGGCGCGGAGATCACCCCCGAGGTCGAGACCTCCCTGATCGCCTTCTCCATCCCGGTGGTGGAGACGTCCATCGGCGCCGTGCCCCTTGACGTGGAGATCCACGTGGAGATGCTCCTGGGCGCGCAGGCCGAGTTCGCCGGCGCCGGCGAGGTGGGCCTGAATCACCGCGGTACCGTGGGGATCCAGATGGAGGTGGACCTGGCCGGGGGCGACATCTACTCCGTCGTGCCCATCGTCGAGGTGGAGCCGTTCCTGTCCAGCGATCCCACCCTGGAGGTCGACGCGGCCATGCACGCCGAGGCCTGGGGCGCGGTGGAGCTGTCGCTGCGCCTCAACGGCGGGCTGGTGGGTGGGCCCTCGGCGCGGGTGGAGGCCTACACCTCCTTCGACGTGGATCCTGTGGCGGATCCCTGGTGGACCCTCGGCGCCGGCGCCCGGGTGGAGGCGACCCTGGCGTTCGAGGCCCTGGGGATCGCGGTGGCGAGCCACACCTACACGCCGATGGACGAGGTGGCCACCACCGTGGCGTCGGAGGAGCCGGCCCACTCCGGCACGACCCCGCTGGCGTCCGGGGAGACCGTGCGCTGGGCCCGTGACTACCACCTGGGTGGGGTGTACGGCGACCTGCCGTCGGACCTGCTGGCCCTGGACGACGGAAGCACCCTGCTGGTGGGCTGGGATCCCCCGGTGCTGGCCCTGGTCTCACCGGCCGGCGAGCTGCTTTGGGACGCTGCGGCCTGGGGGGCGCCCCTGGGCGGCGCCGTGCCCTTCGACGACGGCATCCTGATGGTCGGCGACTACTCCACGACCCTCTGGATCGGCCTGGTGGACTGGAACGGGAATCCCGTGCAGGACCACGCCTGGGACCTGGGCGGTGGCCTGGGCATCTCGGGGGTGCTGCAGCTCTCCGGCGGCACGACGCCAGAGTTCCTGATCTACGGCGAGTACCAGGGCGGGGACAACAACTTCCGCGCGTTCGCCGCGAGGCTGACCTACGACCCGTCCGACGCCGTGGATCCGCTGACCGTCCACTGGGCGCGGAGCTACGAGGGCCACGCGCCGTACTGGTATCCCTACCTCGACAAGTTCTACTCGGCGGTGGCCGTGGATGGCGACGTGGTGCTGGTGGGGAGCACCACCACCGGTGACGGGATCGAGTTCACCGGCTACAACGCGGCCATGGCGCGGCTCGACCTCGACGGCAACGTGGTCTGGGCCAACGTGGTGGGCCGGATCAGCGCCGAGGTCCTGTACGGCGTGACGCAGGGCAGCGACGGCGACCTCGTCGCCACCGGAGCCATCGGCCAGGGGCTCCTGTCCCAGCCGTACTACCACAACTTCTGGCTCGGCAGCTTTGATCCGGACACGGGCGACGCGCTGGGGCAGACGACGCTGACCGAGGACCTGTACTGGGAGTGGGACGACCTCGGCCAGGCGCCCATCTACACGACCCCCGGCTGCAGCATCTACGACTCGGGGCACGACCTGGTGCCGCTGGCGGACGGCGGCTTCGCGGTCGTGGGCAAGACCGGCCTCGGTCCCACCTACGGCTGGGTGGCCCGCCTCGCCCCGGACCTGCGGGTGCGCTGGCTCGCCACGATCGAGGGCGACGGCCACGACGTCGCCTCCAGGGTGGTGGACACCGGCGACGGCATCGCCGTGCTGGCCAAGACCAACTCACCGGCGGTGAACGGCCTCGGCGGGTCCAACTGGGACCTGATGCTGTTCAAGCTGCCCTACGACGGGTCGCTGGCGTTCGACGACGCCAGCGGCATGGTGGTGCGCTACACCAAGCCCGACATGGCGATGCCCGATCCGGTCGCCCTGGGCGACATGGTGATGTGCGGCATCGACACCCTCCCGCTGAGCTACACCATCGAGGACCTCACCGCGACCGCCGTGGCGGACTCCATCGTGCTCACCGCCGCCGGGCTGACCGAGTACGATCTGGACCTCTGGTAGGCCCTCCGGACCGGATACGTGTCCCCTCCGGAGCGCGCGCGTCGTCTTGCCTGGGAGCACGGCGCCATCGGCGGTACCCTGTTCGTGGAGGCCTCGGCATGAAGCACTCTCTCGGTCCGACCATCCTGCTCGGGTTGCTCTCCCTGATCGCGGCCGGCTGCGTGGGCAGCGTCGCCATCGACGACGACACGGTGGGAGACGACGACGTGGTCGGCGACGACGACGCGGTCGGTGACGACGACGACGCGGTCGGCGACGACGACGACACGGTGGGGGACGACGACGACACGATCCCGACGGACATCGACGGCGACGGCTTCTCCGAGGCCGACGGCGACTGCGACGACGGGGACGCCACCATCCATCCAGGCGCCGAGGAGGTGCCCTACGACGGCATCGACCAGGACTGCGACGGCGCGGATCTGGCCGACGTGGACGGCGACGGCCACGACTGGGAGGGCGTGGGCGGCGACGACTGCGACGACGAGGACGACACCACCTACCCCGGGGCCGAGGAGCTCTGCGACCAGATCGACCACGACTGCGACGGCGAGGAGCTCGCCGACGCGGACGGCGACGGGTACGACAACTGCTCGGACTGTGACGAGGCCGACCCCGACACCCACCCCGGGGCGCCCGAGGTGCCCTACGACGGGATCGACCAGGACTGCGACGGCGCCGACCTGACCGACGTGGACGGGGACGGCTACG
>CAYRNR010000100.1:0-32995 GCA_964425605.1 uncultured Rickettsiales bacterium | reverse complement strand
TCGCCGACCACCTGGGCATGTCCCGGTCCTACTGGAGCCAGGTGTTCCACCGCCACCGGCACCTGACGCCGACCACGCGCCAGATGCTGCTGGCCAGTCGCTATCTCAAGCACGTCGACGAAGACGATCTGTGGGACGTGGAGGTCGAGCGGGGAGAGGAAGCCGCGTCGTGACTGCCGTCATCTCCATCGACGCCTGGCGAGCGGGCTTGCGTCCAGAGCACGTGGAACACCTGCAGACGTCAGGGCTCTCTGAGGCGACCATCGCCGCAGCGCGCATCGGATCGGTGGGGCCGGAAGACGCGGAGCGGCTGGGGTACGCGAAGAAGCTGGCCGGGATCATCTTCCCCTACGCGGGAACGGAGATCGTGGTCAACGGCGAGACGCTGGCCTACACGCGGTTGCGCGTCGACTCGTCGCGGCAGCGGTCCCCTGGGCGCAAGTACGAGAATCCCCTGAAGAGGCGCATCCAGCAGGGCTACACCTACTACCCCTACGTCCCTGAGCAGATCACTGCGCTGCGTAAAGACGCGACCCAGCCTGTGTTCGTGACCGAAGGCGAGAAGAAGGCGTTGAAGCTGGTCCAGGAGGGGTTCCCGGCGATCGGCATCCCGGGCGTATACATGTTCACCGACCCGTCGAGCCGGAAGCCGGCCCATTCCAAGCCGCTCCACCCGGACCTATCCCGCTGGCGCTGGCGAGGTCGGACCGTCTACGTCTGCTTCGACTCGGACCGCACGGAGAAGGACGGCGTCGGCCTGGCTCACGAGCGACTGTGCTCAGCGCTGACCCAGCAGGGAGCCGTGGTCAAGGTGGTCGTACTGCCGCGTCTCGACGGGATGGACAAGACGGGTGCCGACGACTTCCTGGTCGTTGAGAGCGCCGGGGCGTTCGCCGAACTCGTCCAGCAAGCAGGGCCATGGGAACCGTTCGCCTGGGTCGTGGACCTGATCCCTGATGGCGTACCCGAGGCCTCGTTGCGCACCGCGTTGCTGCCCCTCCATCAGCAGCTGACGAAGGCCACTTCGCAGGAGATCCATGCCGTCGCCGGCCACCTCCGAAGACGGTACCCATCCCTCTCGGAAGGACAGGCCCTGGCGATCCTCTTGCCGCAAACCGAGGGGCGCGACTCGGACTTGCCCCAGGTCGTGGTCAACGGCTGCCAGATACGAGAGGTCGTGGGGGAAGCATGGCACGCGCTGGAGATCTCTCCGATGGGGAAGCGCCTGTTCCTGCTCGATGAGGCTCTCGTGTTCGCAGCCAAGCAGCCCTCACGGTCTGCGCGACAGATCGCGATGCAGGCGGTCGACCCTCCGCTGATGACGGCCCTGCTCAACCGCAGCGCGACCTGGATGAGCTTCTGGGACGCCAGCTTTCATCACACACGCGTTCCGGCCGAGGTCGTGCGGGACATGATCGCCATGCCCCACCGCTCCGTGCGCGTGCTGGACGCCGTGGTCCACCTCCCTGTTCTGCACCGAGACGGGACCGTGACAGCGGCCTCGGGCTATGAACCCACGTCGCGCTTGTTCCAGGCCGTGGACCCAGCCGTGTCCGAGGCGGTCGAAGCCGCTCCTGTGGTCCCCAGCACCGCCGACCGCGTGGCCGCGCTGGATTTGCTTCGCCAGGACCTCCTCGGCGATTTTCCGTTCGCTCGTTCGAGTGATCGCGCCCACGTGCTGGCCGCCGTGCTCCTACCCGCGGTCCGCCACTGGATCGACGGACCGATCCCACTCCACCTGTTCGAGGCGCCAACCGAGGGCACGGGCAAGACCCTGCTGGCCGACGTGCTCACACTCCTGGCCACCGGCTCGCCGGCGATGCCCACGCCGTTGCCTCGTTCCGAGGAGGAGGTGCGCAAGAAGATCACGGCAACGCTGCTGTCTGCGCCCCAGATCGTGCTGCTGGACAATCTCGGCCACGCCCTGGACAGCCCGAGCATCGCTGCCGTGTTGACCAGCGAGGTGTGGACCGACCGCATCCTCGGTCACTCCCGAATGGTCCGCGTACCCAACCGTGCGCTGTGGATCGCCACGGCCAACAACCCGGTGCTGTCCCGGGAGGTCACCCGGCGGACCGTTCGTGTCCGCCTCGATGCAGACGTCGAGTGCCCCTGGCTGCGCGAGGACTTCCGTCACGCCGACCTCCGGGGCTGGGCTCGGTTCAACCGTCCCCAACTCGCAGCGGCAGTGGCCACGCTCGCTCGTGGATGGCTCGCGGACGGCTCCCCTTCTTGCAGCGAGCACCTGGGTTCATTCGAGTCCTGGTCCCATGTCATCGGCGGAATCCTCGCCTCGGCCGGAGTGGAGGGATTCCTCGAGGACCGCTACGAGGCCATCGAGCAGGCCGATCCCGAGGAAGCCGAGTGGCGAGGCCTGATCGAGCTGTGGTCCGAACAGCACGGGACCGACCCGGTCAGTGGGGGCGATCTCCTGGCCCTGGCCGCCGAGGAGAACCTGTTCCACCTCGATCCCCAGTCGGCCAACACCCCTCGCGAACGCGCTCGCTTCTCGCGCGCACTGAACAAGCGACGCGACCGCATCTACGGAGCGTGGCGGATCACGGTCGGCCGGGATGCCAAGCGCAAACAGAACCTCTACTACCTGTCGAAGTGACTGTACGCACCCCCCCCTCTGCAGCGACCCCAGGACCACCCGCCACCACCCGCCACCACCCGCCGAATCAGCTCGTTGGCGGGTGGTGGCGGGTGGTGGCGGGTGGTCTGCCGGTCGGTCCGAGGATGGGTAGTGTTCAAACACGACCAGGTGTCAGCCGTCATTCGCCAGGCGGTACCGCTGGCTCGGGGATCGGGCCGCTTCTGCGCAGCCTACGATCGCACCCTCCTCGACCAAAGCCGCGATCACCGCCCTGGTGGTCGAGCGCGTCCAGTCCAGCGCCTCGACGACCTCGCGGGTTGTCACCTCGCCTCGATCGCACAACAACTCCAGGACCTCGGCCTTTCGTTCGGCCGGGCCCTTGCGGATTCCTGTGGCCGGACGCTCGACGGGCGGCGGCGCTAGGGGCGGCGGTGTCGATGGACGTGGAGCATGGTTCGTGACCGGCTGCTGGACTGCCTGGTGCGTCTTCCACGCCATCGGACAGATCGCCGGGGTCGTCGGCAGCACGGCCGGTTGCATGACAACTGCCTCGAGAGCCTCGTCGTCGCGATGAGGACGCTCGTCTCGCTCCGTTGTCCGTGGCACCTCGAGCACGAACCGAACCATCCCATCACGGCCGACCAGGCTGAACGGCAAGGCCCCGAGGCGCTCCAGCCCCAGGGTCACCGCGCTCAACTCGCACGCGGGCTTCCCGGCCAATCCTCGGCGGCGAAGCAGACGATGGATCGTCGGATTGCGTGGAGCCGATCTCGTGGACCATCCCGAAGCCAGCATTCCTGGGTTCCTGATCTCGAATCGTTCTCCCTGACGCTCGATCGCCACAGGTTGCATGCGCGCGTCCGCGGACCACTCACGATGAGCAAAGGCGTTGACCAGCGCGGGACCGATCAGCTCCTCCCCGACACCCTGGACCAGCGGCTCCCAGCCCAGCACTCCGCACAAGATCTTCTTGATATTGCCGCCGAACGCGCGTTCGAGCCCATCGGCGATCACGACGGCTCGCGCACCATCGATCCACAACTCAGGCCTGATTCCGTAGACCAGCATCCCGGCCACGGTCGGGATCAGGCGACCGTCGATCCGTCTGGCGATGCCCCGTTGGATGACCACGTCTCGCAACTCCGCGTCGACCGAAGCCTCGCGACCGCGGCGCGCGCTCTTCTTGGCGATCCTGCGACGAACCCAGCGCAGGTCGAGTTCCCGGAGGTCCGTCCCCTCGACCACCTCCAGCTCGGGCTTTGGTTGAGCAGGCTTTTCTACCCGTCTCGGCAAGGTCTTTGCCCGTTTCATTGGCCTCGGCTTCTGAGGCGCCACGCGAGACTCCACCCACCCGGCGACGAAGGTGCCCTCCTCGACGGGAATGGTCTCCGTCTCGGTCACACCCTCGCCCCGCATCCGCGACAGCCGAAGCCGGTAGAGAATCGCTACCTCCGGCACCTGCGTGAACAGCAGGGCGATTCCACCGCCACGCTGGTTCCGAAGCCTCGCGACCACGTCCGGCAGCTGTGCCATCTCGATCTGGCTTGTCAGGATCTCGATCGACTTGTCAGGAAACAGCCCCTGGAGTTCGGAAATCGCGGCCTCGACGGGTGGGTGCGCTGACATGACATGTCCTCCTGACATGACATGCTTGCTGAGCTGGCTTTGGATCGGGGTTGGAACAGCTTGGCTCGTGGTGCTGGTGCTCAGCGGCTTTCCCGCGGCCGTCGAGTCTGTCTTGCCCGGGACCGTTGCGCGAACGGACGTTCGTGATGCACTGCCCGTGATCCCAATCCCCCCTGTCCCCACCTCCCGCTGCGTCTGATAGCGTGGCGTGTCAGTGAGGAGGGCGGCATGGCGTCCCTTGAGCGGCTGCTGTCGGTGCTCGATCCGGCGAACCACATCCGAGGCAGACAGTTCGAGCGGATCTGCAAGTGGTATCTCCAGCATGCGCCAGAGCATCGAGGAGAGCTTCGGCACGTGTGGCTATGGGACGAATGGCCTGAGCGTTGGGGAGCGGATACGGGGATCGATCTGGTCGCCCAGACCACCAACGGCGACCTGTGGGCGATACAGGCCAAGTGTTTTCACCGTGAGCACCGGATCACGAAGAGGGATATCGACTCGTTTCTGAGTGAGTCAGCGCGGGATCAGTTCAGCTACAGGCTGTTGCTCTCGACGGCAGCGGAGATGGGAGCGAACGCGCGGCGAACGGTCGAGGCGCTGGGCGTGGGCTACCAGCTGCGAGCGGACCTGGCCCGCGCAGAGATCGAGTGGCCGGAGTCTCCCGATGAACCAACGGCTGCACCTCGTCCACTCAAGAAGCCACGGCCGCACCAAGCCGAGGCTATCGAAGCGGCCTTCCGGGGGCTCGAGGCAGGAGGCCGAGGGCAGCTGATCATGGCTTGCGGTACGGGAAAGACCCTCACAGCGCTGTGGATTGCCGAACGCCTTGCGGGGCGGCGCGTTCTCGTGCTGCTTCCCTCGCTCTCGTTGCTGGCCCAGACCTTGCGTGTGTGGGCTGCCGAGGCTGCCGCGCCGTTTCGGACACTGGCAGTCTGCTCGGACGAGTCGGTCACTCGCGGTTCGGATGACATCGTCTCGCGGACCGCTGAGTTGGGATTCCCCGTCACGACAGACGCCGAGACGATCGCCCGCTTTGTCAACGGAGCTGGGACACGGATCGTGTTCTCCACCTATCAGTCCTCACCGAAGATCGCGGACGCTTTCGAGCGGGGAGAGGGGAACCCACCACCCTTCGACCTGGTCATCGCCGACGAGGCACACCGTTGTGCTGGGCGCGTGACCGGAGCGTTTGCCACGGTGTTGGATGCGGCACGACTGCCGAGTGCGCGCCGGCTGTTCATGACGGCCACGCCACGCACGTTCACAGGTCACGTGAGGAAGGTCGCCAGGGAGAGCGATTGGGAGATCGCCTCCATGGACGATCCCCAACGTTTCGGTCCCGTCCTGCACCGGCTGAGCTTCGGGGAGGCCATTCAGCGAGACCTGCTCACCGACTACCAGGTGTTGATCGTTGGCGTCACGGATCAGACCATCGGCGAGTTTGTGCAGCGGGGAGCCCTGGTCACGAGAGACGGTAGCACTGTCGAGGACGCCAGGACGCTGTCGAGCCACGTAGCTCTTGCGAAGGCAATGAAGCAGTACGACCTCGGTCGCGTGGTCAGCTTCCACAATCGCGTGAGTCGGGCCAAGGCATTCAGCGAAACCTACCCTGACGTGGTGGCCTGGATGCCGCAGGCCGAGCGGCTTGCAAGCGAGCTCTGGACTCGGCATGTCTCCGGCAAGATGTCGAGCGGCAAGCGAGACGCGTTGCTCGACGAATTCCGAACCCTCGACACCTGTGCTCGGGGCCTGATCAGCAACGCGCGTTGCTTGTCCGAAGGCGTGGACGTTCCTGCCATCGATGGCGTGGCGTTTGTCGAGCCGCGGTCCTCCCAGGTGGACATCGTCCAGGCCGTTGGTCGGGCCATCCGGCTAGCAGCGAACAAGAAGGTGGGGACGATCGTGTTGTCGGTGTTCATCGACGATGCCGAGGCCCCGGAAGCCGCTATCGACTCTTCAGCGTTCAAGCACATCTGGCAGGTCCTGCGCGCGCTTCGAGACCACGATGACGAGCTGGCTGAGGAGCTTGACAACCTCCGGCGACAGATCGGGCGAAAGGGAGGGGTGTCCGAGACGCTGCCGGACAAGATCCACCTCGACATACCCGTGGAGGTTGTCGGGGAGGGGTTCGTTCGCGCCTTCGAGACCCGCTTGGTGGAGCAGACTACGGCGAGTTGGGAGTTCTGGTTCGGGCTCTTGGAAGCCTACGCCGACCTTCATGGAACCACCCTGGTCTCGAATGGCTACGTCACCAAGGCAGGCTACAGGCTCTGGAACTGGGCTCAGAATCAGCGGGCTGCACATCGGCGCGGACAGCTGTCGAGCGAGCAGTTCGCCAGACTGAGCAGCTTGACGGGTTGGGATTGGGCTCCGCGGGAGAGTCGGTGGAACCGTGGATACCACGCCCTTGCAGAGTTCACCCGATTGCATGGCCACGCGCGAGTGCCAGCGCGCTACGAAACGAGCGACGGCTACCCTTTGGGGAACTGGGTATCGACCCAGCGGATTTTCCAGAAGAAGGGCAAACTGGCTGCAGATCGACAATCGCGCCTGGAAGCCCTTGCGGGGTGGATCTGGGATCCGTGGGAGTCCAATTGGGATGAGTCGATGAGCGCTCTCCGCTGCTACGTCGAGTCACATGGCCACGCGAGGGTGCCGTCTACCTACTCAACCGAGACGGGAATCAATCTTGGCGCGTGGGTGGTGAAGTGCCGGGAGAAGATCAAGCGGGGAGAGCTCGAAGATGGTCGTCGAGGGGAACTCGAGAACCTCCCTGGTTGGGTTCTCGACACAAAAACGGCTGCTTGGGAAGAAGGCCTTGAGCGCCTGCGTGCCTACGCAGGAGATCGAGGCACCGCATGCGTTCCTTCGAGTCACTGCAGTGCGGACGGCTTCGCATTGGGCGCGTGGGTTGTCAACCAGCGTCTTCGATACTCGAAAGGCAAGCTGCCGAGTCGCCAGCAGAGCGCCCTCGAGCAACTTCCAGGGTGGGTGTGGAACGCCCTCGAGGGGCGATGGCAAGACGGCTTCGACCATCTCCTCGATTTCGTCACGGAGCAGGGGCACTCCAATGTTCACGGCAAGCACATCTCCGATGACGGCTACAAACTCGGGAACTGGGTGAAGACCCAGCAGTCCGCGTACAAGAGCGGGACGATCCGCTCAGAGCGGATACGAAAGCTCGAGACCGTGGCTGGGTGGCAATGGAACGTCCAGAAGTCGGCGTGGGAGCGAGGCTATCAGGAACTCTTGCGGTACGTGGATGAGGAGGGCCACGCCCTTGTTCCTACAGATCATCTCTCTGGGGACGGTTACCGTCTGGGAGCGTGGGTCAGTCAGCAACGAACGAAGTTCGCAAAGGGAATGTTGCCTGGAGATCGTCAGAAGAGACTGTCCGAAGTACCGGGGTGGTGCTGGAACAAGAATGACGCCATTTGGAGTGCTCGGTTCAAAGATCTCCTCGCCTTCGTGGTGGCGGAAGGCCACGCGAGGGTTCACAAAGACTACACCACCCCCGGTGGAGCGAAGCTCGGTAGCTGGGTTCAGAACCAACGGTCGTTCCGGCGGAGAGGCACGCTCGACGACCGCAGAGCCGATGCGCTTGCGGCACTCCCTGGCTGGGTCTGGGACGCAAGAGAAGCCAGGTGGCAGTCGGCATTCAGCCAGCTTGAAGAATTCGTGGTCAAGCACGGGCACGCCCGGCCTAGCCTGGATGCAACGACCGACGACGGATTCAAGCTCGGCGTCTGGGCTGGCAACCAGCGCATCCAGTACCGCAAGAAGCGCATGGTTCCCACGCGTGTCGAGGCGTTCGAGCAACTACCAGGCTGGGAATGGGACCCTGGAAGGAAAGCAAGGTGAGCGCGTGTGCGTTCCCCAGCACCAACACGACGGACCCCACGGTGCCGTGTGCCCGGCGTCAAGATCACTTCCCCAGTGACGACAATTACATCTCCCCAAGTAGCAGGGGGGCTTGGGGGGGCGCAGCCCCACCAGTTCTTGATGACTCCGACCTCGTGACCACGGGGTCGGTTCTTCTTGGCCCGTAGGGCCGCAGGCCCCAGGGTCGGCCCCCCGGGGGGCCGCGCGCCGTTAGTCTCGACATACACAGACACCCTTAGCTCTCTTTCTGGTCTTCCAGGGCGGCCTCTCTCTCGAGACGCTCACTGGCCTCGTCGGCCCGGACGCTGGTGCCGGTCATCTCCAGGATGACCGAGTGGTGGACCACGCGGTCGATGGCGCAGGCCGTTGTCATGGGGTCCTTGAAGATTCGGTCCCACTGGGAGAAGACGAGGTTGGAGGTGATCATCACGCTCCGCCGCTCATACCGCTCCGCCAGAAAGGTGAAGAGGACCTCCATCTCCTCTCGGTCCTGCTGGATGTAGCCGATGTCGTCGATCAGGACGACGTCGATGCGATCCAGCTTGCGAAGCTCGGCTTCAAGCTCCAGTTCGCGCTTGGCCACCAGCAGGCGCTGGACCAGGCGGTACGCGGGGACGAAGAGCACCGTGTACCCCCGCTGGATCAGCTCGTGGCCGATGGCGCAGCAGGTGTGTGTCTTGCCCCGGCCGGGCAATCCGAAGGCCAGCACGTTGTCGGCCCGCTCGACGAAGCCGCCCTCGCAGAGGCTGGGCAGTTGATGCCGGACCTTGGCCGGCAGACGAGACCTGTTGAGGAGCTGCAAGGTCTTGTCCTTCGGCAGATTCGATCGCTTCAGGTTGCGCTCGATCCGGCGACGCCGGCGATCCTCGAGTTCTTGCTCGGCCAGGTAGCGCAGGCCATCGGTGAAGCTCCACCCGTCCTGCTCCACCCGCTGGGCCACCTCCTCGTAGTGAAGCGCAAACGACGGCAGCCTCAGCGCCCGGAAGAGCACAGACAGGCTCTCAGGAGATGTCGTGGCCCCCGTCATGGCGCCACCCCCTCTCCGGCGCCCAGCAGCGCGTCATAGCCATCCAGGTCCACCTCGGGGACGGCCAGCGTCGGGATCTCGGGGCTACCGGGCACGACCAGGGACTTGACCCGGTCTGCCAGGGGCACTGTCCCCTCGTCGAGCAGCAGCTGCACGGCCGCCTCCACCTCCGACTCCATCGTCGAGGCAGCCAGGTGCAGGATTCGCAGGTACTCCAGGTCCGTCTTCCAGGTCGTCTCACAGGCCCCTTCCAGCGCGTCGTATGCCTGTCGGAAGACCAGGCTCGGGAAGAGGGCTTCGCGGTAGCGGTAGCGTGCAAACGCGCCTGGCTTGCGCACCAGGGACCAGATCAGGTGCCGGTAGTTGATCCGGTGGCCGTGCCGGCCGCGCAGGCGCTCGACCACGAGTTGGAGCTGGCCCGCGTAGTACACCTCCAGACGATCCTCGTAGAGCCGGACCTTGACGTACTCGTCCTTCAGCCGCGACGGCACCGAGTACGTGTTCAGCTTGATCCGGATCGTGCTGCCCGAGCTGACCTTGACCCGCTCCTCGTTGTACTCGGGGAGCCGGGACACAGCCACCGGCTTCATCACGGCCATCTCCTCGGCCAGCCGCTTGCTCCGCAGCTGGTTGGCCTTCTCCAGCACGCTCCACACCCATTGCTCGTACGCATCGACGCTCTCGAAGTCCCGGCTATCTCGCAGCAAGAGGTGCTGCTTCAGCCGGTTCTTGAGCACGTTGTGCAGCGACTCCGAATCCCCGTTCTGGTTCTTCTTGCCCACTGCGATGGTCCGCGGCTTCATGCTGAAGTACTTCACCATCCGGGCGTACTCGGCGTTGAAGCCGCGCTTGCCCTTGGGCAGATCGTGGGTCGCCGCCGTCGTGTTGTCCGTCTGGTGCCAGACCGGATGCCGGCCCAGTCGGAACAGCGCCTCCTGGACCCCACGCTGGATCGCGGCGAGCGACTCGGAGTGGCACACCGTCGCCCACTCCCAGTTGCTGTACGGCAGCACCGGGTGGCACAGCATGTGATCGAAGGGCTCTCCTGCGATCGTGATCTCCAGTTCCGTGCACCACGTGAAGTCCGTCTGCAGCGCCTCGCCCGGTCGATGCTTCTGGGGAAAGAACAGCTCCTTGTCTGGCCCATACTGGGCACGCCACACCTTCACCCGACGCTGCAACGTCCTCAGCTGCCCCTCCTGGTACTTGCCCGGCTTGCGGCGCACAAGGTCGTCGAACAGCGTCTTGGCCTCCAGCTCTGGCGCGTGGCCGAGCATCGCCTCGAGCTCCGGCCAGTCCTCGGCGAACGGGTCCTCCCGTGTCCGCCAATCACGCTTCGGCGGCGGCGCCTGCGAGGGCATCTTCCCCGCCGCGTGGTACTTCCGAGCCGTCTTGCGGTCCATGCCCGCCTTCATCGCGGCTCGTCCGATTCGTCCGTGTTTACTCATCTCCTCCATCAACCTCCGCACCTGAGCGTCCGTGACTGTCCGCACCCGATTGCCTCCTCACTCCAGGAGATATCGGGCATCGCAGCCGTCGCTGAACCGCCCCTCAGGATGGGGAGATGTAGTTGTCGTCGACGGGGAGGACTAATTGTCGCCGAGCAGCCGTGCCGAAATCCCTCGAGATTTCTTGCCAGTCAACACGCCCACGTCTCGCCAGCTGAGCAACAGACCAGTGGCGTGTCGAAACCACTGGGTATTGAGACAGGATGGGTATCCACGAACGCAATGCCGCCGGACGCCGTAGCCTTGAGAAGTTGACCAACGCGCTGATTTATTTCGGTCTCAGCCTCCATCCCGTGTTGTTCCGAGTCGGGAGCAGCACAGATACCTATTAGGATGGGATAAGCCACCGATACTGTGTGGGGTCTTGAGGACGCGGTTCCCGTAGGTTGGTTGCTTCCGGGCTAGCCCGAAAGTTGCACCAATAGGAAACGGCGAAGCCTGAAATCCCTTAGAATCTTGGTTGCTTACACCAATTCTGAAGGGAGGCTTCGCCGTGCCAGATCGTACCGTTCTCCAGCTCCAGTTTCCAGGTATTGGTCGCCGGGTCGTTCAGGCCGAGTTCACCGGCGGCGACGTGACCAGTGATGGCGGTGGCGCCATCCTCCTGAGGCAGACGGAGAAACGCCTGAGCCTGCTGAGTCGAGTGGCCCAGATTCTGCCTGACGAGCGTCGTCAAAAGAGCTGCGACCACAGCCAAGAGAGCCTGCTGTGCCAGCGCGTCTTCGCGGTCGCGATGGGGTACGAGGACCTCAACGACCACCAGACGCTTCGCAAGGACCCGGGCTTCCAGACCGCAGTAGGGAGCCTCGATGATCTGGCCAGCAACTCGACGCTGTGCCGCTGGGAGAATCGTGCGGGCCGGGAAGCGGCGTGGGCGATGCACGAGGTCATGGTCGACGTCTTCATGGAGTCCTTCGACGAGCCTCCCGACGAGCTGGTGCTGGACTTCGACAGCACCGACGACGCGGTCCATGGCCGCCAGGAGCGTCGCTTCTTCCACGGCTACTACGACAAGTACTGCTTCTTGCCGTTGTACGTCTTCTGCGGCGACCAGCTGCTGGTGGCCTACCTGCGCCCCTCCAAGATCGGCGACCACAAGCACGCCTGGGCCATCCTGTCGTTTCTCGTCCGCGCCTTCCGGTCTCGATGGCCCGAAGTCCGCATCATCTTCCGCGGCGACTCGGGCTTCTGCCGCCACCGGATGCTGGACTGGTGCGACAGCCACGACGTGGGCTACATCGTGGGCTACAGGCGAAATCCCGTCGTGGAGCGCATGGCCGAGCCGACCATGCTGGCCGCTGTTAGGGCACGCGGTAGATCCGACCTTAAGTGACACCATCTTTTGCGCACCTCCGTAGACGCGGAGCGGCGGCCTGACGCACAAGTCCACGACCGGCTTGGAGCCGGTGGAGGACCGCGTCATGGCACGCCGACTTCGCCCGGAGGAGATCGTGACCATCGAGGTGCTGGCCCAGCAGGGCATGGCGAAACGAGAGATAGCGCGTCAGCTCGGCGTCAGTGAGAACGCCGTTCGGTATCGGCTGAAGAAGGCCACCGAGTCGAGGCCTGACGGTCGGTCGGGCAAGAAGCGCAAGGCCGACGAGTTCGCGGCGTGGATCCGCCACTGGATTTCGACCCACCAGACCGCCAGAGGCAAGATCAACGTGGCCGAGCTATACGACGAGCTCGTCGAGCAACACGGCTACGGCGGCTCATACAGGTCGGTGCTGCGGTGGGTGCAGGCCCATTACCCTCGCAAGAAGATCCGCGCCTACCGCCGCGTCGAGACGGTGCCCGGTGCGCAGACGCAGACGGACTGGGGCGAGTTTCCGCGGGTGTACCTGGGCTACGAGCGAGTCCACCTCCACGCGTTTGTGATGGTGCTGAGCCACAGCCGCATGACGGCAGTGGTGTGGAGCCGCAAGGAAGAGCAGCTGAGCTGGCTGCGGTGCCACAACGAGTCGTACCGGAGGCTCGGCGGCGTAGCCGCCGTCAACCGCATCGACAACCTCAAGACCGGCGTCATCCACGGCGCAGGAGCCTGGGGCGAGATCAACCCGACGTACCGCCGGTACGCCAAGGAGGTCGGCTTCCACGTGGACGCCTGTCGTCCCCGTCACGGCTCGGACAAGGGCAAGGTGGAGGCCAAGGTCCGCCTCGGCCGGCGTCGCACCGACCCTCGAAAGCGTCGCTTCGACGACCTCGAGCACCTCCAAAGCTGGACCGACCGGCGGCTCGAGCGGTGGAGCCGGCGAACGCCATGCCCGGCGACAGGCAGCTCCATCTACGACACCTGGCGCAAGGAGCTGCCTCATCTGCAGCCGCTGCCCACGCTCCCCGAGCCCTTTGACGTGGTCGTGACCCGCCCAGTGCACAAGGACTGCATGATCCACTTCGAGAATCACCAGTACCCCGTGCCCTTTGCCTATGTAGGCCAACGCATCGAAGTACGAGGCTGCGCAGAGGTCGTGCAGATCGTCGCCGATGGCACGATCGTGCGGCAGTACCCGCGGCACACCACCGACAAGATCCTGATCGACACGTCTTGCTACGACGGACCGTCCACGGACCGGGTCCAGGCCCCACCGCCGCTGGGCAAGATGGGCCGCCGCCTCCAGGAGATCTACGAGATGCCCGTGCAGGTCCGCCCCCTGGACCTGTACGCCGCCCTGGCGGAGGTGGCGCGATGAGCAAGACCCTCAAGGGCAAGGTAGAGCTGGACCAGAGCCAGGCAGCCCTGACGCAGCTGGGGCTCGATTACGCAGCCGAGGCGCTGCCTGAGCACATCACTCAGGCCGTCAAGGACAACACGGCCCCCCACGTCTTCCTGGACCGCCTGCTGGCGCACGAACAAACCCTGCGAGAGGAGCGCCGCGTCCGCACGTCGCTGCGCCTGTCCGGCCTGCCCACGGGCTACACGCTGGGCAGCTTTGACTGGAGCTTCCAGCCCACCATCGATCGGCGCCGCGTCGAGACGCTGGCTACCTGCTCGTGGATACGCGACCACGCTACGGTGCTGCTCCAGGGGCCGCCCGGAGTGGGCAAGACCCACCTGGCGGTCTCCCTGGGCGTCAAAGCCATCGAGAGCGGCTTCTCCGTGGCTTTCTACCGGATCGAGGACCTGCTGCATGCGATGAGGAAAGACGCCGACATCCCCTCGAATCGCCTGCGGCGCAAGAAGTACCTCAATGTCGCGCTGCTGGTCATCGACGAGCTCGGCTTCACGTCGTTTACCCGGGAGGAAGCCCAGCTCATCTTTCGGGTCGTCAGCTACCGCTATGAGCGGGGCTCGACGATGATCACCACCAACAAGTCGGTCAAGGACTGGCCTGAGATCCTCGCCGGCGACGAGGCAATGGCCACGGCTCTACTCGACAGGCTGCTGCACCGCAGCCACGTCCTCAACATCAAGGGCCGCTCCTACAGGCTCAAGGAACTGGAGAAGCTGATGAAGTGAGCGCGCTTCGCCGGGCCCGGGGGCCCCCGGGCCCGGCGTGGGAGGCTGCTCGGAACCCAGGAGGCGAACTCGGAACCCCGCCTCCTCAACCCACGGGAGGTGCGACAAAGTACGTGTCACTTAACTGCGCAAAACTTCGTGTCCATTGACATGGCCGCAGAGGAGGCCTTCCGGGAAGAGGGCGTCAAGCAACGCTGGTTTGCAGATCTGTCCTACGCGGCGAAGACCTGGAGCCGAGAGCGACGTCTGATCTGCAAGGCCGAGGTGACGGCCAAGGGGCGCAACCCCCGCTTCATCATCACCAACCTCGAAGGCCAGGCCCAACACCTGTACGACGTGCGGTACTGCGGTCGAGGCGACATGGAGAACCGCATCAAGGAACAGCAGCTCGGCCTCTTCGCGGACCGCACCAGCTGCCATCGGTGGTGGGCCAACCAGTTTCGAGTGCTCCTGTCGGGCCTGGCGTACATCCTGCTCGAGGCGATCCGGCGGCTCGCCCTGCAGGGCACGGAACTGGCCAACGCCCAGGCCACCACCATCCGACTGAAGCTGCTCAAGATAGGCGCCGTGGTCCTGCGCAACACACGTCGCGTCCGCTTCCTGCTGTCGAGCTCATACCCCTACCGCGACGTCTTCTGGCACGCGGTACTCCACCTCGAACCTGGCTGACTCCGCCGATAGCGCCGATTTCGTCGTGGGGGGAAGGGGGCCGTCTGCCTCGCGAACGCCGAAAACCAGTCTACACGTGTATCTCGGGACCGAGCACGCCTCACAGAGTGGCCGGCGCACATCCCAGAGGCGCTCGTGCAACTTCCGGGCTAGGGGAAAGTGGCTTCTGCGCCGGTGCTTCGGTCAATAAACTCGCCTTCAACTATGTATACGCCTTTGGAGAGAAAACGAATAGAAATGTCTGCGTAATAATCGCCACGGTCTGATTTCGTCCGCAGTTTCATGGCTGTTTCACGATCGGTACATATTTTCCGGGAATATACACTAAACTCGACACCTACCCCGCCGGCCATTGTTAACATAAATTTGGACCAAAACTCTGCCCTGCGGACCGTATTTGAGAGGATATGCGCGGGGTATAGATAGTATGAACCACGGAGGTTCTCCCAATCAGATGGGCCACCCGCGTGGCTAAAAATCAAATCTGGGTGAACTGGAGAGTCCGGCGTATAGCGTGTGTCATCTTCAGCTAGTAGGCATGGAAAGCAACCCGTGTCGATGTTGTATTTACCCAACTCCGCAGGTAGTTCAAACCGGAAGGCTGTCAATTCCCTTTCCTCTATGAGTGCCGCAGATTGCAGCCGTCTGTCATGTCTCGCTTGTGATTGCCGAATCGAGAACTCCTCATCTGTTTCAAACTCACTCTGTACCAACTTCTGAGACGTTCCTGACTCTAGCAGTCTGTTGAAATTTTCGTAAAATAACCACATTGTGGAGATGTCGTCTCCGCCAACATCAACAATAATTGCAGCGTAGTCTGGGATCGAGTCTCGGAGAGCCACGACTTCTTTTCGGTTGGTAGCCTCAGGGTACGTTGATAGGAATTGATTGAGACTTTCTTTTGATCTTTTATTGTAGAATGCAAGTAGTTGGGTATAAGTGTCGTTCAGGTAGCGCTCTTCGTGCCCCCAATTTGTGGAGTCTGTATAGGTAAGGTAATTTTGGAGGGAGGCTTCATTCCCCCCTGCTGAAATTAATTCGTATATTCGTCCTTCCGCCTCCTCGTGTCCGTTTGGACAACATTGCTCGATAAACTCTTCGTATCCCGCTATTGAGTGGATCTCTGATGCCTGTTCCCAGGCTTCTATGAGTCTAAGGCGCTCCAATTCCTCAATCGCATCAGAAGCGTGTTGACCCTGTGGATATCTCGTTAGATACCGTTCATATGCGGGAGTCGTTCCCAGCCACTTTGCGCCGTACCACTCACGACTATCTCGTTTTTCACGTACATCAGCAAGCAACGATTCCGCTCTGTTTGTGAGATCGCTGTTTTCCTGTTGTTGAGCGAGTTTTAGCGCTTCACTTAATGAAGTTTCGGATAGCGAGAGATCTTCGTGATCTGGCAATTGGTAGATGTAGCCGATAGAATAGTGCGCTTCCGCATCACTTGGTCGTTTCCGTAGATATTCTAGAAGAATATCCAGTGCTGAAGAGTACTCCTGCGAGTCCAAGAGGCGCACAGCCTTACGGGGCATGGAATGTATGTGGAGCGGAAACGCGAGAAGAAATAGTGTAACTGCTGTGAGTACTGTGCACTTGTTCAGAGTCGTTTTACTCTTCATTTCTCGCTCCCATTAGAACCCAGAAGTTGAACAAGCCAGCGTCGCGTAAGAGGCGGCCTTACCAGCCCCTTCGCGATCCAAGAGTAGCATTGCGGGCCAGCAGATTGGAATCCCGATGGCGAGTTCACAGATAGCGGCCGCGCCAGCTCGCCACGTCGAACTCGAACTCGCCCTGCCAGGAGGTGTTTTCCCTGCGGGGATGGCGCTACAACCAGCCTCGATGAACCTGACGACTCGCAATAGAGGTTGTTCTCCCATTCGTCTTGGCTGCCGGCTTGTCAGAGCCCCATCAATCCCCAGCCGTCGATGAGGAGGAGTTCATCGCTGCTTCGGGTATACTCGAACCGGAAGACGATGGACCTCCCTGGCGACCCGAAGGTGAAAGGTTCCCCGTTGTTCGGGCTCTCGTAGCTCGCGCCGCCATCTGCGGACACCTCGATGGAAAGCGTCGACGAAGGGGTTGCGATGTCGTCGTCGGCCAGGAAGTAGACGTAGTAGTTCTGGTTTGCAGGATCTGGCTTATGCGCACGGAACTGTACATACCAGGCCGAGTTCAGGCTCGACAGGTCATATTCGCCGTAGAACTCGCCGTCCTGATAGAGGCGGCAGGAGTCGTTCGAGCCGTCGAATTGCACCGACCAGATCGAGTCGAAAGAATGATGGACGACCATGTTGATCTGCGTGGTCCCGTCCGTGATGTCGATGCAGCCGTCGTTGTCGTGGTCTCCGCTGCTTGCATACGCCCTGAAGATGACGGTCCGGTCCGTCTGGTAGTAGTTCGTGCCGGTCCAATACGCGTATGCAGAGTTGCTCCCTATCGTCATCTTCTCGGTGTCCTCGGTGACGGTCCCAGATGTCACCCAGTCGCCGTGAACAGCCTGATCGCCGCAGTTGTCCTCGAGGTGCCAAGCGCTGTAGACGATGGCGGGGATCGCCTGGTTCATCTCACCGCCGAGGCTCAGGTAGGGGCGTTTTGCCGACTCATACTCACCGCTCGGACCTTCGTCTGCATGGTAGATGCGCTGAGTGGATGAGTAGCTGAGGCTGGTCAGGTTGACTGCATCGTCGTGGTTGAAGGCATCGATGATGGACTCGAAGCCGTACAAACCCATGGATCGGCTGATCTCCTCTGTCCCCTTGTGAGCGCGGATCAACGCAGCGATGGAGTTGGCTGCCGCGCGATTCGCGACGTTGGAGTCGTCGACACCGTCGATGGCATCCCACAAGGCATCGTTGGGGTGTTCGTGGAGAAGGGTCACGTCTCCCTCGGTGAGTTCCTGCAACTCGGATTCGGTGAGGAAGCGGGAGTCGTCGGCAAGGGCCACCGAGACGCCGCCAATCTGGACATCACCGTCGACCGCCAGGGTGCCGTCGAGGGTTACGGTCTCGTCGGACAGGACGTCCAGGTCGAGATGCCAGGAGTTCACAGCCCCGGACTGACCGTCCGCTTCGTAGTCGCGAACTGTCAGTGTCCACGAACCCGTAGCCACGCCGCCGGCGAAGTCGTTCATCGATCCGTCCGCTGGTGCGAGGTCCTCACCGTACACACCAGCGATGTTGGCGCCCGGTTGCTGATCGTGCAACGTCACCTGGGTGCCATCGGGGGACTGAAGGTAGATGGAGATGTCGGTCAACTCGGGGTGGCTGAGATCGAGGGCGAGGCGGACCTCTCGGACGGAGCCGGATGTGCTGATTGTGATCGAGTCGGTGTAGTCCCCTATGTCGGGCGTCGAGCCGGGGTTGGGACCGGCGAGGTACTCGTTCTCCAGCGAGCTGATCACGTCCCCGTTGAGTGGGACCTGGCCGACGTGAGCGTCGGGATCGGCAGCGTGGTCGGCCAGATCGCCCGATTGATCCAGGTCGGCCACAGTGTACCCATCCAGTGTCCCAGCGTCCGAGGCGTAGACGGCGCTGATGGCGTGATGGGAGTACGGGACGGGCACCAACTCTACCCGGTCCAGGATCAGGTCCCCGTCCACGACGATCTCCAGCCAGTATGGGAGGTCGAAGTCCAGATCGATAGGGATCACCGAGCCCAGCACCACGCTGAATACCCCGTCGTCCACCTCCACGTCCTGCTGTTCCTCCCACAGCGGGACACCACCGACGTCGACGTCGTACAAGCCGAAGTCCATGACGAGTGGGAGGCCGAGGCCAGTATCTACAGGGGTGCCGTCCAGTTCGGTCAGGCGGCCCTGGTAGTTGATGGTGCCGGGGAGTTGTTGGGCGTTTGCGTTAGCGGCGAGGAACAGATGCAACGTCACGACGCACAACGCGTTGATGACGATTCTGCTTTCTTTCTGAATAGTGATCTCCATCAAAGATTATCCTCTTCGTTAACTACACCATGAGCACGGTACGCCAATTTTGTGAAGTTAGCACTCGCAAACGATCGAATAGTAGATGGCCGGTGCCTGATAGCCATAGTCGGCCGCTTCGCGTGACCACCAAATAACGTAGTTCTCGTCTAGTGAGCCTATCCACGGTATCTGTGCGATTCCCTCGTTGGACTGTCCATCTACGATGTCTTCAACGATGTTCTCAACATCCATCCAGACGACCGTTGGCTGGGCCATATCGACGACTGTGTGTTCACTCCAGGGTCCTACCGTATTTAACGATAGCAGAGTCGCTCCGTCCATTCCCTCGTTCCAGTTGTCTAGCAGCGTGTATATTTCGAACGTCGTTTCCTCTGCCCCCCCAGTGTAGTTGACCTCCATCGCTAGTTGCGCATCGCTCGTTGTGCAGGAGGACCTATCGCCATCGTACCCTACCCAAATCGAATCCCAATCGAAATTGAGGTAGGAGGCATACTCTCTTGAGCCTGTACCTCTGCCAGTCTGAAGAATGTCGTCTTCACCGTACACGGAGTTAACCCAATAATTGTCAGAAAACGAGTCAGCTAGCGTTATTAGTACTCCGGTTATTTGCTCAGTCTCCCCCCAGCAGTCATCGTCCTCGCAGTCGGTGAGAGAATCTCCATCGTTGTCCAACCCGTCGAAACATTCGGTTTCAGGATCTCCACCACAGTTTTGGTCACCGACGCAGTCCCCGTCGTTGCAGTCGATGTCCCCGTCAGCGTCGTCGTCTATCCCGTTGTCACAGATCTCGGGCGGTCCTTGGCACTCGTCCCCATTGCACCCGTGCCCTCCGCATGGCACCTCTATCTCATAGGGAACACCACAACTCGAGAACCTGTACACATCGCCGTTGTGGCATGCGGTTCCACCTTCCGTGCAGCACTCATCGCCGGCACAGCCCATCCCATCGCAGTCGTCCGTCTGGTCGAGTTGGTCGCAGCTGTCGTACCACCAGAGTTCGTCTCCGCTGCATACTGCGTAGTCCATTGGGTCGCAGGTGAAACACGGCTCGTTCCGCATATTGACCACCGGCCCTTGGAACGGGAAGCTCGCATCGAAGAGGGATGCACCGAGGACTTCGACTTCGACGCCGAAGTCACCATCCACGCCGACGTCTATCGTGTACTCGCAGTAGGGCTCTTCATCGTACAGCGCCATGCCGAATTCTGCGTAGGGCCCCACCTCAAGGTACGGCCCGGCGACGTCGTAAAGCTTGAAGGACATCGAAAGTCGCGCGTAGGCCCGCAGGTCCGTCTCGACTCCCGCGTCGAAGGTGGGCTCGTCGACGGTGAAGGAGTCGGGATCGCCGAAGCTGTCCTGCTGGACGAATGTCCAGCCGTTGTTCTCGACGTAGTTGGGGTCGTTCTCGTCGTAGGCCAGGGTCCAGGTGATGCTTGAGTAGGCTGTCGCTCCGGCGACTGCCGTCGCTGTCGCCTGCGCAGATGCGGAGAATCCCAACTCGATGTCTAGGGATGGCACAATCACGATGGGAACGGCCGCCGGTATCGTGATCGGCGGCAGACTGAGGAACGGTATCGTCACGGGATCAGGCGTGTACTCCCACTGTGCGCTGAACTCCCCGGTGATTTGGATTCGGGCCTCGGCTTCTGCGCCGACTGTGAGATAGAACTCGTGCAAACCGGACAAGCCGATGTCGATGTACGCGTCGATGATCGGATCGAAGTGGAAGTAGGCTTCGCTGAGGTAGATCTGGACGAATTCGTCCTCGTAAAGGATTTCGCCATCGAAGTCCTCAGCCAGCCAGGGATTATCGAGGTAGGCGTATCCCTTCTGTGGAACGCCTTCCATCTCGAGCCCCTCTACCAGAATCGTCGCTTCCTGTAGCGCTTCGACCAACGTGGCTTGACTCGTCTCCACCACGATCTCCGTGGGGGTCCCTGCAGGCTGGGGATGGACCGCGTCAACCATTCGCAGGTACCCAGTGTCCACCCCGCTGACGATGATGGTGCTCCCTGGCGTCAAGTACAGCGGGTCACTCGGGTCGAGTAGCCCCTCGTTGCCGGTGTACTCGAAGACGACCTGATTCTCGTCGAGCGAGGTGTGCGTCTCCTCGATCAGCACCACCTCGGGGGCGAGGATGACGCAGGTGCCGGTGTCCATGGCGTCGGCGTCACCGTTGCAGTCGTCGTCGATTCCGTTCGTACAGTCCTCCGTGGCACCGGGGTGGACGCTGGGATTGCCGTCGTCGCACTCTCCGTCGCACGCCCGCCAGCCGTCCGAGTCCCCGTCGGCCTCGTCCGCGGGCACCGTGCCGTCGCAGTCGCCGTCCTCGCCGTCGCACAGCTCGGTCGCCCCTGGGTGGAAGTCGTTCCTCGCGTCGTTGCAGTCCGTGCCGTCGGCCACGTAGCCCAGGGGTTGAGCGCACGCGTTGACCGACGGCTCGCCGCTGTCACCGAAGCCGTCCGAGTCCCCGTCGACGTACCAGTCCGCGAACGTGAGCCCCTCGTCGGCCTCTTCGTCGCAGTCGTTGTCGACGCCATCACAGACTTCGATGGCTCCGGGGAAACTAGCTGGATCGTCGTCGTCACAGTCCGAGCAAGCCTGGAAACCGTCGGCATCGTTGTCCGGTACGTCGGGATCGAGGTCATCGATCAGGCCGTCGCAGTCGTTGTCCAGCCCGTCACAGCTCTCGACGTTGCCGGGATGGTTGTTGGCGTCTTGGTCGTCGCAATCGGAGCACTCCGAGTGGCCGTCGCCGTCTGCGTCGGGGATAGTCGGATCGTAGTCGTCGATGAGGCCGTCGCAGTTGTTGTCCCGGCCGTCGCAGACCTCCTCGTTGCCCGGGAAGTTCCCGTCATCGACATCGTCGCAGTCCTCGCAGTCACCGACGCCGTCGCCATCAGAGTCGGGGATGTCGTCGTCCTCGTCGTCGATTAGGTCGTCGCAGTCGTTGTCGAAGCCGTCGCAGACCTCGAGGTTGCTTTCGAAGACGAGAGGATCTTCCGGAGCACAGTCTCCCGCGCATTCGGCTTGGCCGTCGCCGTCCTCGTCGATCTCATCGGCCGGGGTTGCGCCGTCGCAATCGTTGTCCTGACCATCGCAGGCCTCGGTTGCTCCCGGATAGGTGGAGGCGTTCTCGTCATCACAGTCCTCGCAGAGGTCTGCACCGTCGCCGTCCTCGTCAGGCACGTCCTCGTCGTCGCTGTCCACTAGGCCGTCACAATCGTTGTCCTTGCCGTCGCAAGCCTCCCAGTTCCCTGGGTACCTGTCCGGGTCGGCGTCGTCGCAATCTCCTTCTTCACCGGACAGCACGTACCCTTCGGGGGCCTCGCAGTCGGAGATCACCGTTTCGCTCTTGTCGCCGTAGCCGTCCCCGTCGGCATCGGGATAGTAGTTCTCGACGGGAAAGCCCTCGTCCACGTCGCCGTCGCAGTCGTTGTCCTCGCCGTCGCAGACCTCGTAGGCTCCGGGGTAAACCGCTGGGTCTTCGGGCGCGCAGTCGACAGCGTCGTGGGCGCCATCGCCGTCCGTGTCCTGGTACTGCGTGTCGTCGTGCTCGGTCGTGACCGTTGTGCAGCCAAGACAATTCCAGCCGAGGATGATGACGCAGGCGAGAGTCGTGTGAACGCGGGTCCTGAACATGTCTACTCCCCCTCGTGGGCGGTATTGCCGCCGCTGCTTGCTTTGCGTTTCCTGGCCAGACCGAAGTCCCTCTCGATGGTGACGCGGACGGCAGTGTCGTGGACGGGATAAGTGCCCACGTCCACATGGGCGCCGATGGACCATCGTGGTGCGAACCGTAGGGCGAATCCGCCCGTGAATGTGGGCACCACCCGCGGACCGGCGAAGCGGTGGTCTGGCCCGCGGTAGACGCCCCCGAATCCGGCTCGGACACGCAGCTGACGATAGGGGATCGCCACCAGGATGAACGCACCTGCACCGACATAGGTATATGTGCGGTCATCCCTTGCCACCCCTACCAGAGGACGGATTTCGGCATCTACATAGATGGGTGTCTCCAGGCCCAGGGTGAGACTACTGTCCCAGTAGTTGAACTCCCAGATCCTGGCGAAGCCTGAGGACATCGCGACCCGCAGGGTCCAGCGCCTCAGGGATACGGCGCGTGAGTCCGAGTCGTCTTCTCGCTTCACCAGAGCGCCCGCGTTGCCGGATAGCTTGTCCAGGACGCGCGTCAGGAAAGTGCTGAAGTCGGCGTCCTCCTCGTACAGACCTTCCGTGATTCGGTTAAGCGGCAGAATCCGGTACAGCACCTGGCCGTGACGCTTGCGGGCATCGCCGATGAGGACGTTGTCGTACGTGGATGCGTGCTCGTGCGCGGCAAGGATGGCCCCGAGCTCCCGGCCCACCTCGCGCCCATCCAGCGCTTCCTCCACCGCGAGTGCCACGTCGCGTTCGAGCATCTCGGCCACCAGCTCCAGTTCCACCAGAGAAGAGCCTCGAGCTGGTGTGAGGACGAACGACTCGACCGAGCCGCCGGCCCATCCGATCTGAAGAAGGTGCGATCCTGGAGCCGTCGTCGTGTCGATCTGAGTGGTGCCAAGCGTCCCCAGGTCGGAGACGATCTCGGCTCCGTCGAGGTGGACCTGTATTGCGCCACCCTCGGAGGTCACGAATACGTCGACCGTCTGAGCGGCTTCTGCAGCGTCCGAGAATTCTGGGAAGACGGTCACGATGGCTTCGGGAAGGAGCTCGGCCATCTCCAAGCTGAGGTGACGCTGGGCTCTCGCCGCCCGTGACATGGCCGTCTCGAATCCGTCGGACTCCCCCGCACTGTACTCGGCCCAGGCCTGGGCGAGGTGGAGGTGTTGTAGGGACTGGGTGGTTGTCGCGGTGTCCAGGCAGGCGAGGGACGACACCAGCTCGTCCACCGTCTGGGAGGCGACCTCGTATCGCCCCCGTGTGCAATGCGCGAGGACTTTCTCGATCTCACGATCGAGCCACTCCGAGGAGCGGAGATGGGTCGTCTCGCAACGCTGGAGTTCTGCCCCCCTCACTTCCTGGAGGTCGTTTCGCTGCCACGCAGAGACCAGGTCGCCAGAGGGGATGGTCTCGAGAATCGCCGTCTCGCCGACCACTTCGGTGATGGTCCGCTCCAGCAGCTCGCGCTGCGCATCGTCTGTAGTCTGGTGGATGAGCAGATAGCGCTCACTCGGAGTCTCGTCAGCGCCGGCCGGGATCGCGAGCGCCGTGGCAATCCACAGGCAGGCGGTGACGACACGGGTCCTCGGCGCGGAAGGGGAGCGAGTCTGAGTCTGATGTCCCATGGCCTCTACCTACTCCACGCGAACCGTCAGGTAGTCCCTGGCAGTCACGCCGTCTGTCGTGGTCGCGGTCAGGGTCAGCACGTGCGTGCCAGGCGGCAGCGCGCAGTCCACCTCTCCGGGGATGGGCCTGCCCCCCGCGTGGCAGGGGACGGTCCAGAAGCCACTCCTCTCCATCGTGGTTTCGGCTAGATGGCCTCCTACACAACTCGACAGAGTGACATCGGACATGCGGTCGATGGGATTGCCAATCCAGGCGGAGATGTCGAAGTCTTCACCAGGTGAAACGCTGGCAAGGGGCTGGGGCTCGTAGATCAGGACCTCGGGCGCTACAAGCGGCTCGATGTCGAGGGCGATGGAGGCGCTCATTGATGTGTAGTCACTTCCCCCTCGTAGGTCCACGACGCTGGCCGTGACCACATGCGAACCGATGTCCAGGTGAGTGATCAGATCCCACGAGAGGGCGGATACTCCGCCATCGCTGCCATCCCCCTGTGTCTGTCTAGGCGGGCTCAGCCAGCAGTTCACCCGTTCCAGCGGAGCGCCCTCGGCGATCTCGTCCGAGGTTCGAGGGACATCGTCGCTTCCTCCGTCCTCTGCGCATTCTCCCCAGGAGTTCCTCAGGACGCCGGCGACATCGCTGGTCCAGACCACGGCGAGGTCGTGCGCGTTGACTCCCTGATCCTCGCCCTCACCCGCCTCATACCCCGTGACCACGGCGGCGAATTGCACGGGTTCGCCCTCGACGAAGCGGCTGCCATCGGCAGGTAGATTGATCTTCACCTCGTACTCGTGGACGGGGCTGGTCGCGAGCGGCGAACAGCTAGAGATCGAGAGTAGCAAGGCGGTCAGGAGTACCGCCAGTAGCGGTCGCTTTTCCGGCGAAGTCAGAGCCATGTCAGTCCCCCATCACCACGATCGACACGCTGTCGGTCACCCTCGAGTTGTTTCCATCAGACACGGCGACGGTGGCCGTGATCGTCCCCGGCTCGAAAAACCGCTGGGTCGTGGCCACTGTGCCTGCGTCATCTGGCGCCACCACAATGGGTTGCTCCAGGCCAGGCTGGATGGGGCTGAAAGACCACTCGACCTCCAGGTCGCGGGCCAACGCATGGTCGTCCCAGACCTCGGCCACGAACAGAATGGGCTCGTTGGGAAATCGAACGCCATCCTCGTCGAATCCTGGGCGCGTGATCGTCACCAACGGAGGATCGTCGGCTACGGTGACTACCTCGACCGTCTCCATGACGACGACGCTGTGCATGTCGGTGACTTCGACGGTGAGATCCCAAGCGCCTACGGCGCAGTCGTTGGGGAGGTCCAGGAACGCGAGGCTCTGCCCTTCGACGACGTCGATCCACTGCGTGCTCAAGTCGAGGAACGAGAGCTGCAGGGGGCCCGCCTGTCCGTCCGCGACAAGGCACCGGGCCACCCAGTGGACTTCGAGGGGAATACCCAAGTCCCTGTTGTCCTCGTCAAACACGATCGCGGCCGCCGCAATCCGCTGACCCGCCGCGTACCGCTGCCCTGCGACCGGAAAGAGCAGCTTGAGCTGGGGTGCGCTCGTCTGCTCTCGGAGCGAGTAGTCCCCCCCACAACCAACAACAGAGATGAGGCCGATGGCGGCCGGGAGTGTCAGGAGCCAAGGCGCCTTCGGCATGCCCCGCGGTCGAGACCGATGAGCGCGGAGCAGGACGAGCACGAAGAGCCACGACATCATTGTCCACCACGACGCTGATGCAGATGCCTCGGATGCGGCGTTGCAGGCGAACCCGATGGGTGACGGCTCGTCGACGATGCCGTCGCAGTTGTCGTCGATCCCATTGAAGCCGATTTCGGGGGCGCCAGGCGAGACGTCGGGATTACCATCGTCGCAGTCGCCCGTTTCTTCGGAATAGCCGTCATCGTCGAGGTCGACGCGGGCGTCCTCGTCGATGCGACCGTCGCAGTCGTTGTCTTTCCCATCGCCGACCTTCTCCTCGACAAAGGGCCCGACGTTCGCGTCGGCGTCGTCGCAGTCCCCCTCGAGCTCGCTCGCGCCGTCCTGGTCCCAGTCGTGGCAGAGTGTGTCCTCACCCTCCTCGATCTCCGAGGAACCATCGGCGTCCGTGGCGTCCTCGAACCCGTCACAGTCGTTGTCCACGCCGTCGCAGACGTCCACGGCGCCGGGGTACACCGAGGTGTTGCCATCGTCGCAGTCGTCGTCTGCCGTCTCCGCGATCCCGTCCTCACCGACGTCGGTATGACCATCCCCGTCGTTGTCCAGCGGATCGCCAGTCCAGTCATCACAAGCGGGATCTTCGTCCACGAAGGAGTCGCAGTTGTTGTCGATGCCGTCGCATTCTTCGCTAGCGTCGGGGTGGATCGCGTCGTTCTCGTCGTCGCAATCTCCGCCGAGTTCGACCCAGGTCTCATCGGCGGGGATGGCCGGATCGTCGGCGCTGCAGTAGGCCTCGCTGACGCTGTCGTCGTGGCCGAAGCCGTCGCCGTCGCCGTCTTGGTAGAGGATGGCGTGGGTTTCTTCGTCGATCAGCTGATCGCAGTCGTCGTCGAGGTCGTTGCAGATCTCCGTGGCCTCGGGATGGACGGATGGGTTGGTGTCATCACAGTCGTCGGAGCTATCTGCAAGGCCGTCGAACAGGCCGCACGAGATAATCGGCGAGCCGAGGTATCCGTGCCCGTCTCCATCTTCGTCACCGTAGTAGACGTCAGTGGCGATCCCGTCGTCGACCAGTCCGCTGCAGTTGTTGTCCGTCTGGTCGCAGATCTCCGGAGCACCGGGGTACGCGAGCGGATCGGCATCGTCGCAGTCCTCGGCGTTGTCGGACCACGATCCTTCGGGCGCACCATCACAGGTCGTCTCGAAGATGCCGGGGATGCCAAAGCCGTCGCCGTCGTCGTCCGCGTACCAGGTCTGGCAGTCGTCGGCCATGGCGAGCGCGGGCAACAGTAGCCAGGTCAGGAACGCAATGCCGAGTCGTAGAGAGGACCAGTGGACGACGACCGTCGGCCGCCAGGACACGAACCGGAACATCACTACGGCCTCCTCCTCGTTGAACGTTTCCCGAAGAGAGAGAGCAGGCACAATGTCGCAATCGCCACGAAGGCGAGGCCGCCTCCGGAGCTTGAATCGGTGTTATGTGCATGTCGGCAACTGCAATCGCCGGTGTCGGGCCCGTCGGTCTCGTCGATCTCGCCGTCGCAGTCGTTGTCCTTCCCGTCGTACTGATCCTCGATGGCATTGGGGAAGCTGTTCGCGTCGTAATCGTCGCAGTCGCAGTCGCTCTCGGAGACGAAGTGCGGTGCACACTCGTCGCAAGTGAGGTATCCGTCCGCGTCGAAGTCGAATTCAGTCTGGGTGCCGGGGGAGAAGTCGTTCTCGGGTATCTGATCATCGCAGTTGTTGTCGATCCCGTCGCACTCCTCGACTGCCCCCGGTCTTACGGCCGGCTCGTCGTCGTCGCAGTCCCCGGGTGTGGAGACGCATCCTGGGGGAGGTGTCTCCTCGCAGGTCTCCGCGCAGACGTCCCCTCCGTACTCGTCGCCATCGTTGTCGTAGTAGTAAGCCGTGGTCTCGAACCCATCGTCCACGTCGCCGTCACAATCGTTGTCCACGCCGTCGCAGACCTCCGTGCCGCCAGGGTAGGCCGTGGAGTCGTCGTCGTCGCAATCCCCCTGGCAGGTGTTGTATCCATCGCCGTCGAGATCCTCATCCGCGTCCTCATCCACGACACCATCGCAATCGTTGTCGATCTGGTCGCACAGCTCGGGAGCGTCGGGGTATGTGGTGTCGTCCAGGTCGTCGCAATCGCCCTCGCACAACAACCACCCATCCAGGTCCTCGTCCACCTCGTCCTCGGCAAGCGATTCATCGCAGTCGTTGTCCATGCCGTCGCAGACTTCGGCCGCTCCGGGGTACGTCGTGGGCTCGTCGTCGTCGCAGTCTTCGTCGCACTCTGAGTAGCCGTCTCCGTCGTCGTCCACGTTCTCGTCTGTGGCCGGATCGCAGTCGTTGTCCAGCCCGTCGCAGACCTCATTGGCGCCCGGGTAGAGCAGGTAATGGCTGTCGTCGCAGTCGCCTGTGCAGATCGAGTACCCGTCCCCGTCGAGGTCGGCGTTTTCGTCTGTTTCTGGATCGCAGTCGTCGTCGATGCCCCCGTTGCACACCTCGTCGGCGCCGGGGAAAGCACCCGGGTCAGCGTCGTCGCAGTCGCCCTCGCAGATCATGACGCCGTCCCCATCGGCATCTACCTCGTCCGTCGGGAGGGTGCCGTCGCAGTCGTTGTCCACGCCGTCGCACTGTTCAGTAGCGCTCGTGTGAATCGACGGGTCGGCGTCGTCGCAATCCCCTGCGCACGTAGGCTCGTCGTCGCCGTCCGCATCCATCTCGTCGGCAGGAAGGGAACCATCGCAGTCATTGTCCGCCCCGTCGCACAGCTCGATGGCACCGGGCCACGTGTCGGCGGAGCCGTCGTCGCAGTCTCCCGTGCACGAGCTGTATCCGTCGCCGTCGTCGTCTGCGGGAGTCAGTGTGGGATCGGTATCGTCGCAGTCGCCCGCGCACGTACTGAATCCATCAGCATCGACGTCCGCGAGCGTCAGAGCGGGATCGGTGTCGTTGCAGTCGCCCTCGCACAGCAGGAAGCCGTCGCTGTCCTGGTCGACCTCGTCCGGACCTGCCGATCCGTCGCAGTCGTCGTCCACGCCATTGCACTGTTCCGGCGCCCCCGGATAGATCGACGGCTGGCTGTCGTCGCAGTCGGTATCGTCCTCCACATAGCCAGGAATGGGATCGCAGTCGTATTCCGCGATGGCCGGATTCCCGTAAGTGTCTCCGTCCATGTCCTCGAACCAGAGCAGGGCGTCGATTGCCTCCTCCTCGTCCACCACGAGGTCGCAGTCGTTGTCCACCCCGTCGCAGTACTCGTCCGCCAGCGGGTAGATGTCTGGCTCCGAATCGTCGCAATCGGTAGCGTCGGCGACGAAGCCCGTTGGGGCCTCGCAAGCGATTTCGGTCTCCGCCACATTGCCGTATCCGTCACCGTCTGCGTCCTCATACCAGGTACTCGCGTCCTGCGCGGCAGCCTCATCCACGACGCCGTCACAGTCGTTGTCGATGTCGTCGCACACCTCGACGGCGCCCGGGTAGACCTGCGCGTCGAGATCGTCGCAGTCCGTCCCGCCACACATGGGCGACGTGATCCCATCCAGATCCACGTCACAGTCGATGGAAACGCAGAAGAAGCCGAGGCAGTCTTCGTAGACACTGCCTTGGTAGATACCGCTGTACCCGTCCTGACCAACCGTGGAACCGAGAGCGTATGCCGCTCCAGTGGAGACGGAACCGCCGCCGTTGACTGTGTCGAGGGTGATGGCATAGGTCGCACCGGATCGGACCTGAGCGAACGAGGGCTGGACCACGGCACAAGCGAGCAGTGAGAGAGTGGTCCAAGCCACTAGTAGTCGCCATGGTTGTTGGGCACTCCCAAGTCTCAGAGTTGAAGGCACTGACCGACGGGTGAACCTGTAAGAGCCAAGTCGTCGTCGTTGCACGAGCGTTTCTCCCCCTCTGTGGAGTTGTCGGAGGAACCCCAATGGACGTCGAGGATCCCGCCCTTGCGCAGGGTCCGCTTGTGGAACCATGTCCTCGCGGGAAATATTACGTCTGGGCGAAACTCGGTATAGGAATCTATTCGACATCGATCTGCTACTCCGTGAGGTAGTAGAGCGTATAGTTGTCAATACTTGTTACGGAGTTTCCTAGCGTAAGCGTCGCTCGGAGGACTACTTGAGTGCCTCGGTAGTCGTCGATAGCAGTCAACTCGCCTTCCGTGACGCTCGTGTAGTGACTACCTCCGTCCGCACTCACCTCGTACTGGATGTCGCCTCCATCGCCGACTTCGTCGTCGACAGTCAACAGGACGGACGCAACCGTTCCATTGGCCGCCTGTGAACTGGAATAGACAGAGGACTGATACGAACCGACCTCCGCGTTATGACAGGCCTTCATGCGAGTTTCGCGAGTAGTGGGTGCACCGGACGCAGCCGATACGAGAATGCCTATGTAGTACGAACTGACCGAGCCTAGTGAAGAGATGTCTACATTGTTGATGCTCTCCTCTCCGCCGGCGAACACGGCTGCTATTTGCGTGTCGGGATCACAATAGACGTGCACATCGTCGCCGAGCTCGCTTGCACCCTGAAGCGTGACATAGGTTCCCGATGCACTTGGAGAGCCGAAGAGTATTAGGGAACTGGCAAACGAACTGCCTCCGTTCTTGGTAACACTCTCCATGTACCAGTAGTTGCTGCCGGTCTTGCTGCACGCGCGGGCCTCGCCGCTTGGCCACGGATCGCCGTTCACCGCAACAACCAGATAGTCATCGAATTCCGAAACGGACGGTCCGCCGTTGCCGTTCGTGTACGTGCTCCAGAGGCTCGTGTCGACATTGGCGTCGTCGAAATCGTCATACATGGAACCCGGGCCATCCATGACTACTGAGGCGTCGGTATATAATTGGGCGGTGGTTTGACCCGTGTCGACGAGCGAGTCGTCTTCGAAGTCGTCGGACAGTAGCCCCTCGTATTGAGGGTCTTCGTGAAGTAGTTGGCTCAGGTTGTATGCGAGCACCTCGAGCATTTCCTGTGTTGGGTCCTCTGCATGGTGGACTGTTTCGTGCGCCGCAATGGCGGTCGTGATTTCATCCGATTCCTCGAGGGAGGCCGCGTCGTATCCCCCTACGGTATCTGCATCCAGGGCACGGTCAGCTTCCGCTGCGTGGTCGGCATAACCAGCTTCGTCTGCTGTCAATGCATAGTCGGCGTCTGTCGCGTGTGTCGCCTCTGCGGCGGTATCCGCCGAGAGTGCATGAGAAGCTTCAGTCGCCATGTCGGAAGAAACCGCATAGTCAGCTGTGGACGCATGTTCCGCTTGGGAGGCGCTGTCGGCAGTTAGCGCGTGGTTTGCTTCGCTGGCTTCGTCTGCTGACACGGCCCAATCGGCGCTGTCGGAGACTCCGGCGTGGACAGCGTAATGTGAGTAGGGAACGGGCACGAGTTGTACTCGCGGTTCTATGAGATCGTTGTTTACTTCCAACTCGAGCCAGTACTGGATGCTGAAATCCAGGTTGATGGGTGTATTCGAGCCGAGGACTGCAGAAAAGGTGCCACCTTCGATCTCTATCGCTTGGAACTCTTCCCAGAGGTGGGTTCCGCCGACCTCGACATTGTACAGCCGGAAAGTGATCACGGTGAGGCCATTGACGAGCGTTCCGTCGAGTTCGGTTAGCCGACCTTGATAATTTAGTTCGGTGGGCAACGTTTGCGCCACGCTCGGCAGCGTAAGTGAAAGTACGCTAATCATACTCAATCCAAAGAGCAAGTGTGAGGCAGGTCGTGGAAACATAGGACGCCTCCCTTGGACGTTGTCTTCCATCCGCGAGCGGTAGTGCGCACTAGCGTCCATCAGAGTCGAAGACCCCGGCCGATGGGTTAACGTGTGTGAGTCAAAACGTCGTCGCTGCACGAGAGTTTCTCCTCGTTTCCTACTGGCCCCAGACCAGAAGAGTCTTGGCCGTGATCTGGCACGAACCGAAGGTGTACCCGCTCACGAGAACGTTGAATCCGTTTGTTTTCTCCGCGGCCGTTGGCTCGTAGTAGAGAATCACCGTACTGAGAATGGAACCCACGGTGTTGTCAGCGCCAGCAATGTAGAAATGGTCGCCGTCTTGATAGGAGACTTCCAGACCTGGCTCTCCGACCGCGATGTCGTAGCGGGAATACATAGCGGTCGAACTGCCCAGATTCTCTGTGAACAGGAGAACTTCCACTTTGACCCAGTCCGATACCACACCGGGGGCGACAGCGGCGGCGGCAATTTCGGTCCACGTCGTGCCTTGTGTGGTCTCTTCCGTCAAATCGCTGCCCTTGAGCAAGCTACTATGCATCGTCGCTTCGTGATTATCGATGGCGGCCTCGATGTCCTCGGATTCTTCGAGCGCTGACATGTCCACTCCCTGGAGCGTGTCTGCGTCAGACGCATGACCAGCCTCAGTTGCATAATCCGCGGACGTTGCCTGGTCGGCGGTCGAGGCGTGGTCGGCCTCGCCAGAGTGAGTAGCTACGTCCGCCAAGGTGGCGTGGTCGGCAGCGGCGGCGTGGGCTGCTTCGTCCGCCGAGGTCGCGACGTCCGCCTGGGAGGCGGTGTCTGCCGTGAGCGCGTGGTCTGCATCGGCGGCGTGCGTGGCTTCGTCCGCCGCGGAAGCGTGATCCGCATCAACCGCTGAATCTGCTGTGGCTGCGTGGTCCGCCTGTAGCGCGTGGTCGGCCGATGCCGCGAGAGCCGCTTCGGATGCCTCGTTGGCTTGGTCGGCGAAGTGCGCGTATGGGACCGGGAGTAGCGCGACGCGCTCGGACATCACGTCGCCGTCGATCTCGATCTCGAGCCAGTACTGCACCGAGAAGTCCACGTCGATCGGCGTGACGGAACCCAGCTGCACACTGAACACTCCTGCGTCAACCAACACCGACTGGGTTTCCGTCCAGAGCGAGGCTCCGCCGACATCCAGATCGTACAGGCCGAACACCACCGTGCGAGTTCCGTCAACGGGAGTGCCATCGAGTTCCGTCAACCGGCCTTGGTAGTTCAGGACACCAGGCAGGACCTGAGCTCGCACTTGTTCCGCGGGAATCACGAAGAGGGCGAGCAGAGCGGTGAACGCTGCGACCTTTGTGGCATGGTTGCCGAGACGAATGAAAGCAAAGTCCATGTTCTGGTCTCCCAGGTGAAGGCGCGGTCGAATTCGCGCGCCTGGCCCTGTCTTACGGCGGAAGCCCACGCGGAAGCGGATTGAAGTCCCGTGCTAGCGAGTCCCCAAGCCCTCCCAAGCTTCCTCACTTCGATGAATCCTACTGCGTTTCGGAAGGTGGGCTCAACCGCAGCCTCGAAGGAGGTGTGATTTTTCACGCGCATGCCCCCACTTGAGGGACCGGTTTTTCAGGGGCAT
>CAYRNR010000099.1:0-33495 GCA_964425605.1 uncultured Rickettsiales bacterium | reverse complement strand
GACATCATTGCGGAAATGGCGGAAGCGGCGAAGGAAGGAACCCCTCCCGAGGGGGACTCGGGAGGGGGAACGTCTCGTTTGGTGACCCCAACGGGATTTGAACCCGTGTTGCCGGGATGAAAACCCGGTGTCCTAGGCCAGACTAGACGATGGGGTCACGGGCCTGGTCAGGAGGCGGTTTTTACTCAGCCCCTGGCGACCTGTCAAGTCTTGGCGGGCTCAAAGGGGTCGGTACGGACGATGACCTGTCCCCGCTCCGGTCCCACCGAGACCAGCTGCACCGAGACACCGACGAGGGTTTCGATGCGCTCGAGGTACGAACGGGCGGTCTGGGGGAGGTCACCATAGGCCCGGACGCCGGTGACGTCCTCGGTCCAGCCAGGCACCTCCTCGTAGACGGGCTCGCACCTGGCGAGGGCCTCGCTGCTGGAGGGGGGAGCGGTGAGCTCACGACCGTCGAGGCGGTAGCCGGTGGCGATGCGGATGGGATCGACGCCGGTGAGGACGTCCATCTTGGTGACGGCGAGGCCGGTGAGGCCGTTGAGGAGCGCGGCGCGGCGCAACAGGACCGCGTCGAACCAGCCACAGCGGCGGGCGCGGCCGGTGGTGGCGCCGACCTCACCACCCCGTGTGCTGAGCAGGGCCATCACGTCGGACTGCTCCTCGGTGGGGAAGGGCCCCTCACCCACCCGGGTGGTGTAGGCCTTGACCACCCCCAGCACGGCGTCGATGGCCGTGGGCCCGACACCGGCGCCACAGCAGGCGCCACCGGCGATGGTGTTGGAGGAGGTGACGAAGGGGTAGGTCCCGTGGTCCACGTCCAGCATGGCGCCCTGGGCGCCCTCGAAGAGGATGGAGTCGCCCGCGGCCATCCGCTGGCCGAGGACCTCCACCGTGTCGGTGACGTGGGGCGCGAGCTGCTCGCCCCACTCGAGGGCCTGGCGGACGAGGTCGTCCACGGCGTGACCGGAGAGATCAGGACCGACCAGCCGGGTCCGTAGCGTCGCCTCGTCGGCGAGATCGCCCATACGCACGGCGCGTCGCACGACCTTGTCCTCGTAGGCCGGGCCGATCCCGCGGCCCGTGGTGCCGATCCTCGCGGCCCCGAGGGCGGCCTCGCTCCGGCTGTCCCGCGCGCGGTGATACGGCAGGATGGCCGTGGCGCGGTCGCTGACGAGGAGCCGTGTCGGCCCCACGTCGATGCCGCGCTTCTCGAGGAACCGGATCTCCGTGAGGAGCGCCTCCGGATCCACCACCACGCCGTTGCCGATGATGCACGTCACGTGGGGGTGCAGGATGCCGGACGGGACCAGGTGGAGCACGAGCTCCTCGTCGCCCACGACGAGGGTATGCCCCGCGTTGGCGCCGCCCTGGAAACGGGTCACGACCTGGGCCCGCTGGGTCAGCAGGTCCACGAAGCGGCCCTTCCCCTCGTCTCCCCAGTGGCAACCCGTGAGGATCACGTTGGGCACGGCTGAACTCCTGTATTGGGTTGGTCGCCCGGAGCGGCTGGCGTGGTCAGCCCTCGGAGAGCTCCAGGATGCCGTTGTTGAGGAAGTAGTGCAGGGCGGACACGACGCGATACTGGTCGAAGGTGCCCATGATGGTCAGCAGCTCTTCCACCGTGATGCGGCCGTCGATCTGGCTGAGCAGGAAACCCCCGATGGGATCGAGGGAGAGCTCCAGGATGTTGGCGTCGTCGGCCACGAGCTGGGGGATCTGGTCGAGGGGCTTGAGGGCGTCCAGGTAGAAGCCGACGAGCTCCTCCTTGATGGTCTGGGCGAGTTCTTCGGTCTCGGTGTCGCCGGGCGCCCGCTTGAGGATCTCCTCGCAGATGTCCAGGGCCGCGCCCATGTTCTGGGCCTCCCGCTCCTCCTGGACCTGGGCCAGCAGGGCGGCCTTCTCCTCGTCCTGGAGGGGACCGCCGGTCATCTCGCCGCCGCCTTCGTTGGGGGCGATGACGTCGAGGGAGGGTTGGGAATCGAACGGGGACGGCCAGTCGCCGCTCTCGCGGGTGTCGCCCTCCATGCCCGTGTCCACGGGCGCGGAGCTGCGCCGCTCGATGACCTCGAGGGTCTCGAGGTAGTCCAGGGCGCGTGACTCGTTGGGGTCCAGGTCGAGCACCTTCATCCAGGCGACGATGGCTTCCTGGACGCGGCCGTCGAAGAGGTGCACGAGCCCCTGGTCGAGCAGAACCTGCGCCTCATCGGCCGACGTGGTCATGTTGGGGGTCTCCATGGGATCAGTTGGTCTGCTGGTCGATGATCTCCAGGGCGTCCTGCAGCTCGGTCTCGAGCTTCTTCAGGGCTTCCCAGTCCCGCGACGAGATGGCTCGCTTGACCTCGACGCCGAGGTTGACGAAGGCGTCCACCTGCTCGGCGCCCATGGTGGACTCCACCAGCGGCATCTTGGACGACAGCTGACCATTCAAGCTCTCCACATGGTAGATGAGCTTGGCCATGTCGTCCGATTCCTTCTCGGCGACTTCCTGGTTCATCCGCTCCTGGATCAACGTCTCGAGCTCGTCCTGGCTCAGCCCACCGGACAGCGTCACGGTGATGGACTGCTCCTTGCCCGTGTCGCGATCCTTGGCCGCCACGGAGACGATGCCGTCCGCGTCGATGGAGAAGGTCACGAGGATGTCCGGGACCCCCTTGGGCGCCGGGCGGATGCCGCCGAGCAGGAACTCGCCGAGCAGCTCGTTCTCCACGGCGCGCTCGCTCTCGCCCTGGAGCACGACGATCTTCACCGCGGACTGGTTGTCGCTGACCGTGGTGAAGGAGTGCGATTTCTGGACCGGGATCGTGGTGTCCCGCGGGATGAGCTTGGAGAATCCGCCGCCCACGGTGGCGATGCCCAGGGTCTTGGGCGTCACGTCGAGCAGCAGGGGGCCCTCCCCCTCGCCCACCAGCGCGTTGCCCTGGATGGCGGCGCCCAGCGCGACCACCTCGTCGGGGTTGAGCCCCTTGCAAGCAGCCTTGCCGAAGAATTCCTCGACCCGCTTCTGGACCAGCGGCATACGCGTCTGGCCGCCCACGAGGATGATCTCGTCGATCTCGTCCATGTCCAGACCGGAGTTCTCCTGGGCCGAACGGCAGATGGAGACGGTGCGGTCCACAAGGTCCGCCACCAGGTCCTCCAGCTGGCTCTGGGTGAACTCCTGCTGCAGGTGGATCGGGACGTTGTCCTTGCTGGCGATGAACGGCAGCGTGACCTCCAGGGAGGTCTTGAAGCTGAGCTCGCACTTGGCGTTCTCGGCCGCCTCCTTGAGGCGCTGCAGGGCGATCTTGTCCTGCCGCAGGTCGATCCCGTGCCGGCCGAGGAAGGCCTCGGCGAGGTAGTCGATGATGCGGTTGTCGAAGTCGATGCCGCCGAGGAAGGTGTCACCCGAGGTCGAGAGCACCTCGTAGACGCCCTCGTCCACGGTCATGATGCTGATGTCGAAGGTGCCGCCGCCGAGGTCGTACACGGCCACGCTGTTGCTGACCTGGCGTTCGAACCCGTAGGCCAGGGCGGCCGCGGTGGGTTCGTTGATGATCCGGATCACGTCCAGGCCGGCCACCTCGCCGGCCACCTTGGTGGCCTGGCGTTGGGAATCACCGAAGTAGGCCGGGACGGTGACCACGGCCTTGACCACCTCGTGGCCCAGGTGCTCCTCGGCCACCTTCTTCATCTCGGCGAGGATGTAGGCCGAGATCTCCTGGACGGAGTACTCCCGGTTGCCCGCGACGATCCGTACGTCGCCTTCCTCACCCTCGACGAGCTGGTACGCCACCGTATCCACCGTCCGCGAGACCTCGTCCGACTTGAACGGGCGCCCGATGAGGCGCTTGGCCGCGAAGATGGTGTTGGTGGAGTTCGTCACGGCCTGCCGCTTGGCGATGTGGCCCACGAGCCGCTTGCCCGCCTCCGTGAAGGCGACGATGGACGGCGTGGTCGGGTACCCGCCGCGGTTGGGAATGACCCGCGGCTCGCCTTCCTCGCAGATGGCCACACAGGAGTTCGTGGTGCCGAGATCGATTCCGATCACGCGCTCCATAGGTCTACCGCTCCCCTCGTACAGACGACGAATCTAGCTCCCCCGGACACAGATCTGCCGCTACGTTCCACATGCCGGTCCTATCTTGCCACGCTGACGAAAGCTATCGCAATCGCTTGAGGGCCTTCTTCACTTCTGGATCGTCCGGGTCGATCTGAGTTGCGCGCTCCAGGGCCTTGAGCGCGTTGTTGGGCATGCCCACGTTTTCGTAGGCCGAAGCGAGCTCCAGCAGGTACTCGAGGCGCCTCGGTTCCTTCTCCACGGCGGTGCGGTAGAGCTCGATGGCGGCGCGGTGCCGCATGGTGTGCTCCCAGATCACCTTGCCGAAGGACATGTAGTACTTGCCCACCGTGGGCTGGCATTCCACGCCCTTCTTGAAGTGGGCTGCGGCCTCCTGGAACTCCTCGCGCTTGAGGGCTTCCTGGCCATCGCGCCAGTGCTCCTCGGCCTTGACGTTGCGCGACTTGCCCTGGGCCCGCTTGTACAGCGCGCGGGCGTCCTCGTTCTTGGGATCGAGCAGCATGGCCCGCTGGAGCACGGTGGCCGCGGTCGCGAACTCGCCCTGATCGAAGTGCCGCTTGCCCACCAGGTAGGCCTTGCGCGCCTGCTTGAGCCGCTGGGCGATCTCCTCGCGGGCTTTGACCATGAACGCCGGGAGCGGGGCCTTCTTCTTCTTGAGCCGGGCTTGCTTCGGGGCTTCCTTCTTGGCCGTGGGATCGAACCCGATGGCCACCTCGTGGGTGGCCATGGAGATCTGCCCCGTGGCGTTGGCGTCGACCCCCGCGAGTTCAGCGTCGTAGTCGGCCCGCAGCGTGTCGTCGCTGAGCACGCGGTACGCGAGGTTGATGCGGGCGAAGACCTGCTCGAGCTTGAGCTTGTACGGTCCGAGGTTCTTCCGATAGAAGCGGTCCGGGTGAAACTCCCGCGACAGTCGGTAGTAGGCGCGCTTGACCGAACGAGCCGGCGACTCGCGCCCCACCTCCAGCAGCTCGTAGTGCGTCGCCTCCTCGAGGACCTCGGCCAGTCGATCGATGCGCGCTTGCTGTTCCGGGGTGATGTCCACGGTCTGGCCGTCGGGCAGCACCGTGTCCGTATCGGACGCGTAGGACCGATCGAGGGCCTCGCCGTCCATGTCGAAGGAGACCGAGTTCTCGTCGCCTGGGCTGTCCTCGTGACTCAGATTGGACGGATCCAAGGGGGTACTGTCGTCCATGTCACCCATCTCTTAGAGAATGTACCGGCTCAGGTTGTCGTCGCCAGCTATCTCTCCGAGTCTACCATCGACGTACACGGAATCAATCTCGACCGTCTCGCCTTTGCGCACGTGCGCGTCAAAGGCCACGTCCTCCATCAGCCGCTCCATCACCGTGTGGAGCCGCCGCGCGCCGATGTTCTCGGTGGTCTCGTTGACCGACGCGGCGATCTCGGCGATGCGGTCGATGCCGTCGTCGAGGAACTCCAGCTCGACCCCCTCGGTGGCCATCAACGCCTTGTACTGCCGGATCAGGGCGTTGTCCGGCTCGACGAGGATCCGGCGCAGGTGCTCCTGGGCCAGATCGTGCAGCTCGACGCGGATGGGGAACCGCCCCTGGAGCTCGGGGATCAGGTCGCTGGGCTTGCATCCGTGGAAGGCTCCGGCGGCCACGAAGAGCACGTGGTCCGTGTGGACCGTCCCGTACTTGGTGGCGACTGCGCTGCCCTCGACGATGGGCAGGATGTCCCGCTGGACCCCTTCGCGGGACACGTCCGGGCCCCGGGCCGTGCGTTCGTCGCCGCCTACGATCTTGTCGATCTCGTCGAGGAAGATGATGCCATTCTCCTGGGCGAGCTCCACCGCGCGCCGGGTCACCTTGTCCATGTCGATGAGCTTGTCCGTCTCCTCCTGGGTCAGCAGGTCCATCGCGACGGGGACGCGGACCTTCTGCTGCCGGGGCTTCTGCGGCATGATCTGGCCGAGCATCTCCTGGATGTTCATGCCCATCTCCTCGAACCCCTGGCCGGAGACCACCTCGACCCGCGGCGACGCCGCGCCGCTCGTGGTCAGCTCCACCTCGCGGGTGTCCAGCTTCCCGTCGCGCAGCCACTGGCGCATCTTCTCGCGGTGCCGCGTGGCCCGGTCGCGCGCTTCCGCCTGGGCCGCGGGATCCCCGGGCGGCGCCTCGCGCTTCGGCGGCGGCAGCAACAGATCCAGCATGCGCTCCTCGGCGGCCTCCCGGGCCGCGACGCGCACCCGCTCCATCTCCGACCTGCGCACCATGTTGATGCTGATCTGTACGAGGTCCCGGACCATGGACTCCACGTCCTTGCCCACGTACCCCACCTCGGTGAACTTGCTGGCCTCCACCTTCACGAACGGGGCGCCCGCCAGGTTGGCCAGGCGACGCGCCACCTCGGTCTTGCCCACCCCCGTCGGCCCGATGAGGATGATGTTCTTGGGGGTGATCTCGTCGCGCAGGTCGCCCTCCACCTGACGGCGGCGCCATCGGTTCCGCAGGGCGATGGCCACGGCGCGCTTGGCGTCGTGCTGGCCGATGATGAAGCGGTCGAGGGCCTCGACCACCTGCGCGGGCGTGAGCGCCGAGGCGAGCTCCGTGTCCCTCACTTGGATTCCTCCTGGTCCAGCTCGACGATGTCCAGCTCGTGGTTGGTGTAGACGCAGATGTCGGCGGCGACCCCCAGGGATCGCTCGACCACCTCGCGGGCGGCGAGGTCGGTGGCGCCGAGCAGTGCCCGGGCGGCGGCCACGGCAAAACCCGCGCCGCTGCCCACCGCGCTGACCCCACCCTCGGGCTCGAGCACGTCACCGTTGCCCGTGAGCAACAGCAGCCGCTGCGAGTCCGCCACCAGGAGCATCGCCTCGAGGCGCCGCAGGTACTTGTCCGTGCGCCACTCCTTGCTGAGCTCCACGGCCGCCCGCACCAGGTTGCCGCTGTAGGCGTCGAGCTTCTTCTCGAACCGCTCGAAGAGGGTGATCGCGTCCGCCGTGGATCCAGCGAAGCCGGCGAGCACGCGGCCGCCGTACACGCGCCGGACCTTGCTGGCCCCGGACTTGATCACGGTGTTGCCCAGCGTGACCTGGCCGTCCCCGCCCATGGCCACGCGGCCGCCACTGCGGACGGCCAGCACCGTCGTACCCTTCATCTGCTCCATGGGTTCTCCTCGATCCGAAGCGTTGGGCTCACCAACGTAATCAGGATCCAGCGGGGCTCAAGCCCTGGGATGGCAGCTCTCGTAGATCTCCATGAGCTGCTCCACGGTCAGGTGGGTGTAGCGCTGGGTGGTGGCCAGGCTGCTGTGGCCCAGCATCTCCTGGATGGCGCGCAGATCCGCGCCTCCCTCCAGCAGGTGGGTGGCGAAGCTGTGGCGCAGGGCGTGGGGGTGGAGGTCCTTGAGCACGGGCGTGAGCAGGCCCGCGCGCTTGACCACCCGGCGGATGCTCCGCTCGCTCAGTCGCGTCCCCCGGGCGTTGATCAGCAGCGCCCCCTCCCCTGCCGCCGGGTCCAGCTGGTCGCGCATCCCCAGGTATCTCTGGACCGCCTTGCGGGCCATGGCTCCCAGCGGCACCTCCCGCTCCTTGCTCCCCTTGCCCAGGACGCGCAGCAGGGGGGAGTCGTCGCGGAAGTCGTCCACGTCCAGCGCGGCCAGCTCGGAGACCCGCAAGCCGCTGCCATACAACAGCTCCAGCGCCGCGAGGTCGCGGCGGACCAGCGCCGTGCTGCCCTCGCCGTGTTCGTCCAGGAGGATGCGGGCCTCGTCCCTGGACAGGAAGGTGGGGAGCTTGCGGCGCACCTTGGGCACGCGCACCCGCCGGGCCGGGTTGCCGGGCAGGTCCCCCACGAGCACCAGGAAGTCGAAGAAGCTGCGCAGGGAGGACAGCTTCCGCGCGGCCGTGGACGCAGCCACCTCCTCGGAGAGGTGGGCGAGGAATGCGCGCACGAGCCGGTGGTCCACCGCTGCGAGGTCACCCCCGCGCTCGGTGAGGTACTCGTCGAACTGGCGGAGGTCCGCCCCATACGCGCGGAGGGTGTGGGGTGAGGCCCCCTTCTCGGCGCGCATGTGTTCGAGGAAACGCTGGATGGCGGGTCCTGGTTCCACGATCCCAATCTCGGACGCGGGCGATATCCCTGTCAAGGAACGACGATCACGCCAGGATGGCCTCGACCTCCGCGGCGTACGCCTCCATGGCCTCGCGCGCTCGGATCCCCATGCGCAGCCGACGTTCCCGCTTGGGCACCTTCCGGCCCTCGCGCGGGATGGGTGGGACGAGGCCGAAGTTGGCATTCATCGGCGAGAACCGCTCGGCCTCGCGCAGGTGGGCCAGGAGGCCGCCCAGGATGGTCTCGCGAGGCGGAGGCGGGAGCGGGCCCCTCCCGAGGACCTCGGCCGCCGTCCACAGGGCGGCCATCAGCCCCACCGCCACGGACTCCACGTACCCCTCGCACCCCGCGAGCTGGCCCGCGACACGGACGCCCGGACGATCGCGCAGCCGCAGTTCGCCGTCGAGGCAGCGGGGGGCGTCCACGTAGGTGTTGCGGTGGATGCTGCCCAGGCGAAGGAACTCGGCCTCGCGCAGCCCCGGGAGCGTGTGCAACAGGGCGCGCTGGGCGCCGTGCTTGAGGCGCGTCTGGAATCCCACGAGGCCCCAGGCGGTCCCCTCGGCGTTCTCGGCCCGCAGCTGGACCACGGCGTAGGGCCAGCGCCCGGTCCGCGGATCGTCCAGACCCACGGGGCGCATGGTGCCGAACCGCAGGCTCTCGCGCCCCTTGCGCGCCACACTCTCGATGGGCTGGCAGCCCTCGAACAGGTGCTCGTCCTCGAAGTCGTGCGCCTCGACGCGCGCCCCCTCGAGGAGCTGGTCGACGAACGCCTCGTACGCCTCGCGGTCCAGCGGACAGTTCAGGTAGTCACCCGGCGCGTCCGGCTCCCTCCGGGAGGCCCGGAACAGCTCGTCGTGGTTCAGCGAGTCCGCGGACACGATGGGCGCGATGGCGTCGTAGAAGAACAGGTTGTCCGCGCCCGTGACCTCGGCGATCCCCTGCGCCAGGGCGGCCGAGGTCAGCGGTCCGCTCGCCAGGATCGCCGGGACCCCAGCGACGGGCTGGATCGCGGTCGCCTCCTCGCGCGTCACCGTGACGCCGCCCAGCTCACCCAGGCGCGCCTCCACGGCCGCCGAGAGGAGCCCTCGATCCACGGCCAGGGCCGATCCCGCGGGGACGCGGCAGGACTCGGCCTCGCCCAGCACCATGGAGCCCAGGATCCGCAGCTCGGCCTTGAGGACGCCGCCCCCCGATGCCTCGTGATCCGATCCCAGGGAGTTGCTGCAGACCAGCTCGGCGAGTCTGCCGCTGGTGTGCGCGCCGGTCATCGTGCCGGGCCGCATCTCCCAGACGCGCACCGGCACACCCCGGCAGGCGAGCTGCCAGGCCGCCTCACATCCGGCGAGGCCGCCTCCGATGATGTCGATGGGGGCCGATCCCATGGCTGGATCGGGCTAGTCCTCGGACTTGTCGGACTTGTCGCCCTTGGCGCCCTTACGGCCGCCGCGCCGGACGATGGTCTTGCACTTCGGATAGGCCGAACAGGCGACGAAGGTGCCGTAGCGGCCGCGGCGCCGCACCGTGGGCTCTCCACACTTGGGGCACGGCGGCAGCGGCTCCTTGGAGTCCGCGCCCGTGGCACCGTCCTTGCCGGGTTCCACGTCCAGGGGGCGGGTGTTGCGGCACTTGGGGAAGCCGCTGCAGGCGAGGAACTTGCCGTAGCGGCCGTGCTTGATCACCATCGACTCGCCGCACTTCTCGCACTTCTCGTCGGTGGCCACCTCCCGCTCTGCGGGCTTGATGCGACCCTCGGGATCCTCCTCGACGTTGAGCGTGTTGCGGCACTTGGGGAACGCCGAGCAGGCGAGGAACTGACCGTTGCGCCCCCACTTGAGGACCATCGCCTCCGAGCACTTGTCGCAGACGAACTCGGTGGGCACGCCCTCGCGCTTGATGTTGCGCATCGACGTCTTGGCGCTCTCGAGCAGCACCTGGAACTGGTCGTAGAACTCCGACAGGGTGCCCTGCCAGCTGACCTTGCCCACGGCGATGTCGTCGAGGCGACCCTCCATGTCCGCGGTGAACTTCTCGTCGATGATGTCCGGGAAGCTCTCCCCGAGCAGGGTGTTCACGGTGAGCCCGAGGTCGGACGGGTACAGCTTGCCCTTGTGCTTGCGCACGTACTCGCGGTCCAGCAGGTTGCTCAGGATCAACGCGAAGGTCGAGGGCCGGCCGACCCCCTTCTCCTCCAGCTCGCGGATCAGGGTGCTGTCCGAGTAACGGGGCGGCGGCTCGGTGAAGTGCTGGGTGGGCGTGATCTCCTTGAGCGCCAGCTTCTCCGCTTCCTCCACCGAAGGAAGCAGGACCTCCTTGTCCTCGTCGTCCTCCACGTCCTTGCCCTCGGTGTAGACCTTGGAGAACCCGGCGAACACCATGACCGAGCCACGGGCGGTGAGGATGTGGTCCCCGGCGGCCACGTCGATGACCACCTGGTTGTAGACCGCGGGCTTCATCTGGCAGGCCACGAACCGGTTCCATATGAGCCTGTAGAGGCGCAGCTGCTCTGGCGTGAGGTATCCGTCGAGCTTCTTGGGGGTGAGGTTGACGTCGGTGGGGCGGATGGCCTCGTGGGCGTCCTGGGCCCCCTTCTTGGCGGCGAAGGTGTTGGGCTTGTCCGGGAGGTACTCCGCGCCGTACTGGGTCGTGATGAAGCCGCGCGCGGCCTCGACACTGTCGGCGCTGAGGCGGGTGGAGTCGGTACGCATGTAGGTGATGAGGCCGTGGGCGCCGCCCTCGATGTCGATGCCTTCGTACAACGACTGGGCCACGCGCATGGTCTTGCGCGGCGACATGCGCAGCTTCCGGGACGCCTCCTGCTGCAGGCGGCTGGTGATGAACGGCGCCGGGACCTTGCGGTTGACCTTGCGCCGCTTGACCTTCTGGACCACGAGCTCGGCGGCCTTGATGTCGTCGACGATGCCGTGGGCGATCTCGCCGCTGGAGATCTCCTTCTTCTTGCCGGCGCTGCGGCGGTAGCTCACCTTGAACTGCGGGGGGTTGTCCCCTTCGACCATCGCGGCGATGCGCCAGAACTCGCGGGGCACGAAGGCGCGGACCTCGGCCTCGCGGGCGGAGATCATCTTCAGGGCGACGGACTGCACCCGCCCGGCCGAGAGGCCCTGGCGGACCTTCTTCCACAGCAGGGGGCTGATCTGATAGCCCACGAGCCGGTCGAGGATGCGCCGCGTCTGCTGGGCGTTGTACCGATCGCGGTCCAGGGCGCCCGGGTCCTCGAGGGCCTCGCGGACGGCTGCCGGGGTGATCTCGTTGATGCGGACGCGGAAGATGCCTTCGCGCTCCCCGAGCTCCTCGGCGATGTGCCAGGCGATGGCCTCGCCCTCGCGGTCGGGGTCAGGGGCGAGGTAGATGCGTTCGGCCAGCTTGGAACTCGCCTTGATCTTGCGCAGGATGTCGCGCTTGCCCCGGATGACCTCGTACTGGGGGGAGAACCCCTCGTCCACATCCACGCCGAGGGCGTGGTCGGGCAGGTTCTTGACGTGCCCGACGGAGGCGAGGACGTCGAACTCGTCGCCCAGGTATTTCTTGATGGTCCTCGCCTTGGCCGGGGACTCCACGATGACGAGCGAACGAGACATCCGCACTTCCTTCTTTCAGTCGATCGACGGGGCGCGGTCCTACCGTGTCCCGTGGGTGTTCCTACACGTCGAGCGCTGCGTCAGGAGAAGACCGCCTTCCACTCCTCGTCGAGGAGCTGAATGAGGTCCACGTCGAACTGCCGCTCGAATAGAACCTGGGCGGCTATCCTACGGACATCTTCCGCCCGTGCAAGTCCCTGGGCCTCGTGAGCGACGCGATCGAGGACCTCCACGTCCAGCGAGCCCTCGAGATAGCCGGCATCCTGCAGGGCCTGCAGGAACGCCTGTGCCCTTGCGTCGAGGACGACCTCGCCGCGCTCGGACTCTCGTTTCGAGGACCTCCTCGCCATCGCCCTTCACTCCACACGCTGGAAGCGGTCGCCCCCCAGGGACCGGACCACCCCGTTCAACCGTAACCGCAGCAACATGCCGCGCAGCTGCGTCAAAGGCAACCCGGTCCGCCGCTGCAGCTGCTCCATGTCCGAGGCCCCGGCCGCCAGGGCGTCGAGGATCGGACCGCTCGGTTCCGACTCCCGCGAGCCCTCGCTCCCCTCGATGCCGAGGGCCTCCACCACGTCCCGGTCGCCGAGCACTGGCGCGGCGCCGTCGCGGATCAGCTGGTTCGTGCCCGCGCTGCTGGGGCTGTCGATGGGGCCGGGCACCGCGAACACCTCCTTGCCCGTCTCCAGGGCGAGGTGCGCCGTGATCAGGGCCCCGCTTCGCCGTGCCGCCTCCACCACCACCACACCCAGGCTCAGGCCCGCCACGATCCGGTTGCGGCGGGGGAAGAACTCGGGCCGGGGCTGCGTGCCAGGGGCGAACTCGCTGAGCACGAGCTGATCCTGGCGCAGACGCTGGTACAGGTGAGCCAGGCTGGCCGGTGAGGACCGCTCCGGTCCACCGCCGAGCACGGCCAGCGTGCCACCGTCCCCTTCCAGCGCCCCCTCGTGCGCGGCCGCGTCGATGCCGAACGCCATGCCGGACACCACGCAGATCCCGCGCCGGGACAGGCCCCTGGCCAGGGTGCGGGCGGCCCAGCGCCCGTACGAGGAGCACCGTCGTGAGCCGACCACGGCCACCGCGGGTCGCCGAAGCAACGAGAGGTCCCCCGCCGCGTACAGGGCGGGCGGCGGGTGCTGCAACGTCCGGAGCTCGGGGGGGTACGCCGGATCGTCGTAGGGCACCACGGCGATCCCGAGCCTCTCGCACGCGTCCAGGACGGCGTGAGCACGATCGCGCTTCTCGCGGATCGGGCACGGCATCCCCGGCAACTGCAGGTTCTTTTCAAAGATCATCTCCACCGAGCCATGGCGCTCCAGCAGCGACTGGATGTCCAGGGGACGGTGGGACAGCGACAACGCCACCCAGCTCGCTCGCACGACCAACCCTTCGGGCCTGTTCCTTCGATCGAGTCGGGGGGCGCCGGTCGTTCGAGGCGCACAGATCTATAGAGCGCGAGAAGCGGACGTCAAGGGCGGATGGAGCAGAAAAAGGCGGTGGGATGGGTCGGGAGCCAGAGGCTCCCGCGCGAGGGCGGACTGTCTAGCGCAGGTCGGCTTCCTCGACGACCGTGTAGACGTGGTCGCCCGTGTGGATCGTGGTGTTCGAATCCACGAGCACCGCGGTGGAGAAGGAGTCGTCCACCGAGTACACGACGAGCTTGCCCACCACGAACTGGGGCAGCCGCTCGTTCTTCTTGCGATCCCTGAACCGGGTCGCGAGGGGGTCGCCCTTGTGCATGACCCAGAAGACCGTGCCCTCCTCGACCCCGCTGTTGCGGCCGCGGTCGATGAACACGACCTCCCTGGGGTGAGCCAGCCTGGACTCCTCGTTGAGCTTGTCGACGATGTATCCCTCGACCTGCCCCTGGACCTGCCGCTCGGTGATCATGCTGGCCACGGGGATGCGGTCGGTCACGAGATCCCCGCGGGCCAGTTCGATCCAGTCCTCGATGATCTTCGCCGTGGCGATGTTGGTCCGCAGGTTGACGTCCGTGATCAGCACCTCGCCGACGACGCGGTACATCATGCCGAGCTTGGCCCGCCGCACGTAGGGGTGCCGGACCTCGTGCACCTCGCGGTAGATGGTGTAGATGTCGCCGCAGTTGACGTCCTCGACGTCGTCCTCGTCGTACTCGAGGTAGACCGTCATGTCGAGACCCAGCAGGTCGCCCATCTCGGGGGCGGCGTACACCTCACCCAGATGCATGGCCTCTTTCTCGCGGGAGTCGGAGACGATGAAACCCGGCGCGGTGACGCGGTAGGCGTACTCGCGCATGGAGAACTCCTTGTCCACGCCGCATTCCTGCTGGCCCTCCAGGAAGCGCACCACGTTCTGGAACTCCTCGTCGTACTCGTAGGAGCCGGGCCCCTCCTCGCCCACGGTGAGCTGCGGCGGGCGGATGTCCGTGCCCGGAGTGAACCGGATCACCTGGCCCGGATAGATGTAGTGCGGGTTGGTGATCTCTTCGTTGTTGATGGACCACAGCCCCGGCCAGGTCTGGGAATCCCCGAAGAACCGGCCACAGATGCCCCAGAGGGTGTCTCCGCGCACGATGCGGTAGATGTCCTCTCCGTACTTGGGGACGTCCGGTCCGTAACCCAGGGTCACTGCGCCGTACTCCACCTCGCCCACGCTCTCGCCATAGTCGCCCGTCGGCACCTCCGAGTCCTGCGCGGCCGCGAGGCCGGCGAACAAGAGGGGAACGAGCCCGAGGATGATCCATCCGCGACTTCTGCTCATCGAATCACTCCCAGCAGCGCACACTTCTACCGCGATTCGGCGCTTCGTCCATTCTCCGGGCATTGCCCGAGGGTGTCAAGAATGGCAGGCGCCTCTTGTTTGCGGGCCCAGGATCAGGGGGACTCCAGGGTGGGGTCCCACAGGTGATCCGGTATGTACAGGTTCACCTGCCGCCCAGGCCGGTAGGTATAGGTCCTGACGTGGTACTGCGTCCCGATCTCCCGCTCCAACCGGCCGGCGTGGGTGCTTCGGCAGACGAAGATGTCCGCGTCCGAACGCCACTGGTCCCAGTCCTTCTCGTCGTCCGGGTAGCCCCTGTAGTAACGGAAGTTGCTGGGATTCCAGCCACGCGTGTACAGGTACCAGCGGACCGGGTTCTTGGCGTCGATGGCGACGAACCGCAGCTCCCCGCCGTGCCCGCCGAGCTCGTCGAGGCGCAACAGCAGATCCACCATCCGCATGTAGTCTCGAACCGTCTGCACGTAGACGTACTGGAGGTCGTCGTCGTCGTAGCGCTCGAAGTTGTGCTCGTGGCTCACCGCGGCGAGGGGAACCAGCATGGCCAGCCAGACCCCCACCACGGCGGCGGGCAAAAAACGGATCTTCCGGGCGAGCCGCCAACCGCGGGCCACGCCACAGCCGGCGAGCAGGGCCAACGGCAAGGTGACGTTGAGCAGACACCACGGGGTCTTGTAAGGGATGGCGGAGTACACGAGATAGGACAGGATGAACCACGCCCCCAGGAAGAGGGCGACCCGCTCGCGGCGAACCAGCCCCACCACCAGCTCCGGCAATCCCACCAGCAGCGCGGGCCACACGTAGGGCCAGTACTGGATCCAGTAGAAGAACTCCTTCTTCTGGTTGCGGCCCGTGGTGCCGTACTCGAACCAGTGGGTGTACGTCGTGAAGATCCCCTCGACCCCCTCCCAGTACGTGAAGAACGAGGAGAAGAACAGGATCATCACAGCCCAGAACACCACCACGGCGCCGAGCAGGTCCGGCCAGCGCCGCAGGGCTGCGCCGAGCACCGCCCGCCTCGTGGGTGTCTCCTCCGAGGGCCGGCGGGTCCAGGTCAACACCGCGAGCACGAGGCCGCCGGCGACCGCCACGCAGGCCAGGCTGAGGATCGCGGTCTCCTTGTTGGTGAACATCAGCGCCAGGCCGAATGCGGACAGCAGCGCGCGCCAAGTCCCCCCGCGGCGCAACCAGCTCCAGCCGGCCCCGACGAAGAGCAGCGTGCCGGTGACCAGGTAGATCTCGTGGATCACGGTACGGGAGAAGTACACGTCCATCGGCTGCACCGCGAACAGCAGCGCGGCGGCGGCCACCGCGGCGAGGCCGATCTCCCTCCGCATCAGCGGCAGCGCTCCCAGCGCCGCCACCCCGGTCAGGGCTGTCCCCAGCCTCAGCGACGTGTCGGACGGCCCCAGGAGCTTGAACATCACCCAGTTCGCGAAGTACAGGAACGGGCCGTGGTAGTCGCTCGGGCGGTACTTGTAGTACCCCGTGGCGACCCCGTCGAAGGTCCCGGCGGGCCAGAACAGCCGCAGGGTGAACCACCCGTTGACCCCCTCGTCGCTGTGGAGCGGCTTCAGCGGCAGATCGAAGACGCGAAATCCCACGGCCACCACCAGCGCGACGCCGAACAGGAGCCAACCCCACAGGGGCGAGGGGGATTCTCGGTTCACGGTCCAGAACTCTCCGCGCTACTTCACTCGGTGACGACGATGGGTTCGAAGGGGGTCAGCGCAGTCAGGGTGGGGAGCCAGGCCTGGGCGTCGGCCCGCCGGTCGAAGCGCCCCACCCGCACGCGATGCCACGTCTCTCCACGCACCTCCACCTCCATGGTGTAGACGCGCGCCCCGGCGGTCTCCACGATCCCGGCGAGGGCAGCCGCCTCTGCCCTGGTGGGGAATGCTGCCAGCTGCACGGCGTACCCGCCCGCCGGTCCCGGCGCCGGCAGATCGGCGAACGGTTCGGCCACCTCGGGTTCGTCCTGTTCCGACGCGATCCCGTCGTCGACCACCTCCTCGACGATCTCGGGGAGTATCGGTATCTGCGGGATGGGCGGCGGCAGCACGATCCGGAGATCGGGCGGATCCGACACCTCGGGGGTTGGCGCCTCCACCACGGCGACTTCCAGGGGTTCGGGGGGCGTGGGTGGGGTGTCCACGGGGGCGAGGACCGGATCCGGACGGCGGCCCTCGGCGCGATAGGCCGCGAGGATCTCCTCGATGGTGCGATCCGCCGACGCGACGTCCTGGGCCACGACCTTGCCCTCGACCGGCGCCAGGCTGCGCCCCACCTGCAGGCCCACCAGGAATGCGACGGCCACCAGGCAGCCCGCCCCGATCACGAGGGTCCGCGCCCTGCTCGCGCTGAGCAGGATGCTGCCCTTTTCCTGGATCTTGTCCAGATCCTTCAGTGACCGGACACCCATGGCCCCACTCTATCAAAACGTCGGTTGCAGACTCGATTCAGACGTGGATCAGCTCCATCTGCCGGTCCACGAGCTCGGCGAGATAGGCCCGCTCCACCTCCTCGACCACCTTGTTCAGTTGCCCGTCGAGGTACCTCGCGTCGGCGGACACGGCCACGACACCGATGGTCGCGCGGCCGTGTTCGTCCTGATCGTCCACCTCGGCCCAGGAGACGTTGAAGCGGTGTCTGACCCTGTCGCGGAGGCGCTTGAGGATGCCCCGCTTCTCCTTGAGGCTCTGCACCCCGTGGAGCAGCAGGGTCAATCGAAGGACGCCGAGGGTCATCGTCTTGGAGGGGGCCGATCAGGCCTTCTTGCGAGCGACCTCGTTGACGACGTACGTCTCGATGACGTCGCCCTTCTTCAGGTCGTGGTAGTCCTGCAGGCCGATGCCGCATTCGTACCCCTGGGTGACCTCCTTGGCGTCGTCCTTGAAACGCTTGAGGGACGCCAGCTTGCCTTCCCAGAGCACGACGCCGTTGCGCAGCAGGCGCGCCTTGTGGCTGCGAGCGATGCTGCCGTCGGCGACGTGGCAACCGGCGATGACCCCGATCTTCGGGATCTTGAAGATGTCGCGGACGTCGGCGCGCCCCTTGACCTCTTCCTCGTACGTGGGATCGAGCAGCCCGAGCAGCATGTTCTCGATCTCCTCGAGGGCCTCGTAGATGATCCGGTAGGTACGGATCTTCACGCCCTGCTGCTCGGCCAGCCGCGCGGCCTTGCCGTCCGGCCGCACGTGGAAGCCCAGGACCATGCCGTTGGAGGCGCTGGCCAGGATGACGTCGCTCTCGGTGATCCCGCCCACGGCCGTGTGCAGGATGTTGAGCTTGGTCTCGTCCACCTCGATCTTGGACAGGGCGTCGCGCACCGCCTCCACCGAACCCTGGACGTCGGCCTTGAGCACCACGGCGAGCTCCTTGCGCTTTCCAGCGGCCAGCAGCTCGAGGATGTTCTCCTGGGTGGCTCCCGTGGACTTGGCCAGGGACTTGGAGCGGTCCTTCTCCTGGCGATGCTCCACCAGCAGCTTGGCGCCCCTCTCGTCCTCGACCCCCGCCACCTCGTCGCCGGCCTGGGGCACGGCGGAGAGGCCGTGGACCTCGACCGGCACGGCGGGCGTGGCCGTCTTCACCCGCTTGCCGGAGTAGTCCAGCATGGCGCGGATGCGGCCGTAGGCGGAGCCGGCGACGAGATAGTCGCCCACCGAGAGCGTCCCGGCCTGGACCAGCACGGTGGCCACGGGACCCACGCCCTTGGAGAGCTTGCCCTCGATGACCACGCCGCGCGAGGCGCGGGTGGGGTTGCCCTTGAGCTCCAGGAGCTCGGTCTGCAGGGCGATCATCTCGAGCAGATCCTCGAGGCCGGTCCCCTTGGTGGCCGACACCTGCACCATGACCGTATCGCCGCCCCAGTCCTCCGGGGCCAGCTCGTGCTCGGAGAGCTCGGTCTTGACGCGATCGATGTTGATGTTGGCCAGGTCGATCTTGTTGATCGCCACGAGGATGGGCACCCCCGCGGCCTTCGCGTGGTTGATGGCCTCGACGGTCTGCGGCATGACGCCGTCGTTGGCCGCCACCACCAGCACCACGAGGTCGGTGCACTGGGCCCCGCGGGCACGCATGGCGGTGAACGCCTCGTGGCCGGGGGTGTCGAGGAAGGTCAGCGTCTGCCCGGCCACGTCCACCTGGTAGGCGCCGATGTGCTGAGTGATGCCGCCGGCCTCGCGCGCCGCGACGCGCGTCTTGCGGATGGCGTCGAGGATCGAGGTCTTGCCGTGGTCCACGTGGCCCATGACGGTGATGACCGGAGGTCGCGGAACGAGGTCCTCGGGCGCGTCCTCTTCAGCCACGATGATCTCCTCTTCCTTGAACGCGGTGTTCTCGACCGTGTACTCGTACTCCGCGGCGACGAGACCGGCGGTCTCCATGTCCACGAAGTCGTTGACGGTCACCATCTGGCCCATGCCGATGAGCGTCCGGATGATCTCGGGGGCCTTCAGCCCCAGCTCCTTGGCCAGCTCGCCCACGGAGATCTCGTTGTCGATGCGGATCACACGCTTGGCGGCCTTGGGCTGCGTGATGGTGGTCTTGCGCGCGGGGCCGCCCCTGGACGCGGTCTTCTTCCGGCTGCTGCGCCGGTCAGGGTAGAAGACCATGTCGGGTCGCTGCACGATGGACTTGCGCCGGCTCTTCTTCTTGGCACCAGCGGTGGTGCGCTGCATGCGGCGCTCTCGCTCGCGCTCGGCACGAAGGTCTCGCTCGAGGCGGTCGTGCCCCGGGGCGCGCCGACGGCCGCCATCGCGCGCCTGGCCAGCCACGTCGGTGGACGCGTCCTTGTACCCAGCCTGCTGGGCCTGCTTGAGCATCTGCTGGGCGCGGATGTCCTGACGGATGATCGGCTTGGGGATGGGCCGCCGCTCGGGCATCGGGGCCTCGGTGATGATCCGCCGCCCCTTCTTGGGCTTGTGCTGGACGATGCCCTGCTGTCGCAGCAGGTCCTCGAGGCTCATGCTGTCGGTGGGCGTGGGCACACCGTCGACGGTGGGCGGGACCGGCACCACAGGGGCATCGCTCGCCTCTGCTGTGGTCTCCGCGGCGGGCTCGGCGGCCTCGGCGGGCGCGTCCGGCTCGGCCTGGGCCGCTGGCTCGGGCTCGTCGCCGTCCGGCGTATCGGGGGCATCCTCCGCCGCCGGGGCTTCCTCTGCCGAGGCGAGGTCCTGGACCTCCTCCCCGGACTCGGGTTCGGCGGCCTCGGCCTCGGCCGGGACCTCGGGGGCCTCGGGCTCGGCCACGTCCGGCACGTCGACGGGCTCGTCCGCGACGGGCTCGCCGATCTCCTCGGCCGGCGCCGCGGTCTCGGCGGGCTCCGCCTGGTCCGACACGTCGGCGACCTCGGGCTCCTCCGGGGCCGGCGTCTCGATGGGCGCCGCCTCCTCGACCTCGGGAGCCTCGGGCTCGGAGGGTTCGGCGGCCGCGGCAGCCTCCTCCACCGGCTCGGGTTCGGAGGACTCCGGAGGCACGTCGGCCTGTGGCGAGGCTTCGACCTCTTCGGCGACCGTCGCGGGTTCGGGTGTCTCGACCGGTTCGGGCTCCAGCGCCTCGGGCGGCTCGGCCTGTTCCGGGAGATCCGCGGGGACCTCGGCGACGGCTGGCGTGGCTTCTGCCTCGGGGGCGGGCTTGCGCGCACGACGGCGGATGACGCGTCGGTTGACGCGCTTCTCCACGTAGTCGGCGTCCGTGGTCTCTTCGTCCTTCTTGGGCGTTCGACCAAGACCCGCTATCTGGTTCCGCATCTTGGAATCGATGCGATCGAAAATGTCCTTCCTCGCCATGCTCACGCTGCCGACCGTCAGTGACGGCCGTCCCTTCGTCGGCTACTCCAGGGGTGTACACCCGCAGTGCCCGTATGGACCCCGACTCGCAACCTTGCCAAGTTTGCTTGTCCCCGCTCGTGCGGCAGGCATGCACCCCGAGTCCACCGCGCCGGACCCTGACTGGTCCGCCTCGATTCGACCCACGGCCATCGTTCGGGAGTACCCGAAAAAAAGCGCCCGCATTATAGGAGACCCCGGCTTCTTTGCAAGGTTCTTTCAAGCTTCGCGGCGAGGGCTCCTCTGCCGAGCAGTCCAACGCTTCGGACCCCTTTTCCCACCGCGGTTCCGAACTCCTCGGACGTCAGTGTCAGCACCCATACCGGCAGATCCTGCCGGCCGCAGAGGCGTCGGTGCCGCGCTGCCGTCTCCTCGCTCGCGTCCTCGGTCAACAGCCCGGCGCATCCCCAGCGGTGCGCCAGCGCCATCTTCACCGTGTGGCCCCCCGTCTTGAGCCCGCCGCTCTTCTGGGCCAGCGCGCAGGTCTCGACGAGGGTCCGCTTCTGATACCGCTGGGCCATCTCCAGCACCTCGTGGTCGCGCTCCACCGACCGCCGGAAGGCCCGGCGGTAGGCGCCGGACGCGCCCTCCACGCAGCTGCGTTCCCAGCACACGTACGCACCGCGACCGGGGAGGCGCTGGCGGGTGTCCACCACGGGCCTCCCTTCGGGGTCGAGGACGACCCTCATGAGCTCCTCGCGGGGCGCGGATGCGCCGCACGAGATGCAGGTGCGTGTCGCGGTCAACTACTCCTCCTCGCCCTCTTCCTTCGCCTCCTCGGCGGGGGCGGTGACGGGCATGTCCTTGAACAGCTGATCGAGGGTGGGAGGCTCCTCCTCCTCGCCCTCCTCCGGCTCGGCGTTGGGATCCTCGCCCCGCGCGATGGCCTCGGCGACGCGCTGCGCCTCCTCCTCCTCCTCGAGGGTGGGCAGGCCCGCGGCGATCCGGCGCTCGTTCTCCTCCTTGCGCTCCAGCTCCGCGCGGAGCTCGACCGTGAGGATGGCGTCGGCCTCGTCGATGATCGTCAGGGCCTTCTCGGCGTCGATGCCCAGGGTGTCCATCAGGTCGTCGGGCTCGGCGTCGGCCACGTCCTGCAGGCGACGGAAGCCGTACCGGATGAGGATCTCCTTGTGGACCTCGTTGAGGTGCTCGATCTGGGCCAGATCCTCCCGCGCCTTCTCGTTCATCTCGAGGATGCGGGTCTCGGAGTGGATGTCGATCTTCCAGCCGGTCAGCTGCGCGGCCAGCCGCACGTTCTGGCCCCGGCGGCCGATGGCCAGGGAAAGCTGATCGTCGGGGACCACCAGCTCCATGGCGTGGTTCTCCTCGTCGATGATCACCTTGGTGACCGTGGCCGGGGCGATGGCCGAGCACACGAAGCGGGCGGGATCGAGGGACCAGGGGATGATGTCGATCTTCTCGCCGCGGAGCTCCTGCACCACGGCCTGGACGCGGGAACCCTTCATGCCGACGCAGGCCCCCACGGGGTCCACGTCCGCGTCCCGGGACGCCACGGCGATCTTGGCCCGCTGGCCGGGTTCGCGCACCGCGGCCTTGATCTCGACGATGCCCTCGTAGATCTCCGGCACCTCCATCTGGAACAGCTTGATCAGCAGGTTGGAGTGGGTCCGGCTGAGGATGATCTGGGGAGCGCGGCTGTTGCGGGCGATGTCGAGGATGTAGGCCTGGATGCGGTCGCCCTGGCGGTACGACTCGGTGTGCACCTGCTCGCGTGACGGCAGGATCGCGTCGGCCTTGCCGAGGTCGACGATGATGGCGCCCTTCTCGAAGCGTCGAACGATACCCGTGGTCAGCTCACCGCGGCGGTCCTTGTACTCCTGGAACGTGTTCTCCCGCTCGGCGTCGCGCACCTTCTGGATGATGACCTGCTTGGCGGTCTGCGCCGCGATCCGGCCGAACCCGGACACGTCCATCTTCAGCCCCAGGCTGTCGCCGACCTGTACGTCGGGGTCCTCGTCCTGCGCCTCGGGGAGGGTGATCTCGGAGTCGGGATTGATCACGTCGTCCACGACCTCCTTGAACTCGAAGAGCTCCACCTCGTGGGTGTCGGGGTTGAACATCGCCTCGATGTCCTTCTCCTCCCCGAACTTTCGCATCGCTGCGGCCACCATCGCCTCTTCCAGGACCTCCACCAGGACCTCCTGGCTGATTCCCTTGTCGCGACTGACCTGCTCGATGATCCTCGTCAGCTGTTCCGCCTGCATGGCCGACTCCTATACCTGTATTGCTTCAGCGGCCGGCTCCCGGCCGCCGTCCCTTTCCCTTGCTCTTACCCTTGCTCTTGCCCTTGCCCTTGGGCCCATCCGACCCGCGGACGTGTCGATCGTCGTAGATCAGGTTCGCCCGCTCCATGGCCGCCACCGGGACCTCGTGGGGGCGGGTGTCCACCTCCACCGTGACCATCCCGTCCTCGGCGCCGCGGATGAACCCGCGGTAGTTCCTGCGGCCGTCGATGGGCTCGAAGGTGCGGATACGCACCTCGCGGCCCACGAATCGCAGGAAGTCCGCCTCCTTGCGCAGGGGGCGGTCGAGTCCCGGGGAGCTGACCTCGAGGTTGAACGTGCCCTCGAGCAGCTCCTCCACCTCCAGGAGGTCGCCGATGCCGCGGTTCACCGCCACACAGTCGGCGATGCCCACGCCCCCCTCCCGGTCCACGAAGACCTGGAGGGTGGGGCGGCCGCCGATGGTCCGGAACTCGCAGGCGACCAGCTCGTAGCCCAGGTGACGCACGGGTCCGTCCAGCAGCTCTTCGGCGCGGCGGACGACGTCGACCTTGGTGCTCACTTTCCGACTCCCAGGGCAAAAAAGAAGCGGGCCCCTCGGGACCCGCTTCGCGTGTATTTCGAAGCTATGGTGGCGCATAACTAACACCGTGTTTGCTGGAGAGCAACTCTTTTTAGAAGTTGGCGCGCGGTACGCGCGCGAGACGTTGATCCGGTAGCTCGGCTGGTATATCTCCGGGCCCATGGCCGGAGCCGACTATGTAGGTGACCAGGGACTGCACGCCGCGGTCGAGCGGTGGCGGGGCGCTGTCGAACCCCTCGGCCACGCGCGGCGTCCTGGGGGAGATCCCCGGCGCAGCGCGCTGGTGGTCCTGGACGCGCAGCGGTTCTTCTGCGATCCGGCCTCCCACGCGCACCTCCCTGCCCTGGCCCACGTGCTACCCCGCATCCGTGAACTCGTCCACGGCTTCGAGGAGGCGGGCTCCCCGGTGCTGTACACGCGGCACGCCCTCGCCGAGGGGGAGGATCCCGGCAGGATGGGGGACTGGTGGGGCGACGTGGTCCGGGAGGGGACCCTGGAGTCCCGCCTCTCGCCCGCCCTCGACGCGCCGCCGCGGGCCCAGGTCCTGCGCAAGACGCGGTACGACGCCTTCGAGGGCACCGACCTCGACGGTCGGCTCCGGAGCGCGGGCGTGACCACCGTGGTGCTGGCCGGCGTGATGACCCACCTGTGCTGCGAGACCACGGCGCGCGCCGCGTTCGGCCGCGGCTACCACGTGGCCGTCGCCATGGACGGCACCGCCAGCACGGACGAGGAGTTCCACCTGGGATCCCTGCGGGCGCTCGCGCACGGCTTCGCCCAGGTCCGCACCGCGGCGCAGCTGCTTCGCTGGCGACGGGCGGGCGGCCACCAGGAGGGCGCGGACACGGCGCCACCCCGAGCGGCCGCGGCGGCGAGTGGCTACGACGTGGCCGTGGTCGGCGCGGGACCGGCGGGGCTCGCTGCGGCGGTCCAGGCGACACGCCAGGGGCTGTCGGTCGAGCTGTTCGAGGCCCACCTGCCCGGCGGGCTGCTCAGGCAGGCGGATCGGGTGGAGAACTACCTCGGCGTGGGCTGTCAGCCAGGGGCGGCACTGGCGCGCCGCATCGTGGCCCAGGCCGAGCAGGCGGGCGTCCGGGTCCGGACCCAGCGCATCGAGCGGGTGGAGATCCTCGAGGGCGGCGCCTTCGCCGTGGTCCCGGAGGCTTCGCCCCCGGAGCCGTGCCGCGCCGTGATCCTGGCGACGGGCACCGCGCCTCGCCCCGCGGGAATCCCCGGCGAGGGGGATCCGGCCGGGGCGTGGCTGTTCTACGGTGTCCGCGAGCTGCTCGAGTCCGCATCGACCCCGGGGGATGCCCTGGTCGTGGGTGGCGGCGACGCGGCGTTCGACCAGGCCATCCAGCTGAGGCGGCGGGGATGGCGGGTGACGATCCTGATGCGGGGTGACCGACCCAGGGCGCTGGGCCTGCTGTGTGACCGCGCCGAGGCGCTGGGGATCGCGCTGCGCCGCCGCATCCGCGTGACCGCATTCACTGGCGACGGCGACGGCCTCGCCGCCACGTGGCGGAGTGGCGAGAACTCGGGTACGCTGCGGGCCCACCGGGCCCTGGTGGCCGTGGGACGGGAGCCCTCTCTGCCGCGGATCGTGCCGCACGCCGGCGCGCCCGGCGAGGAGGAGGTGACCGACCTCGAGGGTCGCTTCGATGGGCTGTTCCTGGCCGGCGACCTCCGTCGAGGCCGCCACCGCCAGGCCGCGATGGCGACGGGTGACGGCGTCGAGGCCGCCATGGCCGCCGCCAGGTATCTGGAGGAGCCGCGGTGAAACCCCTCGCCATCTACCGCAAGGACGACCTCGCCAGCGTACACGTGCTGTCGTTCGGCGACGACGCTGCGGGGCGCCCGCGGCTGGTCGAGGCGGTGGAGTCGGTGCAGCCGCCCATCCCCCGGGAGCGCAAGTGGGTGCTGATCGTGTCCACCCTTTTCGGCTGCCCGGTGGGCTGCGCCATGTGCGACGCCGGCGGCCAGTGGAGCGGGCCGCTGTCCGCCCGCCAGATCCTCGACCAGATCGACTACCTCGTGCGGGAGCGGCACCCCCAGGGCGATCCGGCCCAGGCCATGCTGAAGATCCAGTTCGCCCGCATGGGGGAGCCGGCGCTGAACCCGGCCGTGCTCGACGTCCTGCGAGCGCTGCCCGCCCTCTACCCCGACGCGGGGCTGCTGCCCTCCCTGTCCACGGTGGCGCCCGTGGGCTGCGCGGACTTCTTCGACGAGCTCGTCCAGCTCAAGCACGATCTGTACGACGGGGGCCGCTTCCAGCTGCAGTTCTCCGTGCACACCACGGATCCAGCGGCCCGACGCCGCCTGGTGCCGGTGCGCTGCTGGTCCATGGCCGAGGTGGCCGAGTACGGCCGGCGCTTCCACGCCCCCGGCGATCGCAAGGTCACCCTCAACTTCGCCGCCTGCGCAGAGCACCCCATCGTGGCCGCCCGGATCGCCGACCACTTCGATCCCGGGACGTTCCTGATCAAGATCACCCCCCTCAACCCGACCGCCCGGGCATCTGCCTCGTCCCTGAGTTCGCGGATCGATCCGGGAGCGCCCGACTCCGGTGAGGAACTCGTCGGGGCGTTCGAGCGGCTGGGCTACCAGGTCATCCTGAGCGTCGGCGAGGTCGAGGAGAACGCCATCGGCTCCAACTGCGGCCAGTTCGTCAGCGAGATCGTCCGCGGTCAGCGGCGCGTGCGCAGCGGGTACGAATCGCCTCGCTACGCGTCCGAGCTCAGGTGATCAGGGTCCCGACCAGGTCCCCCACCGACTCGATCCCCTGCTCGTCCAGGTAGCGGTCCATCTCCTCGACGATCCGCGGGCCCGCGCCCGGCTCGGTCAGGGTGGCCGTGCCCACCTGCACCGCGGTCGCGCCGACCACCAGGAACTCCAGCGCGTCGCGGCCGCTCGCGACGCCGCCGACCCCGACGACCGGGATGTCCACCGCCATCGCGGCCTGCCAGACCATGCGCAGGGCCACGGGCTTGAGGGCGGGGCCCGAGAGGCCGCCGATGACGTTGCCGAGCCTCGGGCGCCGGTGGTCCAGATCGATCGCCATGGCCGGGATGGTGTTGGTGACCGTCAGGGCCCCGGCGCCCGCCTCGGCCACGGCCGACGCCATCTCGGCGATGTCGGCCACGGTGGGCGCGAGCTTGACCCACACCGGCACGTCCGCCGCGTCCACCACGGCGCGGGTGACCCGCGCGCCGGCCTCCGGCCGCGTCCCGAACTGGATCCCCCCCTCGGCGATGTTCGGGCAGGAGATGTTGAGCTCCAGGGCCCGTATCCAGGGTTGGCCGCGCAGCCCCTCGACCACCTCCACGTACTCCTCGACCGAGTGCCCGACCACGTTGACGACCACGGCGCAGTCCAGCTGCGCCAGGAAGGGCGCCTTGCTGTCCAGGAACGCCGTCAGGCCGACGTTCTGCAGCCCGATGGCGTTGAGCATGCCCGACGGGGTCTCGGCGATGCGGGGCGGCGGGTTGCCGTCCCAGGGGCGGGGCGCGATGCCCTTGGTCACCAGCCCACCGAGCTGGGACAGATCGGCCAGGCCCTGGAGCTCCGCGCCGTACCCGGCGCAGCCCGAGGCCAGCAAGACGGGGTTGCGCAGGGTGAGGTCCCCCACCGACGTGGTCAGGTCAGCCATCAGCTCATCCTCTCGAGGACGTCCCAGTCCAGCGCCTGGGCGTCGAACACCGGCCCCTCCTGACACACCAGCGTGTAGCGGGTCTGGCCCGCCTCGACCAGCCGGGGCGCGCGCGGCACGGCGCACCCCACGCAGGCCCCGAACCCGCAGCCCATGACCGCCTCCATGGAGACCTGGCACGGCAGGTGGTGCTCCAGGGCGAGCCGGGCCACCGCCGCGAGCATCGGCATGGGCCCGCATGCGTACAGGCGGGTGCCCGCCGGCGGCGTGGTCCAGATCCGCCGGAGGGCGTCCAGGACGGTCCCGTGGGTCCCCTCGGAGCCGTCCATCGTGGCCACGTTCAGCGCCGCGTCGACGGCCCTGAGACCCTGGAGGGGCGCGCTGTCCGCGCTGCCGCCCACGCCGCCCACGAGGATCGGCTGCGCGAGCCCGTCGGCGAGGATCGCCTCGGCCAACGCGACCATGGGTGGGATCCCCACGCCACCGCCGAGGAGGACGGGGCGCTCGCCGTCCTGCGGCAGATCGAACGATCGCCCCAGGGGGCCGAGCACGACCACCTCGTCCCCGGCGGCGAGGTGGGTCAGCTCCGCGGTCCCCTCCCCCACCACCCGGTAGAGAATCTCCACCGCGCAGCGAGCGCCGGCATCGGTGCGCCGCTGGATCGAGAACGGACGGCGCAGGGTCAGCGCCTCTCCGCAGCGGACCATGACGAACTGCCCCGGCGCGAAATCACCGATGGGTCCCTCCGCTTCCAGGGTCAGCAGGTGGTGCTGGTCGTCCAGGGCCTCGTGGACCAGGACGCGCAGGCTCAGGTCAGCCGGTCTCGGCATGGGTCGTCCTCTCGGGCGCGTCGTGCAGGAACTTCATCAGGACGAGGGCGTCCTCGCCGTTGTCGCTGTAGTACCCCCGCTTCACCCCCACGTGGGCGTAGCCGAGGGAGCGGTAGAAGGCCAGGGCCGCGTCGTTGCCCCGCCGCACCTCCAGGAGGACGTAGCGGGCCCGCTTCGCGACGGCGGCCGCCTCTGCGCGCTGGATCAGCGCTCGGCCGATCCCTCCCCGCCGGTGAGCGCGCCCCACCGCGAGGACCAGCAGGTGCAGCTCGTCACCGCGCACCCAGTAGTCCACGAAGCCGATGAGATGGCGGTCCCGCACCCGCTCGGCCAGGAGCAGGGTCGCGAAGGGCAGCTGGAGCTCCTGGCGGAACGCGGAGAGGGGCCAGGGGAAGGCGAAGCTCTCCCGCTCCACCGACACGATGGCCTCGAGATCGTCCGCACTGGCCTCCCGCCAGAGTATCCCCCCCACGGCTCAGTCGGTCTCCGGTGCGGCGAGGTCTCCGCACTTCAACCGATCGCGGCCCAGATCCGTGTAGCGGACCCCCTGGCGCTCGCGCACCGAGTCGATCCAGTCGCGGCTGCGTTGCGGCACGGCCCCGGCGTAGGTCTCGGCGCGGAGCTGGGAGCCGAAGTGCGCGCCCAGCTCGGCGGAGCCGATGCTCCAGCGGGCGAGCCAGCGGGTGAGGTCCTCGACGCGCTCGAAGCGGTCGAGGAAGTCCTCGAGCTGCCGGGCCACCTGTTCGTCCACGCCGATGATCTCCCCCTCGGCCTCCTGGAGCACGGCGGCGCGGTCGATCAGCCCCTCCAGGACCGCGCAGTCGGGGCGCGGTGGCCCGAGGTTGACCTCGCGCGCGCCACCGGACAGCACGGCGCGGACCTCGGTCTCGAACAGCACGCTGGAGAGCATGATGGGCTGCTCGCCGACCACCGCGACCACGCCGTCCACCAGATCGGTGGCGTGGCCAGCGCGCGGCGCGGCCAGCGAGATCAGCAGCGCGGACACCAGGAGCGCACCACGCGTCGGGCAGCCCTCAGGCACTCCGGACCCCGTAGATCGTGTCCAGGGTGATCATCGCGGTGTTGGCGAACGCGTGGAAGAGCGCCGGAGCGAGGATGTTCCCCGTGCGCTCCCGCAGCCAGCCGAAGACCAGCGCCGGGAAGAAGATCGCGGGCTGCCACCACTGGAACTGCACCAGGGAGTGTCCCACCGTGAACAGCACCGCGGTGATCCAGAACGGAGCGCCGATGGAGACGCCCAGGAACCGCAGCCGGGAGGGTCCGAAGGCCAGGTTGAGCCGGGTCTGCATGTACCCCCGGTAGAAGAACTCCTCGCCGTAGCCCACCGCGATGAGCTGCCACACCACGATCTGGAACAGGTCCTCGGGCAGGCCGTGCTCCGGATGGTGGGGGCGGATGGTGTGCCCGATCCACTCGCCGAACGCCGGCATGCCCCACGTCAGGTACAGGTGGTTGCCCACCAGGAACAGCGGGTAGATGACCAGGATGACCTTCAGCGTGGTCCAGGCGGCCCGGAGGACCTGCTTGCCCAGGGGTTCGGGGATGAGCACGTCCAGGTCGAGGGGCCGACGGGTGAACCGAGCCGCCAGCGCCGGCGCCCCCAGGAAGAGCAGCGGCACGAGGATCTGGGAGTTGTCGCGCAGCCAGTCCGTGGGGATGAACTGCTGGACGAACAGGAAGCCACGGATCAGCGCGCAGGTGCCCACGAACAGCAGCGCGATCTCCAGCATGGCCTTGCGGGGGCTGTCCTGGGTGGGCGGCTGATCGGACAAAATCGACCCCTGGGCTCGACGGACTCGGCGCATCATAGGATTCGGTGCAGCTGTGGGCAACTGGGTTGACCAGACCCGCACGGGTACCTAAATACGTGCACAGTCGCGTGTTTCCGTGTTATGCGTCCCTAGCAATGGGAGGAACGATGATGTACCGAGAGTTGTTGACCAGCCTGCTCGCGCTGCTGCTTCTGCCCGTACTGCCTGTATTCGCCGCCGAAGACGACGAGGAAGAGGAGACGGGCATCACCGCGGGCCTGATCGAGAAGGACAAGCACTACGGCGAGATCGACCGCTTCTACGACGACGTCGCCGGCGCCGACGAGAACGACGTCATCGACCCCGCCAACGCCTGGCGCGTCGAGAACCTGGTGGTCGAGTTCGACAGCTGCACCATCACCTTCGTCGACGGAGAGTTCTTCCCTCGCATCGGGATCGAGGGTGAGGTCTACGGCGCGGTCTACATGGGCCGCGGGCGCTGGCAGTTCGAGACCGACCTCGAGCTCGAGCAGGACGAGATGGACCGCATCATCCGCGAGCGGTCCCTGGACAAGGAGTTCTCCAACTCCTTCATCCAGTTCTCGCCCCAGTACCTCGAGAAGTTCAAGGTGGGCGCCCTCGAGGCCAGCGGCGACGAGGATCTCGCCGTGCAGGCCCAGCGCTACTGGGACAAGCGCCGCAAGGTCTTCCCCGGCAACTTCGACTGGGCCATCTCCTACTACCACGTCGAGGGAATCGAGTACTTCGACCAGATCAACATCGAGGCCAACCTCGAGAAGATCAAGCTGGTGCTGGACACGGGCACCGGCGGCGTCGGGACCATGGTCTACACGTACGACGCGGAGGACACCGAGGAGATCACGTTGTGGCGCTACAAGCCCAACCCGGCCATGTCCTCGTCCACCGATCTCGGCGAGATCATCGCCAACGTCTACGACTACGACGTCATCTGCAGCTTCCCCCGCCGCGTGGACCGCGAGAACCTGGGCCGCCGCGAGCTGGCCTACAAGGACGCCTCGGTCATCGACGTGCAGCACTACGTGGCCGAGTTCGAGATCTACGAGGACCCGCACACCCACGAGTTCGGGCTGAGGGGGGACGTGACGGTCACCTTCAGCCCGGTGCTCCGCGACCTCAAGGTCGTCCCCTTCTCCCTCATCAACTGGTACACCTCCACGTCGGTCTACACCAGCTCGATGAATGTCCAGGGCGTGATGGACACCGAGGGCAACCTGCTGCCCTACGTCCACAAATTCCACGGGCTCGCCGTGGAGATGCCCGAGCCGGTCAAGGTGGGTGAGCAGTGTTCGATCCGCGTGGTGTACGGCGGCGAGATCATCGACACCATCACCCAGCCCGACCCGGAGATGAGCATCCGCGAGGCCTCGGACGCCCAGGCGGCCGAGCAGGCGCTGAGCATCGTCAACTACACCCTGCTCAACACCTACCCCTGGTTCCCCCAGAACGGGAACAACATCTTCGACCGCTACACCTTCGAGTGGGAGGTCACGGTACCCAAGCCGATGATGCTGGCCTCGTCGGGCACCATGGTCAACCAGGAGGACACGGGCAAGCACTACGTCTACACCATCAAGGAGAACGTGCCGTCGGCCCTGGCGTCGATGATCTTCGGCCGCTTCTCCCTGGTGGCGGACGACCCGGCCGAGGGCAAGCGCCCCTACGTCCGCGTGTTCGCCCACGCCGGCCAGGTGGACTCCGCGCGCGAGATCCTCGAACAGACCCACGACATCATCGACTACTTCGAGGAGCTGTATCAGGCTCCCTACATCTACCCCGAGCTCGACATCGCCCAGATGCCCTTCAACGTCGGCTTCGCCCAGGCGCCGCCGGGGCTGGTCCAGATGGACGGCGTGGCGTACCTCAACAAGACGCTGCTGGTGAACATCTACAACTACAACAATCCGTTCATGCGCGAGAACTTCCTGCCCCACGAGCTCGCACACCAGTGGTGGGCGCACAAGATCTGCTCGCTGACCGACCACGACTACTGGCTGATGGAGGCCGGGGCCGAGTACTCCGCGGCCCTGTGGAGCGAGGCCGCCGACGGCGAGAAGGCCTACGAGCAGAACGTCAAGTACTGGAGGAACCGCCGCGCCGCCAAGAACACCAAGCGCACCATGGCCCTGTGGATGGGCGCGACCGGGCGCGATCCCAAGCGATACATCTCCACCATCTACGGCCGCGGGCCGCTGCTGATGCACGACCTGCGCGAGCAGCTGGGCTACCAGAAGATCGTCTCGGTGCTGCGCGCCATGCTCCACGAGTGGGACGGCCAGAACCTGGCCACCGAGGACTTCAAGATGGTGCTGGAGAAGGCGACCGGGAAGTCCTTCGACAGCTACTTCGAGAACTTCGTCTACCGCAACGTGGAGATCGGGTCCGTGCCCGAGGATCAGCTCCTACCGCCCCTGGAGGACGAGTAGCCTCACCTCGGCCCCCCGTCCAAGCCCCAGGCGCTCCGCCGCCGATCCCCCGTTCACCGCGACCTCCAGCCACCCGCCGCTGCCCACCAGCGCGCACAGCGCCCCGTCGGCCGCCTCGCCGTAGGTATCCACGAAGGGGGGACGGGTGCCGTCGGGGAGCTCCACCGCGACCGCTCCCTCCCCCACGTGGGGCCGTCCGAGATCCGTGATCAGGTTTCCGAAGCGGTCCACGTCCCGCACGCGGCCGATCCAGCCGTCCATGGTGAGGGTCGGGCCCGGGTAGGGATCCAGCCGGACCGGATCGTCCACCGCGGGTCCCACGTTCTCCACCACGCCACCCGTGGCCAGGAATGCCGCCACCGGCGCGAACAGATCGCGGCCGTGGAAGGTGGACGACATCGCCTCGGTCCCGACACCGCGGGGATCGATGGCATGCACCACCGCCCCGTCCTGGCCGATCAGCGACTCCAGGAGCCCGTTGTCCGGCCCCACTCCCACCAGATCACCCCACCGCACCGCGATGGGCCGCCGATCCGTGCCCACCCCCGGGTCCACCACCGCCAGGATCACCGCCGGCCGCGGCAAGTACGGCAACGCCTCGTCGATGACCCGGGCTCCCCCCTCCACGTCCTGCGCCTCGATCCCGTGCGTCAGATCCACCATCGCGCACCCCGGCGCCCGCGCCAGCAGCACGGCCTTCATCTGTCCCACGTACGCGTCCTGGAGGCCAAAATCGGTGAGGAGGAAGATGGGGAGTGCGTCTTGAGCAGTCATGGGCCCATGGAAACACATATCCGGGGCTGATCCAAAGGCGTGGGTGGGGTGACCGCAGGATTGGGGGGCAGTTCGGAGCTCTCTGGGGGCGAGACGGGGAAAAGGGACGTACGCAACTAATCAACTAATCCAACCACGTCGGACGTCAGCAGCTCGATGAACAGGTGAGAAACCGAGGGGTTGGCAACTAGAAGAGCCTGGATTAGTTGATTAGTTGCGTACGTCCCCTTTCTTCAGATCCGCCCCAGCTCCAGTCCGGCCGGCGCCGCGTCCTCGAGGCGCTGGTCCAGATGGTGGGCGATGCGTCCGGACTCCGTGGGGCTGCGCGCGAGGAGGTGCACGTCGAGGGAGTCGAGGCTGACGCCGCCGGCTGCGGCGCGGGAGCAGCCCTTGAGGAAGGACTCGAGCCCCTCCTCGAACGGCACGCGGTCGCGGGTCAGGTCCCACAGGCCGAGGACCACGGACGGCACGCCGGCCTTGAGCAACACGCCGGCGGTGCGGGAGGCCACCTGGCGCGCCATGGCCTCGTCCATCTCCGCGGAGCGGCCGAGGCCGAGCAGGAAGATGCGGGAGAACGGCAGCTTGCGCAGCGACGCCACGAGCAGGTCCTCGCCCAGGAGCCCCTCGTAGCGCTCGGAGAGCAGCTGCCGGCTGAGCAGCCCGCCCAGGCGCCAGTCCGCCAGGCCAGCGGGCCCGCGCAGCGGTCTTTCGTCAACACCCACGCCGCAGGCTGCGGCGTCCACGGTGGGCGCTCGGTCCAGGGTGTAGTGCCCCACGTCGAGCTGGATACGCAGCACGGGGGTCCCCCCTCAGGTCTTGGGCTGCTGGTCGAGCAGCTCCTCGTTCTTGGAGATCTTGT
>CAYRNR010000098.1:0-34264 GCA_964425605.1 uncultured Rickettsiales bacterium | reverse complement strand
CTTCAACTGGCTGGCCACCATGTACAAGGGCTCCATCAGCCTGCAGACGCCGATGCTGTACGCCCTGGCCTTCATCTTCCTGTTCGGCATCGGTGGCCTCACCGGCCTGTTCCTGGGCGCCCTGGCCACCGACGTGCACCTGCACGACACGTACTTCATCGTCGCCCACTTCCACTACGTGATGTTCGGCGGCACGGCCATCGCCTTCTTCGGCGGCCTGCACCTGTGGTGGCCCAAGATCTTCGGGCGGATGTACTCCGAGTTCTGGGGCCGCATCTGCGCGCTGATGGTGTTCGTCGGCTTCAACCTGACGTTCCTGCCCCAGTTCCTGATGGGCAGCCACGGCATGCCGCGGCGCTACTACAACTACCTCGAGCAGTTCACGCCCATGCACGTGGCGTCGTCCATCGGGGCCTACCTCACGGGCATCGGCCTGATCATCATGGCCATCTACCTGATCCACTCGCTGTTCCGCGGCAAGCCCGCCCCGGCCAACCCCTGGGGAGGGGCCTCCAACGAGTGGCGCTGCGCCTCGCCGCCGCCCCACGACAACTTTGCCGAGCCGCCGGCGACGCGAGATCCCTACGACTACTCTGGCCTGGTCTGGGACGAGACCCTAGATGGGTATGTAGAGAAGCCGTGAGCGAGCACCCTCCCCACCTGGCGCACCACTTCGAGACGCCGCAGCAGCAGTTCGCCTCGAACAAGCTGGGCATGTGGGTCTTCCTGGCCACGGAGATCCTGTTCTTCTCCGGGCTGTTCGTGGCCTACGCGGTCTACCGCGCCAATCACCCCGAGGTCTTCATCCACGCCTCGGAGCTGCTCGACAAGAGCCTCGGCGGCCTCAACACCGTCGTCCTGATCACGTCCAGCTTCACCATGGCCCTGGCCGTCCGGCTGGCCATGCTAGGCCAGACGCGCAAGCTGGTCGTGGCGCTGGTGGCGACCCTGCTGCTCGCCGGCGGGTTCCTCGGCGTCAAGGGCATCGAGTACCAGCACAAGTGGAAGCACGGCCTGCTGTGGGGCCAGCACTACGATCCCCACCACGCCGACGAACACGGCGAGCCAGAGCACGCGCCGGCCGCGGCCCACACCGAGGCGGGTGACGCCCACGCCGAGGACGTCCACGAGGGCGCGAGCGACGAGCGGTCCAACATCGCGCGCTCGGCCACGGGCCCGGCCGGTCTGGCCAGGCCCGGCGAGTCCCACGTGATCGAGCACGTGGACGAGCCCTCCAACGTCCACGTCTTCTTCGGCATCTACTTCGCCATGACCGGGCTCCACGGCCTGCACGTGGTCATCGGCATGGGCCTGATCCTGTGGCTGATCCTCCGCGCCCGGCGCGGCGAGTTCGACCGCGGCTACTTCACCCCGGTCGACCTGGTGGGCCTGTACTGGCACCTGGTGGACCTGATCTGGATCTTCCTGTTCCCCCTGCTCTACCTCATCGGGTAGGGACGAGGAGAGGCGATGACGAGCGGCGACCACGAAGGCCACGCGCAGCACGATGAGCTGGGACACGTGATGTCCCTGCCCATGCTGATCGGCGTGTTCGCATCGCTGCTCGTGCTCACCGTCGTCACCGTGGCCGTGGCCTACGTGGACCTGGGGTCGCTCAACCTGCTCGTGGCCATGGCCGTCGCCTCGGTCAAGGCCTCGCTGGTGGTGCTGTTCTTCATGCACCTGAAGTACGACAAGCCGTTCAACGCCGTGGTCTTCATCACCGCGCTGCTGTTCATGGTCCTGTTCGTCACCTTCGTGCTGCTCGACAGCAAGCAGTACCAACCCGCCGTCTACCCCGACCACGCCCCGACGCTGGACAGATGACCCCCCACGGCGACCCCCGCGCCGACGATCCCCGCGTGGGGATGATGGGCTTCGGGCTCTTCCTGGCCTCCCTGGGCATGCTCTTCGCCGCATCCATGGTGGCCTACCTGGTCATCCGCGTCAGGGCCGACGCGTGGCCCCCGCCCGGTATGCCCTCGCTGCCCGGCGGCCTGTGGATCGGTACGGTCCTGCTGATGATCTCGTCCGGCACCGTCGAGTGGGCGAAACGCTCCGTTCGCGCCGGAGAGGCCGCCGGACCGGCCATGGCAGCCACCTGGCTCCTGGGGATCGCCTTCCTCGCGGCTCAGGTGGTCAACTGGTCCACCCTCCTCGGCGCAGAGGTCTCCGCCTCCACCAACCTGTACGGCTTCACCTTCTACACGATGACCGGCCTGCACGGCCTGCACGTGGTCGGTGGGCTGCTGCCGATGGCTTTCGTCACGCTCCAGGCGTTCCGCGGCGCCTACTCCCCCGATCGCCACCGCGGCATCACCTACTCGGCCGTGTACTGGCACTTCCTGGCCGTGGTCTGGCTGGTGATGTTCGGAGCGATGGTGATCGCAGCGTAGGATTCCACCTCCCCCCTTCCCCCTCCCCATCGATTGAGCTATATTCATTGAATCATTTTCAATGAAAGGGACTCACCATGCTCGAACCCATCCCCCCTGGCCCCATCGTCCGCGCCTTCAACACCGTCGGCGGCAAGGTCTGGCCCACCGTCCCCGTGGAGCTCACCCCGGGCACGCTCATCGATCGAGCGCGTCGGATCACCGGCCTGAACGACCTGGACGAGGCCGCCGGACTCGAGGGCCTCGAGGTCCTGTGCCGCTCCGTCGCCGACGACGCCGACCTCACCGTCTTCGGCCGCTTCCTGATGCAGATCCAGGCCACCAACGCCCTGGTGACGCGGCTGCTCCAGGTGGACGCGCGCCGCTGCTTCCCTGCCGAGGCGTCCATGCCGGCGCCGTTGATGGTCGTGGGACTGCCGCGCACGGGCACGACCCTGCTGCACCGGCTGCTCTCGCTGGTCCAGGGCGTGCGCGCGCCGCGCACGTGGGAGGTGCGCCAGCCCCTGCCGCGGTCTCGTCCCGACCTGCGCCGGGACCTGGGCAAGCTGCAGATCAGCGCGTTCAAGTGGGCCGCCCCGGGCATCGACGCCAAGCACCGGGTGAGCTCCGACGATCCCGAGGAATGCATGTTCCTGATGGACCCGTCCTTTGTCAGCCCGACGTTCTGGGTCCTCGCCCCTGTGTTCGGGTACCACGACTGGATGCTCGGCCAGGACATGGCCGGGCCGTACAGGTCCTACCGGGAGCTGCTGCTCCACCTGCACGCTCAGGACGCGGCCGGACGGCGGTTCGTGCTCAAGGCGCCCAGTCACACCCCGTTCGTGGATCGGCTGCTGGATCAGTTCCCCGACATGATGCTGGTGCAGACCCACCGTGACCCGAAGAAGGTCACCGCCAGCGTCAACAGCCTCTTCGCCTCGCTGCACAGCGCCGTGTGCGACGAGCCCGACCTGCCGCGGATGGCGCGGGCCAACCTGCGGATGCTCCGTCAGATGGCCGACGACAACATCGCCGCCCGGCAGCGGCTGGGCAGAGGCCGAGTCCTCGACGTGCGTTTCGAGGATCTCGTCGCCGATCCGATCGGTGCGGTACGGGACATCCATCGCGAGTATGATCTGGAGCTGACCGGCGACGACGTCCGGCGCATCGAGGTCTACCTCGAGCGACGGCACCGGCACCGATTCGGCAAGCACGTGTACCGCAACGAGGACTTCGGGCTGGACGAGGACGAGCTGACCCGCGCGTTCGCCCCGTACAACGAGAGGTTCGGCATCGAGTGAATCGCAAGCAGCAGCGCGAACAGACCCGCCAGCGGCTGCTGAAGGTCGCCGCGGAGCGGTTCGTCCGCGACGGCGTCCGCGCCACCCGCACCAACGACGTGGCCGCCGCTGCCGGCGTCTCGGTGGGCACGATCTACGCCCACTTCGGCGACAAGGATGGTCTCCTCGGCGCCGTGTTGATGTCGGGCTTCCAGGATCTCCAGCAGGAGATCGACGCCCTGTTCGACCGCCTCCTCGACGGCGAGGACGTGGACATGCGCGCCTTCGGCGAGGCCTTCTTCGACTTTGCCGAGGCCAACCCGGATCGCGCCCGTCTGCTCTTCGGCACCGAGATCCTCGGCACGCCCGTGGGCGACCGCCTCGCCCAGGCCGTGCACACCGTCAACGAGCAGCGCATCCGCCAGTGCGCCGAGGCCGGCATCCTGCGCCCCGGCATGCACCCCGCAGTGACCGCGCGCGGTGTGCTCGCCGTGGTGGTCGAGGTCTTGCGCTGGTGGCTCACCGAGCCCGAGGTCGCGGACCGCGAGGAGGTCATCGCGACGATGACACAGATCTGGACCTGGCTGGTGGTGCGACCGCCGACCTGACCCCGGATCACTCCGAGGCGATGGTTTCGTCCCCGTCATCGTCGTCGTCGCCGTCGTCGGTGAACACACAGGCGCGGGACGACGCGACCTCGAAGGACACACTCGCCGCGGTGCCGGTCTCGACCACGGCCCGGTCGAACCGGGACAGCTTCACGGTGTAGACCGGGATCGAGGTCGGGTCGTCGAGCATGCTCAGCGGGACCTCGAACGCCCCATCGTCCTCCACCTCGCAGCGGATCATCGGACCCGCAGCGGCGTGGTACCCGAAGAAGATCTCGGCGCGGACGCGCGCGTTCTCGCTTTCGCCGGGTGTCCACGAGATCGAATAGTCCTGGCCCGCGGCGATGGGATCGCACGGCAGCGCTGGCTCCAGCGGTGGCGGCGCGGTGACCGCGGCTGCGAAGGACGGCGTGCCAGCGCCCGCCGCATCCACGGACACGACGGTTCCCTCGGTGAACAGATCGTCGGGGATCGCCTGGTCCAGGACGTAGTCCCCGTCCGCGGTGGGAGAGAGCGTCAGCTCGGTCGTCAGGCCACCGAAGACCAGGTCGCCGCCGTGGCTGAACACGGGCGCTGGTTCGCAGCCCAGCGTGGGGCTGCAGTACTCGTGGGATCCGCAGTCGGGCTCGCAGTCCGCCGACCACAGGTTCTCCACGGCGATGCAGTCGCCCTGCTCGGCGGTGATGCCGAAGATGGACCCCGTCCAGCCTCCGGACCACTCGGGAAAGATACCCTCGACGAAGGGGCGGTCGTACAGCCCCCACACGCTCGCCCGCGGACCGTCCGTCCAGCCCGAGTCGTCGGTGGTCTCCGCGACCTGGATCCCCCCGAGGAGGGTGGAGAAGTCCACCTCGGCCACGGTCGGCTCATCGGTGGCGTCGTCGTCGTCGGTGACCTGGTCACCGGAACATCCCACCAGGACCATGATGACCAGCCCCGGGGCGATCCCTCTCATCACGTCCTCCCTCGGTCCCCATCCCTCGACACGGGCGTACAGCGGCCGAACGTACAGGCGTTGCCGTCGCCGCAGTCCTCGTCCTGGTCGCATTCTCGCCGCCCGTCGGCGCACGCGCCGAACTCGCAGCGGCGGTCCGGGCCGCAGTCCTCGTCGGCGTCGCACTCCCGGGCCCCTTCCGCGCACGCGCCGAAGACACAGCGCCGCTGTTCGCCGCAGTCCTCGTCGGCGTCGCACTCCCGCTGCCCATCGGCGCACAGGCCGAACACGCAGCGCTGCGCCTCGCCACAGTCGCGATCGGCGTCGCACTGCCGGGCGCCGTCGCTGCAGCGGCCGAACACGCAGCGTTCTGCGTCACCGCAGTCCCCGTCCTGCCGGCACTCCTCGAGCCCTTCGATGCACCGGCCGAAGACGCAGCGTTGCTCTGCGCCGCAGGGCTGCTCTTCGCCGCACTCGACGGTGGCGTCGGCGCAGCGCCCGAACAGGCAGCGCAAACCGCCGCCGCACGCGCTGTCGTCGGCGCACTGCCGCACCCCGTCGAGGCAGGTGGAGAACTCGCAGCGGGCGTTGGAGCCGCAGTCCCCGTCGGAGGCGCAGTTGCGCTGGCCGTCGACGCAGGCGCCGAAGAAGCACCGCTGCCAGGCTCCGCAGTCTTCGTCGCTCTCGCACTCGGCCGCGGGGGCATCGGCGCCGGCCGCAGTGGAGGGTTCCGTGGTCGCCGGAGTCCGCCCCTGGCCAGCCCATGTGGTTCGTTCCTGCGAGATCCCGGCCGCGGACTCGGCCACACCGGACGGGGCATGATCGGTTGGCGTCGGGGCGTCTGTCCGGCCCAGCTCGATCCACACGACCGTGGCCGCGCACAGCAGCGCCAGCGCGACGACGGCGATGGGGAGCAGGTGACGACGCATCCGGGCTACTCGTCGCGCTCCCACACCAGCGCCGTATCCGACAACGTCCCGTACACCAGCGGGCCCCCGTCCCCGGACACCAGCAGCGCGTCCGCGTAGGTCAGCGCCTCCTCGATGGGCGTGCGGAAGTTCATCATGAAGCCGGCGGTGCGGTTGTGGAATCCGATGGACCACACCTTGGGCTCGTGCAGCGGCTCGCCGTCGAAGTTGGCGTCGAGCACCGCGATCATCTCGTCGCCCGAGACGTAGTCGGCCAGGCAGGCGTTGTCGGGGACCTCCAGGATGCCGATGGACGGTTCACCGGGTACTCCGGCGTCCTCCTGGGACGGGAAGTAGGGCTGGCTGGTGGCGTCGATCTCGGACCACTGGTCGGTCAGGAATGCCCACAGCTCACCGTTGGCGTTGCCGTCCCACTCCTCGAGGCACGACCAGTTCGCCGCGCTGGTGTCGGCCACGTACCCGGTGGCCTCCAGGGCGCGGAGGACCCCGGCGTCGGCGGTCCAGCCGCCGGCGCGGAAGGTGATGGGCTTGCCCAGGCCGTGCTCGACGAAGATCTCGTCCGCGGCCTCGAGCAACGTCGCGTACTCCTGCTCGGTGTACGCGTTGGAGAACACCGTGTACCCCGTCTCGTCGCCGTCGTCCGAGTAGAACGAGGGCTCGTGACGGCACTCGACGCCTGCGTACTCGACGAAGCTGCAGTACGCGTGGATGTGCAGGCCGATCTCCGCGGCGTGGGTGTCACGCAGGGCCAGCAGCCACTGAACGAGCTCGTCGGCGCGCTCCTCGGAGACGTTGTCCTCGGTGAACGTGTAGGGACCGACGAACTCGGTCAGCAGCAGCTCCGGGTGGTCCTCGTGGAGGGTGAGATGCCACGCCAGCTCGTTGTCGGAGATGTCCGCGTCGTCCCAGTCCACCGAGGTGAGGATGTACAGGGGGTGGGACCGCGCGAACTCGAGCACGGCGAAGGCGGTGTCCGCGCCATCGGCCTGCAGCAGGATCTCGTGCCACCCGGGCTCCAGCCCGGAGATGTCCAGATCGGCAGCGAAGGTGTCGCCGTCCGGCTGGAGTGGATCGCGAGGTGCTCCATCGACCCAGGGCCGGACCTCGGCCACGCCGGAGGGTGCGACCACCTCGAGGGAGAGCTCGTCGTGACCTTCGGTGGCGGCGTTCCCCACCAGATTCCACATCCGGATCGTGCTGACGAAGAAGTCCGGATCGTTCTCGGCCGGGGCCGTCGGTGGGAGTTCCTGTTCGTCCGGGCCGCCTGGATCCTCGCCTTCCGCGACGCACCCCGGGGACGAGGGGGCGATCACGAACACGAGGGCCAGCATCGATGCGCGGAGGGCGAGACGACAGGAGTTCATGGGACTCACAGGATGTCCCCCTCTTGCAGCGTCAGGTCCAGCTCCTGCTGCAGTAGTTCGAACAGCGCGCGGGCATGCTCCATCGAGTAGCTGTTTCTCCCCAGCTTCCTCGGCCTGATATGCCCCTGGTCCGACAGTCTCTCCAGCTGATACAGGATCGGCCTCGAAGCCTCGGGATTCCCCGAGATGTCCCGAGCATAGTAGTGGGCGCCGTCCGTGGCCGCGAAATAGCTCTCGGTGAACGGATATCTCATGATCAGGTGTGGATGCAGACTGTCGGTGACCCCGTCGAGGACGTCCCACGCGTTCTTTCCATCCATGGACTCGCTGCGGTAGTCCACGTCGAGCAGGCTCAACAGCGTCGGCAGGATATCCACTGAACTCACCAGGGTATCCACGGTCCGCCCGCGATACCCTCCCGCGCCGGAGCTCACGATCAACGGCAGCGCAGCAATATGAGGGGAGAAATGCCTGGGTGATTTCCAGAGATACCCCTCTTCACCCAGCAGTGTCCCGTGGTCGCTCGTGAAGACGACGACCGTGTCCTCATCGAGCTGCCCCAGCAACCTCCCGAGACAGTGGTCGGTGTATTCGATGTTCGCCCTGTAGAAGTCCTGAACGATTCTGATGTAGTCGAGATCCCGGATTCCCTCCACCTGAACCGCTCCATGCCCGAGCCACAGAAGGCGCTCCAGCTCCTGCCACTGAGGAGGGAAGTCCTCTCTTCTCCTGTGCTTGCTCAGGTACTCCTCGGGCGGGTCGTACGGCGGGTGTGTGCCGTACAGGTCCAGATAGAGCGCATACTGCCTGTCCTCGTTCTTGCCGATCCAGTCGATCGCCTTGTCCACCGCCTCCCTCGTGGATACCCCTCCCTCGGGGAAACTGTCCATGTATTGCGCCCAGAACTCGAACTGGGACGATTCGGGATCCGACATCTCTTTCACCAGCAGGTCGCGCGGCTGATATCTGGAGAAGTCCAGGCCCCGGTCGATGTCTCCGTAGTGATCGAAGATCTGGCCTCTCACATGCTCGAATCGTTCCCATCCAAGCTGGAAGTTGGGCGGTCCGAACGCATGTTCCTGCCAGAATTGAGGGTTGTCCGTGATCAGGGCCTTGGTGGTGATCCCGGCTGACGTCAGATACTCCGCGAGGGTGGTCTCCTTCTTCCGGATGGGCAGCCAGGTGTATTCGGTGGCCTCACGGACCGCGAAGCTCTTCCCCGTCAGCAGGTTCCGCCTCATCGGGATGGTTGGATAGATGTCTCCATAGACATTGGTGAACGTCACTCCCCTCTGGGCCAATCGGTCCAGATTGGGTGTGTCGTACAGCCCCGATAGGCAATCAGCACGGAAGGTGTCGCACACGATCAAGACCAGGCTCTTGCCGTTGGAGTCCCTCCTGGTCAGCTTTCTCGGATTTCTCTTCCTGTCCAGGGGATCGTGGCCGGTGGCGTCCCGTTGCTCGCCGCAGTCCTGCGGTTTCGCCGGTTTCCCGGCAAGCGGAGAACCGAGCTGACATCGGTAGTTCCCGACCGCGATGGAGGTGCCGGCGACGACTGCAGTGAGACCTGCGATGACATTCCTTCTCGAGATCTTGTCGCCGGCCTCGGGGTCCTTCGCCGAGGCACGCTCCTCGTCCGCCTTCCCCTTCGTGTTCTTCATGTCGGTCGAGCGTCCCATGGAGGCATCGTACCCCGAGAGGCGCCGCAAGGGGTGGTCACGAGGCGGGGTCGTCGGGACTCAGGGCGTACCACGCGAACCTGTACGCGTGCACCACGCGGGCGCCCGGCGACGCGGTGACGAACACGGACGGCGCCGTCGCCGTGTCGAAGGTCAGCGGCAGGCCGCCGAGCTGAGTGGCCCAGGTCGCGCCGTCGCCCACCTGATCGTAGATGGACTCGATCCGGTACACCTGCCGCGCCCCCCCCTGCTCCACGACCACCACCGGGGTCTTGTTGGGGCGCAGGTCCGCCGGGAGCTCCGGCTCCACGGGATAGCGCAGGGAGTCGGCGCCGCGGTAGCTCTCGTAGGGCTTGCGTTTGTACAGCTTCTTGCGGGTGAGGTCGGGGGCCACGAGATCGGTGTGCGGGTAGCGTTCGAGCCAGTCCTCCCAGCGCGCGAGGGAGGCGTGGATGGGCGCGAGGGTCTCGCCCACGGCCGGCCCGGAGACGGCCCGCCCCAGCAGGGGGCACCAGAGGCTCGGGGTCTCGCCGCGGTCGTAGATCAGCGCGGCCGACTGGTAGACCAGCCCGGAGAAACCGAACTCCAGGACCTGGCCGTCCACCGTGGGGTCGAACACGGTCACGGCATCGGCGAGGGGGTTGTACACCACCACGATGTCGCGGCCGGCGAGGCGGTCGTTGGCCACCTCGTGCCAGTTGAGGATGGACAGGGGGTAGGCGCGGGCGTGGCCGTCGATCTCCACGCCCACCACCCGCTCGCTGGGGATCAGGAACGCCCCCTTGCCGTGGCCGCCCCAGGGAATCTCTGCGGCCTCGGCCGGGGAGAGGGTGTCGGGATGGACCAGGGGCTGGATGCCGTCGCGCGGCAGGCCCGCGGTGCCGAGGAGGTGCCGGGGGACCGAACAGGCGGACAGATCGAACCCGTAGGACTCGGGGGTCTTGCCGTCCCCCAGGGCGCGGGAGTCCAGGCCGGAGAGGATGCCGGGCAGGCGCCACAGCACGATGGCGGCCATGAGCGCCAGCATCAGGACGATGACCCAGCCGCCCTCACGGAAGCCGGGGACGAGGGAGGTCTTGCGAGTCACTCCTGGAGCTCATCCCTTCGTGGTGTAGCCGAGGCGGCCGATGACGTCCTCCAACGCCGCGGAAGTCTACTACGTCGTATCCACGCCTCGCGCAATAGCCGCCCCCGGCGCTGCGTTCTGACCTGTGACCAGGCGAGGAGGCATACGGCACGAGCATGAGGAGTTTCTTCCCACCGACCGCCCGGCGTGATGGAATCGTCTCGAGATGGATTCCCCAGGACACCCCATGGCCACTGACGCGGCGCTGATCGACTCCTACCGCGGCGGCGACGTCCGGGCGCTGGAGCAGCTGATGGCCCGGCACCGGGGCTCCCTGATGGGGTTCTTCGTGCGCCGGGTCGGGGACGACGCCGAGGAGCTGCACCAGGAGCTGTGGACCAAGGTGGAGCGCAACCTGGACCGCTACCGGGACGACGGCCGCTTCCGGGCATTCCTGTTCGCGGCGGCGCGGCGGCTGACCATCGATCATCACCGGCGCAGGTCGGTGCGGCCGAAGCTGGTCAGCTGCGAGACGTTGCCCGCGGGGCGCTGTGATCCCGACGATCTCGCGGGCTACCGCGAGCTCGTGGACGCCGTGGAGGCCGCCCTGTCGCAGATGAACCCCAACACGGCGGCCGTGGTGCGGCTGCGCCTGACCGAGCAGCTGACGTTCGCCGAGATCGCCGAGATGCGGGGACAACCGCTCAACACGGTGCTGTCGTACATGCACCGGGGCCTCAAGCAACTGCGCCGCGAGCTGGACGAGCGAGGCGTGGCGAGGATGGAACCATGAGTTGCGAGCACGCCAGGACCACGGTCCTGCTGCACCTCTACGGGGAGTCGCCCCCGTGGTACGCCGGGCACCTGGCCCGCTGCGCCGAGTGCCAGGAGGCGCTGGCCGAGCACGCGGTCACCGTGGGCCTGGTCGAGCCGGTGTTCCAGGACGAACAGGTGCTGACGATGGAGCAAGAGACGATCCCTGCCACGGCGGCGATCGACCTTCCCGGGGCCTCGCCGAGGTCCACGCGCACCGTGCTGTGGGTGGCGGCGGCCGCGGCCGCGGTGGTGCTGGCCGGCGGCTGGGCGATCATCGCCGGGCTGGCCGAGCGCCCCGACCCGACCGAGACTCCCATGGTGGAGGTGCTCCCCTGGGAGGACCCCATCGACGAGGAGCTGGACCTGCTGGACTCGGAGTTCGACGCCCTGGCCCGCGATCTGGAGGAGCTGTAGATGCGAACCATGATCCCGATGATGCTGATGGCCGCCCTGCTCGCGGCCGGGTCCACTGCGGCAGCAGACGAGCCCCGCAAGCCGGTGCTGGACGAACAGACCGTGCTCGACACGCTGCTGACCTTCGACCGCCCCATGCACGAGGACCTGACGCGGCTGCGCGACCGCGTGGGCCCCGAAGATCCCCAGTACCAGTCTCGTCTGGTCAAGGCCCGCGGTCGCGTCCAGCTGGCCCTGGACAACCCCGACTGGGCCGCCGCCGAGGGCCAGCTCACCGAGGTCGAGCTCCAGGTGGACGACCAGGTGAAGCGCTATCACGCCGCCGCGACCGAGGCGGAGAAGGCGACCCTCCTCGCCGAGCTGCGGGTGCTGGCCGAGCAGGCCCACGACCTGCGCGTGGACAGCTTCCGCTTCCGCATCGCCGTGCTCGAGATGCGCCTGCAGGAGATGGAGGGGACCGTCCAGGCGCGCGAGCGCGACCGCGAGCGCTTCATCCAGGAATACCTGGATCGCAAGCTCGGGAAGTAGTATCTCAACCGGGCCGACATGAGCGACCCGACGACCCCCACCGACGACGCCCCCGCCGACGAGCGCAAGAGCCCCTGGGACCACTACGAGTACCTGTACGAGAACCGCCCCGAGGGCGACACCTCCACCTGCCTGCGGCCGCTGGGCAAGTGCGAGATGGGGGACTGCTGCGACGTGTGCCTGCACAACCCCGAGCGCAAGGGCAACGCCTGCGGACGGGCCAGGGGCTGAGCGCGACGGTCAGGGGAACAGGGGCTGCGGCTTGGCGGCCACCCCCACGTGGACCTCGTAGGTCAGCGTCGGCAGGATGTCGGTGACGTACAGCGCGTGGGCGTCCCAGCCTCCGATGCCGCTGCCCCACTGCATGTTGGGAATCCAGGTGGAGTCGGCCCCGAGGTCGGCGATGACGTCCCACGAGCTGCCGTCCTCGGGGATACGGTAGACGGACGTCGCTCCGTAGTCACAGACGTACACGTTGCCGCACGCGTCCACGCCCATGCCGTCGTACATGCCCGTACCCACCACGCCGGCGAAGGGGTAGACGGCGCCGGGGGTGCCGTCCGCGTTCACCTCGATGGCGTGGATGTAGCCGTCGTTCCAGTCGGCCACGTAGAGCAGGTCGTAGGCGGGGTTGAAGCTCAGGCCGTTGGGTCGACCCAGCTCCTCGGTGAGGATGATGAAGTCGCCGGTGTCGGTGTCGATGCGACGGATGCGGCCGGCGGCCTGCTCGGCCACATAGGCGAAGCCGTCCAGATCCACCTCCAGGCCGTCGGGCTCGCTCAGTCCCGACAGCACGACCCGCCGCTCCAGGCTCACGTGGTCCACCCGCATCAGGCTGCCCGTGGTCTGGTCGTTGTACAGCACGTCCCCCGTCGGGTGCATGCGCAGCCCGGTGATGTCGGCGAAGCTGCCCGGAACCCACAGCACGCCGGCGGCGTTGTAGGCCGACTGGAACAGGCTGCCGTTCTCGGCGCCGATGAGGTAGCCCAGGTTGTCGAAGGCGAAGTCCTCGCTCGCCGTGGGGCCCACGATCACGTCGTAGGGCTGGGGGCCTTGCGGCAGGTTGTCGCAGTCGTAGGTGTCGTCGTCGTCGTCCGCGGCGGTGGTGTCGTCGTCGTCGTCAGCGGGGGTGGTGTCGTCGTCGTCGTCGCCGGGCGTGGTGTCGTCGTCGTCACCAGCAGGCGTGGTGTCGTCGTCGTCGCCAGCAGGGGTGGTGTCGTCGTCGCCTGGCTCGCTGTCGTCGTCCAGGGCCACGGTCCCGGTGCAGCCCAGCCCGAGCACGAGCAGCGCGGGTAGGAGCCGCGACAACAGGCCGGTCATCGCCTCATGCCCGCCGGCGCAGCCCGATCAGGGCCAGCGCGAGCAGCCCCAGCGCTGCGGGAGCCGCGGGGTGACCGGAGTCCGCGCTGCACTCGCAGCCGCCCTCCTCGTCGTCCGCGGAGTCGTCGTCGCCCGGGCCGTCGTCGTCGTCATCATCGTCGTCACCGGGCGTGTCCACGCCGTCGCAGTCCTCGTCCACGCCGTTGCCGGGCACCTCGGTGGCGCCGGGGTAGGCCGTGGCGTTGCCGTCGTCGCAGTCCTCGCCGCCGCACCCGAGGTAGCCGTCGAGGTCCCAGTCGATGTCCTCGTCCACCTCGCCGTCGCAGTCGTTGTCTTTTTCGTCGCAGATCTCGGTGAGGCTCGGCGACATCTCCGGGTCGGTGTCGTCGCAGTCGCCGGCGCACAGGGACCAGCCGTCCCCGTCCATGTCCTCGTCGATGACGCCGTCGCAGTTGTCGTCGACGCCGTTGCACTCCTCCATGGCACCCGGGAACGTGGTGGCGGACTCGTCGTCGCAGTCCCCGCCGCACTCGGAGAACCCGTCGCCGTCGCTGTCCACCTCGGTCTCCTCGAGGTCGCCGCGGCAGTCGCTGTCGATGTCGTCGTCGCAGATGTCCTCGGCGCCCGGGTAGATCGTGGCGTCCGTGTCGTCGCAGTCGTGGCACTCCTCGAACCCGTCGCCGTCCCCGTCGTCGGATCCCGCCAGGCAGGTGCTGAAGCGGATGGCGAGCTCGTCCACCAGCGCCTGCTCGTTGCAGCTGTACTCCAGGTACTCGGTCAGGTTGCCCTGGATGCCGACCGTCGCCTGCCCGCCGTAGTTGTACGGGTTGTACGGCGAGGCCACGTCCATGTAGTGGATCTCGATCTCGTTGGTGGTCTCGTACAGCACCACCTGGAAGTCGGCGTGCCCCGCGCCGCTGATGTTGTAGATCTCGGTCCACTCCGCCACGAAGACGCGGTACGGCGCCGTGCCGGTGGTGAGGTAGCGGATCTGGCCCTGGATGGCCGGGTACAGGTCGTCCCAGTACGCAGCGACCACCGTCTCGGGGGCCCCGTCGAACGGCAGACAGACGTTGCTGTCCTGGAGCGCGTCCGCGGTGAACGACAGCGCGCCGTTGGCCTGGATGCCCACCTGGTCGTACCGCACGCCGTAGAACCAGAAGTCGAAGTACAGCTCGACCGGCGCCACCTCGTCGTCCGAGAGGCTGATCTCGAAGCCCATCACCGACAGGTCCTCCCAGGCGTAGGCCGGACCGTCGAGCTCCGTGCTGTCGGTGAAGCTGTATCCGAACGCGTCCGGCCCGCCGATCCGCGCGCTCGCCGGCAGGGCCAGCAAGAGCAGCGCGAGCGTCACGAGGGTGCAGCGAATCGTGGTTCCCATGGGTCCTCCCGGGCGGAGACCCGATGATACACCAAGGGGCGATTCAGCCGCTGAATTCGACGCCGCCGAGCACCTCGATCCCGGGGTGGGGCATCCCCTCGTGGTCCTCGTAGAGGGTGTCGGAGAGGTTGCTGCCGATGACGAACATCGAGAACCCCTTGCCCAGGTCCTGGCGCAGGGACGCGTCGATGCGGTGGTACGCGGGCAGCTGGTCCAGCTCGCCGGTGGCCTCGACGGCCACGTAGTGGCGCGGGGCGACCAGGGTCACCGAGAGGTTCGCGCCGAGGCCGAAGGGGGCCCGGTAGTGGATGCGGGCGCGGGCGCGGTGGGCGGGACGGTACGCCAGCAGCTCGTTGACGGCGTCGTCGGACGTGTCGCGGGCGTGCAGGCCGTCGTAGCCGAGCTCCAGTTCCACGTGGCGATGGGGTCGCGCGCGCACGCGCGCCTCCAGCCCCATATGGCGGCTCCGGCTCACGTTGGTGTAGCTGCGCTGGCCGTCCTCGTCGTAGGTGCGCTCGATGAGCCCGTCCACGAACGAGACGTGGCCGTCCAGCGAAACCACGAGCCGGCCGTCCCAGGGGGCGAAGGTCACGCCGGTGTCCACGGTCCACGCGTGCTCGGGCCGCAGGCCGGGGTTGGGCACCACGTAGCCGAACTGGCTCGTGTACATCTCCTTGAGCGACGGGAACCGCGAGCGGCGGCCGCCGGACACGCGGATCGCGAACTCCTCGCGTGGCCGCAGGACCACTCCGGCGCGCGGGTCCGCCGAGAACACCGGGGCGCGCTGCCCGGTCGCGGCGGCGTCCCGCGGCTGCCACAGGTGGAGGTCGGCCCCGATCAGGCCCCTCAGCACCGGCGCCAGGCGCGCGTTGGCCTCCACGGTCCACGTCGCCGTGTCGCCATCCTGCTGGCTCAGCTCGCCGTCGGTGACGTCGCCGTCCTCGTGCCGATCGTGGCGGTACGACAGCGTGCTCTCCAGCAGGCTGTCCCGGCCCAGGTCCACCGAGGCCTCGGCCATGCCGCCGGCGCTCCGGTCCAGGTAGGTGCTGGTGTACGCCTCGCCGCCGGCCTGGGTGGTGTAGGTCCCGTCGTCGTACGCGTCGAGCACGTCCTTGCGGAAGCGCAGGAACGCGGCCCCGCGCAACGACACCCGCGCCCCCAGTACGGCCTTGCCGTGCAGCGAGAACGCGTGGTCGCGCCACAGATCCCAGCGCCAGTAGCGGGGGTTGGGTTCGGCCACCTCGGGAGGCACGCCGCGCCGGACATCCGCCACGGTCGCTCGCAGCTCCAGCGAGCGCAGGATGTCGCCGATGCCCACGGCGCCGCGCAGCGTCATGTCCCGCCGGTCGCTGTTCTCTCGGCGGCCGCCGCCCTCGTTGGGCTGCTCCGGGAACGAGCGGGGCAGCAGGAAGTACGGGCGGTTGCGCAGCTCCCACCCCGCGCTCACCCGCACCGGGCCGATGGCGCCCCCGCCGCTGGCCAGGAGCTCCGAGCGCCAGCCGCTGCCGCCGCCGGCGCGCACGCGGAACGTGGGCTCTCGCGGAGCGCCGCTGGTGCGGATGTCCACGATGCCGCCGATGGCGCCCCCGCCGTAGGGGGAGCGCGCGGCGCCGCGGTAGATCCGGATCTCCTCGATGGACGCCGCGGACAGGGCGGACAGGTCGAGCCCGCCGTCGTAGGGGTAGGACACGGGCACGCCATCGACCAGCACGTTCACCTGGCGGTGATCGAACCCGCGGATCTGAAGCGCCGTCTCCCCCCTCGCGCCGGTCTCCAGCGTCACGCCCGGGGTCAGCCGCAGCGCCTCGGCCACCGTGCGCGCGCCCGCGGCCTCGAGGTCCTCGCGGGTGACCCGATCCACGGCGGCCGCCGGGTCCTCCTCTGCGGGGGTGAAGGCGACGATCTCGACGACATCTTCTGCCGCCTCGACCGCGTCGTCGTCCTCGTCCTCGTCCGCACCGGCATGGCCGGCGACCAGCAGGGCGAGGCAGACGAGTCCCCACGCGACACTGCGGACGGATCTCCGCCCGGAAGGCTGCTTTCGAGCGTTCATCGGATCAGATCGCGGTCAGATCGATCTGGACGACACCGTTGACATGGTCGGCGCCCTCCATGCCCAGCTCCTCGGGCCACTGCAGGTCGCCCGCGGCCTGGACGATCGTCGCCTGCGACGCGTCGTCCCAGGCGTAGCCGTCCTTGGCGTAGCCGTCCGAGGCGATGAACCCGTAGGTGTAGCCCTCGGGCCCTGCCACGCCGGCGGTCCCGATCACGTCGGCCACGCCGACCTCGCCCACCGTGTCGTCCGACACCGGGAGGTCGTAGAGGTCCACCATCACGCTGGAGCCGTCGAAGGTCACCTCGACCTCGTAGCTGTCGCCGCCGCCGCCGGCCGAGTCGTCGTCGTCGTCGCTCAGGCCGCCGCACCCCCACAGGGAAGGGCCAAGGGTGATCAGGAGGGTACACAGCGTCGGGGTCAGGATGCGGGTCATGGGGATTTCCTTCCACGAAGGGGGTTCGGGTACTCGCGGATAGCGCCGCGTCGCCTACCGTCCCGATGACGGGTTGGCGTTGTTGGGCCGCAGGGATACACGAATGCCAGGCCGCGGTCCATGTCATTGCACCTTCTCCCAAACCCGGGCACGGGCACGGGCACGGGCACGGGCACGGGAGGAACTCACCGCGCGCTGCGCAGCGAGTTCCTAGGGGGGATCACACTGGCCGTGGTCCCAGCCGTACTCCGGATCGGTGCAACCCCAGCAGCCGATGCTGCCGCCTGAGAGGACGGCGCAGGAGTGGTAGGGGCCGGTGGAGACCTGCTGGGCGGCGCCGGCGGGGTGGTCACACTGCTGGGCGTCGTTGTCGCCCCAGCAGCGCAGGGTGCCGTCGGTGAGGACCCCGCAGAGGTGGAAGTCGCCGGCCTCGAACTGGACGAAGGGGCCGGGGTCCCCGCCCGCTCCGAAGCCCCAGCACTCGGCGGAGCCGTCCGCGGCGAGGCCGCACGACAGGGTGCCGCCGACGGTGACGGACTCGAAGGGGCCGACCTGCGAATCGCAGCTGCCGCCCATGTCCGTCCCCCAGCAGTTCACCGAGCCGTTGGTGGCCAGACCGCACGAGTGGTAGGTGCCGCAGGCGACCTGGACGTAGGTCCCCGCCGGGGGTGTGGCCTGCCCCTGGCTGTCGTCGCCCCAGCAGGACAGTGAGCCGTCGGTGGCCACGGCGCAGGCGTGGAACTGGCCGACGTCCACCTGGGAGTACGTCCCCGCAGGAGGCGTGGCGAGGCCGCTGTAGTCCGATCCCCAGCAGCCGAGCATACCCTGGGCCGAGACGCCGCACGTGGTGGCGCCGCCCGCGCTCACCTGGAGGAAGGCGCCGCCGGGTGGGCTCGACTCGCCGTCGATGTCGTTCCCCCAGCACGTGACCGCGTGGTCGGCGCCTACGGCGCAGGTGTGGAACATGCCACAGCTGACCTGGCCGAGATCGCCCACCGCGTCGTCGTCGTCGGCCGTGTCGTCATCGGCCGCGTCGTCGTCGGCCAGGTCGTCGTCGTCGTCCGTTGCTGCCGACGAGTCGTCGTCGCCGGGCCCGCCGGAGTCGTTGGAGCAGGCCGGACCGAGGCCCAGCAGCAGGATCAGGAGGAGGCTCGTGGGGGTGGCGGTGTGGTCCATGGCAGGGTCCTCCCGGAGCCATTGTACAGGCACGCGTGAGGGGGTTTGGCTCACATCCGGAATGTTCTTGACCGTATATTTCGTATACGTATATTCTCCTTGCATAACGACTGGAGCGAGCATGGAAGAAGAAATCGCGAGCTGCCCCTACTACCTGCTGACGCGCGCCTCCCTGGCCACCACCGGCGTGCTGCGGCGGCAGCTGACCGAGGCGGGCTACGGTGCGATGAAGCCCGCGTACATCGGCGTGCTGATGTGCCTGTGGAGCGAGGACGGCCGCCAGGCCGGCCAGCTCGGGCGATGCGCCGGCCTGGAGCCCTCGACCATGACCGGGCTGCTGGACCGGATGGCCCGGGACGGATGGCTCGAGCGGCGCCCTGATCCCGACGATCGGCGCGCGCAGCGGATCTTCCTGACCGCGGCTGGCTCGGCGGCCGAGGAGCCCGTGTCCGCGGTGGTCCAGTCCATGCTCGACCAGATGATGGCGGGCATCGACGAGGACGACGTGGACGTGTTCAAGCAGATCCTGCGCCAGGTCCTGGCCAACGCCACGAGGGGGTGAACATGAGACGGATCGGCTACTGCTGCTCGTACACGCCGCTGCCGCTGCTGAAGGCGGCGGGCTTCGTGCCCCACCGCGTGCTGCCCGGCGGAGATGTCCCCGACCAGGCCGGCACCCTGCTGCACGACAACCTGTGCCCGGAGGTCAAGGGCATCCTCGACCGCAAGCTGGCCGGGGATCTCCCCGAACTGGACGGGATGGTCTTCGTCAACAGCTGCGACGCGATGCGGCGACTGTACAACGCCTGGGTGGAGCTGGACGGCGAAGAGACGGTGTTCCTGCTCGACCTCCCCACGACCCCGGACGGGCGCGCGGTGGAGTACCTCGAGGGACAGCTCGCCCGGCTGCGCGACGGGCTCGCCGCCCTGGGCGCCGGGGATCCCACCGACGCCGCGCTCGAGGACGCCCTCGCGCTGTACGACCGCCTGTTCGCGCTGGTGGAGCGGGCAGGCGCGCGGGTGTCCGAGGGCTGGTGGACCCGCGTCATGTTCCAGCAGTGGCTCAACCGGGTGGTCGCCGAACCGCCCGAGGAGGTCGAGCAGGCCCTCGCCCGGGCGCTGGAAGAGACCACCGCGCCGGTGGCCGAGGCCCGAGGCGTCCCGATCCTGCTGTTCGGCAACGTGCTGCCCGAACCCGGCGCGGCCGACCTGCTGGAGTCCTGTGGCGCCCGCGTGGTCGCCGACGACATCTGCACCGGCTCGCGACAGCTCACCCACGTGGGCGGCGACGGCGAGACCCCGCCGCTGCGGCGGCTCGCCCACGCCCTGATGCACCGGCCCCTGTGCGCCCGCACCCTGGTGCAGGACGACCGTCACGCCCTGGCCGACCAGATCCTCGCCACCGCCCGCGCCGCCGAGGTCCGCGGCGCCGTGGCCCACGTGCTCAAGTTCTGCGACCCCTACCTGCTGCGGCTGCCCGACATCCGCGCGGCCTTCGCAGGCGCGGGGATCCCCCTGCTCGTCCTCGAGGGGGACTGCACGCTGCGGTCCCTGGGCCAGCAGCGCACCCGGATCGAGGCGTTCGTCGAGATGTTGGAGGAAGCATGATCCTGCAGTACTTCGAGGGTGTGGTCGAAGGCGTCGAGGCCAAGCTGGCCGAGGGCCCGCACGACACCGTGGCGCGCAAGAAGCTGACGCTGGAGCTGGCGCGGCTGGGCGTGAAGCTCTTCGACGGCAAGCACCGCGTGGCCTGGTGTGGCATCGCCACGCCCTACGACATGCTCGCCGCCATGGACGTCACGCCCTGCTTCGTGGAGTTCGTGGGCGCCTCCCTGTCGTCCACCGGCATGTCCGGGCCGATGATCGAGGCCGCCGAGCAGGCGGGCTACTCCACCGACAGCTGCGCGTACCACCGCTCGGTCACCGCCGCGGACATCGCCGGGCTGATGCCCGATCCGGACTTCCTGGTGGGGACCTCCTGTCCCTGCTCCGGAGGCCTGGCCGTGGTGGAGGGGATCGCCGGGCGCCACGACGCCGACCTGTTCGTGATCCACGTGCCACCGGACGAGTCGGAGGACTCCGTGGCCTACCTGGCGGATCAGTACCGGACGATGGCCGAGTTCGCCGGCCGCAAGCTGGGCGAGCCGCTGGACCCCGACCGCCTCCGCCACGCGCTGGCGCTGAGCAACGAGACGACCGAGCTGATGCGGGACATCTTCCGCCTCGCCGGCGCGGTCCCCTCCCCTGCCCGCCGCCGGGACATGGTCAACGTGGGCATCACGCTGCCGCTGATGTTCGGCACCGAGGCAGGCGTCGAGGTGGCGCAAGCGTACCGCGACGAGCTCGCCGCGACGCTGGAGCAGCGCTCCGGCGACGAGCCGCGCGAGGGCGTGCGGCTGCTGTGGCTGCAGAACCGCATCCAGTTCCGCAACGCCCTGGACGACATCCTCGCCGACGAACTCGGCGCCGCGGTCGTGTCCGACGAGCTCAACGACGTCTGGTGGGACCCCATCGATCTGGATCACCCGTTCACCTCCATGGCCCGGCGCACCCTGTCGTCGCCGCTGATGCTCTCGGCTCAGCGCCGCGTCGAGCACGTGGCCGACATGGTCCATCGGCTCGACATCGACGGCGTGATCAACCCCTGCCACTGGGGCTGCCGCCAGGGCACCGGGACCCGCGGCCTGCTCCAGAAGGGGCTCCAGGAGCGGGGTGTGCCCGTACTCAACCTCGAGGTGGACTGCGTGGACGAGCGCAACTTCTCCGAGGGCCAGCTGCGCACGCGGCTGGAGGCCTTCGTCGAGATGATCGACAATCGCCGCTCGGCCTGAAGGGACACGCGATGCACTACATGGGAATCGACATCGGCAGCCTCTCGTGTGACGCGGTCCTGATCGACGACGGGGGAGACCTCGTCGCCTGGACCGTCGTGCCCACGGGCGCGCGCACCGTCGTCGCGGTGGAGCGGGCGCAGGCCGAGGTCCTCGACAAGGCCGGCATCGCCCCGTCCGGCGTGGGCGCCATGATCGCCACCGGCTACGGCCGCAACCGCGTCGAGGGCCGCCTCAAGTCGGTGACCGAGATCACGTGTCACGCCCGGGGCATGCAGCACCTGCTACCCGACGCCCGGGTGATGGTCGACATCGGCGGCCAGGACTCCAAGTCGATCCGCCTCGACGACCGCGGCGGCGTGGCCGACTTCGCCATGAACGACAAGTGCGCCGCCGGCACAGGTCGTTTCCTCGAGGCCATGGCCCGCGCGCTGGAAGTGGACGTGGACGAGTTCGGCGAGCTGGACAAGGGCGCCACCAAGGACCTGACCCTGAGCAGCATGTGCACGGTGTTCGCCGAGTCCGAAGTGGTCTCCCTCATCGCCGAGGGGGCCGTGGTCCCGGAGATCGTCCGGGGCCTGCACCGGGCGATCGCCGCGCGCACGCGCGCCCTGGTCAAGCGAGTCTCTCCACGCCTCGACGGCGTCCAGGTGGCCATGTCCGGTGGCGTTGCGCGCAATGCTGGCGTGGTCCGGGCGCTGAGCGAGGTCCTGGGAAGCCCTGTCCAGGTGCCGCCGGAGCCCGACACCGTCGGCGCCCTGGGTGCCGCCCTGATCGCGCGTCAGAAGGCGCGTTGATTCCCGACCGGCTCCGGCCCGGCGACCGAAGTGAACACCCGTGTCGAAGAGGCGCCTACCGCCGGATCCACCGACTGCTCTTGCCCTGCCCCTGACGTTCGATCAGGCCATAGGCCTCGATGTCGCGCAGATCGTTCAGCGCCGTGCTGTGGGAAACACCGAGGGAAGACGCGTACTCGGCCGTGGTGAACAACGAGCCGACCTCGCTGGAGTCCAGGAACTGTGTCTGGCGTAGGGAGAGGTGAGCAGCAACCTGTCCCGCCATCGGCAGCTGGACCCGCACGCCCGCTCCATGCTCCTCCTCGAACAACGGCTCGGGGAGCCCGGCGTCGCGCAAGGCCGCGATGACGAGCAGGGTGCCGGTTCCCCACTCCTCGATGAAACCCGCTCTGTGCAGCGCCCGGGCGAGGTATGGGTTGGGAGGGATGGAGGGGTGGTCCTGGCGTAGCAGGGCCGGAGTAATGGGGGGAGGCAGGTGCCCGGGGCTCCACACGGACAGGCCCTCGTCGTCGAGCCGTAGCTGGATCGGCGCCGTGCTGCGGTAGTCGCGATGGGCCACTGCGTTGGCGACGACCTCGCGGACGGCCGCGACCGGGAGATCCGGCACCTCCTGCCGGAGGACCCCCTCACGGATGACCCGCGTCCGGAGGTTTCTCGACACGAACGCGGTTGCCCGCAGGATCTGGTCGAACAGGTTGCCGCCGATCTCCTCGGCATCCTCGGCCACGCCGCGTGTGGCCCGTGCTCGGATCACGGCCTGGGGAAGGACGCGCTGTGGGTCGAGCGCGAAGAGGAGTACACCACCCACGGTGAGCTCGTCACCACGTACGAGATGCAACTTGTACAGCAGAGCGCGGGAGTCGGAGGGCGGCTCGTCACCCCGCGCCGATACGCGTTCCCGAAACTGCTCGATGGCGTGCGGATCCACCTCGTCCAGCGTCACCCCGAGTTCCGATCGTCGCTCGAATCCGGAGGACTCCCTGAGACGATCGACGAGCCGTCGCTCGTACTCGTCGCGGGTCATCGCCACGGTCGCCGGCCCGACCCGGTGGAAGGCGCGGCCATACGCCAGATGTGCACCGTCTCCGGCCGGGACCTGGATGCGTAGCAGGCGTTGGCCCTCGTACCGGGGGGCATCCAACTTCACGTGGACCTTGGGATCGGTCGCGGCGAGGATGCGCTGTACCAGGCGCTCGAGCTCACCTTCCCCGATTTCGCAGCCTACGGGAGTACCGTCGGGTCGGATGCCGACCCAGATGGTGCCACCACCCATCGTCGCCATCGCTGCGATGGTCTCGATGATCTTGCGGCTGTCGGACAGGGTCGTCTTGAACTCGACCCCGGCACTCTCCCGGTCGGGCAACGTAGTCGGCTCAGCGGCGTCGGCCATGGTCCGGCATCCTCCAATATCCGGAGACCGCTTACGCGTAATTGCGCGTATTTGCGAGCAAGTGACCCAGTCATTCAGGCGCCTGGGCGCGGATCTGGCGCGTCCAGGCCGACGCGAAGACCCGAAACGCCTCCGCGCGCAGGCTCACAACGTCCCGATGTGCTCCTCGGTGTACTCGAACATCTCGTTCATCCCCATGATCGTCGTGTCGAGGATGACCTCGTCGGTGAGCCCCTCGATGAACATCTCGAACCACAGGGTCATGTACCGGGCGCCGGCATCCCCCCGGGGGTAGAACAGGTCCAGGTTGTAGCTCTGGCTGAGCTGGATCGCGCCACCGTCGGTCTCCCACGACTGCGCGATCCACGCCTGGGCGAGGATCGCCCACTCCCCCGACCCTGTCTCGCCGATCTCGACCCACCGGTAGGTCTTGGGCATGTCGTAGGGCAGGGTCATGATCAGGTAGTCCTTGATGATGTCGTTCATCACCTCCATCCGCTCGCAGTCGCGCCCCGGGAAGCAGCTGGGATCGGTCGGATCGAGGAACTCGCGCATGTAGTGGTCGGGGGACGCGGGCTCCATGGGCCGCTGGTCCTCCAGGATCATCCCCTAGGCGTTGACCGCCGGCGGGAAGCCGCTGTGCATCACCAGCGCCACCGACAGCAGATCCTCGATGTCCCGCCCCGGATGGTCGATGCCCGCGACGTCCTCCTCGGTGAGGCCCTCGGGGGTGAAGCAGCGCTCCTGGTACTCGGTTTCGAGGTCGAACTCGTCCAGCAGGCCGATCAGCTGGGCCAGCGCCGGTTCGAGGACGTTCTCCTCCTCGGTTTCGAAGTGCCTCAGCAGGTAGGCGTTGATGTCGTGGATCTCCTCGATCTCGTCGGGCGCCTCGGGGGGCACGAAGTACTCCTCCTCGCAGCCGGGGAGCAGCAGCAGCATGACAGCGGCGAGGACGAACGGGAGGGGCTGGACTGCGGGACGGATGGTGCTCACGGGGCCTCCAGTACTGCGGGGACCAGCCAATCAACGAGCGGCGTTCAGGTCAAGCTCCGTGCGGGGGCCGCGCAGGAACAGAGGTGGGACCGGGGCCGTGGAGGCCCAAGCTGGAAGCTCATGGCCTGGTGCGAGTCCAACGAGCTGCACTATGTGCTGGGCATGTCCCAAAACGACCGGCTGGTCGCCGCCATCGCCGAGGAGTCGGAGCAAGTGCGCCAGGAGACCGAGGAGACAGGGAAACCCGCGCGTCGCTTCAGGGACTTCACGTACCGCACCCTCGATAGCTGGTCGCGATCACGCCGCCTCGTGGGCTAGGACGGATCCACGTACCCCAGCGCCTCGAGCTGCCGCAGCTGCTCCTCGCTCAGCTCGATGGTCACCCCTTCGCGCCCCTCACGACCCGCGTTGATCCGGGCCACGTGTGCCCGGAGCTGCTCCTTGTCGGCGTCCGGGACCACCGGCAGGGGGGTCGAGAAGGTCGGATCTTCCCTGCGATCGTAGCCAATCCAGTCGTCCTTGCTGCGATTCCACGCCACGGCCGAGCCGGCGGAGCGTGAGACGTCCCGCCACGGGCTGTGGTGCAGGCCGCCCTGGAAGGCGACGCCCGCGGTGGGTAGGAGTCGCCCGCTGGCGTCCACCAAGGGCACTCCGTGCGCGCCAGGCAGTGAAGGCACGCCGAGCACCTCGATCACGGTCTCGGGGACATCCAGCAGAGACACCAGTTCGTGGCTCACGGTGCCCGCGCCCACACCCCTGGGGAGCTTGACCACGAGCGGGACACGGGCGACCTCCGGGAAGTAGGAATGCTCGTGCCTCGGCCGACTCATCTGCGCAGCGACGGGACGTCCTTCGTCCAGTTCTTCGCCGTGGTCGGCAGTGAACACGATGAGCGCGTCTTCGTACCGACCGGCGCTCCGGAGATGCTCCAGGAACTCACCGATGGCCGCGTCCACCACCCTCACCTCCGCGCCGTAGGTGACGACGAAGGGGGCCCTGTCCTCGCCGTGCAGGGGTCGCTCGGCCCGCACCGCGGCTGCCCTGGGCGTGTGAGGTAGGTGCGGATCCATGTAGTGGAGCAGCATGAACAGCGGGCGCGCCGGATCGGCGCCCGCGTTGAGCCACCACCTTCCTCGCTGAGTCTGCACGGGGGCTGCGGCGAACGGTGGGATCTCGAACGGTCTCCACGTCATCAGCGTGGTCGCCGTCGACGACAGGAGATTTCTGTAGTGGTCGAACCCTCGCGAGAGCCCCAGCTCGGACCACAACATGGAGTTGGTCACCAATCCGGTGGTCTGGTATCCGTATTTGCGGAGGTGATCGGGAAGGGTCAAGGCGTCCGATCGCAGCACGGCCTCGTGGCGGCCCCTCTCCTCCCTGAAGCCCAGCTGGTGTTCGGCGGGGTGCAGCCCCGTCAACAACGAGCCGAACGCCGGCAACGTCCACGACGAGGTGGACACGGCGTCTGTGAACCGTATCCCGTCCTGACCCAGCGCCCACAGGTTCGGTGTACGCTCGGCATCCACGAAGTCACTGCGCAGGGTATCCACGACGATCAGGTAGACATCCGTGCCGGTCGACGAGGAGGAGCGGGTCGGCCACAAGTCGAATCCCACCCAGCCCAGCAGGGGAAGCAGGCTCATCACGAGCACCGGCAACGGCGCGGGTCTCGCCGACTTCATCCGCCCCAGCACCACGGGAACGGCCGCGACGACGGCGATCACGCCACCGAAGAGGAAGGTCACCTGGAGCATGTTCCCCAGACTGACGAAGCTCGCGGCCAGATGCTCGGCGAGAGGTTCGTCCGTGGTCACACAGACCCGGGCGAAGTCCAGCATCCAGACCACCGCGACGAGGGTGAGCAGCCACGCGAGGGGAGCGAGGAGGACGCGCCAGGAGGACGCAATCCGTCTCTTCGCGGTCGACAGGATACTCATCCGTCTTCGTCCAGAACTGGAACTCTCGGCCACACCCATCCGCCGAACTCCCTCTCCAGCGCGCACGCCACCGCCATGGTCAGCGCGTCCCGTCCCTCGGCGCCGACGACCTGGGTGCCCATGGGCAGGCCCTTGCGGTCGAGGCCGAGGGGGACCTGCGTGGACGGGAGCCTCAGCGCGTTGAAGATGGCGGTGAAGGCGAACTCGTAGGGGCGTAGCATGGCGCGGCGGTGTTTCATGGCCGTGCGGGGGAAGGTGGGGAAGAGCAGCACGCCGTCGTCGCCGAGGCGTCGATCGAGGTCGGCCTTGAGGGCGCGGCCCTCCTCGGCGAGGCGCTTCATCATCGCGTTGGACTTGCCCGCGGTCAGCTTCTCGAGGCCGACCAGCGCGAGGGAGGGGAGGATGTGGGGGCTCCGGCGGGTGATCTTGCGAAACACCTCGCGGCCCAGGTCGATGGGCGTGCCGTCGCCGAGGATCTCCGCGAAGGTCCAGCCGTGGGTCTCGTCCAGCAGGGCCAACCAGATCTCGAGGGCGCGCTTGAACGAGGGGTGACGCCAAGTCTCGACGAACGCACCCCGGGCCTCGAGGGCCTCGCCGGCGCGCTGGATGGCCTTGCCCACGTGCCACTGCACGGGCATTCGGCCGTTGCCGGTGGCCACGAACACCCGCGTGCCCCGCAGGTCCCCCTCCTCCACGGCCCGGCGGCGGCGCAGGGAGTGGTCCCCCTCGGTGCACTCCGCCTTCCAGTCCTCGTCCGCGAGCAGCCGCACCAGGGGCAACAGGTCCTCGGCCCGCCGGGCCAGGGGGCCGGTGGCGAGGATGCGCGTGCGCGCGCCCTCGGTGGGGGGGAACTGGCCGGCGGTGGGAATCCGGCCGCCGGACGACTTGTGGCCGAACACGCCGCAGAAGTAGGCGGGGAGCCGGATGCTGCCTGCCACGTCGCTGCCCAGACCGAAGGGGCTGGCGCCGGCGCCGATGATGGCGCCCTCGCCGCCGGACGAGCCGCCCGCGGTGCGGCCCGGGTCGTAGGGGTTGCCCGTGCGGCCGTACAGCTTGTTGTACGTCTCGTACCACATGAGCCCTTCGGGCACGTTGGTCAGCCCCATGCAGATGGCGCCGGCGCCGCGCAGGCGGGCCACGGTCACCGCGTCCTCCTCGGCGACGATGCCGTCGCGCTTGCTCAGGCCGGCGTCCCAGGGCATGCCCTCCACGGCAAAGGCGGACTTGATGGTGCACGGGACGCCGTGCAGCAGCGGCAGCTCCTCGGGGGCATCGTCCATCACCCGCTGCTCCGCGGCCCGCGCCTCCTCACGAGCGCGTTCGAAGCGGGGATTGACCAGGGCGTTGATGGCTGGATTGACCGCCTCGATCCGCGCGACGTGGGCGTCGAGGACCTCCACCGGGGAGAACTCCCGGCGCCGGATCATCCCAGCCAGGTCCATCGCCGAGGTCCGCAGCAGATCCATGGGGCTCCCATCCGCCGCGCCGCAGAGGCGCGCGACAGCAGCCAAGCATACCAGCGTTCCGCCGAACGAGCGGTTTGCTGCGGCCCGGCGATGTTCTACGATCGGCGGACACGGAACGGGTCGTGCGCCGTCACACCGCGAGAGGGGCGACACCATGCAGCGCCACGCCAGGCTCATCGTCGCTCTCTTGCTCGCGGTGGTGATCGCGGCCGGATTCCTGCTGCGGGCCCGCGGCACCACCTTCGGCTTCCCCCTCGCGGTCCACCCCGACGAACCCGCCGTGGTGGAGCGGGCCGTGGAGATGGTGGCCACCGGCGATCCCAACCCCCACTTCTTCAACTACCCGACCGCCTCCATCTACCTGCAGGCCCTGGTGGTCGCCGCGCTGCAGCCGGCCGCGGTCGAGGCAGGCGACCTCCCCGCGGTGGACCTGTACCTCTGGGGGCGGCTCCTCACGGCGCTGATGGCGGCGCTGACCATCCTGGCCGCGGCCTGGTTGGCCTACGAGCTGACCTCCGCGCGGTTCCGCGGGCCCCTCGCCCCGCTTGCGGCGGCCGCGCTCGTGGCGTCGTCGAGCCTCCACGTGGCGCACAGCTTCCTGATCACGGTGGACGTGCCCATGACCCTCTGGGCGGTGCTGGCCGCGGTCATGGCGGTGCGCATCGGCCGCGGCGATCCGGGCTGGCGGACCTACCTGGCGGCCGCGGTGTTCGTGGGCCTCGCCGTGGGGACGCGCTACACCGCCGTGCTGGCCGTCGTACCCGTGCTGTTCGCCCACGCGCTGCGCTGCCGCCGGCCGTCCACGGCCCTGGCGTCGCCCAAGATCTGGGCGTTCGCTACGGGCGCGGCGCTGGTGTTCCTCGCCACGACCCCCTACGCGCTGCTGGACCTCGGGACCTTCTGGGGCGACGTGCAGGCGGAGGCCCGCCACTACGCCACCGGGCACCCCGGGTACGAGTCGTCCGGGGTGAGCTTCGGCTTCTACGCGGACACGCTGGCGCGGGGCGTGGGGATCGTCGCGGTGATCCTGGCGTTCGCGGGCTGCGTGGCCCTGGTGCAGCGGGACCGCAGAGCCCTGGTCGCGGCGCTCGCGTTTCCGGTGCTGTACTTCGTCCTGGTCGGCGCCTACCCGGTCCGCTTCGACCGCCACGCGGTGGCCCTGGTGCCCTTCGCGGCCGCGCTGGGTGGGGTCGGGCTGGCGGCGATGGTGGACGCCCTGGGCAACGACGAGACCACGGCGATGCCCCGGCGTCTGGCCCGCGCCCTCGCCGTGGCCCTGACCGTGCTGGTGTTCGCGTCGGCCGTCTGGCAGGCCAGCCGGGCGTGGACGCACGTGCACGACGTGACCCTGCCGGATACCCGCTGGATGGCCAAGGTGTGGGTGGAGGAGAACCTCCCCGAAGGATCGCGCGTGGCCCGCGAGCACTACACGCCGCCGCTGGATCGTTCGCGCTTCGCGGTCACCGAGCTGGGGTACTTCGGCCTCTCCGAGGGTATCCCGCTGGGCCACGACTACGCGCTGGCGTCCAGCGACGACTTCGGCCGCTTCTTCGCCCACCCCGAGCGCTACCCCCGGCGGGTGGCCGGCTACACCCGGTTCTTCTCGACCCAGGAGCTGGTCAAGGAGTTCGTGCCCGACGGCAGGACGTGCACCGGGCCCGTGATCCAGGTCTACACGGTCCGCCCCTTGCCCACGAACCCCTGATCCCGCGGCTCGTCAGCTACACGGGCACAGCTGCAGGATGTTGCCGTCCAGGGGTGCGAGCACGTACAGGCACTGGGCCCCCCAGCCCAGGTCCTCGGGGTTGTCGTCGTCGATGAGCTGCTCCACCCACAACTCCAGCACGCCCGGGGACGCCGGATCCCACCGCGCCACGGTCCCGCCGAGTCCGGTGAAGTACGCGGATCCGTACAGGGCGTCGTCGTGGGGCCCGTACACCAGCCGGTTGGTCAGCAGGTAGTCGGGCGCCAGGTCGGCCCAGTTCACCTCCAGGGTGACCGCGTCGGTGAGGTGATCGATCCGGTACAGCTCGCCGCTGGTGCTGCCCAGCGCCCACAGATCGCCGGTGGGATCCACGGCGAGCTCCATGCTGTCCCCCGGGCCGATCAGCTCGGTCTCCACGTGAGAGGCGTCCACGCGCAAGACACGGCCGTCGTCCAGCGCCACGTAGACGAGGTCGCCATGGGCGGCGTCCAGGGCCAGGTCGTTGATGTTCCCGCCGCCGGCCAGGGTGTGCCAGACCGAGTCGGTGGCCCCGCCCATCAGGGTCTCCACGAGCCAGATCTGGTCGCTGCCGGCCGCGAACACCCGATCGGCCGAGTCCACGGCCACGCCGTCAGGATCGGGGATCGGGTCCGACGCGGTGGACACGAGCGCCTGGGTGAGGCGGTGGACGGGGAGGCTGTCGTTGCCGCCGAGGCCGGCGCCGAACAGCAGGTCCTCGGAGGTGTCGATGGCCAGCCCGGTGGGCGAATCGAACCCACCGGCGAAGTGCCTCAGCTGCCAGCCGGGGACGTTCACGACGATGGTGGGCGTCACCCCCGGCCCGAGGGAGGGGCACGCCGAGTCGTCGTCGTCCCCGCTGTCGTCGTCGTCGCCGCTGTCGTCGTCGTCGTCCCCGCTGTCGTCGTCCGACGCCGTGTCGTCGTCCCCGGGGGGTTTGGAGTCGTCGTCGTCCGCACAGGACGTGTCGTCGTCCGCCGAGGAGGTGTCGTCGTCGTCCGCCGTGAACGTGGTGTCGTCGTCGTCGGAGATGCGCGGCCGGTCGCTGCAGCTCAGCAGGACGCTCGCGAGCAGGCAGGTGCCCACCCGCCACGGGACGGTTCGGTGATGGAACAAGGAGCCCTCCCTTTCCCGCTCGCTTCCATTGTACCCCAAACGCCTCGACGGTCCCGAACCGCGTGCTAGGGTGGCGCCCATGTCCGTGATCCACGATCACCTGGCCACGGTCCCCGGCGGCGCACCTCTCGCTGGAGCCATCCCCCACGCCTGGCTGTCCGACTACCGGGGGTACGACGAGGTCCTGCGCGCGTGTGGCGAGCTGGTGGACGCCGGCGCAAGGGACGAGGTGATCGGCCGCACCGTGGACGGACGGCCCCTGTTCGCGCTGGAGATCGGCGCGCCGGGCTCGGACCGGATGTCGGTGCTGCTGGCGGGCACCCACGCCATGGAGTGGATCGGCGTGGAGCTCGGCCTGGCCCTCGCCCGCGCCCTGGTGGAGTCGCCGCTGGAGGACCGCCGCATCCTGTACGTGCCCGTGCTCAACGTGGACGGCTACTGCGACGTGGAGGCCGACCTCCGCGCCGGGCGCCGCAGGTTCCGCCGGGCCAACCGCAACGGCGTGGACCTCAACCGAAACTGGCCCACCCACTTCCGCCCGTTCCACCTCCCCGGCGCCGTGCTCCCGTGGCTCGGCCGGGCCGGCGAAGGCCCGCGCAGCGAACCCGAGGTGGACGCCGTCTGCCGCCGCCTCCACGACGAGGTGCACCGGGACGCCGCCGTGGACCGGGCCCTGTCCCTGCACAGCATCGGCCGCAAGCTGCTGTTCCCCTACGGCGGCCGCTGGCGACCCCCGGCCCAGATCCGCTCCTACGCCGCCGCCGTCCGCGCCATCAACCACCGAATGGACCGCCGGTACCACGCCGTACAGGCGTCGCGGTGGCTCCCGGGAGCCTTCGCCCACGGCCTCGAGATCGACCACCTGCACGCGGGAATCGGCGCCCTGGCGATGCTGGTGGAATGCTCCATGGGGGGGGTACGGCTGACGTCGCCGTCGAGCTGGTTCACGCCGTTTTGCTGGTACAACCCGGTGCGGCCGCGCCAGGAGATCGAGCGGGTCCTGCCGGGCCTGCTCCCCTTCCTCCGGGGGTGACGGGGCCGGGGCTCAGTCTCGCCGGAACTTCCCCGGCTCGAAGGTGAAATCGTCGAGCACTCTCTTGGGACGCTCGTGGTCGAACACGTGGGGCAACGGCAAGCGGGGCTTGGCCACCGGGATACGCTGGAAGATCTCGTGGATCTCCTCGGGGGAGAACTCCACCTCGCGCGTGCGTCCGCGCGGCTTCACCGTCATGCCCATGGGCATGAACAGGTTCACGTAGGCGTGGGCATCCTCGGAGTAGTGATCGATGAAGATGCCCGAGAAGCTCACGAAGTCGTAGTCCCTGTACTCGCCGGACCGCACGGTGTCGGTCAACCGGTTGTGCTCGATGGCCGTGTTGACCACCGCCGCCTTGAGAGTCGTCGGGGAGTGCTTCGCAGCCAGGATGAACTTGATGTACGGCAGCAGCCGCTGCTCGGGGAGGCCGTTGTGGACCGCGGCCTCGGAGTCCCAGATGTTGAAGAACTTGTGGGACAGCAGCGGACCGATCCTCGACGGCGTGGTCGAGCAGCACGCGCGGGCCGTGTCCTCGTCCACCGAATCGAGGAACTGGCGGTTCAGGAAGAACAGGGAACGTCCCAGCTGGGTGTGGGTGTGGGGCTTGCTGTGGACGTAGTCCACCTCGCCCTCGGTGAAGGTCTCCAGGTCCACCAGGAGCTTGATCCGCTCGCTGGACCAGGTCGGCTGGATGTACTCGTTGGGGATGGAGACCAGGGCCCGCTCGCCCTGGGGCCGGTACACCAGGATGTTCTTGCACGCGTCCTCGTAGACCTTGACGAACGGGGCCAGCAGCGCGCACAGGTAGCCGCAGTCGGTGGAGTACTGCTGCTCCGCCGGCCGCCAGATGCGACCGAACGAGCCGCCGCCCGGGCCGGGCACGTAGCCCACGTGGGAGCCGCCGATGTCCACGTTGATGCTCCCGTGGTGCACCGCGGCGCCGAGGGAGGCGGGGTTGAACCGTCCCCCGATCTGCCCCTTGTCGAAGGGGTAGGCGCGCGTGTAGGCCCAGATGGCCAGGTCCACGCCGAACAGGGACTCGTCCGAGCACTTCCACCGGCAGGGGACCACGCGGCGGTAGTCCCACTCGAAGCCCAGCTTCCGGACCTGATCGCTCTCGAGGAAGCTGATGGACTTACCGATGAAGTCCTGGATCAGGTAGGGCTTCCACTGGAACAGCGCCCGGGTCTCCGGGATCTTGGGGAGCAGCGCGTCGGGGTTGCAGTAGAAGGGTAGCCATTCACGGTTCGTTCGCGGCATCGGGTCCTCCATCGTGAGTAGATGACGGGCCTATCGGCGCAATCCGGCGGAGAATAGCGGAGAGGACGCCGCCTGACCAGCCCCCCGTGCGACTCGTGTGCCGCCGCGATTCGGACACGAGTCGAGCGCCCACGCCTTGACGAGGGGCGCCGTTTCAGCGAGCCTCCTCGCCTGCGAACCTGAGGATCCTGTTTGAGAGTACTGCTGGTCGAGGACGAGGACATCTTCCGCACCGTGCTTCGCAGGCGCCTGCGCAAGCGTGGCCTGGACGTCGACGGCGTGGCCTCGGGCGAGGACGCGCTCGCGTTCCTCGAACGCGAGGCCGTGGACGTGGTGGTGCTGGACGTGAAGATGCCGGGCATGTCGGGCATCGAGGCCCTCGAGCAGATCAAGGAGCGGTACCCGGACCTCGAGGTCGTGATGCTCACCGGGTTCGCGGACGCATCCACGGCCGTGCGCGTCATGGACCGGGGAGCCTTCGCCTATCTGATGAAGCCCGTGCACCTCGATGATCTGATCGAGGAGATCGAAGACGCCGAGGCCCAGGTGCGGGCGCGACGCGCCGAGAGTGGACGTGTCGTCTCCTGAATCGTCCTGGCGCTTCGACCGCCGCGAGCTGGCGGGTTCCATGGGGGACCTGGGCACCCTGCTCCCCCTGACCATCGGCATGGTCCTGGTGTGCGGCCTCGACGCCACCGCGATCCTCGTGTGCGTGGGTCTGTTCTACGTGGTGTCCGGGGTCGTCTTCCGCACGACCATGCCGGTGCAGCCGATGAAGGTCATCGGCGCCTACGCCATCGCCCGCGGTCTGGGGCCCCTCGAGGTGACGACCGCCGGGCTGTGGATGGGGGTGATGCTCATCGTCCTGGCCGCGCTTGGAGCGGTGGATACCCTGCGGCGTCACGTCCGGCGCAGCGTCATCCGTGGCGTCCAGCTCTCCACCGGGGTGCTGCTGCTCACCGAGGGCGTGCGCTTCATGGTCGGCAGCAGCCAGCTCCAGGGCGTGCACGACGCGGCCGAGCCCTTCCTCGCGGTCCAGGCGCTGGGTCCGATCCCGGTGGGTGTGGTGCTCGGTGTGGTCGCCGTGGTGCTGATCCTGCTGCTGTTGGACAACCGCAAGGCCCCGGCCGCCCTGGTCGTGGTGGCGCTGGGCTCGGCCGTGGGGCTCGCCCTCGGGGGTTACCGGGGGTTCGGCGAATTCGAGCTGGGCCTCCACCTGCCCCGCTGGCTCCCGTTCGGGCTCCCCGACGGCTCCACCCTGGTGGTGGCTCTGGTCGCCCTGGCCCTGCCGCAGCTCCCCATGACCCTGGGCAACGCGGTGGTCGCCCAGGCCGACCTGACCCGCCAGTACTTCGG
>CAYRNR010000097.1:0-34638 GCA_964425605.1 uncultured Rickettsiales bacterium | reverse complement strand
GCGGTTCGGGGCGTTTTTTTTCGTCTGCCCCACCCTGAACCCCTAAACATTACGTCAACCTGCGGAGTAGGAAGGAGCCCACCATGCCCATCATCGGAGCGGCCTACCTGCGATGCAGCGACCCCCGCCAGGACAAGTCCATCGAGCAACAGCGACATGAGATCGAGCGCCGTGCCGAGGCAGACGGCGTGGTCATCCCGCCGGAGAACTGGTTCATCGACGAGGGCGTCAGCGGCCGCTCGACCCGGCGGCGTGCGAGCTACCTCGGCTTCCTCCGGCGGGCCGAGGCCCAGCGCGAGGCGATGCGGAGCCGGGGAAGAACCTCGTCGAGCGACGATCCCATCGAGAGGCTGTACGTGTGGGCGATCTCGCGTATCGCGCGCAACATGTTCGATTGCCTGCGAGCGTTGGCGACCCTCGACGACGCGGGCATCGAGATCGTGTCGTTGACCGAGCAGGACACGGGCGACGCCTCGATGCGCAAGCTGATCCGTCCGATCCTGGCGTGGCTGGCCGAGCGGTACTCCGAGGAGCTGTCCGCCAACGTGCAAAGGGGGATGCGCTCACAGGCCGAGAAGGGGCGATGGGTCTACGGCCGTCCTCCGTGGGGATACGAGGTCCAGGAAGGCGGGCTGGTGGTCACTGAAAGGACCCGCCCGCGGCTCGAGGTGGTCCAGCGGGTGTTCCGGATGGCCGACGAGGACGGCGACGGGGCCTCGCGCATCGCGGCCCGTCTTACTCGCGAGGCCGTCGCGCCGCCAATCCGCCGCGACCTCCCCCGGAAAGTCGCCCCCGGCGCCTGGCGCGCCAAGCACGTGGCCACCATTCTGACGAACGCCACCTACACCGGCCACTTGGTCCACGGCGGCGAGGTCGTCGCCCGCGACACCCACGAAGCTGCCATTGACGAGGAGACCTTCGCTCGGATCCAGGCCAAGCGCGCCCTGCGCGACCGCAACCGAAAGGCTGGCAAGGGCAACGGTGCGAACCCCGTCCGCCTGGGCGAGCGCGGCCTGCTGACGCCCTGGCTGCGGTGCGGGACCTGCGGCGGCCGGATCTGCGTGGCAACGGGCGGAAGCCCGAAGAAGCGGACGTACCTCTACTACTGCGCCACGCGCCAGGACAACCCTGCCGCCTGCGCCGGGATCTCGATCCGGGTGGAGAAGCTGGACCGGCTCGTGCTCGACGCCATCGAGCAGCAGGTCCTCGCTCCGAACAACGTACGGATGTTGATCCAGGACGCCATCGACCAGCTCGCGGCCGCGCCCATCGACCACGCCGCCGCCGAGCGCGAGCGACTCACCGCGCTCGTGGCCGACCTGGACGGGAAGATCCGCCGGACCTCGGCCCAGGTGAGCAGCGGCCTGATCGAGGAGGACGACGCCAGGGCGATCAACGCCCCGCTCATCGAGCAACGGGAGCACGCCCGGCTGCAGCTCGCCGCTCTGCCGTCTGCTCAGCCGCCCCCCGCGTTCGACGAGGTCGACCCCGACGCCTTCCGCTCGGCCATCCTCGAAGCCTGGCATGACCGCCCGTTGACCGAGCGCCGCGAAGCCCTCGATCGTGTCCTGGACGAAGTCCGCCTCTCACCAGGAGGCGTTCACATCACCTACGGGATGGGCGGTTATCACGGCCATGACCCATATGGCCCGCCATACGCCCCCATGTCATTCCGCGTTCCATCCACGTCGTCGAGCTGCGGGTCGGGGTTGCCGGTGTCGATGCACGGCGAGCCGGCCTGGAGGTGGAAGTCGTCGGTGGTGTAGTCGCCGTCGTCGATCCAGGCGACGAAGAGGGGGGGCTCGGCGATGTTGAAGAGGATGCCGGTGCGGGGCCAGATGGAGCCGCCGTAGTTCCCCGACGGGTGGTCGTACACGTCGTTGTACCCGATGGTGAAGGCGTCGCCGAGGTTGCCGTAGAGGCCGTAGCCCTCGTTGCCGGTGATGATGTTGTCGGCCAGCGAACCCGTGGTGGTGTTCTCGAAGGCGACACCGCCGGCGCCGGTGGCCGTGCCGTTGACGGCGATCACGTTGTTGAGCAGGTAGGTGGTGGCGGGGGTCTCGACCATGAGCACACCGCCGCCGGTGTCGCCGGAGTCGTTCTCGAAGATGAGGTTGTTGTAGACCCAGATGTCGTCGCCGCGCACGACGAGGCCGCCGCCGCCGGTGAGGGGGGCGACGCCGGGCTGGGTGTCGTTGCAGGCGTTGCCCCAGATGACGTTCTGACCGATGTAGGCGGGGCCTTCCTCGATGAAGACGCCGCCAGCGTCGCCGGCGGTGTTCTCGAGCACGAGGTTGCGGCGGACCAGGGCCTCGCAGAACTCGATGGCCATGGCGCCGCCGTTGTTGCCGGCAGGGCTGCCGTCGTAGCCGCAGTCGTTGCCCTGGAAGGTGCTGTCCTCCACCTGGATGTCGGAGTCGTAGGCGTACAGGCCGGCGCCGGAGCCCAGGGGGGTGCAGCTGTTGTCGCGGACGATCAGGTCCGAGAGGCTGGCGGTGGACGAGTGGACGCGGATGCCGCCGCCGGCTTCGGAGGCGCCGCCGGTGACGGTGAACCCGCTGACCTCGACGGTGCTGCCGGAGGTCACGTCGAGGGCGCGGTCGCCGTCGCCGTCGAGGATCGTGGTCTCGGCGTCGTCGAAGGCGGTCAGTGAGCCGGTGACGCCGGACATCACGACGTTCTCGGTGTAGGTGCCGGGCATGACCAGCACCTCTTCGGCGACGCCGCCGAGCGCGTCGACGCCGCCCTGGATGGTCAGGAAGGGATCGTCACCGGTGCCCAGTTCGAGGGAGCCGACGACGGATCCGTCCACGTAGGCCAGGGTGACGCAGCCGTCGTCGATGCTGCCGTCGCAGTCGTTGTCGATGTAGTCGCCGCAGACCTCGGCCGCGCCGGGGTGGCGCTCGTCGTCGGCGTCGTCGCAGTCGCCGTCGCACTCGCTGTAGCCGTCGTTGTCGTCGTCGGCCTCCTCGCCGCCGGCCTGGCCGTCGCAGTCGTTGTCGAGGCCGTCGCAGAGCTCGGGCGCGCCCGGGTAGGTGTCGCCGTCGTCGTCGTCGCAGTCGCCCTCGCACAGGGCCCAGCCGTCGTTGTCGCCGTCGGCCTCGTCCGCGGGGATCACGCCGTTGCAGTTGTTGTCGGCGCCGTCGCAGATCTCCGGGGCGTCGGGGTAGCTCTGGGGATCGGCGTCGTCGCAGTCCTCGCAGCCAGGGGCGCCGTCGCCGTCCGCGTCGGCCTCGTCCGCGGGGACAGCGCCGTCGCAGTCGTTGTCGATGCCGTCGCACAGCTCGGGCGCGCCGGGGTACACGGACGCGTCGGTGTCGTCGCAGTCGCCGTCGCATTCGGCGAGCCCGTCGCCGTCGTCGTCGGTCTCCTCGTCGCCGCCGGCGTTGCCGTCGCAGTCGTTGTCGATGCCGTCGCACAGCTCGGGCGCGCCGGGGTAGGTCAGCGGATCGGCGTCGTCGCAGTCGCCGTCGCAGGGGGTCCATCCATCGCCGTCGCCGTCGGTCTCGTCCGCGGGGACCACGCCGTTGCAGTTGTTGTCCAGGCCGTCGCAGATCTCGGGAGCGCCCGGGTGCACGTCCGCGCGGGTGTCGTCGCAGTCGTCGCAGCCGGCGATCCCGTCGCCGTCACCGTCGAGCTCGTCGGCGGGGAGGTCGCCGTCACAGTCGTCGTCGATGCCGTTGCAGACCTCGACCGCGCCCGGGTACACGGCCGGATCGGTGTCGTCGCAGTCCCCGTCACAGAGGCTCACGCCGTCGCCGTCGCCGTCGATCTCGTCGACGCCGAGCTGTCCGTCGCAGTCGTTGTCCGCGCCGTCGCAGGCCTCGGTGGCGCCGGGGTAGGTGAGGGGAGCCGCGTCGTCGCAGTCCCCCTCGCAGGGGGCCCAGCCGTCGCCGTCGCCGTCGATCTCGTCCGCGGGGATGACGCCGTTGCAGTTGTTGTCGATGCCGTCGCACACCTCGGGCGCCGCCGGGTGCACGAGGGGATCGGCGTCATCGCAGTCGAACTCGCACTCCGAGTAGCCGTCGCCGTCGTCGTCGGACTCGTCCGGACCCAGCGCGCCGTCGCAGTCGTTGTCGAGGCCGTCGCAACCCTCGTGGGCGCCGGGGTAGGTGGACGGGTTGGCGTCGTCGCAGTCGCCGCCGCAGGGGGTCCAGCCGTCGCCGTCGCCGTCGGTCTCGTCCGCAGGGATGACGCCGTTGCAGTTGTTGTCCACGCCGTCACAGAGCTCCGGGGCGCCGGGGTAGGCGGTGGGGTCGGTGTCGTCGCAGTCGCCGCTGCACGGCGCCACACCGTCGCCGTCGCCGTCGGTCTCGTCCGCGGGGATGACGCCGTTGCAGTTGTTGTCCAGGCCGTCGCAGATCTCGGGAGCGCCCGGGTACACGTCCGCGCGGGTGTCGTCGCAGTCGTCGCAGCCGGCGATCCCGTCGCCGTCACCGTCGAGCTCGTCGGCGGGGACGACGCCGTCACAGTCGTCGTCCGAGCCGTTGCAGAGCTCGGCCGCGCCCGGGAAGACCAGCGGATCGGCGTCGTCGCAGTCGCCGTCGGCCAGGGTGAAGCCGTCGCCGTCGTCGTCGATGCAGTGCAGCTCGGCGGCGCAGTCGCCGTCCGCGCAGTCGGTGAGGCCGTCCAGGTCGTTGTCGGTGCCGTCGTCGCAGACCTCGGGGCTGGCGCAGCCCTCGTCGAGATCCCCGTCGCAGTCGTTGTCCACGCCGTCGCACAGCTCCGCGGCGCCCGGCCAAACGTCCGCGCGCGCGTCGTCGCAGTCGCCGTCGGCCAGGGTGTAGCCGTCGCCGTCGTCGTCGATGCAGTACAGCTCGGCCGCGCAATCGCTGTCGGCGCAGTCGGTGAGGCCGTCCAGGTCGTTGTCGGCGCCGTCGTCGCAGACCTCGGGGCTGCCGCAGCCCTCGTCCACGAGCCCGTCGCAGTCGTTGTCGTCGCCGTCGCACACCTCGGCGGCGTCCGGCGAGACGTCGGCGTCGAAGTCGTCGCAGTCCGCGTCGCACGCCATCCAGCCGTCGCCGTCGATGTCCGCCTCGACCGACGGCAGGGCGTTGTTGCAGTCGTTGTCCTCGCCGTCGCAGATCTCGGGGGCGCCCGGGAACGTGGCCGCGTCGTCGTCGTCGCAGTCCCCGTCGCAGAAGGTCAGGCCGTCGCCGTCCTCGTCGGCGAACTCGTCCGTGGCGGGATCGCAGTCGTTGTCGACGCCGTCGCAGACCTCCTCGGCGCCGGGCAGCACGAGGGGGTTGAGATCGTCGCAGTCGCCCTCGCACTCGGCGACGCCGTCCCCGTCCTGATCCGCCTCCACCGACGGCAGTGCGCCGTTGCAGTCGTTGTCCGTGCCGTCGCACAGCTCGGTGGCGCCGGGGTAGGTGAACGGATCGCCGTCGTCGCAGTCCCCCTCGCACGGGGTGAGGCCGTCGCCGTCGCCGTCCTCGTCGTCCTCGGCCGTGCCGTCGCAGTCGTTGTCCTGGCCGTCGCAGAGTTCGGGCGCGCCCGCGTACGTGTCCGGATCGGTGTCGTCGCAGTCCCCGGCGCAGGGGGGCTGGCCGTCGCCGTCGCCGTCCTGCTCCTCGGCGGGCAGGGTGCCGTCGCAGTCGTTGTCCGCGCCGTCGCAGATCTCGGGAGCGCCCGGGTGGGTGTCCGCGTTGGAGTCGTCGCAGTCGCCGTCGCAGGGGGTCACCCCGTCGCCGTCGAGGTCCTCCTCGTCGCCCACGATCCCGTCGCAGTCGTTGTCGATCCCGTCACAGAGCTCCGGGGCGCCGGGGTAGGTCTCGGCGTCGAAGTCGTCGCAGTCGCCGTCGCAGACGTTCACGCCGTCCTCGTCGAAGTCCGCCTCGTCGCCCGAGAGGTGTCCGTCACAGTCGTTGTCGAGGTCGTCGCAGAGCTCGGGCGCGCCGGGATAGACCGTGGCGATCGTGTCGTCGCAGTCGCCGTCGCAGACGCTCACGCCGTCGCCGTCCTGGTCCTCGTCCTCGTCCTCGGCCGTGCCGTCGCAGTCGTTGTCCAGGTCGTCGCAGATCTCGAGGGCGCCGGGGTAGGTGTTCGCGTCCTCGTCGTCGCAGTCGTCCTCGCACAGCATGAAGCCGTCCGCGTCGGCGTCCGCCTCGTCCTCGGGCAGGGCGCCGTCGCAGTCGTCGTCGTTGCCGTTGCACAGCTCGTCGGCGCCGGGGTGGACCGTGGCGTCGAGGTCGTCGCAGTCACCGTCGGCCTCGCCGTAGCCGTCGCCGTCCTGATCCACCGAGACCGCGCCGACCACGGCCTGGATGGGCAGGGGGTAGACGTGGACCCCCGAGCCCGCGTCCACGTTGGCCGCCGGCCGGCCGCCGCCCAGGTACTGGGGCTTGAGGTCGTAGGTGACCTCCACCGAGGCGCCGTAGGTGCCGTTGGGCGCGCCGTAGAAGCCGACACCGAAGTAGAAGTTCTCGCCGGGCTCGACGGTGAAGGGCATGGCGTCGGTGACCACCACCTCGAACAGGCCGCCGCCGTCGTCCACGGCGTGGATGGCCTGGATCTCGAGGCGTCCGTCACCGGGGTTGGTGATCTCCACGTGCTCGGTCTGGGCCGCGAGGGGGGCCAGGCCGGCCATCTCCACGGTCGCGGGATCGATGGCGAACGCCCCCTCGATCACCGGGGGGTCCGCGCATCCCGCCACGGCCGCGAGGATCGCGGTCACCGAGGTCGAAACGAGCCATCGACGGCCTGTCATCGTCGGCTCCTCACTCTCCGACCACGGCCACGAGCAGCTCGATCCGCTGGTCCGTGTCGTCGGCAGGTCTGGTGTTTCCGTACCCCACCACCTTCACCCGGTCGGGATCCACGCCCCGGTTGGCGAAGTAGGTGGCGACCACGTCGCCGCGCCGCTGGCTCAGCACCTGGTTCGAGGTGGCGCTGTCGTGTTCGCTGCAGTGGGACTGGATCTCTACGCCCACGAGGTTCTTGTGCGCCAGCAGCACGTCCGCCACCGCGTTGAGCACCGCGAATGCGTCCGCGTCGAGGTTGGCCCCCCCGGCGAAGAACAGGATGGGGCGGGTCAGGGTGATGGTGCCGCTCTCCCAGTCCAGCTCGGCCAGCGCCGAGTCGGGGCAGCCGTCGCCGTCTGCGATGCCGTTGACGGTCTCGGGCTCGTCGGGGCAGTCGTCGTCGGGCTCGACGATGCCGTCGCCGTCGTCGTCGCCGTCGGGGCAGCCGTCCTCGTCCTCGAAGCCGTCCACGTCCTCCGGGTCCTGAGGGCAGTCGTCCCACTCGTCGGCGATCCCGTCCGAGTCCCAGTCCGGGGACTCGTCGGGGCAGCCGTCGTCGTCCTCGACGCCGTTCTCGGTCTCGGGCTCCTCGGGACACTCGTCGCTCGCGTCCGGGACGCCGTCGCCGTCGTCGTCCAGGTCGGGACAGCCGTCGGCGTCGTCCCACCCGTCGAGGTCCTCGGGGTCGTCGGGGCACAGGTCGTCGTTGTCACGGATCCCGTCGCCGTCCGCGTCCAGGAGCTTCTGGGCCGGCGTGCAGGCGCCGATCCCCACCACGAGCCGGACCTTGGGGGCGCCGAACCCGGCGCCGATGCCGGTGCCGACGCCGGCGCGGAAGACGAACCCCTTCGGGGTCGCCACGTTGACGCCGGTGAGCCAGTTGGCCGGGCTCGCCGCCACGTTGCCGCCAGCGAACCCCCAGAGCTCCGCCTGCAGTCCCAGCGCGGGCAGCGGCCGCACCCGCACGGCGAGGCGGTAGAGGAACTGCGGGCCCACGTCGAGCCCCTGCAGGCCAACGGTCTTGCGGCCCACCACGCCGAGGTTCAGGCCCACGTCGAGCACACCCACCCGCAGCTCACCGATGGCGGTGGGGGAGACGGTCACCCCCGGGTTGCCGTACAAGGCCGAGGCGTTGCCCGAGGGGAACGAGATGGGCATGGCCACGGCCACGCCGATGGTGCGCACGTCGGGGTCGAGGATCTTCACCTTGGGGTGGACGGACACGTCGCCGAAGGTGTGCATGCTGAACTCGTGGCCCGCCACGCCGCTGCCCTCCTGGTAGGGCGCGAAGGGGATGCGCATGACCAGATCGGCCACGTGGAAGCCCAGGCCGATCTGCAGGTCCACCCCCAGCTGCCGCCGCACCGCCCACGACTGGAGCTCGTCACCGTTCCACAGCCCCACCACGCCCGTGGCGTAGTTGAGGTGGGCGTTGAAGATGATCTTGCCGAGCTGCCCGGTGCGGGCGGACTCGGTGGTGAAGTACCCCAGGCCGTCGGCGTTGGGCGTGAACTGCTGCGAGTCGAGCCCCTCGACCTCGGCCGCGTGGAGGGGGAGGGGGATCGCCATCAGGAAGGCCAGGACCAGCAGCGTCGCCATCCCCCCCGTCGCCGTCCCACCGTCATGGTTGCTGCGCATGCTTCTCCCGGGAACACCAGCGGAGCCCATCTTCGGGCCATTGCTTACATTGTAGCGCACGTTCGAGCGCGCGGGCGGTATCCAGCTCCCGTGGATCTACTTCCTATTCGGGGGGCGAGCCCTTATCCTGGGTGGCCATTTCGGAGGTGCGTCATGTTCGAAGAGACCCTCGAAGAGGTCGTCGCCCTGCGTGAGCACGTGGGCCGCCTCGGGAGGCATCTTTGACTTCCCCACCAAGCGCGCGCGCCTGGAGGAGCTGAGCAAGCTCACCGAGGACCCCGATCTGTGGAACGATCCGCAGCGCGCCCAGAAGATCCTCAAGGACAAGACCAACGTCGAGAAGGCCATCACCGGCTGGGAGTCCCTGGACGCCCGGGTGGAGGAGGCCGGGTTGATGCTGGAGCTGGCCGAGGAGGAGGAGGACCAGGACACCGCCGACGAGGTGCGGGCGCAGTTGAAGGAGATGCGCGCCCAGGTCCGCGAGATGGACGTCAAGCGCCTGCTGGGCCGCGAGGGTGACGAGAACTCCGCCATCCTCGAGATCCACCCCGGCGCCGGCGGCCTCGACGCCCAGGACTGGGCCGAGAAGCTGCTGCGGATGATGACCATGTGGGGCGAGAAGTCGGGCTACAAGGTACGGATCATCGACCTGCAGAACGCCGAGGAGGGGGGCCTCAAGAGGGCCACGGTGTCCGTGGACGGCCCCTTCGCCTACGGCCAGCTCAAGTGCGAGTCCGGCGTGCACCGGCTGGTGCGCATCTCCCCGTTCGACGCGTCGGCGCGGCGGCACACCGCCTTCGCGGCCGTGGACGTGTACCCCGACATCCAGGACGACATCGAGATCGAGGTGAACGAGGGCGATCTGCGCATCGACACCTACCGCTCGTCCGGCGCCGGGGGTCAGCACGTCAACGTCACCGACTCGGCCGTGCGCATCACCCACGAACCCACGGGCATCGTGGTGCAGTGCCAGAACGAGCGCAGCCAGCACAAGAACAAGGCCCAGGCCATGAAGGTCCTCAAGGCGCGCCTGTACGAGCGGGAGCTCCAGGAGCGCGAGGAGAAGATGGCCGCCCAGCAGGCGCAGAAGAAGAAGGTGGAGTGGGGCAGCCAGATCCGCAGCTACGTGCTGCACCCCTACCGCATGGTCAAGGACCACCGGACCGGCGCGACCCAGGGCAACGTGGATCGGGTGCTGGACGGGGACATCACGGAGTTCATCGAGGCCTACCTGGCGGTGCTCGCCGGTGAAAAAGAGGTCGTCGAGGACGAGGCCTAGGCCGAAAGGGGAATCCCCGCGGACGTGCGGGGTTGTACGGCTCGACGATGCGAAAGGTCCTCCTCACCATCGGACTGGTGATCCTCGCCCCGGCCTGGGTACCCGTGTACCTGGTGGCGGGCCTGTGCGGGCTGTGCACCGACGGGCTGCTGTTCCAGCTCGAGGGGTACCTCGGACGGCCGCTGAACGTGGGGCGGTTCGGCCGCACGATCCTGGCGCTGCCGTCGCTGTTGCTGTTCCCGGCCCTGTCCACGGTGGACGTGACCGGGACGTTCCTGCTCTCGGCGGGGCGCTGGCCCCTCTTCCTGGCCCTGGACGGCCTGCTGGTCGTCGGTGTGATGTTCTCGGTGTGGGCCAGCGCGGCGTGGATCCCGGGGCTGGGGGGGTGGCTGTTCGCGGTGGGGACCCTGCTGGCGATCCTCTGGCTGACCCTGGTCAACACCCTGCTGCAGCAGCTGGCCTGGCTGCTCAAGGCACTCAGCGCCATCGCAGCGGGGTTCGCCGTGGGCGTGGGGGTCGTCTCGTGGATGATCAGCCACGGGCACACCGCGGATCTCGTCTGGTACTTCGCGATCCCGGGCATCGGCGCCGGCTGCGGGGTGGTGGCCGCGCTGCTGATGGTGGTCCTGCGCAACCCCTTCCAGCGGTCCCTGTTCGAGGCCTGGGAGCCCGGCAGCGCGTTGGGCAACCTCGTCGCCCTGCTGCGGGGCGTGCTCGCGGTGCTGCTGATGCCCGCGTGGTTCCCGGTCCTGGCCTTCACCTGGCTCGTCGAGCGCATCTTCGCCCGGTTGATCCTGCCGGACATGAGTCACCGCGTCCGCAGGGGCGGGTGGCTGTCCATGGCCCGCCCCAACCGCTTCTCGTCCTTCGTGGGCCTGCGCTACATGAAGGGCAAGCGTGACCAGCGGTTCGTGTCGGTGATCACCGTGCTGTCCATCCTCGCCGTGGCCATGGGGGTGTGGACGCTGACGGTGGTGCTGAGCGTGATGAGCGGGTTCGAGGTCGACCTGCGCAACAAGATCCTCGGCACCAACTCCCACGTGGTGGTGCTCAACTACGTGGGCGCCTTCGACGACTACCGCGAGGCCATGGAGAGGGTGTCGGCCGTGGAGGACGTGCTCGCGGTGACGCCGTTCGTCTACACGGAGCTGATGGTCAAGCACAACGACAACGTCACCGGCGCCATCTTCAAGGGCGTGGACATCGAGTCCGTGGGGGACGTCACCGATCTGGTGCGCACCCTCAAGAAGGGCCCGTCCGGGCTGCTCACGGAGTACGAGGACAAGGCGGCGCTGCTGGCGTCCATCGACGACCCCATCCCCCAGGCCACCGACCGCTACATCGCCGATCCGGAGGCGGACCTGCCCGGCATCTTCCTGGGCGAGGAGATGGCGATGGTGTTGCGGGCCACCGTGGGCGACATCGTGCTGGTCACGTCCCCCTTTGGCGAGCCCGGACCCTTCGGGACCATGGTCACGACCATGCAGAAGTTCCGGGTCAAGGGGATCTTCTACTCGGGCATGTACGAGTACGACACCAAGTTCCTGTACGTGTCGATCCCGGCGGCCCAGCGGTTCCTGAAGTTCGACGACCAGGTCATCGGCCTCGAGGTGGTGGTGGACGACCTCTACGCCGCCGACGAGGTGGCGCGCAGCATCGAGCGCGAGCTGGGGTATCCGTTCTGGGCCCGGGACTGGATGGCGATGAACCGCAACCTCTTCGCGGCGCTGAAGCTCGAGAAGGTGGTCATGGCGGTGATCCTGTCGTTCATCTACGTCGGGGCGGCCCTGAACATCATCGTCGTGTTGATCATGGTCGTGATGGAGAAACAGAAGGAAATCGCGATCTTGAGGGCCATGGGCTCAACCAAGACTCAACTGATGAAGGCCTTCATGATCGAGGGCCTGATCATCGGGTTCGTGGGCACGACCATCGGCACTGTCCTGGGGTTCGCCACCTGCCTTGCCCTCGATCGGTTCCGCTTCATCCCGCTGGACACGGACGTGTACTACCTGGACTCGTTGCCGGTGGCGATCAGCCCCTGGACGTTCCTGTGGGTGGCGGTGTTCGCGGTGACCATCAGCTTCCTGGCCACCCTGTACCCGTCGTGGTACGGCGCCGAGCTCGATCCGGTGGAGGGCCTGCGCTATGAGTGACGCCGCGTTCTCGGTGCACATGGCCGGCCTGTCGAAGTCCTTCCAGAAGGGGGGGCGGACGATCCACGTGCTGCAGGGGATCGATCTGGAGCTGGAGCAGGGCGACCGGATCTCGATCATGGGCCGCTCCGGCGTGGGCAAGTCCACGCTGCTGCACATCCTCGGCGGGCTGGACCGGCCCACCGAGGGGACCATCACCATCGGCGGCCAGGACCTCGCGGACATGGACGACCGCGACGCGTCGGCCTTGCGCAGCAACCAGGTGGGGTTCGTGTTCCAGTTCCACCACCTGCTGCCCGAGTTCACCGCCCTGGAGAACGTGATGATGCCGTCGGTGGTCGGGGGCACGCCCTTCGACGAGGCGCGCCGCACCGCCGAAGAGGTGCTCGCGGAGGTGGGGCTCACCGAGCGCCTCGATCACCGCCCCGGAGAGCTGTCCGGCGGCGAGCAGCAACGCGTGGCCATCGCCCGCGCCCTGGCCCATCGGCCCGCGCTCGTGCTCGCGGACGAGCCCACGGGCAACCTCGACCAACAGACGGGGGCCACGGTCTACGGCCTGCTCCTCGAGGCGGTGCAGCAGCGCGGCTCCATCCTCGTGCTGGTGACCCACGACGCGGAGCTGGCCGATCTGCTGCCGCGCCGGATGCTTCTGCAGGACGGCCTGCTGGTGGACCGGAAATGAGCGCGCACGTTGACACCACAGTGGTGGGCCACGATACTGCGCCGGTTCGAAAGAATACGCGCGCGTGTATGAACCTAGCTGCTGCCGTGAGACCATGACCCTGCGCCTATCCACCCTCGCCCTCGTCCTCTCCCTGGTGTTCGCCACCGCCGCCAGGGCCGAGCTCCGCGGCGTGATCTCCGAGATCCGCGTCGAGGGCAACGTCAAGGTGGAGGAGGCCGCGGTCCGGGCCAACATGGACATCGCGGTGGGCGATCTGTTCCGCCCCGAGTCGGTGAAGCAGGCCATCCGCGACATCTACCGCCTGGGCCACTTCCACGACATCCAGGTCGGCGGCGAGCAGGACGGCTCCGGCGTCGTCCTGATCTTCCTGCTGACCGAGAAGCCCTCCATCCGCGAGGTGATCTTCCAGGGCAACGAGAAGGTCCAGCTCGACGACATCAAGGAGGCGGTGACCCTCCAGCCCTTCACCCTGCTGGACGAGTCCAAGGTCCTGGCCAACTCGCACCGCATCGAGGACGTGTACCTGGACAAGGGCTACTACCTCGCCGAGGTCAGCTACGAGATCCAGCAGCTGGACGGCAACGAGGTCAACGTCGTCTTCGACATCGCCGAGAACCGCAAGGTCCTCATCAAGCAGATCGACATCGTCGGCAACGCGGCCTTCACGGACTCGCGGCTGAAGATGTTCATGGAGACCAAGGAGGCGGGGATCCTCCCGGGCGCGGGCAAGCAGGGCACCTACAAGGAGGACACCCTGCTGGCCGACGCCGAGCAGCTCACCGCGTTCTACGTGGAGTTCGGCTACCTCAACGTGCGCGTCGGCACCCCCGAGGTGACCCTCAGCCCCAACAAGCGCTGGGTGTACATCACGATCCCGGTGGACGAGGGCGAGCAGTACGCCATCGGCGAGGTGACCATCGACGGGGACATCATCTTCCCCGAAGACGAGCTGATGGATCTGGTCTCGGTCAAGCCCGGCGAGCCCTGGCGGCGCAGCCGGATCATGAACGACCAGCAGGCGCTGACCGACCGCTACGCCGACGACGGCTACGCCTTCGTCAACGTGGTGCCCCTGCCGGCCACCGACCCGGACCGCAAGGTCGCCGACATCCGCTTCGTCATCCAGAAGGGCAACCTGGTCACCCTCGACCGCATCCGCATCACCGGCAACGACAAGACCTGGGACAAGGTCATCCGCCGCGAGATCGGCATCGACGAGGGCGAGCAGTGGCGCGGCAGCGAGCTGGCGCGCGCCCGCTACCGGCTGCAGCGGCTGGGGTACTTCGAGGACGTCAAGATCACCACCCCGCGCGGCGAGGAGCCGGACACGCTGGACCTGGTGGTGGACGTCACCGAGCAGCCCACCGGCACCTTCAGCATCGGCGCGGGGATCAGCTCGGTGGAGCGGTTCATCTTCACCGCCAACATCAGCCGCGCCAACTTCCTGGGCCTGGGCTACTACATCAACTTCGCGGCCAACCTCAGCCTGGGTAGCAACCTGGCCGAGCGCGGCTTCTTCTACGGCGAGAACTCCCGGCAGATGCTGTCGGTGGACTTCTACGACCCGTACTTCCTCGACACGCGCTTCAACTTCCGCATCGCCGGGTTCACCCGGGTGATGGACTACGGCCTGCGCGAGTACAGCCGCGGCTTCACGCTGTCGGTGGGCCACTACATCGGCAAGGACGACGACGCGCGCTTCAGCGTCGATTACAGCCTGCAGGACCAGGGCGTGACGTCCCTGCGCGAGTACCAGCAGAACTTCCTCGGCGGGCAGTTCTACCGCAGCGGCATGACCAGCTCGCTGCAGGCCAGCTTCATCCTCGACAAGCGCAACAACCGCATCACGCCCACCCGCGGCTTCTACACCAGCGCCGCGGCCGAGTTCGCCGGCGGGTTCCGCACCAACGAGGACGAGGTGGTCTCGCTGCTCGGCGGCGACTTCCGCTTCCTCAAGGTGCGCGGCAACGTCCGCACCTACGTGCCCCTGGGCACGGACCTGGTGGTCTTCCGCTGGAACTTCACCGCCGGCTACGTCCACTCCCTCGACGGGACGGTCGTGCCCTACACGATCCGCTTCCGCGCGGGCGGCATCAACTCCCTGCGCGGCTACCTGCCGTTCTCGGTGGGGCCGTACTTCCGCTGGATGACCAACGACGACCCGGTGCACTCGGCCAAGGGGATCGTGCTCGGCGGTACCGCCAGCATCATCACCAACCTGGAGATCGAGTTCCCCATCGTGCCGCCCGCCGGGGTCAAGGGCGTGGTCTTCTTCGACATGGGCGACGCCTTTGGCGGCGTGTACGGCAGCGACCCCCTCGACCCCGAGAACATGCGCCTGTCCGCCGGATTCGGCATCCGCTGGCACTCGCCCATGGGTCCGCTGCGGTTCGAGTGGGGCTTCCCCATCAACCGCCGGCCCCACGAGCGGGGCCAGGTGTTCGAGTTCACCATCGGATCCTTCTTCTAGGTCGTACCGGGATGCGCACGAGTCGGGACCTGTGCACGCTGGCGACGCTGATGATCGTCGCGATGGCCCTCCCCGGGCTGGCGCGCGCGGCGGATCGCTCCCTGGCCCGCGAGATGCGGCGGTCGGTGGTGGCGGTGGTGCCGCCCGAGAACGTCCACACCCGCGGCGAGTCCAAGGCCCACATCAAGCACCGCCCCCTCGAGGGGTACGATTCACGCACCTACCCCGAGCTCTTCGGCGAGATGGCCGAGAAGATGCTGCGCCGGGGCCCGACGCGATGGGACGTCCAGGTGGTCCGCCCGGCCTCCAAGTTCTACCGCGCCGTGGAGACCTCGGACCCGGACGGCGACCCGGCGGCGGCGTTGCCGAACATCCCCGAGGACGCGGCGGGGGCCGCGTACGTGGCCGTGTTCCGCTACGCGGAGTTCGCCTACTCGGTGGATCAGATCCCGCGGTGGTCGCGGGACGGGCGGGTGTACATGCAACACGTCGTGGTGCTCGCACTGGACCTGCAGCTGGTGGTCTACGACGGCGCCAGCGGCGAGCCCCTGGACACCTTCGACGCCCTGTACGAGGTGGAGGTGCCGGAGATCCAGGCCAAGCCCATCAAGACCAAGGCCTTCCACAGGGCCACGCGCGGTGCGTTGAGCCGCATGCGCAAGGCGGTCGCGCGGGGCAAGACGGCTCAGCCGGAGTGACGCCGCGGAGATTTGCGGGAATCAAACGTTGATCTGACACGTCCATTGCGTAAAGTGCAGCCATTCTGAGGCGGTGGGTCCTCTCGAACGAGGCCATCGCAACCCAAGCGGGAGAGACGACCCATGAGCATCCGGATTCACCTGATCACCCTGCTGATGACCTTCGCGCTGGCCGTGCCGGCGTTCGCCCAGACCACCCTCAAGATCGCGGTCGTGGACATGGAGTCCGCCATGTACGAGGTGGACGAGGGGCGGCGCGCGCGGACCACCCTGGAGTCCAAGCGGGACGAATACCTGGCCGAGCGTGACCGCCGCCAGGCCGAACTCAACTCCAAGCAGGAGCAGCTCGACGCCCAGGCCGTGATGCTGGCGCCCGAGGCGCTGCAGGCCGCCGAGGAGGAGCTGTATCGTCTGGTCACCGAGGGCCAGATGTACGTCTACGAGACCGAGCAGCAGATCATGGCGCTGAACCAGCAGCTGTTCAGCGAGATCCTCGAGAAGATGGAGCGCGTCTGCAAGGCCATCGCCCAGGAAGAGGGCTACGACATGGTCCTGGACGCGGCCGTGGTCTACTCCTACACGCCCGACATGGACATCACCTCCAAGGTGGTCTCCCGCTACGACGCCACCAAGTAGTGCCCACGGTCGGAGCCTTCGCGGACCTGGTCGGGGGGAAGGTCCGAGGCGATCGTACGCTGGAGATCCGCGGCCTGGCGCCGCTGGAGACCGCCGGCCCCGACGAGATCTCGTTCCTGGCCCACCCGCGCTACCGTGCGCTGCTGGCCACCAGCCGCGCAGGCGCCGTGATCGCCCCGCCCGGCACCGAGGTGTCCGGGGCGGTGCTGGTGGAGCACGAGGCCCCCTACCTGGCCTTTGCCGCGCTGATGCGGCACATCCACCCTGATCCAGAGGTCGTGCCCGGCGCGCACCCCGCGGCGACGGTGGACCCCGCCGCCCAGGTGGACCCCACGGCGGGGATCTCCGCCGGGGCGGTGGTCCAGGCGGGCGCGGTGGTGGGGGAGCGGGTGTTCGTGGGGCCCGGGGCGGTGGTCGGCGAGGGTGTGGTCCTGGAAGAAGGCACGCGCGTGGAGGCCGGCGCCGTGCTCGTGGCCGGCACCCGCTGCGGGGCGCGCTGCCGCATCGGCCCGGGATCCGTGGTGGGATCGGCCGGGTTCGGCTACGCGCCCACCGCCGACGGCTGGCAGGCCATCCCCCAGGTCGGGGTGGTGGTGCTCGAGGACGACGTGGAGATCGGCGCCAACACCACCGTGGACCGGGCGACCCTGGGCACGACCCGCCTGGGGCGTGGCGTCAAGCTGGACAACCTGGTGCACGTGGGCCACAACGTCACCCTGGGCAGGGGCACCGTGATCGTGGCGCAGTCCGGCGTGTCCGGCTCCACCGAGGTGGGGGAGGGGGTCCAGATCGGCGGCCAGGTCGGGCTGGTGGGCCACCTGAAGGTCGGCGACGGCGCGCGCATCGGGGCGGGCTCGGGCGTGCGCAAGGACATCCCCGCGGGACAGACCCAGTCCGGTGCGCCGGCATTCGACCACGCGGGCTGGCGGCGGTCGGTGACCGCATTCCCGCAGCTGCCGGACCTGCTCAAGCGGGTCCGGGCGCTGGAGCGGGAGGTGGCGAGGCTGAGAGGGGACGACGATGAGTGACGTGATCGACCACGCGCGGGTGCTCGAGGTGCTGCCGCATCGGTATCCGTTCCTGATGGTGGACAAGGTGATCGAGCTGGAAAAGGGCCAGCGAGCGGTCGGGATCAAGAACGTGACGGCCAACGAGCCGTACTTCGCCGGTCACTTCCCGGACAACCCGGTGATGCCGGGGGTGATGCAGGTCGAGGCGCTGGCGCAGACCGCGGCGGTGCTCGGGATGGAGACCGCGCCGGAGTTCATCGAGGACGGCGGAGTTCTCCTGATGGGGCTGGACAAGGTACGCTTTCGCCGGCGCGTGGTACCGGGGGACACCCTGCGCATGGAGGTGGAGTTGCTCAAGCAGCGGGGCTCCATCTGGCGGATCAAGGGCGTGGCGACGGTGGACGGGCACAAGGCGGCCGAGGCGGAGATCCTGGCCATGTTCACGATGGAGGAGAAGTGACCGACGCACTGGCGACCCCGGGAGTGCACCCCACGGCCACGGTGGCGCCCAGCGCCGAGCTCGGCGAGGCCGTGTCCATCGGCCCCGGGGCGCGGATCGGCGCCAACGTGAAGCTGGGCGACGGCTGCATCGTGGGGCCCAACGCCGTGATCGAGGGGCCGGCGGTCTTCGGGTCCGGCAACGAGATCGGCGCCCTGGCCCACCTCGGCGGCGATCCCCAGGACCTCAAGTACCGCGGCGGCGACACCCTGCTGGAGGTGGGCGACGGCAACGACTTCCGTTCCTTCTGCACCGTCAGCCGCGGCACCGAGCACGGCGGGGGTGTCACGCGGATCGGCAACGGGTGCCTGTTCATGCACTACACCCACGTCGCCCACGACTGTGTGATCGAGGACGGCGTGGTGATGGCCAACGCCTCCAACCTCGGCGGGCACGTGCACGTGCATCGCGAGGCCATCGTCGCCGCCCTGGTGGGGGTCCACCAGTTCGTGCGGATCGGGCGGCTGGCCATGGTGGCGGCCGCGGCCATGGCCAACAGGGACGTGCCGCCTTTCTCCATCGTCCAGGGGGACCGCGCCTCCCTCAAGGGCCTCAACGTGGTGGGCCTGCGCCGGGCCGGCGTGTCCGCCGAGTCGCGGACCGCCCTCAAGGGCGCCGTGCGGGTGTTGACCCGCCGCGGCGGCGTGCTGGCCGAGAAGCTCGCGTCCATCCCCGACGACGATCCGTGGGTCCGGGAGTTCAAGGCCTTCTTCGGGCCCTCCGAGCGCGGGTACTGTCTGTAGCCCATGTCTGAGAAGATCCTGCTCGCCGGCGCCGGGAGCTGGGGTAGCGTGCACGCGCGCAAGCTCGCCCAGCGACGAGACGCCGAGCTGGTCGCCATCTGGGATCACGACGCGGACCGCGCCGCGGCCCTGGCCGCCGAGGTGGGGTGTCCCGGGATCATCACCGACGCGGCGGACCTCCCGGCAGCGCTGGACGCCGCCGTGGTGGCGGTGAGCACCGAGGCCCACGGAGCCGTGGCCCGGATCCTCCTCGAACGCGGCGTCCCGGTCCTCCTGGAGAAGCCCCTGTCCGCGGCGCCCCAGGGCCCTGATCGAGCATTCCTCGAGGACCCCGCCCACGAGGCGCTGCTCCACGCGGCCATGATCGAGCGCTTCAACCCGGCGTTCACCGCGGCCCGCGAGTCCATCGGCGAGTGCCTCTTCATCCAGGTGGAGCGCCTGGCGGCGTTCTCGCCGCGCAGCCTGGACACCGACGTGGTGTTCGACCTGATGATCCACGACCTCGATCTGGTCCTGGACCTGGTGGACGGCGCCGTGGACGAGGTGCGCGCGGTGGGTGGGCCGGTCCTCACCGGCCAGCCCGACATGGCCCATGTCCGCCTGGAGTTCGACACGGGCTGCGTGGCCGTGCTCGCGTCCAGCCGCGCTTCGTTCAAGGCCGTGCGCAGCCTGCGGACCTTCGGGCCGTCGGGCTACCACTCGGTGGACCTGCTGGAACACCGGGCCCACCGGGCGAGCCGCGAGCGCGACGCCAGGGGGCAGATCCAGCTGTCGGTACAGCCCGTGGACGTCCCCGAGGCCGATGCCCTGCAGACCCAGCACGACACCTTCCTCGACCGCGTCCGGCGCGGCGTCGGCGATCCCGAGGGCCTGCGCCGTGCGCGCCGCGCCCTGGACCTCGCCGCGCGCATCCAGGCCTCCATCCACGCCAACCTCGATCGCTGGCTCGAATGAGCTTCGCGGGATCGTGGCGCCGGTTGTCGGGCCCCCTCTCTCGCTCTCGTGCCCCTGGTGTCGTCCTGGGCTTCGTCTTCGCCTGCCTCGTGGGCTCCGCCGGAGCGCACGCCGCCTCGTCGCCGGACACCGCGCCGGCGCTGACCGACCTGTGGCCCGCGTTCGACGCTGGCCGCCACGCCGAGCTGATGGACGGGTTCACCCGCCACGTCGCCGATCGCGACGCAGCCATGCACAGGCTCGCCCGGGAGCTCGAGCCGCGCAGGGCCCAGCTCAGCGCCGATGGCGCGCTCATCACGTGCTTCGTGTGGTGGATCACCGTGGACTTCCTCGACGCCCACGACGCCTGGCTCGCCGAGGGGGGGGTGAGCTTCTTCACCGACGTCGAGCTCGAGGCGTTGCGCAAGGTACCGGGCTGGCTCGCCGATGGCACGCTGAAGCTCGGTGCGGGTCACGGCGGCACCCTCTTCGTGGGGTCCTACCACGCCCCCATCGACACGGTGCTGCTGTCGCAGGACATCGTCGAGTGGGTGCTGCATGGTGCCCCCGATCCCCCGGAGTACTGGTCCGAGAGCGACGATCTGGTGGCCGATCTGCTCCACGAGCTGTGGCACGCGCTCCAGGACGCGCTGATCGCGCGGCTGCCGCTGATGGAGGAGGAGGCCCACGCCAGGCTCCTAGATCTCTGGGCGCGGACCGTGCTGCGAAGCGACGGCTCACCCGCGACCGCCGCCGAACACCCCCTCGCCCTGGACCTGGGCGACTGGGAGCTGCCGGAGTTCGCGCCCGTCGAGGGCGTGCCCGACGATCTGGTCCAGCTCGCCGACGAGCTCATGCTCGCGGCCCAGGCCGACTTCGAGACCGAAGCCTGGAAACGTGCCGGGGAGTTGCTGGCGGGCCAGACCACGCGGTCCGAGGCGGTCGCCTCGGTGACGCCGCAGTACGCCAACATGCGTGCCGTGATGACGCTGCAGATGGCCGTGAGCTCCTGGGCCGCCGGCGTCCCTGGCCTCGACACCCGGGCCGAGGTCGCCGCCACCATCGAGGAGTTCGAAGCCCACGGCCTCGATCCCCTGGCCTTCATCCCCGCTGACGAGCCCGGGCTCGAACTCCACCTGCTGACCCACGACGTGGGCGGCAATCCCGGCGGGGCCTATGCCCTCGTGATCGGTTGTCAGATCCTCTACGGGGGATGGGTGCTGGAGGGGGCGCGGCGCGAGCGGTTCTACAAGGGCATGCTACGCCAGGGCATTCCCGAGATCGCCGCGGGCCTGTGCAAGTTCGTCTCGACCCACGATGGTGTCTCCGCGCCCGGATCGGGAGGTTCCCATCGCACACCCGCGGCGACACAATAGGAACCCCATGGGCTCCCGCATCTTCATCAGCGCTGGCGAGGCCAGCGGCGACCTGCTCGCGGCCGAGCTGCTCGGCGAGCTGACCGGGCGCCGACCCGGGGTGTCCGCCGTGGGTATCGGCGGCGAGGCCCTGCGCGAGCGGGGTATGGAGGTCCTGGTCCCAGCGGCCGACCTGGCCGTGGTCGGCCTCACCGAGGTGATCGGCAAGCTGCCGGTCGTCCTCGGAGCGCTGCGCGCGGTGCGCCGGACGCTCGCGACCGGGGACGTGGACCTCGTGGTGCTGGTGGACTTCCCCGACTTCAACCTGCGCGTGGCCAGGATGGCCGGCGAGCTGGGCATCCCGGTCGTGTACTACGTCTCGCCCCAGGTCTGGGCCTGGCGCCGCGGTCGGCTGCGCACCATCGCGCGGCGCGCCGACCACATGCTCACGCTGCTGCCGTTCGAGCCGGCGCTGTACGAGGCCGAGGGCCTCCCCGTCACCCACGTCGGGCACCCCCTGGTGGATCGGGTCGCCGGGGCGCCGACCGGTGCGCGCGAGGACCATCGAGTCGCCCTCCTCCCCGGCAGCCGGGAGTCCGAGGTCGCCGCCCTGTGGCCGTCATTCGTCGAGACCGCCCGGATCGTCGCGGAGCAGGTCGAGGGGGCCCGCTTCGAGGTACCCCGCGCGCCGACGGTGGACCGGGCGTCCCTGGCGGTCCCGGACGGGCTGGACATCGTGGTGGTCGACGAACCCGCCGCGGCCGTGCTGTCCCGCGCACGGTGCGCGCTGGTGGCGTCGGGCACGGCCACCCTGGAGGCGGCCCTGTGCGGCACCCCCCACGCGGTGGCCTACCGCGTCTCTGGCCTCACGTGGGTGCTGGGCAAGCTGCTCGTGCGCGGCGTCGGACACGTGGCCCTGTCCAACCTGGTGGGCGGCGCCGACGAGGGTGAGCAGGCGGTCGCGCCAGAGTTCCTGCAGGACCTGCGATCCGGCGAGATGGCCCGGCCGCTGGTGAGCTGGTTGACCGACGACGCGGCGCTGGACCGGACCCGTGGGCAGCTCGAGCGGGTCCGCGAGAGGGCAGGGGAGCCGGGCGCCGCCGGGCGCGCGGCCGCTGCCGTGGACCACATCCTGACCGATCCGCCCGCCAAGACCCGGAGCGTCTCCCGCGCCGAGTGGCTCCAGGTGCTGGGCCTGGCCGCCGCGCTGCTCGTGGCTCGGATCGCCCTGGGCCTGGCCCACCCGCTCCACCCGGACGAGGCCTACTTCTGGCGGTGGTCCCTCGCGCCGGCCCTGGGGTACTTCGACCAGCCGCCCGCGGTGGCGTGGCTCATCGCGGCGTCGCGCTGGGCGCTGGGCGACGGCGTGCTCGCCGTGCGTCTGCCCGCGGCCCTGTGCTCGGTGGGGGCGCTGTTGCTGGTCTACCACACGGCCCGAGAGCACGTCTCCCACGCGCGCGGGCTGGCCGCGGTTGGCCTGCTCGTGGCCACGCCCCTGTTCTTCGTCGGTGGCGTGGTGACGACGCCCGACGCGCCCTTGACCCTGGCCTGGGCCGGGTTCCTGTACGCGGCCACGCGGGCGGCGGCGCCTCGGGACGGGCGGTCGCCCACCCTGGACCGCTGGCTCGCGCCGTGGCTGCTCCTCGGCGTCGTGGCGGCGCTCGGGTTGCTGTCGAAGCTGACGATGCTGCTCGCGCCGGCCGGCCTGGCGGTGTGGTGGCTGGCGCGGCGCACGCGCTGGATCCCGGGGCCGCTGGCCGCCGCGGTCGCGGCCGGGATCGTGGCGGCGCCCTGGCTGGCCTGGAACGCGGCGCACGGCTTCGCCCCGTTCGTGTGGGAGATGTCCCACGGCCTCAACCCCCAGTCGGGTAACCCGCTGCTGAGGCTGGCGGAGTTCCTGGGGGGCCAGGCGGGCCTCGCCGGTCCCGCGGTGGTGGTGGCCGCGGCGCTGTTCTGGATCCGCGCGCTGAGGCGCCGCGACGACCGCGCCGCGCTGCTGTGGACGGCCCTGTCGCTGCCGGTGATGGCGACGTTCGCCCTGGCGAGCCTGGCCGCGCCCTCTGCGGCCAACTGGCCCGCCATGGCCTACCCAGCGGTGGCCTGCGGCCTGGCTGCGACGGCGTCGCGGCGGATGTTGATCGCGTGCGGGGCCACATCGGCGCTCCTGAGCGCGGTGGCCCTGGTCCACCTCCTCCACCCCTTGCCCTGGGTCCCTCCGCGCGTGGATCCCCTCGCCGACACCGCCGGCTACGAGGAGCTGGAGCTCGCGGTGCGCGAGCAGGCCGCGCGCATCCAGTCCATGGGCATCCCCTCGGACGACTCCCTGGTCCTGTTCAGCCGATACCAGGACGCGGCGGCGACCTCCTTCTACGCCCCATGGCCGGATCTCGTGGCCGATCAGCCGGGGCGCGGCCGGCCCAACCAGTGGGATCTGTGGGGGCTGCCGGCGCAGACGCCCGACCTGTTCGTGTCCCTCGGGCCCTGCGCGGACGCCCCCTGCGAGGCCGTGCACACCCACGAGGTGACCTACCGCGGTGTGGTGGTCCGCCGGTACGTGTTCTACCCCTGCGTGCCGCCTCCCTCGCAGACGACGTGGTCGCGCCCCGACACGCACCTCTGAGCCGGCACTCACCCCCCGCGTGAGCGCGCGCGTTTGTGGACCGTCTCGCGGGTCTCCGCTACCATGGTGTCCGGAAGGGACCCCCTCCGGGACCTTCCCCGAAGGAACCGATCATGCCACCTGCGCCCCCGCTGTTCCGCCCGCTGCTCCTGGGCTCTGCGATCGTCCTGTTCTCCACCCTCGCCGGTCCGGCCCGCGCGACCCAGGGCGGGCCCGACGGCTTCGGCTACACCTGGGACGACAGCATCACGTTCAACTACGAGGCCGCGGCCACGGCCCTGAACCAGGGGGACAACGACTACGACGTCGTCTCCATCGGCTTCAACTTCGAGTACTACGGCAACTCCTACTCCCAGGTCACCATCACCTCTGACGGCGCCATCCACTTCGACGGCGCCGCTGGCGTGGGCGGCGAGAACATCTCCCTGCCCACGGGCAACGCGCGCCTCATCGCTCCGCTGTGGGACAACCTGCGGCCCGGCGGGGGAGGGGACGTCTACTACAGCACCCACGGCCTGGCGCCCACGCGGGTGTTCATCGCCGAGTGGCGCGACATCGCCCACTACGCCACCTACTCGCCCTACTACACCTCCGGCGACGCCACCTTCGAGGTGAAGCTCTTCGAGTCCGGCGGCGGTATCGAGTTCCACTACCAGGACGTCCAGTGGGGCGACGCCTCATACGATCTGGGCGCCTCGGCCACCGTCGGCATCCAGGAGGGCACCATGGGGTACTCCCTGGAGCGCTCCTACGACACCGCGGTGCTCGCCGACGGCATGGCCATCCGCTTCGAGCCCTGCGGCGACGAGGACGGCGATGGCTACGAGGAGGAGTTCTGCGGCGGCACCGACTGCGACGACACGGACCCCGCCATCCACCCGCTCGTGGCCGAGATCGCCTGTGACTGGGTCGACAACAACTGCGACGGCACCATGCACGGCCAGGAGACCGACGACGACTACGACGGCTGGGACGAGTGCCTCGGTGACTGCGACGACACCGACGCCGCGCTCAACCTCGACGACACCGACATGGACGGCTTCACCAGCTGCGACGGCGACTGCGACGACTTCGAGGCCACCGCGCTGCCCGGCGGTACCGAGGTCTGTGACGGGGGCATCGACAACGACTGTGACGGCACCGCCGACGACGTGGACGGCGACGCCGACGGGTACATCGCCTCCGAGTGCGGCGGCGACGACTGCGACGACACCAACCCCCTGGCCCACCCCGCCGGCGTCGAGTCCTGCAACGGCTTCGACGACGACTGCAACGGCACCGTGGACGACCAGGACGCCATCGGCTGCGTGCCCTACTACTACGACTCCGACAACGACGGGTACGGCCTCACCGGCGACGCCCAGTGCCTGTGCTTCCCCACCGCCCCCTACTCGGCCGCCTTCGGCGGCGACTGCGACGACGCCAACGCCGGCGTCAACCCCAGCGCCGTCGAGGACTGCAACTGGATCGACGACAACTGCAACGGCGCCACCGACGAGGGCTTCGACGCCGACGGCGACGGCTACAACACCTGCGACAACGACTGCGACGACACCAACCCCGCCATCAACCCCGCCGCCACCGAGTACTGCAACCTCGCCGACGACAACTGCAACGGGGTCGTCGACGAGGGCTTCGACGTGGACGGCGACGGCTACAGCTCCTGCGGCGGGGACTGCGACGACGCCAACGCCGCCATCAACCCCCTCGCCGTGGAGACGTGCGACGGCGTGGACGAGAACTGCGACGGCCTCGTGGACGAGCCCTTCGACCTCGACGCCGACGGCTCCTCCACCTGCATGGGCGACTGCGACGACGACGACGACACCGTCTACCCCGGCGCGCCGGAGATCTGCGACGGCCTCGACAACGACTGCGATGGCCACATCGATCCCGAGGAGATCGACCAGGACGGTGACGGCTGGTCCATGTGCGAGGGCGACTGCCGCGAGAACGACCCCGACATCAACCCTGGCGCGCCAGAGCAGTGCGACGGCATCGACAACGACTGCGACGGCATCGCCGACGAGGACACCGGCGTGGACCTCGACGGCGACGGCTACAACGCCTGCCAGGGCGACTGCGACGACAACAACGTCGACACCTACCCCGACGCCGACGAGATCTGCGACGGCGAGGACAACGACTGCGACGCCATCTTGCCCCCGGACGAGATCGACGAGGACAACGACGGCGCCTTCGTCTGCGACGAGGACTGCGACGACCACGATCCCGCCGCCAACCTCGACGATCTCGACGGCGATGGGTACACCACCTGCGACTACGACTGCGACGACACCGAGATCGCGGTCTACCCCGGCAACCCCGAGGTGTGCGACGACGGCCTGGACAACGACTGCAATGGCGACGTGGACGGCGCCGACGCCGCGTGTGGCGGTGACGACGACGACTCCGCCGGCCCCGACGACGACGGCTTCCCCACCATGGGGTGCGAGTGCCGCGCGATGCCCGGTGAGACCGCCGGGGGCCTCGTCACGCTGATCGGGCTCGTGGGCCTGGTCGGCCTGCGTCGTGGCCGCCGCTGACCTGACCGGACAGGAGCCCATGAAGGTCGCAGCCGTCATCCTCCCCGCCTGGTCCGTCAGGACCGCGCCGCTGGGCCTGGCCTACGTGGCCACCGCGCTACACGGCGCGGGGCACGCGGTGGACGTCTTCGAGCTCAACGGGGACCTCTGGAGACGCTCGGAGGCGCAGCGCCGGGAGCTGTGGTGCGACTGGAACTCCATGGCCTGGGAGGGGACCAGGGCCGAATTCGAGCGACGCGCGCTCCCCCAGGTGGAGGGGGACCTCCGCGCGTTCGTGGCGGAGCTCATCGACGGAGAGTACGGGGCCGTGGGTTTCTCCGTGTACTCCACCAACGCCTTCCCCACCCGGTTCTGCTGCGACCTGATCCGGGCCGAGGCGACGCGGCCGCCCAAGCTGTTCGCCGGGGGGCCGTTCATGCAGGTGGGGCGGCTCGAGTCCGCGTTCTCCCCGGGTTCCCTGGACGCGGTGGTCGTCGGCGAGGGGGAGGCGACGGCGGTGGACCTGCTGGCCCGCTGGCAGGACGGTCGGCCCATCGAGGGGGTCGAGGGGCTGCTGGTACCCGCCGGCCAGGACTCCTGGGCCGCCACGGATCCTCGCGCGCCGGTCCTGCCAGACGAACTCCCGTACCCCGACTGGGACAGGTTCGAGCCCGCTGCATACGCAGCCCGGGAGCTGCCCCTGATGATGAGCCGCGGCTGCGTCGCGGCCTGCGCGTTCTGCTGCGAGAACGACCTGTGGGGCCGCCACCGGCGGCGCTCCGCCCGACACGTCTTCGGTGAGATGGAGCGAGGAGCGCGGCGCCACGGCGTCGAGATGTTCTACCTCAGCGACTCCCTGCTCAACTCGGATCACGCCGAGCTCGAGGAGCTGTGCGACCTCATCGCCGCCTCGGACGTGGCCCCCATGTGGTGCGGATACGCGCGGATCGACCGCCGCCTGACCCGCGATCTGCTCGACAAGCTGCGCGCTGCAGGGTGCCACTCCGTGGTGTTCGGGCTCGAGAGCGGGGCCGACGCCGTCCTGAGGAGGATGCGCAAGGGGTTCACCGCCGCGGTCGCCTCCCGCTGCATCCGGGATGCGTGCGCGGCGGGGGTGCGCGTGGACGTGAGCATGATCGTCGGGTTCCCCGGAGAGAGCGAGGAGGACTTCCAGCACACGCTGGAGTTCCTGGGGGACCACGGAGAGCTGTTCGGCTGCGTCGCCACCGGCCAGACCTGCGGCATCCCACCCGGGACTGCGTTGTGGGAGCACCCCGAGACGTTCGGCATCGCCACCGACGCCGGAGGGCGCATCCTCTACGACGACGACGGCGGCTGGTACACCGCCGACGGCGCCAACACCATCCGGGTGCGCCTGGACCGCCTGGACCGGATGCGGCGGTTCCTCACCGAGCGTGGGATCGAGTGGTCTCCGCGTCCTTGAGCCGATCGCGCTCCCACGCACCGGACTCGAGGATGGTCTCGGCGATCACCCGTGCAGCCAGCTCGGAACCCTCGGCGGAGAAGTGGGTCGCGTCCCCCCAGTAGCGCCGGTCTGCGGGGATCGCGGCCTGCACGTCTGCCACGGGGAGCCCCCACTGCTGGGCGCGCTGCCGGACCAGCCCGTTGTAGGAATCGTATGCGTGAACGACACCCTCGGGATCCAGGTTCATCAGGACCACCGCCTCGGCCACCTGCCGCCGCGCTCGCCAACCCGTGGCCTCGGGATCGGCGCGCAACGCGTGCGTCGCCAGCACCACGTCCACCCCGAAGCGCCGCGCTTCCACCACCAGGAACTCGAGGTCCGCGCCGATCCCCTCGATCTGCTCCGCGGAGACACGACGCCCCCTCCACGAGCCCTTGACCGGACCGAACGTGGACAGCCACTCGCTCATCACGCGGGCCGTGGCGGACTGGAAGAAGATCCAGGGGGTGCCGCCTGCCGTCGCCGAGGCCGATCTGAGGTCGTTGGGACCGTGGTACACCACCAGCACATCCGGCGCGTACGTGGTCACGTGGGCCACGAAGTCCACGCGGCTCCGGCGGATGTCGACCCCGGGCACGCCGGCGTTGAGCACCTCCACCGTCCGATGGGGCAACGCCTCGCGGAGCAGCCGGCCGACGCGCGCCGGCCACGTGGACTCGTCGTCGCGCGCGTAGATGTCGAAGGTCGTGGAGCCGCCCGCGCACCAGACCCGCAGCCCATCGGCCGGCCTGGGAACCAGCGGCTCGGCCCCCCTGCACCCCATCGAGTTGACGCTCACGTCGTACAGCAGCCCGTCGAGTCGAGCTCCCGGACGCAGGCCCAGCAGGCCGCCGAATCCGGCGTCCTCGGAGTCCATGTACAGGCCGCACGGTTGACCATCCCTGAACCACGTCCCGTGGGCGATACGCTGGGCCAGCGCCACGGCCAGCTCCAGGGCGGCCAGCGCCATCACCGCGACCAGCAGCGAGTACATCGCCTTGCGGATCCGGCCCTTCCGTACCTTGCGGTTCGAGTAGGGCTTCACCCCGATCTTCAGCCTGGGCCGGGCCATCCTTCGTTCCCCTCGATTCCAGTATTCGATCCGCGATCCGCCGGCGCAAGATTCTCCCCTCCCCAATTGCCGGCACGCCCGCGCCCGCGGGAAAATGGTCCTGGAGGTCCCCATGGCCATCTCGTTTCACATGTCCAACCCCATCGACGCCGACGCCGACGCCGTCCTCCAGCTCATGATCACGCCCTCGGAACAGGAGGCCATCTCCGCCGAGTACGGCGCCACGACGTCGAGGTGCACGCGCACCGACGTCAGCGACCGGCGCGTCAGGATCGACATGTACGAGGAGGAGCCCAACCGCAAGCAAGGCGGCGTACTGCGCTCGACCATCCACATGGACTTCGACCTGGACGCGCGGACGTGTACCTGGAACCGCGAGGATCACGAGTACGGCAAGCTCGTGCGCACCGAGGGCACCATGACGCTGCGGCCGGCAGGGGAGGGGGCCTGCACGATGGACGAGTCCGGAGAGATCGACATCAAGATCCCGATCCTGGGCAAGAAGATGGCCAGGAAGATCGCGGCGGCCCTGGAGCGGAAACACCCCGGGAAGTGCCGGTGGTGGTCGGAGCGGGCCGGCTGAATCCCCCCCTCGCACGCGCCCGTTCTCCATATCCAGCCAACCGCCGATCAGGTACCTTTCCCCCATGTCCGTCCCCGACTCCGCCTCCATCCGCCGCCGGCTGTGGAGCTACATCCGCCCCCACCTGCCCCTGCTGGGATTCGCCGGGTTGCTGATGGTCGGGGTGGCCGCGGCGAGGGGCGGCGCGGTGTTCCTGGTGGAGTTCGTCCTGGACGACGTGCTGATCGCCAAGGACAGGGTGGCGCTGCGGCTGCTGCCGGTGGCGTTGCTGGCGGTGTTCGGGCTGCACAGCGGGTGCGCGTTCTTCCGGGGGATGATCACGAAGCGGGTGGGGCTGACGGTGACGCGGAAGATGCGAGGGGATCTGTTCGCGCACTTCCAGCGGCTGTCGCTGGACTGGTTGTTCCGCCAGAAGGTGGGCGACCTGATGACGCGGGTCACCAACGACTCGACGGGGGCGCACTGGGCGGTGGCGGCGGCGGTGACGGCGGTGCAGCGGCCGCTGACGCTGGTGGCGCTGTTCGGGGCGGCGTTCTATCAGGAGTGGAAGCTGACGCTGGTGGCGGTGGCGCTGCTGCCGGTGGTGTACCTGCTCATCCACCGATTCGGCCGCGGGGTCAGGAAGTACACGCGAAAGTACCTGGGGGCGCTGGGGGAGATGTCGGGCGCGCTTCAGGAGAACCTGTCGGGGATGCGGGTCGTGCAGGCGTTCGGCGGCGAGGACCGGGAGGTGGAGCGCTTCGAGCGGCTCAACGGCAACCAGTTCCGGATGCAGCTACGCAAGGTGATGTACGAGATCGGCGGCGGGCCGACGGTGGAGCTGGCCACGGCCGCGGCGGTGGCGGTGGTGCTGTACCTGGGGGGCCTGCAGGTGCTGGGGGGCACGTCCACGCCCGGGTCGCTGGTGGCGTTCCTGATCTCCCTGTCGCTCATGAACGAGCCGCTCAAGGGGATGGCCCAGCTGATGGCCCTGTACCAGCAGGCGATGGGGGCGTGCGAGCGGGTATTCGACGTCCTCGACACCGAGCCGGCGATCCAGGACGAACCCGGGGCGGAGGCCCTGGACTCGCGGTCCTGCTCGGTGCGCTTCGACGGCGTGGGGTTCTCGTACGACGGGGAGACCGACGTGCTGCGGGACGTGGAGCTGTCCATCCCGGCCGGGGAGGTGGTGGCCGTGGTGGGGGAGAGCGGCGCGGGCAAGACCACGCTGGCGAACCTGCTGCTGCGGTTCGCGGATCCCACCGCCGGCGCGGTGCGGATCGAGGATCACGATCTGCGGGAGCTCACCGTGGCGTCGGTGCGGCGACACACGGCCGTGGTGACCCAGGAGACGTTCCTGTTCGACGACACGGTCGAGGCGAACATCCGCTACGCCGAATCCGGTCCCACCGACGAGGACGTGCGAGCTGCGGCGCGCGCGGCGAGCGCCCACGAGTTCATCGAAGCGCTGCCCGGGGGCTACGACACCCGGATCGGCGAGCGCGGGGTGCGCCTGTCGGGTGGCCAGCGCCAGCGCATCGCCATCGCGCGAGCGATCCTGCGCGACGCGCCGATCCTGATCCTCGACGAGGCCACGAGCAACCTGGACTCCGCGTCCGAGGCCGAGGTGCAGGCCGCCCTCGAGCAGCTGATGCGCGGAAAGACCACCCTGGTGGTGGCCCACCGCCTGTCCACGGTGCGCAACGCCGACCGGATCGTGGTGCTGCGCAGGGGCCGCATCGTCGAGCAGGGCTCCCACGACGACCTGCTGCAGCGGGGCGGGGAGTACAGCCGGCTGCTCGCGCGGCAGGTGGGCGAGGTCTGACCGTGGACCCCCTCGGCAAGCGCGTCCTGGGCGCCCTGATCGCCTTCGGCGTGCGCCTGCTCACGGCCACGGTCCGCTGCAAGGTCGAGGGCCGCGGGGCGGTGGACGCCCTCGTCGCCCGGGGCGAGCGGCTCATCTACAGCTTCTGGCACGGCCGCCAGGCGGTGATGCTGAAGATGCACGAGGGCGACTCGGTGATCATCATGGTCAGCCTCTCGGCCGACGGCACCCTGCAGAAGAAGGTGGTGGAGCACTACGGATACACCACGGTCCGCGGCAGCAGCTCCCGCCGTGGGGTGGCGGCGCTGCTCGAGATGAAGCGCCTGCTGCTCGAGGACCGCCGGAACATCGGCGGCCTGGCGGTCGATGGCCCGCGCGGCCCCCGCGAGGAGGCCAAGGAGGGGGCCGCGACGCTGGCGGCCAAGACCGACGCCTACCTGATCCCCATCAGCGCGGCCATGAAGCACCGCTGGATGCTCGAATCGTGGGACCGCCTGCAGATCCCCTGGCCCTTCACGTCCGCGTGGATGGTCTACGGCGAACCCGTGGCCGTCGAGAACACCGTCGAGGGCAAGCGCGCGGGCATCGAGGCGCTGCAACGTCAGCTCGACGCGGCCACGGTCCGCGCCGAGGAGCTGGTGGGGCGATGAGCCCGGTGCTTCGTCCCCTGCAGGTGCTGGGCTTCCGCCTGGGATCGGTGTCGCCCCGCTGGCCGGTGGCGCCGTCGGACCTGTGGGTGCACGGGGCCTCCATGGGCGAGGTCACCGCCGCGGGCAGCCTCCTGGAGCTCATGGAGGCCGACGGCCCCTCGGTCTACCTCACCAGCGGGACCCCCGAAGGGCTCCAGCGGGCCGAGGACCGCGGCTACGGCCACGGCAGGGGGCCGGGGCCGATGGATCGGCTGTCCACGCGCATCCTGCTGCGCAAGCTGCGGCCGAAGGCCCTGTGGCTGGTGGAGTCGGAGCTGTGGCCGGGCGTGCTGGCCGCAGCGCGGGACGAGGGGGTGGGCGTGGGGGTGGTGGGGGCGCGCATGTCCGAGCGCACCTTCCGCCGCTGCAGCACGGCGCCCGGCAGGACCTGGTTCGGCCTCATCGGCAACCTCGTGAAGCGGTTCGCCACCGCGGACACGGCCACGGCCGCGCGGCTGGCCGAGCTCGGCGTACCCGAGGCCAAGATCCGGCACTGCGGCCGCATCAAGCTGCCCGCGCCGCCCAGCCCGGCGGCCCCCGTCGCGAGGCTCCTCCACGAGCTCGTGCCCGGTCGCGCCTGGATCGTGGGGGGCTGCACCCACGAAGGGGAGGAGTCGGCGCTGCTGCAGACCGGCGCGTGGCCCATGCTGCTTGCGCCGCGGCACCTCGATCGCCTGGAGCAGGTCGAGGGGGAGGTCCGCGACTGCGGCCTGCGCCCGGTGCGGCGGAGCGCCCGGCCGGCCCACCTCGACGCCGGGGAGGTGTTGATCCTCGACACGGTCGGGGAGCTGGCCGCGGCCTACCAGGCCGCGCGCTGGACCCTGGTGGGGGGGAGCCTCCGCGGTCCCCGCGCCCACGACCTGCTCGAGCCGCTGGTGGCGGGCAGCCGCCTGCTCACCGGCCCGCTGCTGGAGCACCAGGAGGACGAGGCCGCGCGCCTCGTGGACGCGGGGGTCCAGGTCCCGTTCCGGGGCGAGATCCCGACCCGTGCTGACGAGCCCGTGGACGTCGAGCACCTGCTGCCGGAGCTGGATGGCCGCGCAGCGACCCTGACCTGGATGCGCGGCGGGGGGTTGCTGTGATCGACGGACCCCTGGCGCGGCTCGTGGATCTGCCCTACCGCGCGGGCGCCGCCTTGCACCGCGGCGTGTTCCTCAGCGGGCTGCTGCCCCGTGCCTCCCTCGACCGCTTCACCATCTCGGTGGGCTCGCTGCACTTCGGCGGCGCGGGCAAGACGCCGCTGGCGCTGGACCTGCTGACCGACGACTGCGCGCTGCTGATGAAGGGGTATCGCGGCGAGGGCGGGACCTCGGTGCTGGTCTGCGAGGAGGACGACGGGCCGTTGTGGGGCCGCTCCATCGCCGCGGACGGTCAGCGCAAGACGGCGCAGGGCTGGTCGGCGCGGTTCGGGGACGAGGCGGTGATGGCCGCTGCCGCGCGACCGGGGATCCCGGTCGGGGTCGGCGCCGACCGGGTGGCCTCGTCCGCGGCGGTGCTCGCCCGGCACGACGTGGGTGGATTCGTGCTCGACGACGCGTTCTCCCACCACCGCCTGCGCCGGGATCGGGACCTCCTGATCGTGCCGGTCGAGGGCGCCGAAGGGGACCTGGCCGGCGGCCTGCTCAGGGAGGGAACTCGCGCTTCAGGGCGCGCGGACGCGGTGATCTTCGTTTCCGACGTTCCTCAGAAAAACAATGAACTTACGGTAGAACAGCTCACGAATACACTGAGCTACGGCGGGCCCAGGGCGCTGTGTCGAAAGGTGCCCGCGAAGCTGTGGAACTACGCGAGCGCCGAGGCCGTCGAATCCGCCTCGCTGGCGGGCGCGCCCGTCGCCGTGGTGTGCGCCCTGGGCAGACCCGGATCCCTCGTCGCCACGGCCCAGGACGCCCTGGCCGCCGAGGTGGTCCACACCCGCGCGGCCGCGGACCACCACCGCTTCGGCGACGAGGAGCTGGACGGTGCCGAGCGCGCGGCCACCGCCTGCGGGGCCCGGTTCGTGCTCACCACGGCCAAGGACGCCGTGCGGATTCCCCCAACGTGGAGACCCCGGATGGACTGGATCGTGGTAGAGACGTGTCTGCGATGGGACCTCGGAGAGGACACCATCCGGAGGATGATCCGCATCCCGTGACGCGCTGGATCCTGGCTCTGCTCTCGCACCTGCCTGCGCCGCTGCTGTGCTCGGCGTCGGCCATGCTCGGGGATCTGTGGTTCTACCTGGTGCGCGTCCGCCGCGGCGTGGCGCTGGACAACCTCTCGGCCAGCACCGTGGACCCGGGTGAATCCGGCCGCCGCCGGATCGTCCGGCAGTGCTGCCGCAGCCTGGCGCTGAACGTGCTCGAGCTGCCCCGGCTGGTGGCGCTGGACGACGACCGCTTCTTCGGGCTGGTGGAGGTCGAGGGCGAAAACAACCTGCGCGACGCGGCCGCCGCCGGGCGGGGCGTGGTCGTCGCGTCGGCCCACCTGGGCAACTGGGAGCTGCTGGGTTCGGTGTCGCGCCGTCTGGGCTTCGACACCGCCATGATGACGCGGCCCCTGTCCAGCGATCGGTCCAACGGCTGGGTCAACCGGCAGCGGAGCCGCGCCGGGACCCGGGTGCTCCAGGAGGGCCCGGAGCAGCTGTCGGCCATGCTGTCCGCCCTGCGCCGCGGACAGGTGCTGGGCATCACCGTGGACCAGCGGCCGCGCGGCCGGGCCCTGCGCTCGCCGTTCCTCGGACGGTCCGCGCTCCACTCGAGGACCGCCGCCTGCATCGCCCTGCGCGCCCGCGCGCCCCTGGTCGTGGTGACCATCCACCGCACCGTCGGGCTACGCCACCGGGTACACATCTCGCCACCCATCTGGCCCACGCGCGGCGCGCGGGCCATCTCGGCGCAGGTGGATGAGCTGACCCGCGAGGTCAACGCGTCGGTGGAGCAGGCCATCGCCCGCCACCCGGAGCAGTGGCTGTGGCACCACCGCCGCTGGGTCGGCGGCGAAGCGGCCCGGCCGGGAGCGGCCCGGCCGGGAGCGGCCTGAGGGAACCCCGATGC